>NZ_CP187900.1:0-52453 GCF_050559735.1 Enterococcus sp. DIV0800 | reverse complement strand
AGCCAATCAAAGCAACAAAAACAATCAAGGCAACCAAAGCAACAACGCTCGAAATTCAAAAAAAGCGCAATCTAATGAACCTCGAATAACTGATCAACAAAAAAATGATATCGAAGCATTGTTGGCTATTCTCTCCGTACGTTTAGGGAAAGCGTCAGTTGATATTTTGGCTGAAAACAAGGCGAATAGTTACCGCTTTTTCAAAGTTGACCAAGCCAATCGATTTATTAAGAAACTGAAAAAAATGATTAGTGAACTGGATGCGAAAGAAGAACAAGAGCGGCAAGAAGCGAAAGCTGAAGAACAGAAATATGATCAAACGCTTCAAAAACCAACGGACAATAATGACGATTCCGAAGAGATCACGCTTTTTGACGATCGACATCTATCATTAGTTGGGAAACAGAAAGATGAAGAGCTAAATGATCGGCCTTATCCGGAGCAAGAAGAGGGCTAAAAAGCCTTTTTCTTTCCAACAAGCCGGAACGTTTGTACCAACTTTTCAGAGTATGATCGATGTTCCTTGCTGGAGTGGGCAAAATGAACAACCCAATAAAATAAGAGAAGGAGTTGAACGAATTGGAACGTGATGAGATAAAAACAATACCCGGTTACTACTCCATCATTCCAGCAAGTGTGCGCTATGACAAACGGTTATCCGGTCATGCAAAACTACTTTATGGTGAAATTACAGCTTTGTGTAATGAAAAGGGTTATTGCTGGGCTGGGGACAAGTATTTTGCTGGCCTTTACAATGTCACAAAATCAACCATTCAAAACTGGTTGAAATCTTTAAACGATTTAGGATACATCCAAAAAGAGATTGTTTATAAGAAAGAATCCAAAGAAATTGACTTTCGAATGATCAGAATTTGCGATCCAGGGATGCAACCAACCCCAAAAAATAACTATAAACAGGAAAAAGACCCTATACAAAATAATTTGAATACCCCTAGTCAAAATAATTTGAGTACCTACCCAAAAAATTTTGTGAACCCTATGCAAAAAAATTTGAGAGATAATAATACATTTAATAATACATTGAATAAAGGTAGTAGTGGTAAGGCAGAAATGACCCCTTTTAAAATGTATGAAAGCACCTGGGGCGTTCTAAATTCGATAACGATTCAAGATCTCGAATATTGGATCAATGATTTAGGCCAAGAACTAGTTTGTGAAGCAATCAAGCGGGCAGCGTTAGACAAAGCAAGCTACAAATACGCAACAAAAATTATGCAGAGATGGGATAAAGAAGGCTACAAGACTCTCAGCGACGTTGAGAAAGACGATGACGAATTTTACGACAAGTTAACAAGGCAAAAGGAAAAAACTCTTAGACGGCAAAATAAGGGTGTTTCTCGTAAAGAAGAATTACCGGATCATATCTCTAATCCGATAATTGCTAAAAAGTTAGATCCGGAATTAGAACAGCGGCTAAATCAAAAATTATCGGCATATTTAGCAGATCCAACAAAAAAAGCCTCTCACGACTAAGGCAAAAAGTCGTAAGAAGCTACACAAGATTAGGCATTGAACTTTTTAATACACGGACTGGCAAAAGTCTTTTTTGAGTGCATCCAAAAGCCAATGACTATTAAAATTTATTCCCGACCGGCAAAAGTCGGTTGCGGTCTATTTTGTCACGGCAAATGACTAGACCTTTCTTTGTCAGTATATCAAAAAAATGATATCAAGCCTATCAAAACAGACGTTCTAATACTTAAATAACAAGGTTTTGAAAGGGTAAAAATATGAATATCTACGCGAAGCCTGGTGATAAAATCATCTACGCATTTCCTAAAAACGGCCGTGAAGTGGATCAAGCCTTAGCAGATAAATGGCTAAAATTAGGCGATGTGTACACGGTTGAAGCAATAGAAAGAAATTTATCATTCACAACAGTTTATCTTGAAAAATTACCAAATTTACGGTTTAATTCTTCGCTTTTTGAGGATTATTTCGAAACAAAAATAACCATCAAAAATCATTTAACCGATTTGAATGCATACATTGCAGCAATCAACAGAAATCGATTGGCCGGCAACCGGATCAAACAAAAGGAAACTTACGTTGTCCGGCATGCATTTCTTCAAAAGATTGATGAATTTAAAAATCTTAAATTACCAATTGCCTTGGATATTATATGGTTTTGCAAGGATAAGCGCAAGGACAAAGATAATATCGCATTCGCAATTAAATTCATTTTGGATGGCATGATAGCTGCCGGAGTTATAAAAAATGATGGTTGGAGTGAGATATCCGGGTTTTCACATCATTTTGAAGTAGATAAAAAAAGGCCAAGAATTGAGATTACTGTCCGGAATGAGCCGGACGTTTAAGAGGGCATTCGGGTTGATTCTATTCATGGGAGAAACGAATGAATCAAAATATTGAACAGTTTTTTGTTGATTTAAAAAATTTAGTTGAAAAGCAGAGCTACGCACCATCTGTCCGTGAGGTAATGGAAGCCTCATCGATGGCCTCGGTCAGTAAGACTTACGATTATTTGAATGAACTACGGTTGAACGGTCTTATCCATTGGGAAGTTGGGAAGAACCGGACGCTCGTTTTAACCGAAAAGGGAAAAGTATTTATGAGGGATGAATGATGGAAAAAGGAAAGAAAAAGGCTTGGTTTGCCTTATTAGACCTCATTTCAGATCCGGAGTGGGAAGAAAAACCAGAAAAAGTTACTCAATGGCGCGCGCTAATGTCAATTATCGACCCTGAATTAAAATTACAAAATGACGTTTATACACGATCAGAGGGGGTTTTGGCTGCAAGGCCAGGCTTGGAAAATGAAATTTTATCTAGGATCAAACAAGGAATGGATAAAAAGCTAATCAAGGATGAACTGAATACTACTTTAGCGATCGTTGCTCATGTTAGAAAAAAACATCGAGTTGGACGGATCAATGCACGAAAAAAACTTAGCATCGATAAGAGAACGTTAGAAAAAGAGTATTCTTCGCTGGGGCTGATTGGCGTGTGCGAAAAATATGCCGTGAGCGATGACTCTGTTTATGAACGTATGCGTGAATTTGGCATCAAGAGAAGAAGTACCAAACCAACACCGGTGTATGTTATCTATTCAGATGGATCAAAAAAAACATTTAGTTCCTTACGAAAAGCTGCGGCCGCTACAAATATAACTGTGGCGAAGGTATGGAATTGCATTCACTACAAAACAAATGATCCACACGGAAATCGCTATGCATTAACGGATTAAGGAGAAGTCATGGCAACCAAAGAAGAAAAAAGGAACGCGCGAACCATGTTGTGTAAGATCACGTCAGATTTAGGGTGGGAAAATGATCCTATGGCCGTGAAACAGGCTAATGAATTAGCGAAATTCCTTGATGCAGACAATATGGGAGAAAGTCGCCCATTACCCAGTTTGGATTATTCACGTTTTACACCAGACAATTATTTATACCTTCGATATTTAGGGTATGAGCAAACGAGTATTCGAGAGGCACTAGGAATACCACGGCATATACTAAACAATTGGGTGCAAAGAAATGAGGTCAGCCGGGCGAGTGTCACGCCTGAGGATCTCAATGAATGGGAATTTGACGAAAAGAGCCGTCAGTTACCTATAGTCAAGGACGATAAAGAAGATGCTGAACCTGACACTGACAGACAACGGCTAACGGAGGGATGGAATGTGGAGACAATGGAATTTACGGAAAACTTGCTGAATGATTATTTGCTGTTTAACCGGCGATGGTCAGAAGCGACTAAACAAATTTACCGAAAATACTTGATCACATTTTTTGAATTGACAGGCAGCGATGATATTTACAAAGTCAATCCAGAAAATTATTGCAAAGCGCAAGACACGCTAAAAAAAAGTGTGTCACCAGGAAGCTTTAGGGATCATATGCGCGTGGTTACTCGCTTCATGAAATGGGCCGGATTTTCTTTAATTGAGTTTAACGTAGTTGATCCACCGACTAACGATGAAGTGGGGCAAAACTCAAATGATTCGGACTCCGATGAGGTCGTTCTTTCTTCGGTATCGAAAAAAGTGATTATGATCGGTGAAGGCTTTGCCTGGTATCGCTTAGTAGGCGGGGGCGTTGCTTTGACTAAGGATATTGATTCTGCGATGGATGCTGATAGTACAAAAGGCAAAGCTGTTATAGAAAGTTTTGGCGGTAAAAAAGTGGTTATTGAAGTTCGTAAAATATTAAAAAAATAACAAGCTAATTACATCAGATGATAGGGGATAAAGAGCATGGCAAACAAAACAGAATTTCACATTAAAAACGGAGAACGAGAAATTGAAGTAATCGGTGAGTTTACCGAAGCACAAATAAAAAGCATGGTTAAAATGATTTTTACTGATCCGAACGCCAAAAAGAAAACAGTCTCCAAGCCGGTGCCAATCGATCAAACAACTGAAAAAAAACCGGCTTTCAATATTCTTCAAAAAGATGTTCAAGGCGTAAGTGGGATTGTAAAAAGAGCGCCAGCAATGACTACAACGATCGGGGAAAACGAATCGTTTAAAGAATTATTCGAAAAAACAGAACTAAGTAACACTGAAGAAAGAGCCGGAACTGCAAGAATGGCAGAAGATGCGCCTCGAATGGGTGAAGAAGTAAAAATTAAAGTTCATTGCAAGTCTTGCGGCCGCGAGGCAGTTCAGTTAGGACGTTTTGGAAACACTTATGTGAAGTGTATGCGATGCGGGAATCCGTTATGGCTTCAACCAGCGGTCAAAGATTCATGGGGCGCGAAGGATGAGGATGGGAATACTTACTTTGCGCGCTATATTTATAAATCTTGATCTATGATATGGGGCTATCACTGAGAAAAGGAGAAATCGAAATGGAAGAATACATTTTTTGGACAGAAGGAATTGCGAGCGGGACAGCGGATGTTTTTTGTAACTACTATGTGACAAAAAATCCTGATTTTAGCGAACTAGCCAAGTCCGATGATACGAATGTTTCCAAGATATTAGGTCATAGCGAAGATGAAATAGATGCTTACCATTTTACTAAAGAAGAATTTTACCAATTAAAAGATATTCATCCGTTTAATGAGTACGAGTGGAAAGTAGTCTAGCGGACAAAATTAAGTAGGAAAAGGAGAAAAAAGAATGGATAAGATGATTGAAGCTCACAAAGCTGTTTTTGGTTTTGAAATTATTGATGGAAAAATTAGACCACCAAAATATACTTTGCCAAAGGCTGTTAAAGAACGAATCCGATATATCGGAGAAGAGGCCGAAAATGGAATGACATTTCTTGGGTGTCTTAATTGTATTCTAGCCTATGATGAAGAAAAAAGTAGGAAAGAATTTCTCTTGGGATCATCAAAAGAGTGGCTACCATTAACTGACGAAGCAAAACGGTGGTTTGATGAAACTGGTACACCAGGTGAGATGTTAGTAGCAATAGAGCTATTGTATGGCTTACGAAATGAAGAGTAAGTTCTAAAGCGAAAGAAAAAAGGAGGGATGTCCAAGGTGGCTGGAATGATTAGTAAGCAACCGAATGGATTATACTGTCGCATATCGATGGTGGTTGATGCACCAACCTTTGAAAATGCCAGTAAGTCAGAAGTGGAAAGCTATCTGAGAGAAACACAGCAGCTTTACGATCCGCTAACAGTAGATGAATGGCTTAAGGAGTACGCCCAACCGTTTGATTTAGCGGTAAGCAAAATAACCACACTAAACATGACACAAAATGAGATTGATGAGTGGATTAAAAAAGTCAGTTAATGAAGGCTATCAAATACAAAAAAGAAAGAGATTGTAAATATGGAAATCAGCGAAGATAAATTATTCGAGTTGGAAGCAACAGAAGGATTACATCAAGATGATGTAGCAATGTTCATTGATCAAAACGATACTTTAGAAGGTTTAGTTTCAGACTTGAAAGAGTATTTCAAGTTGACTGAGGACTATTACAAAGAACGTGCCGAATATGTCGAAATTGTTAAGCGAGCAATGGAGGACGGCGAATGATACCGAAGTTTAGAGTTTGGGATAAAGAACGAGGCATGATGCAGGTACATGCAATTTTTCCGAATCATAAAATTGTACAGATGTATAACGATGAATTTACTAACTACATGAGATTTTTCGATGATATTTGCTTCATGCAATCAACAGGGCTGAAAGATATTAACGGTATTGAGATTTTCGAAGGAGATATTGTTGAAACGCGTCAAATACCTGAGACAAGTATCCCCACTCCATTAATAGGCGGCGTAGTTGTTTATGACATAGATTACGGCATGTTTAAGATGGAACCGAAGTACGGCAGTAAGTTTCATGCATTCACTGTTTGGCTAAACAGTGTTGAGATACTAGGTAACATCTACGAAAATCTAGAATTATTGGGGGACGGCGAATGAAGAATATGCCAGTAGTAATTGCAAGGTATTTCATGCAATTTGAGAAGAAAGATATACCAGAAGCCTTAGCTGTTTTGATAAAGAGTCGAGATGGTGACGACTATTACTTAACGGATGTATTAGTTGAGGACAAAGTAATAACTGCTGAACTTGGCGAAGCGGTTATGGAAGCCACCAAACATTTGAGCTATGACGAAATCTTTGGCTGGTACACTACTTTAGTAAGTTAACCACGCCAATTAAGGAGGTTTGAAATGAAACAAGAAGACATTAAGTTTCTAAAGGATTTACAAAGGGAATTGAATACGCAGGACAAGCTTTGCCAAGCTGATCCGCGTTTCTGGGTTATTCGAGATTATAAAATCGTTGAAGCGCCAGATGATTATGCTGAAGAGTATCGTGTTTATGATTTGGATTGGAATGAATATACTATCCAAGAGTTTTTAAAATATCTTAAAGACAATATCGGTGATTATGAATACTTAGAAGAGGACTATGACCTTGACTATGATGATTATTGGCATGTAAAGGATATCGTTGATGCAATAGCGGATGAAGAAAAGGTAAATGATTGGACTGTGCTTGGTGTTAGAGAAGAAGCTTTTAACGTTCAAAATACAATGTTTCTCACCAATCGTGAAGCTAAGGAGCACTTGAAGTCTAATTCACATCACTATACAAAGGACGCTCATACTTACGCTATGACAGCTTGGAGATCGCCACAGGTAGAACGGTTGATTAATATTTTACAAACTGCTGATTTCGGCTAACTCAACCCATCAAATAAATCGAACGGTCACCTTCCGGTTAACCGGACGTTAGGAGAAATAATGAAAAGACGACAAAGAAAAAAAGAGTTGAATAAGTACGGAGTAACATTGAACGATGCGGCTAAAGATCCTATTGATGCTGTACAACGAGCAGCAGCGATTATTTCAGCTGTTTATGTAAGTGACGATTCAGTGAGAACAAAAATTGTTGTACAACTGGAAGTCGCACGATTAATGCAGTTGATGAATCCTGGGCGATATCAAGAGGATTGTTAGTCATGAGAGAAGCAAAATGGTGGCGATGCTGCTTGTATCAAAAATCATCAAAGAGATAACCGGCCAAGGGTGATCTTGTGGCCGTTTAAATAAAAAAACAATCAAAAGGGGATAAAAACGTGAGTTATATTCAAGCTAGAAGAGTTGTCGTAATAGGGATAAGCGTACTTGTTTTGTTGATTGCTGGGGTTATCGGTGCCTTTAAATTTTTAGAGAAGATCGATAATGGTTATGTAGGGGTTCGCTATTCCATGAATGGTGGAATTAAGGATGAGGCTTTATCCCAAGGGGTAAAATTTGTTGGTATCGATAAGGTTATTCAATACCCGATTCGTTTGCAAACAATCCAAGCAAAGGATGTTTCAGTTTCTACCAGCGATGGTAAGAAAACAACCATCAATATCAAATACGATTATAAAGTTGATCCTACGAAAGCCGCTAAGATGTACAAAGAGTTCGGGAATATTACCAGTGAAGACATTGAGGCTGGCTGGTTAAAGTCTAAGCTGCAAAAAGTTGCTCGTGAAGTCTATGCTAAGTACAGTCTTTTGGACGTTCTTTCCGGCGATTCTTCTAAAGTTGAGGCAGAAGTTTTAACCAATTATGCAAAATCAGTTGAAGGCAAAGGCTTTGAAGTAGAAGACGTGACGCTAGGTGTTCCGGATGTAGATAGTGAGACGCAAAAATCTATTGATTCTATCATCCGCGCCGGCCAAGAGAACGAAAAGGCGAAGCTAGATGCTGAAACGGCCAAAACACAAGCAGACAGCGAAGCTTACAAGAAAACCAAAGCAGCAGAGGCGGAGGCAACATCAAATAAAAAAGTTGCTGAATCAGTTACCGATGAATTAATTCGTTACACGGAAGCTCAAGCTCGCCAAAAGCATGGTTGGGTAACGGTCAATGGCTCTGATACTGTTGTGACGAACCAAGGGAACTAATATGGCTTATTTTATCGTGAAGATTTTAATTGGTCTTGGCTTGATACTGATGGTGGCTTGTGCTTCAGCCGCCTTCAAGGTCTGGCTTGAAAAAGATAAGACAAAATCTGAACCATCGAGAAAAAAAGATGATGACTGGAGCGAATTTTAATGGATGATCAATTAAAAAAGTATGCTATCGAAATACAATCATCAACTGGCGAGAATGGTTACTATAAAGGAATTATCAAAAGGAAAAGTGATGGTCTAACGAAGATTCGCATTTCTAAATTGGATCATAGCAGAATTATTGTTTACAAAAGTAAAAATAGAGCATTGCTTACGATCAAAAAATTGAAGGCTAAGTTTGGGAACGACTATCGTTATGAAGCTGTGCCTTGGCCGCGAATAAATACACTTGGAGAAGGTAACTCTAAACCGGTCGAAAAATTTACTCCACATAAAAAATGGATTTGTTCAAAAACAGTGGATGATGAAACTTGGTCTGCCGGTGAATTTTTTGATTTCAAATTTCAAGCGATCCAAGCCGCGAAAAGTCAAATTAATTGGCATAACAAAGGAAAAAGGAAACTAGAATTCGAGGATATCTTAGGCTACGTTCCCGATGACAATGAGCAAATTATTTCCTTCGCGGTCGGCCAATGCATAGTACCTAAAGTATCGCTAGATTTTGATTGGATGATTGAAACCATTCAAGACGATCTTTGTGATCGATGTGGTGAAATTGCGGAGGATTACTTAGCAGATGTGACCGATGAGCATAAAGCCGAACTACAAGGAATTTTTAGCGAATGGCTGGAACGTCACGATTACAAACCAGGTTTTTACTCGATCCGAAATACCGAAAGAATCATGATGAACGAGGAGATGAGAGACTAGCATGAATGCATTGGATATATTTTTTAGCATATTTGCGTTTGGAATAGTGGGTGTATCATCATTTGTTGTCGGCCGATTTACGGAGAAGTTGCGAGTGCTAAAGCTAATTGAAGATGTAGAAGAAGAAGCGGAAAGAACTTTAAAGCGAGTAGGCATTCAAGAATATATTCTTATGTTATTAGAAAAGTTATAAAGGGGGTATCAGAGTGGGAAGTAATAGAGAACGTTTTTTTGATTTTGTAACAGGATATGAAGAAATGGCAACGCTACCGGTTCGGATGACAGAAAATGCGGCCGGCTATGATTTATTTTGTGCTGAAGACACTATCGTTCCTAGCCTCTTTCAGCAGCAAATGCGATTAGATCGATGGTATCAGGAGCGACCTAACCTTTTGAAGTTCAGGGATCGTGACAGATATAACGAAGTAAATGCTTATTGGGAAGAAGAATGCCAAGAACTACGTGAACGATTAAAACCGGTCATGATTCCATTAGGAGTTAAGGCTAGTTTCCCCAAGGATGAGTATCTAGAAATAGTGTTACGTTCATCAGCGCCTAAAAAGCTTAAAATCATGATTCCAAATAGTGTAGGTGTGATTGATGCTGATTATTACAATAACCCGGAAAATGAAGGGCATATCCATTTAATTGCTCACTCATTGGATGTAGTGCCAGTAACCATCAAAGCCGGTGAACGTATCGCACAAGGAATCTTTAAAAGATATTACAAAACGAAAGGGGATCAGTCTGTAGGCAAACGTACCGGTGGTTTCGGTAGTACAGGCTTGATTTAAGAGGATTTATGAAAAACTATCGTTTATTTGAAGTCGTGTTTATTGATGATTCAGAACTAGGTACGCGTCAAATCCTTTTCAAAACACAGGACGGCCATTTTTTTATCGATGATGAAACGGAAAATGATGGGCGATTAATTCAACAGTTTACTTACGATGAAATAAGTAATTGTGATCCTCAATTTGTGATTTTTGCGCGGCCGGTAAACATGCGGCAAACTTTAGATAGCTAATTGATTGATTAATCGTTTGGGTTGATTTATTGATCAAAGGAGCGTTCTCGATGGCAATAGAGAAATTAAGCGATGCAAAGAAAAAATCGTTGGAAGAAGACTTTCGAAATTACAAAAATCTTTACAACGAAGCGATAACCGCGGTCATTAATGCGCAATGGAAACCTTCAGATTTGAATGATTGGATCAAAGGCAATGGAGGCGGAAATCAGCCGCAATTAAATGAACTGATTAAAAAAGAAGGAAATCCGATCTATAAAAATCGGATCAAGAAAATCAATGCAATTGAAAAAACGTATAAGCAATTATCCCCGGAACTTCAATGTATTGTCGATCGTTATATGTGGGGAGAATACAGTTATGTTAATTGGCGGGAAATTGCCGATATTGAATTATGCGGAAAATCCAAAGTTTACGATTGGCGAACAAAAATTATCGAAACCTATGCCGAAAACTTGGGAGAAATCTAGTTTTTTATGGAAAACGGACAAATCCAATACCTTGTCCGGGATTTTACATGATATTTTGGTATTGTAAGAGGTTGCATCGAATCCCCACAATTTGAACAGACTACCTATTCGAGAGCGAGCTATCGAGCCGCCGATAACTGAGTATAGCAAATAGGTGCGAGGAAACGTTGCAACTTTTTTTATGTCATCGAACAATTGGAATAGGAACAAGCAGGCACTGCCTTGACTCTTTGACTCTCAAACTCTGCTCAATTAGGTTTCTCCTTAAAGTTCACTTGCTTGTTTTCGAGGTTCGATCCCTCGCGATGGCTTTGTAATATGGATCTTTAGCTCAGTTGGTTAGAGCTGCCTATTCATGATAGGTTGGTCGTGGGTTCGAGTCCTACAAGATCCATTGTCACTGTGGCGGAATGGCAACGCCAATAACTCGAAGTAGTGGTAATGGCTCCTGAGTGTACAACCAATACACAAGAGACCGCCGAGGGTCAAGCTAACCGGTAATTAGTGTCAGTCCCCTAAATCGGAAAATATCGGAAAATGGAGTGTGCAAGGTTCGAATCCTTGCCAGTGACGTTAGTGAATATCCGAGGTGTATAGGATTGGTAATTGGGAATCAGGCATGATTCGGTAGGATATTGCGAGGGCATACTAAGTTGACTGCTTAGGTAAAAGAATTAGGAGGATCTATCCATGAGCTGTATTAGTCATACGGACGGATAGGATCGAATTAGACTTTGTTAGTGGTTAGACCCTAAGCCGGCAAAGTAGTAGCGGGGAGCCTTACCGTTATAAAGATCGCTTCGGCGGTCTTTTTATTTTGCTTAAAAAATACTGTTTTGATGAATGGAGGCCGCGATGAGTTACTTCGAATATTTGAAGCAATGTTATTATCATGCACAACAAAAAATGCCTGGAGCTTACACCAGGCATGATCTTGCGATGCACGTATTAAAAACAGAATCACACGGATCTCCGGAGTTTTCATCTTTTGATCAAGCGATGGCGTGGAAACAATTCTTTGAATGGATTGTTTATGGAGATAAATAGTCTATTTATTGATCCTTCTCTTTGTAGCTGCATATGCTTCTAAGTCTGATCGTAAGTATAGGCGGATCTTAGAGGACGTTTCCCCTTCGTATTCATAAAATGGGGTAATCTTCCCGGTATTTACAGCGTTAGTAAACGCTTGGGGCGACTGATCAGTAATTTTAATGGCTTCGGATTTTGGTAGCAGATCCGTTTGTAAAAATTCACGAATTGTTTTCAATTCATCTGGACTCATTGAAATACTCCTTTCTAACAGTAAACATATAATTATATCCATATAATATTATCATTTCTTTGAAGCAAGAACAACTTGAAAGGTGGTGAGACTATGGCGAGAGTAGGACGTATGCAAACAAAAACACGAGGTGCGCGAACAACTGGGCCAGCGAAACGTAAGGGAAATCGTGGGTCATCTGGCGGAAAGGGCGGTTAAATAGTGGGAGCTATACTTTTTGATTCCATAAAAACCGCAAGTAAAATCACTGATACCGTTCTTGTCGGTCTTTCAACCGGCAAGGATAGTATCGTGACGTATGATCTTTGTACCAAGTATTTTAAAAACGTGTATCCCTATTTCATGTATTTAGTACCTGGCTTAGAATTTCAGGAAAGAACCTTGCGCTATTATGAGAAAAAATACAACAATGAAATTATTCGCATTCCTCATTTTGAGTTATCGGATTTTTACCGATATGGCACATTCCGGCCGGCCGATCCTTACGTAAAAATCGTATCAATCACCGAGCAATATGATTATTTACGGCTACAAACTGGCGCGCAATGGATTGCTTGCGGTGAGCGTATAGCAGACTCGATCGTTCGTCGAGCCATGATCAAACAAAGTGGTAGCATTGATTTAAAACGTGGGAGGATGTATCCCATTGCTGAATGGAATAAAAAAGAGGTACTGCATTACATAAAACAAAATAAATTATTCCTAAGTCCAGAAAATCAAAAGCTGGGCTTTTCGTTTCGTAGTTTAGATGGATCAGAGTTGGCCGCTATTAAGGTACTTTATCCGGCGGACTACGAGAAAATTTTACATTATTTCCCGCTTGCTGGAGCGGCAGTAAAGAGGTTTGAAGACTATGGCGAATAAAACAAAATACCAAAGATCCTCAACAGAACTAATTCATCGTAGCGAGTTGATGAATGCACCTTATAACCCGCGCCAAATCGGTAAGGATGAGAAAAAACGATTAAAAGCGATGCTGAAAAAGCACGGCTTAGTTAATACACCTACCTGGAACAAACGAACCGGAAACATTGTAGGTGGTCATCAGCGAATAGCAGCACTCGATTTACTAGAAGGCACAAAAGACTATGCGTTAGAGGTTAGCGTCATCGATGTGGATGAGAAAGAAGAAGTCGAATTAAACATCGTACTAAACAACCAATCAATCCAGGGGGAATATGAAACAGATCTTCTGGCAGAGTTGATGCTCGATTTTAACATCCAGACAGAAGACATCGGATTTACCTCCTTGGATATTGACTTCATGTTTAACGGCGATGATCGCTTTTCTGAATTATTTGATCCGCCGGAAGTCGATGAGGAAAAAAATGCCCTTCAAGATATCAAAGATGCACGAGAGGAAGGCAAAGAACGCCTGGCCGATCGTAACAACATTGATTTCTTAACAGTCTTGGTTTTCCGCGATGAAGATGAGCGAAAAGAGTTCCACAAAACCATCGGTGTTCCAGCGTATGAGGATTATATTTCGCTTGAACAATTAGATCGGTACATTGATGCAAAATTAGAAGAAGGCGCTAGTTAATCAACTAACGCCTCGTAGTAATGCTTCCAAAATTCATCGTTAACAATTTCCTCACCGTTTTCGATCGTTACTTCATTTTTTGCTGGATACTCTATCAATGAATCATTGACGTTGAAAAGTCCTTGCTGACCTTTTACGTGAAATGGCTTAATGCAGCGAACGTTTTCGAGTTTCCAGGCATAAGTACCATCGCTTAATTTTTTCACGTCTGTGAGGCTCACAACCGCGATAGCGTGCTTAGAAATAAATTTTGGTATCTTTCTAGCAGTTGCGCAAATTAAAAGATCCCCTCTGTGTTTCGTGTCCCAGGTGCGATACTCGAATTTTTTGTTTTCGGTCAAAATATCCCATGCATAATCTGGCCTAATAGAAATAGCTTTCATGTATTCACTCCTTTTTTTAGCTTAATATCATTATATACATATAATTATAAAGATGCAACCTTTTTTACTTGATTAATTATTATATCTATATTATAATATGTATATAATGATAGATAGAAAGAGGTGGCAACTATGATTTTAAATTTTGAGATTAAACAATTAAAAGTTGAAGTTGCGGCAGATCAAAGTGAAATGAACCTTTTTGGTAATCGCGTCACGATCGAAAAAGACAACTATCTTGAAAGCGTGAATTTTTGGTTAGGTAGTGGCGCTTTAAAAGCTTACTACAATACTGAACTAGATGAGTTAGATAGCTTTTTAAATGAAATGCATTCAAATCTTCAAGAATTGCTATCAGGTGGCGCTACTAAGCATGAGATAACAGAAGACATAAAAGCTTACTTTGATTATTTGCAGCCGGTGTTTTAAGCGAAAGGGGTCTTAAAAATGAGCATGTTTATTCACACAGATGATGACTTTAAAGAGATTGCAAAGTTTTTAAACGAAAAAATGAACGTTTCAAAAAATTTGGCGTTACTGAAGGTCTTAGAAATGCACGAGCTAGAAGCTGAAGCGGCTAACGCTCGGTATGGCGATACGCTTGAAGAAATTGACTTTCAAGCGTTCGCGGCGTTCGAGAACTCGCAAGATAGAAACCATTTTGAAATATTGAAGCGGTTAGATTCAATTATCTATCAAGCAAGCGAAAGCGATGCACTCAGAAAAACAGCGTTAGCATTGATACAACCACTAATCAATGAAATCGATGCAGACATGAGAGAGGTTCCAGCATATAAAGAGTATTTAGCAGAACGAAAAGACTTGAAATATTTTGATATGGCAGACTATGAGCTTGCAACAACCTGGTAAAAAAGATTTGAGGCGTTGGTATCCGATCGATACCGGCGCTTTTTTTGTGTCGTTTTTCAGATCCAAAATAAGAAAAAAGAAGGTGATTGAATGGCAAAATATAAGCGTGGCCGGCCGAAAAAAATTGATGAGAAGGTACTCCAAAAATTAGAGTACGCTTTTTCCTACGGTCTAACAGACAAAGAGGCGTGTGTTTTAGCGGATATTGCGCCATCAACTCTATACAATTATTGCGAAAAAAACCCGGCTTTTTCGGAGCGAAAAGAGGAACTAAAAAACAAGCCGATTATTAAGGCAAAAATGAATCTTGTTGACTCTTTGAAGGCCGGCGATGAAAAGGCAACAATTTGGTATCTAGAGCGGAAAGCGCGTAATGAGTTTGGCAACGTCCAGAAAATCGAGCATTCCGGAGCAATTGAGTTGCCGCTACATGAGAAACAAGAGATCACCGAACAGTTTTATAATGACCTGTTGTCGAAGCAAGGAATTGTATTAGACGATGTGTAGCGCGATGGCCGCCGCTACGAGCGTGGCGTATAACGATATCCAAAAGCGAGTGATCCAGCTGTTGGATAATGCTACGCCAAGATCCCAGCTGGTTAAGTGGGGCGTTGGCCGAATACCGGAGCATTACAAGCGGCTCAGTATTCCGATGAACGAAGCCATTAAATTGGCGGTTTTAGGCGCTAAAGACGCAAAGGGCTACTTTGGTACGGATTTATTTTTTACCCAGGCGCTATTGTATGGTGCTGTAATCAGTGGGAAGTATAAAACGTTTATTGTCGTTACGCCATCGCAGTATGGAAAATCTTGGTTATGCGGTCAGATTGCTATCCGACTTGCTGACGATAAACGGCAGATGTATGTAGCGGGTGGCAACTCTAATACTACGGACATCATCATGAGCAAGGTCATCGGCCATATCCAAACGGTAGATCCCAGCGTAAAAAGTAAAATGCTGGAAACCGCTGATAAGATCGAACGCCTTCAAACGGCGATGAGTAAGCGTAAGTTAGCCTTCAAGGGCGGCGGCTCTATTGAGTCTATTTCACTAGGGGAGGCCTTTAACGATCCCAAGCAGGGGAATGCTGCCATTGGTCGTGGGGGCGATTATATCATCGATGAGGCTTCTATGATCAGCGATGATGTGTATGCCGAACTTGGCCGTCGTGAGTTTGCGAATGTGACAGGGGAAAAATACATTTCTTTTGAGATCAGCAATCCGCACAATCCCGGCCGTTTCTTTGACAAGTTAACCAGTGAACATGTTCCCGATGATTGCTTAATCGTTTGGATGGATGCCCGAACAGCCTATGAAGAAGGCCGAATCGTATCTAAGGAACAAGTCACCGAATCAACTTTTTTCGCGAACAAATCTACATGTAAACGATATTTACTATGCGAGTTAGAGGATTATTCCGAAGACTCGCTATTTGGCATGCCCGAGATTGACGACAGCGAGCCGGGCGATGGCTGCGAGTTTTTCCTTGGGGTAGATAGTGCGTACAAGGGTAAAGATGGCATAGAAGCCTTTTTAAGCTGTATTGACGAAAAGGGTAAAATCCGGCTTCTGGATCACGTCACAATCGAAAAGAATGAATGGATTGACGGTGTAACTAGTCAACAAATCATCGCCAAGCTCATGCGAATGATCACGGCCTATCAGGTGAAAGAGGTCTGTGTCGATGTGGGATATGGTGTCTACATTGTTGAGGGGTTAGCCCAGCGAGCCAGCAACTTTATTGTAAAGGGCATCAACTTCGGAGAAGGCACAACCGACTTTAGGAAGAAAGCCAACCATTACACTGCTGTTTATGGCACGAATAAGCGGGCAGAAATGCATTTGGACTTACAAGACCTCATTGATCACGGACAGGTCTCTATGACCAGTGAAGTTTTTGAGTTGTTACGTGAGCAAATGAGCGCGGTTCAAGCTATCCGCCGGGGAAATGCTAAGACCGGTATTATCCCGAAAGATGAAATAAAAATGATGATCGGTAAATCGCCGGATGAATTAGATGCGGCCTTGTTATCTATACATGCGGCATTACTTTACACCATGACGAGCGGCATTTTGCTGTATCAAAACGAATAGAGGTAAAACTATGAAAGTCAGAAAAAAGCCGGTAGTAGTGGAGGCTTTCCATTTTAAATGGGGTAGTAGCATATTAGAGGCTCGCGATTTTTGTGAAGAAAAAGCGATGTTGATAGGTGGCGATTTGTTGATAGAGACTTTAGAAGGATATGTACGATGCGATGTTGATGATTACATCATTAAAGGCGTTGAGGGTGAATTTTATCCATGTAAACCTCAAATATTCAAAAAGACCTATGACATTCTGGAGGATGAATAATGAACGAACCAACAGATCCAAAAGGGCTAGCTGACTTCATTAGTGCGATGGCAGAGAATACGAAGGCAGCAGAAGCGGCAGAAAAGGCTTGCAATAAACTAGGTGAACTTTTCTGTGAGGTGGCGGTTACAGAAGACGTACTGGATACCATCGCCATTCCTTATGTTCAGAAAGAACTATCAATGGATCAGCGGCGCCGAGTGATCAAGCTCGCTATCTACACGCCGTTTTCACTGGAAGATGTTGCATGCTATATCAGTTATTGTCGAGCGATGAAAGAACAAAACATAGCTGAAGCGATTGAATCGGCTGAGAGCTATTTCATTAAGGATTAATCAACTGAAGCTAGAAAGGTGGTGAGAATTATTGGTAAAGCAGACAAAGATTGAAGAAAAAAACAATTCCATCGTTTTAGAGGATATGTTGCGATGCAATGCTTTTTGTGCCGGCGATTTTAAGACAGCGAGGTTTGTCTATCAAGAAGACCTCCTGGAATGGATGGCTCGTAACTTACCCTCATTGCCTTATATTGTCGATCAAATGGTGCAGCTGATCTTTTCTAATGGGTTGACTACCGGCGATGAGGATGAGGACAAGGTTTTAGATGAGTTTCTTTACAAGAAGAACATCCGCGGCGCAACCAACTACTCCATTTTACAGGCGGCTATGCGAAAATCTATTGTCTTTGGTAAGCACGGGTTACGATGGTTGAGTGAAGAACACGGTTGGATAAACGTTGATAGCCGCAACTATGCCTCGCTGGTAGAAGACAATGAAGAATATTATGGCTTCAAGGATATCGTGGGTTATATCATCGCCTTTGATGATGTGAAAATTTTCGAACAGGACACTAAGTCGTTACAATTTGATCGTGATGCCTTCGAAAAAAACGGTATTCTAGTTGATCCGAATAAAAAATTGATCATCCTTTCGAAAGAGGAATTTGTTAATTTACGCTTGGATATGACAAAAGAAGATGGTGAAAGTCCGTTGCTGTCCGATCAACAGCGTGTGAAGCTTCTGTCTACCGTTTACGAGCGGCTTAACTATGATCTGGAATATGACGGCCCCGGTCGCCTCCTTTTCAAGTTGAAAGACAATTACGCTACCGGCGATGACAATGAGCTTGGAACAGCTGATGTGATAAGTCAGTCCAAAAGCGCTAAGGATTCCCGAGTAAGCCAAGCAAAGGCTGAAGCTGAACAACTTGGCCGCCAGGTTAAAAATAGCGGCAGTGACAGCGTGATCCTTGTCAGCAACATTTTTGAAGATTTTGACCATTTAGAACGTGTCACCAAGTCCACCGAGTTCATAGAATGGGTGGAAGCGAATGAAGGTGTCATCTTATCCCAAGTCTTTGGGTTACCGCCGGCACTGATCAACTTAGGAGAAATGAGCGGCAATGTATCAATGGAAAAGATCATTGACAATGCGATGCTAAACTCGATTATCCCGATTCGTGAGCGGTTCGCCGTCCAATTTTCACCGATTTTATGTGACAAGTTGGGATTGTCGAAAGTTTATTTTGACAAATATGAGTTAAGCCAAGCCGTCAGTGAGAACGAGCCGAGAAAAGAAGTTGTTGACATGATGGCAACGCTCAAAAATTCTGGGTTCGAGGAACTAGCCAACAAAATGGGGCAAATGCTTGATGAAGAAATCGATGCCAGCGATGGGCAGTTAAAAAAACTGAACGTATCTGGTTTTGAAAAACTAAAAAATTTGTTTAGGAGTGGAAAATAGTGAGAACCAATCTAAAAGAGATATTGAACGAAGCGGAGGAAACGCAACCGCTGCTAAAACTGAATGGTATGCCGGTCTATAACTTCAAAGATGCGCAAGCGATGAATAAAGCAATCTTAGCCGAAGAAAAGTTCCTAGGCCATCGTCCAGCGGATGTTGGCGAACGGCAGTTAAGCCCTGACGGTTTAACCTATGCGCGCAGTAAGATCGATCACGCGGCCATTAATCCGGAAACGTTTTTCGAGAATCGCTATCGCAAGGTTGCGATTCCAGTAGAAGAAGCCGCTGAAGGTGAGAAAGCCGATGTGAAAATAAAGTATAAAGTAAAATATGAGGTAGTAATCGATTACCGTGCCATTAAAGAGCAATCTAGCGGCAACATTTACACCAATCATATTGAGGTACTAGTAATCGGACAATCGAGGATGAAAGGCCAGCTGCAAGTTGAAACGATCAAAACGATTTCACCTCGTGAATTTGTTGAGGAATTTGTCGGCAAGCTAGATCAAAAAGCGATGCTAAAAATTACCACGGCCGTTAATCAATACCACAAACGCGCTGAGGGAATACAAGCTGATGCCATTGCCTTTTAGCGCCTATGCTACATCCTGAACTGATTTATCAATATGCGACAACCGCCGATGAAGAAGATGCCTTCGAGATCCTAGTGATCCTCGTGGCTTATTTTTTATCTCTTTTTGACGCGGAGCAACGTATTTTCATTGAGGATAATAACCTAGACTTGCCCGATGATCTCTTTGGTCAGACGCGTGAGTCTTTTTCTATGTACATCACGGATCTACTCATCAATTTTCGTCAACGTATTCAAGAAGAGATGCGTAAACCGGATAAAGACGGCAACCTTTTAGATAAGGCGGCCGTTTTTTTATTAGTGGAATCGCAATTTGAGACGATCCGTGATTCCGAATCCGTCAATGCGCAACAGCTCGCACAATTTGAAGTTGTTACCGTTGTTCAACAAACGATCCCGGCGGCAAAGATTTACAAAACTTGGATCGCTAAGAACGATGAAGACACATGCGAAATCTGCCGTGCATTACACGGAACTACTATCCCGATAGATGAACCTTTTCTGGTGGCCGGCCAACGTGTCGATCTTCCATCCGGAAAAGAGTTTATTTATAACTATATCGATCGTTATACGTGCATCGCGCACCCTCACGATCGATGCATGATTGAATTTTCAATCGTGTATTAGCATAAAAAATCCAAAAGGAGGAAGCAGCATGTCAGAGAAACAAACCAAGCGCACCATGAAAGTAACCCTTAAATTCAAATCCGGGGATACCTTAGTATTGACCGGCGATGAAGCGCAACGTGTGTATCAGCAATACAAACAACGCTATCTAGGGGATATCAAAAACGGCTTGATGTTTAAAAATGCCGCTGGTAACGAGGAATATTTAGACTTCGAATGCTTATGCGGGTATGAACTAGGCGAGACAACGGCAGAAGAAATTGACGGCCGTGATTGCGAACCGTTCGATTGTTTTGAGCCAACGCCACCAACACCGTAAGGAGGAAACGCAGTGAATGAACCGATTTATTTTGAAAGTGTCGATGAATTGCGTGAGCATCATCGCGAGCTTCGGTCTGGTATTACTAGCGGCGTGGTATTTGAACCGCGAGAAGTCGAGCAAGTAGCTACCGAATCAGATGAATCAGTCGAACAAGCAGCACCCAAACCATTGGATGTTGTCGATCCTGATGAATTAATCGAACAAGCAGCGGAAAAAAAGGCAAAAAAAGCTGCTAAAGCAAAGGCAAAGAAAGAAGCTGCACAAGATGATTAAAGGCACCTATCAATTAATAGAACCAATCACCAACGTACAACAGATCAATGTGGCACAACGGATTAACGGCCGCATTACTCACGGCGTTCTTCGACTAACACCCGGCAAAGTGTATGAGTTGGAGGATGACGAATTATTTTTAAAGTCTTTACAGGCCGCAACAGTGCAAAAGCGATACGACACTAACCTAGAAGCTCAATTAAAAGCCGCCGGTGTGGAGTATCAGCAAAACTTTTGTAAATCTTGTGGTGGCCGTGTGAAGAAGCTTGAATATAGCATTGTGAAGGTGGTGGAAGAATGACACCTGAAATCTTGCGAGCGATGGCCGAACGCTATGAGCATCGCAAGGAGGCTAAACAACGCTTTGATCAAATGATTACCTTATCCGCGGCTGAAGGCGGCGAAGAATCAAACATGGTTACTCTTGCAGCCTATGAAGCAAACAAAACCGTCCGCTTACTGGATGAGGGCATGGTAGTAGATAAGGCCGGCAAACCGCATCTATACCTGAAAAAAGGCGTACTACAAGCTTTCTACGATGAACTTAGCGAGGATTATGTTGGTAGCATCAATATTGGTCATCAAAAATTCGCTACGTTCCCATTTTTAGTTGGTCAATGGACTAAACAAGACCTTTCACTAGTCGATATCGGCGATGGCCGGATGGGGCTAGATGTAAAACTGAATCTTGATGAAGAATCACTCTTTGTCAAAGAACTCCGCAGACTTGATTACCAAATGGGAATCAGCGCGGAGTTTTTATATACCAAAAATGCGGCGGAATCAATCAAGTTGGGTGTTCCAGCGATTGACCGTGTAAATATCACTGATTTTGGCATCGTCGGCGAGGCCGGCAATGTGAACAGCGGTGGACTATCACTCAAAGGAGACGATCAAATGGCAGACAAGAAAAAGCCTGGCTTGTTAGAAAACTTATTTTCTAAATACCTAAGTGCTGACGATAAGCCAGAATCAACAGAAACAATTGATCCTGAGCAAACAGAAGAAAAAACAGAGGATAACACCGAGAAAGACCAAAACGTCTCTAAGGACAAAACAGAGGCCAATAAGGACGAAGAAGAAAACAAAACAACTTCTGATGATCAACAAACAGAAGAAAAACCAGCCGTGAGCGATGAAGAATTAGCCGCTTTAGCGGTTGAGGTCGAAACAATCATGACCGAAAACGAACGGCTAACAGCCCAAGAAACTGAAATGTTAGCGGTATTAGAAGCGATGGAAACATCCAACAAAGAAAAAGATACTCGCATCGCCGAATTAGAAGCAAAACTTTCTATTAAGGATCAGCAAGTTGAAACAGGCTTTTCTAAGTTTCAAGAAATCGCTGCTAAATTAAACATCCAACGTACTGAAACGCCTGACGCTAAAAAAGCGGAGGCGGAATTAACTGTGTCTGATGAGTATTTATCTGAAGACGGAATGGGGGAGCTGTAATATGGCCGGATTACAAATTGCTACACAACAACTGGAAAGCATCGCTTTAAATGTGGCTGATGTCGCACAATTAACGCCAGGCGTGGCGCAACTATCTTCTAACGTGGGAGATATTGGTATGGCGCCGGATTATTCTAAAAACGCCTTACGCAATCAAATGCAAGATCAGCATCCATTATTAACATGGCTGTTGAATACACCGTTATCGGTTCAAATGCGCAATGCATCACGTCAAGGATTGGCTCAACTTCGCAAGGATCATCAAGCGAACGAGTGGCGCTTACAACTTCCTTACACGGTGGGAACATTGCCGCCAACTGATACAACCGGCGAATGCTGCTGGGTGCCTTTAGATATCACAAAATGCGGGGCCGACGTGCCGTTGCGTTTGTTATGTTTGAAGGATTGCGACCAAATGTTAGACAACTTGATCAATAACACACGCCAAGCCGGATCAAACGATTTGACCGGTGCTTTTTTACGTCCTGGCGAGACTGTTTTAGCGGCTCGTAAACGGATGGCGCGTGCTTCTATGGCGTTCTTCACTGCTTACAACATGATCTTAGGCGTGACAAGCGGCGGAACTCAAATTTTGAAACCATTCCACGGCTTGTTAGAAGTCTTAGAAGATCCGTCAATCATCAAAATCGTAGGTACAAATACATTAGCAGCCTTCGATAGCATCTATGCACGTCTGCAATTTTTAGGCGGCGGAAATCACGTATTCGCGGTTCATCCATTGACTTATCAAGGCATCGCGTCATTGGTTCAACCAGGACGTAATGGTTCTTTACCTGAAGGATGGACTAAAAACGGCGATTCAATCGTATTCCACGGTATCAGCTTCATTCAAGACAAGATTGTACCGGCTGATGTTACCGGCGGCGTTGGTGAAGTTTGGTTATTAGAAGGGAACTCAACTGGTGCTTACACTGGTACAAACTTAGCGCCAACGGATAACTTCATTCGCCACTCTGAATCTCACACGAATGATCCAGACCAAGGCTGTGCTTCTGAGTGTGATTATTACTACAACTACGGCGCAGCATTCAACAACAACTCAAACATGCTTGCGGTTGTTACGGATGTACCATTGAACGCGGCGGCTTTAGGTTCTACACTTCAAGGCTTAGACGGATTGATCCATCCAACAACCCTAGTTCCAATGGACTAAGCGATGCAAGAAATCATTGAGCAACTAGAAGATTATTGCGACTGTCTGCCTGAAGACCTGAAGGATGGTGTGCTAGAAAAGACGCTAGAACAAGTCATCAATTTGATTAGCTTGATTACGTGTTGGACGCAAGAACCTTGCGAAACTTTCTTAAACGCCGCACGAAGCGAGTTGGTGGATCTGCCACGTTTTGATCCATGTTCTTGTGATGATGGCATCATGGAATTTCATCCCTGGTATTATCCGGTCGATCCGGATTCTTTTGAGGTGTCTCTAATCGAAAGTACCGGGATTAAAGATGTTGTAACCAAGCTACCGCCTGAATCTTATGCCTACAGTGAGATTTTTGACGTGCTAAAAATTGATCTCACTAAGGTATCATCGCCAAATATCGAATGCGGATGTCCGAAAGATTACAAATTATTGATCGAGTACAACGCCGGATATGAGCTTCTACCTGAATGCTTGCTACCGCTGTTTTGTGAGCTATTGCATGTTATGTACGATACAAATAATTGTGATTGTCATGCATGCCAGGCATGTGGCAAAGAAGACGATCAAGCGGAAGGGTATATCGAATTTGATGATAAGACCAGCAAACAGATTGATAACTACGTGAAAGCCTTGATTAACGCGGGATTCCAGAAGCAGTTAGGACTTATCAGTCTTTGCGGCCGCGAAACAAGAGGATGGAGCGTGATTGTCTAATGAAATTAAGATTTTTAGGTATTAGAACTAGTGCCGTCACTAGCGGCTGCTCAAGTTGCGGCAATCGCCGATCACGACAAACATTCCACCGGGAAAAAACAATGACACTGCCTAGCGGTATCAAAATGTATTTTTTCATCGGTAAGGAATATGAAGTGAATGAAAGCGATGGCCGCTTTTTACTTGATCAGTATTACATGGTAAATAACCGTCCACATTATTTCTTTGAAAGAGTGGATGCCAGTGAGCATTAAAACGATCGTTTTAGAGAAGGTCGATGCACGCGTAGATGAGTATGCCAAGGAAATAGAAAAACTCTTAAAACAAGAGGTGCACAAGCGTACTTGGGCTTGTCATGACTCCATTACCACGGAAAAGAAAGGTAAAGGTCATTATTTGATCGGTGTTGATGCGGCTGTTTTAAAAGCAGACGATCGCAACATCGGTCATATTGACTATTCGCCTTACTACTATTACGGACACGCGGCTTACACGATCTATCCTAAGAATAAAAAAGCACTGCGATGGAAAGGCCCGGATGGTCAATGGCTTTTTGCTAAGTCTGTCCGGATGCCGGCATCGCCGGGAGATCCATTTATTGAGCGCGCCGTTGCAAGACGGCCAAAAATCTAACAAGGAGGCACTACCATGGCTAAATCAAAAGAAAAAGAAGTCACCGCAGAAACACCAGCGGTAAATGCTGTTACAGCAGTGGATAAAAAAGCATTTCGTGAGCGCAAGTTAGCAGTATTGAATCAAAAACATGGCGCGATGTATGAACGCGCGGCGGATCGTGTCGTACAAAATAACTTATAGGAGCGTGTAAAAACATGGCTAGATGTAAACCAAGCGTTTTACTAAACAAAATTGGTAATAAAAAACTGGATGCAACTACCGAAACAAGTTTCGCGGTGTTAACAGATGCAGATTCATGCGTGAAGTTAAATACCCGAAACTTTTTTGGTTACAAAGGGGAGTCAGTCACCTTTAATCAATACAATACGCCTGATGACTTGTTCTCATGCTTGGCTGAAGACTGCAAAAACTCCGGAACATTGCGCGTAACAAATACCACCGGTACAAAAACAAGCGCAACTTTCCTAATCCCAAGTGATGCAACAGAATACTTTGCCGGCGTAGTCACGTATTATGTTGACCTTCCCGGAGCTGGAACGTATGAATTAGAAACAACCCTTTCTGACTTGAAAGATACTAACCAAACGGATGCAGATGTTTACACGCATACGATTACTGCTGAAAATGGTGGTTTTTATCCTTGCGTTGTTGATTTAACACAATTGCCTACGTCACAAGAAGGTAGTGGCTGGATGGCATCAGAAAACGGCTTAACAATCACCATCGCATTAACGCCGCCAACTGAAGAATCAGTCGCGAACTTTGGTTTCTCATCGATCTATGTTTACGATACAAGCGAGGACTTCGAGGTAAATGATGTTGTTAAGTTGGGTTGTTTAGATGAATTGGCCGGTGATGATACCATCGACCCGGCGGATGCTACATGTTTTGGTTCTGGTTACGATCCTAACTCTATTTCTGTAGAACGTTCTATTACTGCTAAAAAAGCAACACCAAACTATTGGAAATTAAATCCATTGATGAGCCGCGGCCACAAAACAAAAGGCTGGTTCCTACACACGGTTGAGCGTGAAGTAACCGAAGTAACAAAAGACGGCATCTGCTTTGGTATGTTGCAATTTCCAGATATGGATCTTGATGAGTGTGCCTTCACTAAAGCAGCAATCGCCGACAACTGTAACGTGACGGACGCAGAGTTAAACCGTGTGAACTCACCAGTGATCATGGCTTTATCTGAAAAACAATTCATCTTATTGGATGGCAAAGTAACTAACAGCTATGATGCCGGCATGATGTTGTTCCATGAAAGCATGATCGGACGTAAAGTGATTGTTTCTTATCCGAAACAAGCTGATGTTGAGCATTTCGTTGCTGACGAAAGCGCACTTACCACTCGCCGTGTTCGTGCTTCTTACGAGAAGATCCAAACGGATGGCGTGCGCAAGGTCTACATCTTCAACAACGTATTGATTACGTCATTCCCTCAAACGATCAACGGGGAAGAAACAACGTTCGAATTTACGCTTTCTATTCAGCGTGACCGTAACAACCGCTTTTACGAGGTATTCCGCATCACTGAGTAATATCAGTGGGCGGAAGCCCTTTTTTTATTTTTACCAAATATTCAAATTAGGAGAGAAACCGCATGACTCAAAACTCTATGAGCGATCGTCAATTTATCGATTTGGCTAAAAAAGTCAAAGAAGCCGGAAAAGACGAAACGCCTTACCTAAACATCGAAGAAAAAACAGCCATTGTGATTGGCGATGCTAATAAAACAGAAGTCAAAAAAAACGATTACACCATTAAGTTTCGGATGCCAATGAGCATGTTTACTGAAAGACCAGAAGGCGGCGAACCTGTCGGAAAAGGCGCTTATTGGCTGATTACTAAAACATTCGAAGAAATTTCCATCACACCACGGAAAGATTTGATTCTATCCGATGCCATTATGAAACTTGTGCCCTTCTTCCACGATTTAAAAGAAGACGGATCAATGGAAGAGTATTCGGATGCGGAACTGTTCAGTATCTTTGCTATGGCCGGCGATGAAATTCACTTAGCCATGTATAACATCGCTGCTACCTTCTTAGGCGTGGATGACGTATTAGCAGAGTATATGCTTCCGGGTTACGTGATCGGATGTGTTGCTGAATTAGTAGAAAATCATCCGGAAATCTTCAACGAGGCCGGCGATTTTTTCGGGTAATCTACGAAAAAGCTTGCCAGAGCGGTAATACGTTCGAGGAAGAAAAAGCTAGTTTCTTTCCTGATTTGAATATCTATAGTTTTATGGCCCATCACGTAGCAAGAATTTTAAAGCAGCGTCCGAATGATATTTTAGATCATTGGGGCGTTGCTGAGTTGCTCGTGGCTTATGGCCAATATTCAAACGAGGATACATACAGTAATTTCTTAGACTGGCAACGCCTAGAACCTGACGTTAAAAAGACGATTGAACAGCCGGAGGAATATTCTGTTTATTTCCTAACGCCACAAGATTTTGAAGCGCATGAAGAAAAAGGAGGTGAGTGATTTTGGCAGTCGAAAAAATATCCGTTGAAGTAAAAAGCAATGCTAAAAAGATCGAAAAAGAACTTGATGGCATTGATGAGCGGATAAAAAAACTCAAAAACTCCAAGGCATCCATCGAATTACGCGCGGAAAAACTGAAAAATGCAAAGGATGAAATCTCAAAGATTGAGCTTCAACTAAAACAATTAGCTGCTAAAAAAGCCTCCATCAAAGCCGATGCCTCTAATATCAAGGATGCAAAGGCGAAAGTGGAAGACTTAAATCAGCAAATGGCTAAACTGCGCGAGCGCAAAGCTCATTTACAAGTCACCACCACAGAGCTAAAAGGCGCGGATAAAGAATTAAACAACCTGAACAAAGAAATGACCCGTCTCAACAATCGAAAAGCTCGCCTTCAGTTAGACCAGATGGATATACAGGAATCCGAATCAAAAATTGGCAAACTGAAAACGAAGTTAAGTGAGTTAGGCAATACCAAAACTAAAATCGATATTTCATCCAACATCCACGAGTTAGGCTCAAAATTGGATAACATCGGCAGTAAGATACTTAACCCTTTTGCTTCCAAAATTAACCAGGTAATTGGAATTGGGGCGCTTTTAAAAGGGGTGGATGCGGCCGTCAGTATGGTTTCTAGTTCTGTCGGCGGTGCCATTGATCGGTATGATATTGTACAAAACTATCCAACAATCATGAGTAATATGAACATATCTGCTAAGGATGCAGAAGCTTCTATCAATGCCTTAAAAGATGGCCTAACCGGACTACCGACTACTTTAGATGATTCCATCTTGTCAGTTCAACGGTTTACTTCAAAAAATAAGGACATTAAAAAGTCTACAAATCAATTCTTAGCTTTAAACAATGCCATCTTAGCGGGTAAAGCTAGTACAGAGATCCAAGCATCTGCGATGGAACAATTCTCACAGGCTTATTCTAAGGGCAAAATGGATATGATGGAGTGGCGAACCATGCAGATGGCGATGCCAGCACAAATTGACCAAGTAGCCCAGGCATTCAATATTAGCGCTGACGCTTTAGGTGATGGTTTACGTGACGGTACTATTTCAATGGAACAGTTCATGAACAAAGTGGAAGAGATGAACAAACAAGGCGTGAACGGTTTTAAATCCTTTGAAGAACAGGCAAAAAATGCCGTTTCTGGTTTAAGAACTGGTATGGCCGTCATGAAATCCGCGGTTACGCGTGGTGTTGAATCTATCATCGGTACACTTGATACCATGCTTGAAAAAGCTGGTTTCGGTGGTTTTGCTGGTGTAATGGGGGCAATAGGATCTACTTTCGAAAACAATTTCAAAAAAATCGCTGCTTTCATCGATCAGAACCAGGACAAAATTACGGACTTTTTCAAAAAAATCAAAGATGCTTTTGAAGCCTTTGATAAGAAAGAGTTTTTCGCTGGATTAAAGGACTCATTCGATGACGTGATCGGATCGGGTAAAGAATTTATGACTTTCGCCAAGCCGTTTGTTGATTTTTTCAAACAAATGATTGAAAAACTAGGCGATGGAAACTTTGAGCGAGGCCTTGGCCGATTACCAGGTAAAATCCTTAAATTTGGTATCGCTGCTAAAATCGCCGGTAAAGGACTGAAACTCTTTTCCGGCCCATTGAGTAAGTTGATTGGCAATAAATTATTTGGCGGCTTAGGCGGTGGATCTGCCACAACGTTTGAAGGCTTCAAAGGAAATATGTTTGATGGGCTTGCTAGTCTTGGGAAAAAGGCTGGAAACATGGCTTTAGTTTTTGCCGCTATCAAATTGATTGAACAAGCAGCCGAAGCGATAAAACAAGTGGATCAAAAAGTACCTGATGATTTTAGTGGCATGGTTAAAAAACTCGGTTTAATGGGGGTTGCCATCGCTGAAATTGGCGCACTAGCCTTCATCGCCTCAAAAATCCCAATGAAAGACGGATTTACAGGCTTGGCTATGATTGCGGGTATCTCACTAAACATCATGGTAGCAGCTGAAGCGTTGAATCAAGTTAACCGTAAAGTATCCAGTGATATGGATTCAATGGCGGACAAGCTTCGAAACATGGGTATCGCTTTGGTTGGTATGGGGGCATTAGTAACGGCTGCCGGGCTTCTAGCGACAATGAACCCAGTAGCAGCTGTGGCTGGATTAGTAGCTGTCGCCGCCATTGCTGGCGAACTGATACTAACAGCTGAAGCTTTACACCAAATCGATACAAAAGTATCCGGTGATCTGTCGAATATCGGGAAAAAGCTTGCAAATATAGGCATTGCTATCGGGGCTATGGGTGTTTTAGCCGCCGCTGTCGGGGCTTTTGTAGCAACTGGAATCGGCGCAGTGCTTTTAGGTGGTGGTCTTATCACAATTGCGGCCATCGCTAAAGAATTAATCGTCGTGAGCGATGCGTTACAACAAGTCGATCAGAAAGTGCCGTCTGATTTTAGTAGTCTGAAGGGGAAAATTAAAAGTATCGTTTCCGTTGTCAAATACATGACTAGAGCGGATCTAGGAGGCTTGCTATCAACCTTCGAGAATATCTTTAAAGGCTTCAATGTTAAAGCCGTCTCCGATGTTTTAAAAAAGCTGGCTGATGTTGGTGCTATCTTAGACCAAATGCCTACGATCAATGGTAAAAAAGCATTGAATAGCGTGAGACAAATAAAATTAGTCGTTGATAGTATGGGTGGGGCTTCTGATTTTGTTGAACGGATTAAAAACTTTGCTAAATCCGTGATAAATTCCTCTGAAGTTGAAGCGGTTAAAAAATATATGTCATCGTTGAAATCTATCGCTCAGAATTTGACGGCCATCAATGGTGGCGAAATTGATCTAGCAGCTACTAAGAAACGACTGCAAGAGATTCTTTCGGTTATCGGATTACTTGGAGATAAAAAATTCAATAAAAAACTAAGCAATGCTGGCGAATCTTCTAAATTCTCATCGGTTAAAAAGAGCATCGGCCACCTTAAAGAAATCATGGATATTCTTCACGGCTTATCTGGTCATCTTGATATCGTACCTATCCAAACGAACATTGATCTACTAAAAAATGTCATTAAAAGCCTGGGAAATAAAGAGTTATTCCAAGACTATGGCATGGGCAAAAATCAAGGTTCGAAGCCGTTTGCTTCCATGAAAAAAACTATAGGGTATCTATTGGAGATTGCCGGAATGTTGAGCCAATTGACCTATGGCATTGATTTTAATTCGGCACAAGGCAACATCAACGGCATAAAAGGGATTATTCAATCATTGAATATGAATGAAATCTTTGCGAACTATAGTATGAAAAAGAACCAAGGATCAAAACCCTTTGCCTCCATGAAAAAAACCATCGCTCATATCCAAGAAATTGCCGGTATGCTTAGTCAATTGACTTACGGCATCGATTTTACGGCGGCACAAGCCAATGTAAATGGGATTAAGGGTGTCATCCAATCGCTAAATATGAATGAAATCTTTGCCAATTATGGCATGGGGAAAAATGAAGGTTCTAAACCTTTTGCCTCCATGAAAAAGACTGTCGGTTATTTGCTTGAATTAGCTGGAATGCTCAGTCAATTAACTTATGCCATTGATTTTGGCGCTGCACAAGCTAATATCAATGGAATAAAAGGCGTCATCATGAGTCTTAACATGAATGAAATTTTCGCCAATTATGGCATGGGTAAAAATGAAGGTTCTAAGCCTTTTGCCTCGATGAAAAAAACATTCACCTATTTATTGGAATTAGGCGGGATGATCAGTCAATTAACTTATGGTATTGATTTTGTATCCGCACAAGCCAACATAAACGGTATTAAGTCACTTATCCAAAGCCTGAATATGGATGAGATTTTCGCCAATTATGGCATGGGTAAAAGCGAAGGGTCTAAACCGTTTGCTTCTATGGTTAAAACATTCGGTCATCTGATCACGCTCGGCCAAAAAGTAAACGAATTATCCTTCAACATCACTTTTGAACCCGCACGAGTGAATATCCACGGAATCAAGGAAATCCTCGCGCTTCTAGGAAGTGAAGAAATGAAAAGCACCTACGAAAATATGCTTAAAGAAGGAAAATGGAACAACTCCATTAAGGTGATCGATGCGGTTATTCGTCTAAGAAATAAAATTAACGAACTACCAGCTAACCCAATCAATAAAGAAGCAGCCATCGCCGAAATTCAAAAGGTGAAGGACGTTCTTAACGAGTTAGCGAATTTCCCAGCTGCAAAAGGCGTTGAGAGCATCGATGGATTAGTAGCCGCCTTTGAAAACTTGATCAACCGTTTAAACAGCTTATCCGGAAAGTTCCAACCGGTCGGGCTGAACTACGGAAAAGAAGTGATTAAAGGATTCAACAAAGCGAACATTCCTGGTAAGTTCGTCAATGTTATTAACAAAGCAATCACATCGCTTAATAACAAAGCATCTGCCTTCACTGCAATCGGCGAAAGATACGGACAAGCGCTTTGCCGTGGCTTTGCGAACTCCGTTGCGGATAATATGGATCGAACGATTCACGGGCAATTGATGAGCTTAAACAATCAAGCTTCTTCTTTCGGTATTGTCGGATCAAACTACGGAACAATGCTGGCAAGTAGTTTCTCGGCTCAAATTCAAAACTTAGCTTCCAATGTTGGAAATCAGATCCAATTGATTCAACTGGCAATGGATAATCTTAGAGCGCCAACCCTGACACCTAGAATCATGACGGTTTCAAGTAGTTCTGGCTCATCATCAAGCGGAGCAGCCTTTCTAAACAGGGGTGGAGCGGTCAGCACGCAATATCTTGCTGATGGTGGTACGCCTTTTGTTCCTAAAGGAAAAGACACCATACCAGCGATGCTTTCACCTGGTGAATTTGTACAGCGTAAGGCTGCACATCAAAAATTTGGCTCGGACTTTATGGAACGCGTCAACAATTTAGATATCCAAGGGGTATTTAGATCATTGACCGGTCGCTTTAATCTAGCCAGACAAATGCAACCGGCCGTTTCTACGGTCGTTAACAACATCAGCCACACCAGCAACAATAATGCTAAATTAAATCAATACTTTAGCGGTAAAGGCGATCAAGGCTCTGGCTTTAAACGCGCGAACCGTTACATCAGAAGTTTAGGGAGGTAAGCGATGAACATTTTAAAATGCAAGTCCTTTAACCCTACACGAAAATACCTTCAGCTTGGGGATCTTGTCATTGATAATTACTCCATGCTAAAAGATGCGGAATTGAGCGGTAGTTTCAAAACTACTTCTCATCCGTATTCATTCGGACATGGATCTTATAGAGTTCAGAAGCGACCGAATCACTTTGCAGAAGAAGGCAAAATGAGTATGACGCTAGATATCTATTACAAAAAGTTTAGCCGTGAACAACGCGCGGTTTTCATGGACTTTCTACACTATACGATCTCACGGCCAAACAAACTTTGGGCGATCGAAGGTGAACAAGTTCTCTGGACTACGGCCGTTGTGACCGACTACTCAAAACCTTATCAATTAAAGAAAGATTTTGTCTCCATCGATCTTGATTTAGTCCTGTATGAAGGTATCTGGCACATCGCCGATCCTCGCAAGGTCTTTTTAAAACCGTATGATTCGTGTAATTTTGCTGACTGTTTAGATTTTAGAGACTCCCAGGAATGCGTGGACTGTTGCATCAATTGCTCAACCAGTCCAGTGAATACCTGTACTAAATGCAATTGTGAGTGTGACTATCTGACAAAAGAGGATTCGCTCTGTGAGCTACGAAAAGAAGTTGCCAATGACTTTTACAACCATTGCGGCGATACTTACCAGCTTATCTATAATTGTGAAGCTGGTGGCCGTCTATGGGGAAATAATGCGATGCTCGGTAGCAAGCTTTGTAAAGAAGATTCTTGTTACTCAATCATTGCCGGTCAATTCTACAGTCCAACGATCCTAGAAACGGATGTTGTCACAATTACACTAAAAGGCGTGTTTAAAGACCCACTGATTGAGATAAACGGCAATCAGATGCGTATTAAAGGTGACTATGACGGAATACTTACACTAACCGCAAGCGGCGAAGTCTATTATCAGACAAGCGAATGCTGTGAGGCGGATCTTCTACCAATTGAAAAACTTATCATACCGAAAGGTCACACTTTCGGTTTTTTTGTGCATCAAGGAAAAAATAGAGTCTTTATCGAAACGGATAATTGTTGCGATATGGCTTGCGTGTTTATCAAGACAGACAATTTCACTCTATAAGGAGGTGCCGCTTTGTCTGAAAAATGTAGTTCTTGTGAAAAATTGAAAAAGAATAATCTGGACGTGGTACGAAAAGGCGTCAGCGATGCCAACGGTGCCAATTTAAAAAATGATAAAGGCTTCAATGGCAAGAGTACCGACTGTTCAGACCTGCATGATTTGAATGAGTGTTTCATCGGAGCTAAAACTGAAGGAATTGACGGCTACGATGAATGCAACTGGAAAGGCTACCTGGTGGACTTTGGATCGAATGTATACGAAGTTTTCCGGGCGGTCATTTTTGCAATCTGCGGACTATGGACTAACGTCCACGATTTGTGGAATGAAATCCAAAAAATTTATGACTTGATTGATCAAATTCAGCAATCGATCACCGTGAACGGCAAGATCGAAGTTGCTAGAAACATTGATATTTCTGGCAACAATTACTTAATCAAGCCAGTTGATTTGGGAAACGTCTCTGATAACACCAGAATTTCAATCAACTGGCGAGCCGGATCAACACGGCGGGTCGATTCCTATTATGTAAGAGATTTACGCGAGAATAACTGCCACATCTATGGCGGAAACATGGTCGATATGAGCAATTCTGAGGACGTTTTCGAGGTGTTTACCGGTATTAAGCCAGGAACAAATAGCCTCTGGATTACTACGGTTCATCGCCGTAGCTTGTCATCCGCTGGCGTCACTCATTGGAACGCCGAGCCGTGGGATTCAAATGGTCATGTCTATTACAACGATCAAGATCCCCGCTATGCAGATACAAGAGAAGGCAATCTCTATCACGCAATCATTATCGAGGAGTTGACCGTTTACGACCTGGTTGATCCAATTGACATCAACTAAGGATGGAGGGGAAAAATGACAGATAAACATTGCTCCGCTTGTGAGCGCCTAAAAGAAGAAAATTTGAACGTCTGGGAGTACGGCATTGGTGATAAAGAATGCGAGAGTCTTCAAGAGGATACAGGCTTCAATCCCGATCTGAAAGTCTTGCATAACGACTGCGAGGATCTCCACGATCTAAACGACTGTTTTATTGCACAGAAAGTACAGGAACTACCGAAATACGATGATTGCGACTGGAAAGCCTATGCCAAAGATTTTGGTCAAAATGCTTATAACGTGTTTAAAGGTATCATCTGTGCGATCTGTGGAATCTGGAAAAAAATACATCTGATCATTGATGTTTTGAAGGATAACGACGGCTATGTGACTGTTGTAAAAACCTACGAGTTCACTGTGCCAGTAAATAAATTCGTTCCTTGTTTTAACCCTAAAATGTACTGGTCTGGATCTCCGGATGTAGGTGAATGTTTTATTTCCATTCCAGTGAAAGAAATGGATCTTGTGGATATCGTGACGGCACAACCGCAAGTTGTCGGCAATCAGGTTCATGCGGTCACAGTTGCGATCCAATCATCGATTCATAAAGGCGAACACTACGAGGTCAATTTTGACACCTACGAGATTGAAGGAAATAACGTCCCAGGCGCGCCACCATTTCCGTTTTCCGTACCGATCAAATTTATCGTAGTTGGTCGTAAGAAAATTAAAGGATTGTAGCCTATGGCAACTATCGAAACGGCTCTTTCTTGGTTTCAACAAAGACAAGGAAAGGTCACATATTCAATGGGCGCTAGAACTGGTCCCACTTCTTACGACTGTTCTAGTGCTGTTTATTATGCCCTTATTGCCGCCGGATATATGCAGCCACGGTATCCTGGCAATACGGAATCACTTTTCGGTGATCTTGAAAAACTTGGTTGGAAACAAGTAGCTCAAAATCAAGCTACACGCGGCGATATCTTTATTTGGGGCGTTCGTGGGGCTTCTAGCGGGGCGGCCGGCCACACAGGTATGTTTGTCAATGGAAAGGATATTATCCATTGCAACGGCGGATCAAACGGCATCAGTACAACCAATTACGCACAATCGTTACAGTGGGCCGGTAATCCACCACAAGCAATCTATCACGATCCAAAAAGTACCGCGGGATCTGCTGAAAAACGTGTAACCTTCACAGAAGAAGAAAAAGTCGTCATCATCATGTTTAAAGAATTGTCATTACTTGGCTACTCAATCGAAGCAATTGCGGCGATGGCCGGTAATAGCGATGCTGAAAGCGGAAATAAACCGGATACTTCAGAACTTGGGGGCGGCCCTGGTTATGGATTGTGGCAATGGACTTCCCCTCATGCTGGTGAAACAGGTAAAAGTTATGTTACCCGACTAATGAAACAAGCTGGCATCCCTGGAAGCATTGCTGATGCTGCAAACCAAACAAAATTAGCCGCGTGGGGCATGACCAACGGCCAATGGATCGGTGTTGTAGATCCTAAAGCGGTCGAAGGGTTTAAAAAAGGTACTGATGTGAAACAATTGACCATCGCCTTTTTGAAAAACTTTGAACGCGCTGGCGTTGAACGGTTGGATGTTCGCATCTCATCTGCTCAAAAATGGTATGAGTTCCTTAAAAAGTACAAAGAGAATCCCGATAGTCCTGAACTGATGAATTTACCAGGATACGAAGTCTCTAAAAAGACGTTACAAAATGCTGGTGAATTAAACGAGTTCGGAATTAAGGATGGCAAGATTTTTGCTAAAGGTTGGCATTTTAGCAGTGGCAAACCATTTGAAACTATCCAGGTGATCGATGCCGAAAATGAAAAAGTTCTTCAGACGTTTGAAATTGATCTTATTACACGTCCGGATGTGAAAGAAGCTAATCCTGATGTGGACGGTGTAGAATTATCTGGCTTTGAAATCAGCTTTAAAGTTGCTGATGGTAAGGCCGTTTATTTACGAGGCATCCGCTCCGATGGAAATAATAAGGATGAACTAATCTTTGATGGTTTCCTAATCTTTGAACCGGCCGAAGATGCTGAGATCGATGAATATGCTATCGGTAATGAGGATTTTTGGTTTGAGATCATTGAGAATCAAAAAATAAAGTTCCGTGGGAAAAAGTTGTTAAATGATTTGTCCTGGTCTAATGGATTAATGTTTACGCCTACACTCCTAATCGAATTACCCATCGATTACCTGAAATACTTTACTGGCCGCGAAGAAATGAAAATTTTTGTGAATAACAAAGTTTTTCATGGCATCGTTGATCAGAAAGAAGAAGATACCGTCGAGGGGATTTTGCGGATCGAACTAATTCACGTCATTGATGAATGGCGTTACCGTCAATTATCAACGAATCTAGCTTGTAAGAATCGAACGATCAACGATATCTTTTCAACGTATGATTTTAGGTACTCAAAACGTTGGCATGTGGACTTTCTACAAGATTCGGCCAAGCGTGTGATCGATTATGTCTTCAGCCGTCAAACAAAACTAGATGCCTTAACAAAAGTTTGTAATCTCACGGATGATGTTTTCTGGCGGGTTGGTTTTTTCTTTGGCCGTCTATTGGAGATTGGAACTTTTGGAGACAAAAAACCTTACACACTCTCTACTAAACCAAGTAGTAAGCAAAATATCCGAATCATTTCTGAACCTGTCTTTACTCATGAATTAGCCGAAGTGGTAAATATGGCGACAGTTTACGGTGAGAAGTCGGATTCTGGTATGAGCAGCATGAGCTTACGGGACATCTATTTTGATGCAAAAAGTCAGAAAAAGGGGTTTCCAGTACGGATTTTAAGAAATGCTATCAACAATGAACGCGGCTATGACTATGTAAACGTGACAAAATTAGCACCTAACAACGCCATCGAATATACGGTGATCGATGAACAAAGCATCGCTGTTGAAAGTAACACGGCTATTGAAGGATCATTTAGCTTCAATGATTTATCGCCGTTTAGTACCAATGGTGAAACGATCAGTGATGAGGATCGCGCCAAAGCCGCAAAAACAGCCTATGATGCTGCGGTGAAACGATTAATTCAGATGCGCCGCGGCTTCTTTTTCGAAGTGACCACAGAAGAAATTCCAGCGGATTTACAAGTAGGCGATCGTATCCGATTCATGTATGACCTAAGCCAATTTAATCTGGAAGAATGCAACGAAACCATTCAACGCATCCTTACAGAAGATGACTGGTTTTATATTACGAATATTGATTACAACATCGCACAAGAGGATCGATCTGAAATAAATGTTTTACGACTTCAAAAAGATTTGAGAATCGATCGGGAGGTGGGCTAATGAACATTGATAAGGCGCTGGGCATATTGGCCGAAAGCGCACATCATCGAAAGCTAGAAAGCCAACAGAACCAATTGCAACGGCGAAACCAAGTAACGGATCTATTCGGTGTAGAACACCAAGCTCAAGGCGATGCACAAACACCGGCCACCTTCTACGTTTCTATTAGTCCGGATCTGATTTATTACGAACGCTTTGAATTTAAGTTAATTATCAGTAAGTTTGCGATGCCGTTAGCTGGGAATGGTTCAACCGGAAAAACAGCAGTGACTATTGATAAATCAAATCTATCAATATCTGGTAGTGCTATTTCTCCGAATCCACATAGCCATACTAGCCAGGAACATAACCACTCGTTACCACCAGGCATTTCACTTTTCACACCATCGATTACTAATTTTAGAATCAAAATGGATGGTATCGATTTAACCGAAGCATTCAAACAACAATCAAGCGATTGGATCACCGGCGAGGGAATTTTTCCTAAGTCGAGTGATCCTTTTGCGACTTTTGATGTTTTAAAAGCGATGGAACATTTATATACCTGGCAACAAGGCGTGATCTTAGCGCCTGGGTACAAAAAAGTTGAGTTGATAAATGATGGCGGGCCTTTTAACGCTACACTAGTCAACTATTTAAAATATTCACACGTCAACCGATAAGGAGGAAACACATTGAGTAAAAATGTTCATTCTACAGATGGCATCGCCGAGGATCTAATCAGAAGCTTTGTTCAGGTTGCGGCCGCCGAAATGCATGCAAAAACGTTGCTTGAAAAGCGGATCTCCGAACTAGAAAACGGCTTGATCGATGTTGAAGAAAAAGACGTATTAGCCAATCATCTGAAGGTGATCACGAAAACTGAAAAAGAAGTCATTGAATTGGCTCAAATTAGACGTGATGACATGCTTTTACTGTTTGAAATGTACGGAAGCAAAGGCGATAAAGAAAAGTGGTGTAGTGTTAAACACCTAGCCATCGCCAGCATGACGGCATTTGAGGCGTGGCAAGCAAGCGACCGCAACGAGCGCTTACTTGGTTTAGCTATCCGTAAAAATGCGCTCTTTATTCGTGCAATATCGGCTTTTTTAGGTGTTGAAATCACAGAATGCGCTTCATGCTTTTCTGATTTTTTAAAAGGGGGGAATTAAATGAAACCTAGCGTATGCGATTCAGCCCAATATACACCATCTGTTCCAGATATCTGTTTAGATAATTATGTGATCGTTCCAATCAACCGCTTATCCGATATCGTACCGGACAGAAATCATGCTTATGTTTTACCGAACGACGATATCTATGCGTTAAACCATGAAGGAACACAAGTCATCAAAATTTCATCCTCATCTAGCATTGGAAAAGATGGTGAGTCAGCATATCAAATTGCAGTCGCTCGCGGATTCCAAGGGACGGAACAAGAATGGCTTGATAGCCTAGATGGGCCTCCTGGCGATGATGGTCTGTCCGCCTACGAAGTCGCCTTAAAAAGTGGGTTTGAAGGTACAGAACAAGAATGGCTCGATAGCCTAGATGGGCCTCCTGGAAGTCAAGGACTGTCTGCCTACGAGGTCGCTGTAAACAACGGATTTGAAGGTACAGAACAAGAATGGTTAGATTACGATTTTGAACGATTAAAAGCGTATTTCGATCCTAAATTCGGAGCGGTTCTTCAATCACTAGATTCAATTTTGGGGGTGTAGTCCTTTGTCATTTGATGAAACCTTACAACAAGTTCACCATCAACTAAACCAAATAGAGTCCGTCAAGCAAGATTTAAAAGCAGCTATTGAAGGAAGGGGAGTTGACTTATTCAACGTTCCTTTCACGGAATACTCGGAAAAGTTACGGACAAACCCGAGCCAGGAGATTTGGCTAGGTTCAAGTTCTGCTGTAACAGAAATTCACTCCGACGTTCGCTCGGTATGTGATTATGGTCTTGCGGAAAGAGATATTAACATTATCTCTCTACCGTTAGCTGAAAGCTTAGGATATGGCTGTTTTTATAGTAGCCGTTATGTAAATAATGTGTACATTCCGTTAGTAAAAGCAATTCCAGAATACTGTTTTTCTGGTTGTATGTTTGACAAGATTGAATTACCTAGTGTAACGCTGTTCAAAGAATACGCTCTAGCAAACACATACTTTAAAGAAGTCTTTCTTGGAGCTGATCAAGTTATCGTTGTTTCGAATAGGAATGCTTTTTATGGCTCATCTATATTGAAGGGGAATGCAAAAATTTTCGTTCCAGACCATTTATTGGAAGCTTACAGGACAGCTACAAATTGGGTTGAATTTTCTGATTCAATTTATCCGATTTCAGAAAAGGACGTGGTTTAGTAAATGACGATTAAAGACAAAATAGATCAAATTGAAACTATCAAAAACAAATTAAAATTGGAATTGGTCGCACAATACATCGAAATGCAAAATATTCCTTTCATCGATTATCCAGATATTATCCGGTCGATTGTACCAGCTGAAAGGATATTCGATGGAGAAAACCCATTGGTAACCTATGAACAGGATTCAAACAGTCTGACAACACAGTTACGCCCTTCTGCTTTTTATAGACACCCGACTTTAAAGACCGTCAAACTGACGAATGCTATTTTAATAGAAGTACGAACATTTGAACGTTGTCCTTCATTGGAAAGTTGTGAAGCGCCCAAAGTTACGTTAGTAAAATCTGCGGCATTCACAGAGTGCATATCTTTAAAATGTGTTGTTTTGCCAATAGCAAAGGTCGTTGAGTTCAATACATTTCTTAACTGCAAAGCATTAGAAACGGTTGAAATACCAAATATGACCAAGATAGGGAATTCGGCTTTTAAGAACTGTGAAGCTTTAAAAGAAGTAAATTTCCCTTTGTTAAGTTCCCTAGGTTATGATGGATTTCGCAGCTGCGCTGCAATAGAATCAGTATCCTTCCCGTTACTAAAATCGGTGAGCGAAGAAGCTTTTAGTTATTGCCGGTCACTTAAAAACGTATTTCTTCCATCCGTCACTAATTTAAACAAAAGTTCTTTTCAAGGCTGTTCGTCATTAGAAACGGCGGATTTTCCGCTCGTTACTACTTTAGGATCAAGTTGCTTTTCTACTTGTAGCGCGTTGAAATCAATCAATCTTCCATTAATAGAAGTGGTTCCTGATTTTTGCTTTTCTAGTTGCAGTAGCCTTGAAACAATCACGCTACCATACGTCAAAGACCTTCTCATAAATACGTTTTGGGACTGCAAAGCTTTAGTGGAAGTCTATTTACCTAAGGTAGAACAGATCTCAATTGGGGCATTTAGGGGAACATCTAAGCTCAAAAAGTTAGTTTTAAGTGGCGATTTAGTCGCTACATTAGGCGCAGACGTATTCATGCAATCTGCTATTTTAAATAAAACTGGCTACATTTATGTGCCGGATAACCTGCTTGATCAGTATAGGATTACAACTAATTGGGTCGTATTCGCAGACCAGATCAAGCCAATATCTGAATTAGAAGGGGAAGAATAAATATGGCTGTAATAAAGGAAAAATACAATGACAAATTAGTACGAAGTTACAGTGATAAGGGTTTCTATCTTCGTCAAATAGAAACAGGGGTAGAGTATTCCGAAGCAATCGACTTAATTACATCACCGTTTACCTATGAGGAAATAGAAGGGAAGCTAATCCCAAACGATCACCCCGTAGAAGAGGACGATGCGAATGAATAAAAAAGTCAATTTATGGATTCATACGATAACCGCTTTTTGTTATGGGGTTATTTTTTTACGTGATCCTACTTACGCTAATCGTGTCGCACAATTTGGGCATGAAATAGGTGTCGCTTGCATCGCTTTGGCGATTGCAACGGCGCTTTTTTTGTTATTCGGTCAGAAACAACTTACTCGCTGGATTTACTACATTCACAGCGGATTTTTGCTAGGAATCGCCGCTTTAGGATTCGTACAGCAACTTTCCGGTGAAAGCAACGTGATGTGGTTGTTTGCGCTACAACTATTCTTGTTTATCATCCTGGGAATCATGCGAGGTGATGTCATTGAATGAGTTATTAGGCGCGTTGCTGGGTGGTGGAACACTAGGTGTATGCATCACAGCCTTTTTCAATCATCGATCGAAACAAGAAGAAACCCAGCTAGAAAAGGACAAGCTCGCTTTCCAAGAGCTTCATGATCAGCTGCAATCCCTTCGGATGGAGTTTGCGGAGGTCAAGGCAGAGTTAAGGCTCAAAGAAGAGCGGATCGATGCGCTGCTAGAAGAAAAAATCAAACTGGAATACGAATGCAAAAACTTAAACGAATTACTAGAAAGGGAGCGTGTAAAAAATGGATGATGTCATGTTAGCGGTTGGAATTATTGGGGGCTTGGTCTTTGCTTTTACCTCAGTGATCAAGTCCTCGGTCAGGGAAACAAGATGGCTACCTTTTGTTAACGTAGCGGTGGGCGCCATTATCGGCATTGTTTGGTCAGTCTCGTTCGGTGAGAACAAGGCTGTTTTTTTATGGGCTGGAATCATTGCGGGATTATCTGCCGGTGGATTTTTTGATCTTGGAAAAGGCCTGCTAGAAGATCCGAAAAATACAAGTTCAGTTGATCCAGATGATCAAGAAAATAACGTTCGATAAAGGAGAGAAAACTAATGGGAAATCTCGAAGTAATGATCCAATGGATGATGGAACGACTAGGCAAAGTCACCTACAGTATGACATACCGAACTGGCCCGAAAAGTTACGACTGTTCTAGTGCCGTTTCTTACGCGATGCAAGCTGCCGGATTCTATAAATTCAGCTATCCTGGATCAACAGAAACACTTTTCAGTTTAAATGGAACTATCCTTAAAAAAATCACTCGAGCCGAATGCCGGCGAGGTGATATTTTTGTGGCCGGAACTCCTGGACATTCCTTAGGTTCTGGTGGCCATACAGGAATTTTCCTAGATAATAGACGGTTTATTCATTGTAATTATTCAAGAAATGGCATTAGCATTGATTCAAACGATGCTTACATGGGATCACGATTACAGCATCATTTTTACCGAATCGTAGCTACTGGAACACAGCCGAGTAACGCACCACAGCAACCACAAAAAATTGTTTTGGCGATCGACGGATCATGGGGCAACGCAACTACTCGACGACTTCAAGAAGTCTTGAACACTGCCGGCAAGGATGGCATTATCAGTGGGCAAGTTAAAAATCGGGCAAATCGAAATATCCCAAGCGTTCAATTCGGCTCCGGTGGATCAAATGTGATTCGTGCGCTTCAAAAGACGCTAGGAGTTGAACAGGATGGTAATTTTGGCCCTGGAACATGCAAGGCCTTGCAGAAACGAATGGGAACCATTCAAGACGGTGAAATCAGTTCAGTAAGCGATTGTGTCAAAGCAATGCAGCACCTTTTGAATAAGGATAAAATATGATGATTTTTAGCATTGTTATTGCAATGATTTTTAATATTGCAATTTGGTATATAACGAAAATTAAATAAAGAAAGAACACAAAAAAGTCCTCAGCCATTAATATTGGTTGAGGACTTTTTTTCGTTCTTCTATTAATTTTAGCAATTCCTTCAAATCTTCAGATGTTGCTTTTGTTCGAATAAAGGATCTTGCATTTCTACGACTACTCATGTAATTGCGATGTTCCTTTTTTTCTGGATCTTCGCTTACACGTTGACGGTAATTTTTATACTGTTCCAGACGGTGTTCGGATGTTTTGACCATAAGTATCAACTCCTAGATAAAAATGGTAAGGATACGAATTGCAAGGGCTACGATAGATAAAACAAGAGCAACGGTTAACATCTTTCTAGTACGTGCTTCCATTTTTGAATTATCCCCCTTTTGATGGTATAATGTCAGTGTAAGGTAGAGGTCTAACCTTTGTAGGAAAGACCTTGCTACCTAAAGATGATGGGGCTTACCTAGTTAGAAAATCGAGTATTGCACTTAATAAGTTTAATCCTGCTATGATTAAGCTTATAAGAGACACTACATAAAGATTTTCAGCTTCGGTAGGCTTTTTCTTATGGCGTGGTGCTTTTGAGCGCCGAACCATAGGCATCACCTCCCACCTAGTACCGTTTGGTACAACTATATTGTAGCGCATACGCTACAATTTGTCAAGTGTTTAGTAGAATAAAAACCGCATTAAATCAATGTTTTTTACCCTTTATTAATTTTGGTGTATGTTCTTGTTACTACCTCATCACCATCAATGTAAGGATTGTTCGCTATTTCATTGGCTATCATTATTTCGCTAGGGTCATTGGATTTTCGAAGGTTATTATACTTACGATACGCCTCATCACGTTCGGATTCCGTTTCATACCATTCCGTCCAAGTCGTCCGATCCCGGGAACCAATGGTATTATCTTTTTCATATATCTCGATACCATAATTTTTAGGGGGATTTTTTTCTAAATCAATCATTTCATCAAGTACCGTTCCAGGACTTTTTTCAAGAGCTTTTGCAATTGTTTTAAGGATATACCCGCTAATGCCATCCGTTTCTCTTTGGGATTCCGCTGCTCTTTGAAGAGTAGAAGGGGAAATGTCAAAGTCTTCCGCAATTCTGTTTCTGTTTGTTCCTTGGGATTTTAAGTATCTGTCTAAATAATTCATTCTATTTCCTCCTTAAAATAAAGCTAGGCTTTTACACCTAGCGATTGATTTTTAAATAATAAATTGAACTTGATCGTCATCATATTTGATATATGATAAATCGTACTCGCTTGTAAAGCCGCCAGGCTCATGATCTGATATCCTGATTTTAAACAAGTTGTTATTGTTTTTCATATCATCGCTAGAATCCTCTTTGCTAAGATTCTCATAGTAAGAAAAGTCGCCATCACCCGAAAAAACATCTGCAAAACGTTCATAATCCGCTGCTTTTAATTTTAAATAGGTACTGATAGTTTTAAATGAGCAATCAATAGTAACTATTTCAAAATTTAAATCTGTGATCTGATCTAATAACTCAACGACTTTTTGAATTTGACTTTCAAAATTACTGATTTTTTCTTTCAGCCGGTCAATATCTTCCTCGGTCGCATCGCCTTCCATTCGCTCATAATCTTCTTTAAAGCCTTCGATGTCATCATCATAAGCGTTATACCACTCATAAGCGCTTTCGTATCTTTCTAACTGATCTAACACGCTTTTAGCTCTTTCCATCCGATCAACAATTTCATTAGCAGCTTCTTGATCTTCGTCAGCTTCTGCATCTTCTAAACGAACCGGTGCAAACGCTTCTAAAAATAAATCAACATATTCGACTTTTTGATTATAATAATTTTCCTCTAAGCGATTAAGTTCTTCTTTCAAAAAATCGTACTCTGAATAGTGTAGTCCGTACTTTTCCATTTTTTCTACTAGCATATTTTTCACTCCTTTCAAATACTTATCTTACTAATATTATATACGCTATAGAGTATATAGTCAAATAAAAACGCAATAGCGTTTTTCAGTATATAAAAAAAGCAACTCTAAAAGAGCTGCTAGTTAGAAAAGACTATTTTGATCAATCAAAATACTTAAAAGATTCTCTGCTTTCATTTTTTCCTTTTTTTCACCAACGTGTAGTGAAATTGGGGAAGGGTACTTCTCATCGGGAGCTAGAACTTCCGCAATCTCTTTTTTTGATAAAATGAAATCATAATCTGTGTAGATACGTTGGCCGGCCATGATGGAAGAAATGGCCCAAACATCAAGATTACCAAATTCTAAAATATCTTGGGATAGTTCTGTAATAAGATCCGCTGAATCATAGCTGACTTTCATTCATTTCCTCCGTGAAAAATGCATAAAATATGCAAAATTTATCTGAAAAATTGGATATTTTATTTTTTAAGAAACTCGGAACTTTTTATATAACATACAATCTCAGAACAAATGTACCAATACCAACAAAAAACAAAAAAGAGTATAACATACCTAAACTCATAACTTAGTTTACATAACGCACATTAAACAAAGTTAGTCCTGATCCCCGCTATTTTTTCGATCGTTCTCTCTTTTATAACGACTTCAACCTAAAAAATCCATTTGGGTTCATTAGCGGTTACTAAAAGCCTAGCATATTTTTTTCTAGGAGTAAACGGTCATTAAAAAAGTGTTTTGCCACTTTCGTCACTAAAAATGCAAAGGAATTAAAACCATGATAAAATTTAAGTATCATCTGATTTAAGTGGCATGTTTTTGGCATGACTCAATGATTACTTGTTGGGGCTACCGGTTGACCTCCCGGTAGCTTTTTTTGTGCCTAAAAATTGTATGAATGCAGCATCCCCCTAGTTGCTAGTATTGGTGGAATTGCACTTATTTCACTTGCGATATTATTAACTTAATTATTGGTATCGTTGTTTTCAAGCCAATTGTTTAAGCTAACTTTTGGTAGCGGTTCTTGTTCGATTTTTAAGCATCGCTGTAATGTGTCTACAGAGGTTGTATCACTTTTTATTTTTTGGTTTGAAACTATGACGGACAATCCTTGAATAAAATATGGGCCAAATCTGTAGATAATACCCGTTTGTAGCTTGGATAACATAAAATTCATTTGTTTTTGGATCGCTTCACCATTAATCAAACTAGGGTTTTCTTCCATACGCTCTAATACGTGGGTAATTTCATTTTTAGGGACGTTATGACTTTCGAGATAATATTCCACTAAGCCAAGATATTGATCGAGTTTGGATACTTCGCGTACGTGCGTTTTATTTAATTTATCATCATCATCTGTGTAGATAAGATCAGTATCATTAGCAAGCAATTCTTGCGGATCTGATTTGCAATTTTTGCTTATCTGGTTAGAATCCTTATTTGTCGGGATTTCTGATGGCTTATTTTCGTGTTCGTCTGGATAATTTACCTGATCCGCAATTTTTGCTGATCTGGGTTCTTCTTTTTGGAATCTTCCTTTTTCATCACGTTCGGCCGCTGTTTTATTTTCTTCGAATTGATCGTTTTCTATTGTCTTTTCAATCGCTTCTTTTGTTACTTCCGGATGTGTTAAAAAATAGATATTCGCTCGGCCAGTTCGTTCTGTCTCCAACAGGCCAACTTCTTCCAAATGACTACGAGCGGTGCCGATGGATCGTTTGCTGATACCTGTTAAGTCAGAAAGCTTATCTTCATCATATGTGAAGTATATCTCCCCTCTTTCGTTGACATGATTGTTTTTGATGGATAATTCCATACGATCCTTTAAAATCGCGTAGACAATCTTAGCGTTGCTTTTCAGCTTACGATATTTTGGATTAGTAAATAACACTTTAGGCAATTGATAGAACTTATCACGTACAAAGGACTCAGCGGTAATTCTATTGCTCATTCTAATTTCCTCTTTCCAACCCATTCCCATTGTGATAAAATATCGCTACAAGAAAGTACATCAATACATTTTGCAAGGGATCTGCCAGTTACAGCTGGTGGGTCTTTTTTTGTTTTATAGACTAATAGAACCATCCAACAAGGGATAAGTAAATAGACTTTTAATTACCGTAGTAAGATATACAAATATGCAAATATGCAAATATACGAATATGCAGATATACAAATATACGAATATACAAATATACAAGTAGTAAAGATGTCGAATCCTTTTTGAGGGCTTTTGCTCGTTAAGAATTTTGTATATCTTACTACAAGTATACGGATATACAAATATACAGATATACAAATATACAGATATACAAATAGTAAGTTTTTGAGTTTTTAGTGAAATGAAGCCTTCCGCATGTTTACTACAAAAATATTTAATGATATACTCACATTGTAGTAAACATGAGAAAAGGAGGGGTATTAGTGGTAAAAAAATTAATGTTTGGAAATTTTAAGGGTGGCGTTGGTAAATCATCAAATTCAACGTTATTCTCCTATCATCTGGCACAGAGAGGGTATAAGACCCTACTTATCGATCTGGATCCGCAAAAAAATTCGACTGACTCAATGCTAAGAACCTATGCAGTACAAAACGATGAAGAACTAGAAATTGAAAAATCGATGATGGTTGCGATTCAAGAAGGGGATTTAAGCCAATCAGTAGTTGAAATAATGGAGAATTTATATATTATTCCATCTGACTATGATTTTACGGATTATCCTGATTTTTTAGAATTTGTGTACCCAGCTACTACAGAGAACTACAAAGAGAGTCGGGTAGCTCATTTTACCGAATTGTTAAGACCTATCGAGGATGATTTTGATTTCATTATTTTTGATGTTCCGCCTACTTTGAACGATTATGCGAAAACAGGCCTTTATGATGCTGATCTAGTAATCATCGTTCTACAAACACAGCAAAAGTCATTAGATGGAGCAATGGCCTTCTGGAACTACTTGCAGAAGTTCTATAATCAATTCACTAATACCCATTTTGATATCCTTGGTGTCTTAGGCGTTTTACAAAAAAATGATGCTGCAATCGATAATTCTATCATAAATGATGCGATTGAAATTTTTGGTGAAGAAATGCTATTCAGCAAGATTGTTCCTCAAATGGATCGGCTAAAAAGATATGATCGTCAAGGAATTACCGAAAAAGGTTACACAAAATGGAACGATTATCATGATACAGTGGTTCATAATTTCTATAATTCCTTAACAGATGAATTACTAGAACGAATCAAGGAAAGAGAGGAATAAAATGGCTGATAAACTTGAATTTCAACGTGATCCTAACAGGGGTAAACGAAAGACGAATCCCGTAAAAAATACAACTATTTCAACACCGAAAGAAACGTTTGATCTGGAAAAGTTCACATCATCGCAACGTGATAAAGCTAAAGAAGTAGCAAAAGAAATGAAAGTTGGCCGACCAAAACAGAACAAAAAATATACAACAGCACGGCTTCAAAAGAATACGGTGAATGAACTTAATGCGACACAAAACACATTAGGCTTTGATACACAGGATGAACTAGTGATTGCGATGCTAGAATTAATGAGAAAAGATTTTAGCAGCGATCAATTAACGATGTTTGAAATGTATATGAAAACCTACAAAGCAAGAGACGCAAAAAAAGGCTAAACAATTAATGTATATTTGTATATTCGTATATCTGTATACAAATATACATGATGGTTCAAGCGGGAAACCTTATAAAGAAAGGATTCTTTGGATTTTGAGAAACGAAAAGAACCTAGTTTTTTTATTTTTGAAAAGTGAAGCTATGCGAAGAAGTGGAGCGCCTTTACTCATATTTTTCGGTTTCTTTTGGCAGACTAAAGGTCATAAATTGCCACCAACTGTAAATAGTGCGTTCATTAAATTGGAATTAAGAGATCAGCTGGAAGTGATAGAAGCGTTCGCTGATGATTTTTTAAAAAGAGCGGGTATTCCACTACCTAAATTCGGTAAGCGTTTTCCGCTGGATGAACAACAAAAATCAGTTCTTAGTTTTTTATCAGGCGATGAACTTAATTTATATAACTCGCCATTAATGACATTGGCCCACTTTTCGTTTGCAGCATCCGAACAAAATATGCCATCCGATGTTTATCTGGACTTTTTCAATTTATCACCGATCAATCAGCTGGAAGTATTAGAAGTGTATATAAACGACCAATTTAAAAAAATTAGACGGTCTTTGCCAGAGATTAGAAATGATTTTGAGGATACTAAACTTGATCATACGCTGAGTGGTGGGGCTAAAACTGCACATTATTATAAGCTGCTGAAGGAGCTTGATAGAGATTTTAATGCGTATGAGATCAATCATAATACCCCAGACCTGAATAGAACCGAAATCAGAATCTTTAACAAAATTATTTCGACAATACAGCAGAATGAATCAACAGAATAAATGTATATTCGTATATTTGTATACGGATATACAAATATATAAAAAGAATATGTAGGTAATTTGGGGCTATCACGTAGAAAAATTAAGAGGTAATTTATGCAGACAGAAATAGAAAAGAGAGCTAATCAGTTAGCAAAGTATTGGCGGAATATCGAACCTACTGAGAAAGAGGATTCGACTTATTTAATGGCAGAATTAATCGAAGATGAACTTACACGAGAAGGTTTATCATTCGAAGCTAAATTGGAAGTGATTAAAAGGTCAATTTCCTTGATTGAAAAGCAACCGCCCAAGACTAAGAAAGAACGACTAGAAGCTATTTTATCGAATGAACCTTATTTTTCTAAGCAAGGAATAAATGTATCTAGCGGGCAGGAAGAAACTTATTGGGGCAAGTATGACTTAGAAAGAGCTTGCGAGGAGGAAGGAATTCCACTTCAAGAATTTATTGATTGGAAAATCCATAACAAAAAGGTCAACTAGCGGACAGATTATCCGACAAAAGTGACGCTGAAAAATAAAAAGGCTGATAATCAGCCTTTTTTCTTACTCTGATTTTGTAAAACTTAATGTGCCATCGATATCTAGGATGTTCCCATTACGTAGCTTATAGTTACTTAGTGAATCAGCTTCATCTTGATCCTCAGAAGAAGGAGAAAGCCATTCGTGTGTGTACTCATCCTCTTTTTTAGCTTTTTTATCCTCATATAGAGAAAAAGCAGCATCTTGTTCACCAGGTAAATCAATATCATAAGAACCAGCCTCAAGATCCTCACCTATAATTACAGTTCCGGACAAGTCCACTGTGTCACCGACTGCAACTTTTCGAACATCTTTCTTTTCATCCTTCAATGAATTATTTTCTTTTTTCAAGGAATCAATCGTATCTTTTTGCTCGTTACTTGAACAACCGGCAACCGTGATCACTAAAAGTGCAGTAATAAAAAAATAGATTGTTTTTTTAATCATCGTTAAGTACCTTCTTTCCGATTATTATTGTTGTTAGTTCAATTCTATCAAACCGTTTACAAAACGTCATCTAATAATACATTTATGTGTTTCCCTGGTTTGTCCGCTAATTTTGTCAAAAAATCATCTTTGCGTTATATTATTAACAACAACCCGAATGATTACTCTTTCAAAAAAAGGGAACGATTAACAGTTTTGCTGTCAATCGTTCCCTTTTTTAGTCTATGATGTTGTAAATGCTGTCTAAATTATCATCATTTAGATCCAACTCATTGCTTGGGATAATCCCGTATAAAAATTTCCCTATAACATTTACCTCTACGACATCCTCATCCTCACAGTATTCCCATGCTTTAAAATCTCTCGAATAGGAACGAGGCTCAAAACGAATACCGTCAACAGTTCTTTTCATCACTTTTAAGGTCGCATCTTGATTATCGACTAACACGGCGTAGATTCCGTTTGTTTTCCAATTTTTTGTTTTTGCCATAATTGCGATGCCGCCATCAGGAATAATCCGATTCATTGAATCTCCAAAAATTTTTAAAGCAAACAGATTTTTTCTCCCATATTTTTTTACGATCGATGGCTGAACCGCTATACCACCTTCGTAATCACATACGGCGTTCAAAGGAGATGAGGCAGTAATGCGACCAAGTATAGGTACTTTAACGACATGAGTAAATTCGTTCGAATCAGGTGTATCATTGGATGTTTCGCGACCAAATAAATAATCGATACTTACATTGAAAATATCTGCTAAAGATTCAATGTATTCATCGCTTATCCTACGTGATCCGCTTTCCCAACTTCCAATGGTACTTTGGCCTAGATGAAGCTTATCCCCTAGCTCCCGCTGGGATAAATGTTGTGTGCGCCGCAGTTCGGCGATGCGCTTGCCGATCTCCAAATGTATCACCTCGCTATTATTCTACTATCACCATGAGTGATAGACAATAAAAAAACATAACTATCACCAATAGCAGTAAAAACGTTTGACTATCACTAATAGTGATGATATAGTAGTATCACTATTAGTGATAGGGGGGATATCATGAATCGCTTAAAAGAGGAACGAATAAAAAAGGGCGTAACTCAAAAACAAGTTGCCGAAAGTGTGAAATTATCACTATCAATGATCCAAAAAATTGAAGGAGGTCATAAAAAAGCGGGTGACGATACAAAAAAAAGATTAGCTAAATATTATAAACGGACAGTTGGTTATTTGTTTTATAACGAGTAAAAGTAAGACTATTTGTGATAATTTTCTCATTTGAACAAAAATAAACTGGATTATTTTAAGTCTTATTGGATAATACTATTTGTGATTATAAAGATTAATATAATAAATGTAATGGCTTGCATAATATGCGGAGGTGATTTTATGAGCAATCTAAAATTTATCCGTGGCTGGTTACTAGCATTTGTGCTAGGAGCATTTTTGATGAGTCGAACAAGTGCAATGATCGTCAGCATAATAGCTGCTGGGGTATTAGTTCCTTGGTTTTTTATGTGGGACGAACGAAAATATCAAGAAATGTTGAAGAAAAATAGCATAAAAAAAGAGTAGCCTCGCCGCGAAACGAAAACTACTCAACAGAATCAATGAGGATTAGTCATCGATTAGCCATCCTCATTATATCAGATTTTGTTTATTGAACAACAAAAAAATTAATGAGGTGTCATTTTATGGAAAGAAGTAGCGAAATTTCAAACTTCATCAAAGCAATGATTCAATTCAGAAAGGCTTTAAAACAGCCGAATAAAGATGGCGACAATGATTATAAGGACTATAGATACGTTACATTACAAAACGTTATTAAATCAATTGATGAGGCCGCCACCGATACTGGTTTAACCTACATTCAAGAGCCATTAACCAATGTACAAGCGAAGACAGTATCCGTTAAAACGTATGTATTCCATGATTCAGGAGAATATATGGTTTTTGAAAGCTTAACGATCCAGCTAGAGCGAATGGATGCTCAAAGCATTGGGTCTGCTATCACATACGCAAAACGTTATTCGTTATCTGCTGCTTTTGGAATTGCATCAGACAATGATGATGATGGAGAAAATGCTATTCCTAAAGGACAAAATAGTAACAACCAAAAGTATCA
>NZ_CP187899.1:0-737960 GCF_050559735.1 Enterococcus sp. DIV0800 | reverse complement strand
TCTGCAACTTGTCACAATCATAGGCTATATCTGCGGCTATTACTACCGATAGGTTATTTAAAAAAGTCTCAACAACTGCTTTACCGATTCCTTGACTGCTGCCGATCACTAAAACAATCTTATTTTTTAATTCCGGAAACATTGCCTCCTCCTAAACCAAATGACGTTCGAAAGCATCATCGCTAATGCCTTCAGCCACGATTTTTTTAGCCCATTCTTTGGCGGAGAATAGGGAATGATCGCGGTAATTTCCACAGCTGATGATATCCGTTCCTTGAACATCTTCCCATTGAGTCTTTTCGGCAATTTCCTCTAAGGATTCCTTCAATGCTACCGCCACTTCATGGGCGGTAGGTTCTCCCCAGACAATCAGATGAAAGCCCGTTCGGCAGCCAAACGGAGAGCAATCGATCACACCAGTTAATCGATCGCGTAATAAATCTGCTAATAAATGTTCGATCGTATGCAGTCCACCTGTTGGTATAGCATTTTCATTTGGTTGAACAAAACGCAAATCGAAGTTAGTGATCGTATCTCCTTCTCTTCCATTCTCCTTAGTAATTAATCGTACGTATGGTGCCTTTACTTTCGTGTGATCTAGTGTAAAACTTTCTACTTCTGCCATAATTGAATTCTCCTTTTTATTTTTCTAGATAGCTTATCGGCTTATCGACTGCGATTTTTGTGCCACCAAAATCTTTTTTAATATAGTTTTGAATCGCTTGATTATGATACAACTTGACTAACTTTTTGAAGTTTTCATTATTTTTATTTTTTTCAGCTGTTGCCAAGATATTGATGTTGTTTTTCGTACGTTGATTGACTTTTTCGTGAAACAAAGAATCCTTTAACACATTCAAACCGCCGTCTAAAGCTACGGTATTCGAGATCAATACAGCATCCACCGATTTTAAAACTCGTGGACCAGTCGTATCATCAATTTGTTTAAAAACCAAATGTTTGGGGTTTTCTTTGACTTTTTCAACACCACTTAACGCATCAAAATCATCGCTTAATTTAATTAATCCTGCGTCCTGCAATAATAGTAACCCCCGGGCGGTATTGGCCGGATTATTAGCAATCGCTACGGTTGCTCCATCTGGTAACTCAGACAACGAGGTATATTTTTCAGAATAAATTCCTAAAGGTTCTAAATACGTCGTCCCTAAAGCTGCCAGTGGTTGCTTTTTATCTTGCGAATTGTACGCTTTAAAATAGGAATAGGATTGAAAGGCATTGACCTCCACACTACCGTCTGCCGTCGCCTTATTTAATTGAACTCCATCCGTGATCTCTTTGACCTGAATCGTTAGTCCTGCCTCTTTAGCCTCCTGACTTTTAGCAATATGTTGCCAAATTTGATAATCCGAGCCTTGTGACCCAACAACAATCGTTTTTGATTCTTTTTTTTGCGAACTGCTCACTTCATGAACCCCAAAACCAGCAGCAACTAAAACCACTAGCACACCTAGGAGAATCACTATTTTTTTCATACTATCACTCCTTCGCTATTCTTAAAATTTTGTAAAATGGTCGGCTAATCGATCTCCAATAAATTGAACAGCAAAGACCATCACTAACAAAATAATCATACAAACAAACGTCACATCGTTTTGAAAACGAGCATATCCAATACTAATGGCTACATTCCCTAAGCCGCCGGCACCTACTGCACCAGCCATTGTGGTCAAGCCAATTAGACTAATCACGGTTAGAGTTGAGACACGAATAATATCCGCCAACCCTTCACGTAGAAAAACACGAAAAATAATCTCCTGATTACTCAATCCCATCGATTGGGCTGCTTCTACTACTCCAGGCCCAATTTCCTGCAAAGCGATCTGGATTTGGCGCGCGTAAAAAGGGAATATTCCAACAATCAAAGGTACCAGTGCGGCTGTCGTTCCTACCGTTGTCCCCACGAGAAAACTAGTCAAAGGTGAAATTACCGCCAATAAAATAATAAAAGGAATACTTCGCAAAAGATTTACTACTTTATCAAGTACACTATAAAAACTGCGATCTTCAGTGATTCCTCCTGGCTTTGTCATGGTTAACACGATTCCCACCAATAGGCCGATTAATCCAGCAATTAAACCTGAGACAATCGTCATATATACTGTCTCCAAAGTAGCTTGCCAAATAGCTTCCTGCATGGTCGCCACATGTGGAAATAAATTATTCATGCCCCCACCTTTTTCTTAATTATTTCTACTTCAACACTTTGTTGTCTTAAGTACTCAACTCCCGCTTCCACTCTGGAGCCATCCAACGCCAAAATCATGACACCTACCGTCAAATTATCGAACTGATCGATATTAGCAAAAAGAATCGTTGCCGCCACTGCGAATTTTTGAGCCATTTCCGTTACTACCGCTTGATTCGTCGTCTCACCTACAAATTTCAATAAATAAAGCTGTTGCTGATTGCTATTTCGTTGAATCCGGTTCAACGCTTCTTGAACATTAATCGAAGTATCAATGAATTCGCGGGTCAACAGCTCTTGAGGATTTCTGAATACTTCAGCCACTTTTCCTGCCTCAATTATTTTTCCTGCTTCCATGATAGCTACTCGATGACAAATCGTTTGGATCACTTGAATCTCGTGGGTGATCAAGACGATTGTTAACCCTAATTGCTGGTTCAAACGTTGCAGTAGTTTCAAAATTGATAAAGTCGTCTTAGGATCTAGTGCGCTAGTCGCCTCATCGCTAACTAAAATATCGGGATTGTTCGCTAATGACCGAGCAATCGCTACTCTTTGCTTTTGACCCCCAGAAAGTTGACTTGGAAACGCATCTGCCAATTCCTCTAGTTCAACTAGTCTCAACAGAGCCAAAGCTTTCTCTTTTCGTTCACTTTTAGTAATTTTTTCACCTAACAACGGAAATTCTACATTGTTTAAAACGGTGCGAGAGTTCATCAGATTGAAATGCTGAAAAATCATACCTATTTTTTTCCGTGCTCGTTGAAACTGGCGTTGATCCAAATCTTCCAACGCTTGTCCATTCACGAAAACTTTTCCCGAAGTCGGTACCTGTAAATGATTGATCAATCGAATTAAAGTACTTTTGCCCGCTCCTGAATACCCGATTATGCCGTATATTTCTCCTTGACCGATCGTCAAAGAAACATGATCTACCGCGGTAATTGATGAGTGATTTCGCTTGAAGGTGACCACTGCATCCTGTATTTCGATGATTGGCTGTTTTTTCTCTTCCATCTCTATCCCTACTTTTCTTGCCAGACCTCTTCTGCGATACTTTTGATCAATGCGATCTTATTCCATTGCTGTTCTTCGGTTAAAATATTTCCTTCCTCTGTAGAAGCAAAGCCGCACTGAGGACTTAACGCTAAACGGTCAAGATCAATGTATTCTGCTGCTTCATTGATGCGGGTGATAATTGCATCTCGCTCTTCTAATTCACCTGTTTTAGAAGTAACCAACCCTAGAACTACTAATTTATCAGGACTGACTTTAGCTAATGGCGCAAACCCGCCGGCTCGATCTGAATCATATTCCAAATAGTAAGCATGAACATTCTCTTGATTAAATAATGGAGAAGCAACCAGATCATACCCCCCAGCTGCAGACCAAGTGGAATGATAATTGCCGCGGCAAACATGAGTGTTGACGATCAAGTCTTCTGGCAAACCAGCTAAGACGCGATTGTTAATGTCTAGTAATTCTTTTTTTAACACCTCTCGAACTTCTTCTTCCGATTGACCATCAGTGACAACTCCTTCCGGCAAGTTAGCTACCAACATTCCCCAAGTACAATCATCCAGTTGTAGAACATGTAACCCGGCGTCATATAGCTCGTTGATCGTTTCTTGATAAGCTTTGACGATATCGCTGATCAAATCAGCTTTTTCAGGATAAACAGCTAGAACTTCAGGTTGATTTTCAGGACGCAATAGTTCTTTATAGAACTGTGCAGGCGCAGGGATTGTCTGTCGAACTTCGCTACCATCTTTTGCATGGGTTTTGACGAATTTAAAGTGTTCCACAAAGGGATGGTTTTTACCATCTAGTTTTCCTGTTAAAGTTGCTGTTTCAGCTCGAGTTTCTTCTGCATCGAAGTGATAACCGTGAGTGGCATCTTTATAAGCCGCACCATTTAATCCCCAAAAGAAATCTAAATGCCACCAGCTACGGCGAAACTCTCCATCAGTCACAGCTTTAAGGCCAGCTGCTTCTTGTTTTTCTATTAAAGCTATGATGGCTTCATCTTCAACCGCCGTCAATTCTGCTTGCGAAAGCTTTCCTGCTTCAAAATCCTTCCGTGCTGCCTTTAATTTTTCTGGACGCAGAAAACTTCCTACTATATCGTAGCGAAATGGTGATGTTGTACGTTTTGTCATAATAAAAACCTCCATTTTTTAATTTTAATAAACAGCATACATCGATTAGTCAAACTTTAGATAATGAATTCGGGAATCATCTCTAACTAGGGCGAGTTAGACCTATGAAGTTTAAAAATTCCAGACTCACTTATTCGCGCTTTCTGTAGTTGGGTTATTCTAAAATGGTTTTCTATCAAAAGGTACTTCCTCCAATTTTTATATTAAAGTTTATAGTAGGCTTTCACTTAACTAGTATTAAACACAAAAAAAGCCCTTTAATGCTTACGCATTAAAGGACGACCAAACGTGTTACCACCTCTATATTCACAGGAATCTCACAAAAACCTGTCTTACCAAGTACTTAGTAAATACTGCATACTCTGACACTATAACGGGTGTACCCGAATTCGTTTTACAATTAAGCTCAACGAATCATCTCAGAGGCCATTTTCTGAATTAACTTCTTTAGCTTTTTCCACCAAACAAAGCCTCTCTGTTAAAAGTCATCAATTCATACTTTTCTCTTCTATGATTTTTCTTATCATAATTTAATTGGAATATTACCATGTCGTTATAATTAATGTCAACTACTTTTTCAAATTAGCAGAGCTTTATACAAAGAGACAGTTATTTTTACTCTCTGTTTAGACAAAATGATGACTTTAACCTCCATGAAATGAACCATCCGCACTACTTTGACTGAGCTAATTTGGGTAGCAAAAAAGCGCTGACAGAACTTCATTCATTCTGTCAGCGCTTTAAAAGTATTTAGCCATCAACCTTTGGTTACACAGAGTCGAAATTCTTATTTTTAAAGCTACCCTACTTCTTCTGATAGCTAAAGTCTATTTCTTTTCACTCAAAATTCTGAACAAAACAATAGGCAAAATGATACAACAGTGTCCAAAGATCCGACCAAATCCGCGGATCTTTCTGCGTAAGTTCATGAATGCGTTCAATCCTATAATTCAACGTATTCCGATGAATATGTAGTTGTTCTGCACCTGCCTTCACATTGGTACTATTATTAGCAAAGCAAATCAAGGTATCGTAATACTCGTCATAAATATCCGTTACTTTTCTGATTAATTGCCGATCAATTTCAATTGGAAAGTCAAAAAGTCGAGCAAAGTAGTGATCGGTTGTGAAGATCGGTTGATTAGCTGATTGCTGAAAGAAATAAAGATACTTAAACGTATTCTCTACATCTCTTATTAATTGTCCCACGTTCATTTTTTCTTCACTGATAATCATCATCTCTGATTCTTCGGGTGCTATCTCCAGCTCGGCATCAATAAAGGTGATATACCTTCCATGCCATTCGAAAATTTCATGCAATGGGAAATACGTTCTCAATACTTCTTGTTTCGTTGACAATATACAGCGGTTTGCTCGTAGTAAATTCATTCCGTAATCTTCTATCGCACTTGTCGTCAATTCCTCGCTGTAATAGCCATTTGCATTTAAAAGCTCGTTTAAGAAATTAGTTCGTTGACGCAGTTTTTTCTCTTTTTTACTAAATTCATTTAGTTCTTCAACAAGCAGAAGTACAATCGATTTCACTAGTTTGGTGAAGGGGCGAACTTCATCAGGTTCTCCGGAAATTCCTACTACCCCCAATAATTCACCATTCAATAAAATCGGTTCGTTGGTCCCTCTTTTTTCCAGCGAAGTATCTTTGAACACTTCTACCATTTTTCGTTGGGCAATTGCTCGTTCCGCCCCTCGATGTCGTTCTCCGATTCGTTGTTCTTTCCCACTCGCAATGATGTATCCCTGTTCATTCATGATATTGATGTTATAGGGAATATCTGACATCAATTTTTGAACGATCATATTCGCTTGTTCCTTTGTCAACAACGTGCTCATTATCTATCCATCCTAAAAATACTTATTGTACTAATAGTGTAACGAACTTTGTGCAAATGACAATGAATTCAACTTTACTTAGTAATTAACACACGTGTGATATTTTCAACCGTTCGCATTAAATTTTCTTCGCCTGACAGTAATGCTTCTTCTAGCGTACTGGCTTTTGCTAAAATACCAAAAATCGCAGTCATTCCTTCGTCGTAAAGAACTTCTACCTGTTCCCCAATATAACCGGCGCAGGCGAAGACGGGCTTGTCATATTTTTTTGCAATTTTTGCTACACCATAAGGCGCTTTACCAAACTTTGTTTGAAAGTCCATGCCGCCCTCTCCAGTAAAAACATAGTCGGCTTGACTAATTTTTTCGGCTAAATGAGTCAGCTCAGTTACAATATTCACGCCTGACTGCATAATCGCTTCCGTAAATACCAATAACCCTGCACCCAATCCACCTGCTGCTCCAGCACCGGGGCGATCCACGATATCAATTCCTAAATCTTGCTCGATAATCGTCGCATAATGAGTAAGGTTTTTATCCAATTCATCCACCATCTCCTTAGTGGCTCCTTTTTGTGGTCCAAACACTTGGGAAGCACCTCTAGGCCCAACTAATGGATTGGTCACATCGCTGGCAATAATTATCTCCGTATCTTTTACTCGTGGGTCCATATCACTCAAATCGATTTTCGCTAGTTTTCCCAGTGAGCCACCCCCGACTGCTAATTCCTGACCAGCTTTATCTAAAAAATGTGCGCCGAGTGCTTGTGCCATCCCAGCACCCCCATCATTGGTCACACTACCACCAATCCCAATGATAATCTTTTCCACGCCCTGATCTAAAGCTGCTAAGATCATTTCACCAGTTCCGTAAGTAGAGGTGATTAACGGGTTACGTTTTTCTTTACTCAATAGTTCAATTCCATTGGCCTTTGCCATTTCCATCACTGCGGTTTTTTTATCAGCCATTAATCCAAAATAGGTTTGTACTTTTTCTGTTGGGATCGGTCCAGAAACTTCTACATCAATCCTCGTTCCTTGACTCCCATCAACTAGGGCATCGACCGTTCCTTCGCCGCCATCAGCCATTGGAACTTGGATAATTTCCGCTTCGGGCAAGACTTTTCGGATGCCACGCGCCATCGCTTCGCAAGCTGTTTTGGCACTCATACTTTCTTTAAATGAATCTGGAGCTAATACAAAAGTTTTTTTCATCATTATTCCCCTTGCTTCTGCTTAGAAACCGATTTGATTTCATTATTTTAATATAAACCCGTATAAAAACGTAGCAACAATTGTCATTACACCACCAATACACATTTCATAAGGGATAACTTTCATCCGTTCTTTGATCGACATATGCATGCTATTGGCAGTAATATGAAAATAGTTTCCTTGAGGGACACTGTCAATTACGGTTGCACCAGTATGAACCATGACTGCTGCGGCTAATGAAGATGTTCCGGTTGCTAAAATTGCATGGCCAAATGATCCTGTCGCTAAAATAACTGCGGTCGAAGTCGAACCTACTGCTAATCCCATCAAAATCCCAGAAATAGGTGCTAAGAATGTCCCAGAGATTCCTGTAATAGAAATCAAATGAACGACTTGTTTTGAAAGATCAGAGACTGAAATTAATCCCGCAATCGCTCCCGCACCAATTAAAATCAATACTGTATCCGTCACACGATAAATTCCGGCTTTCGAGTATTCACGGATTTGATGCGCACGGCCCATTGCGATCGTTCCCACGATTGATGCAAAAGGTAAAATATACATCGCATCAACCTTTAAGTTTGCTAACAATTGAATATGCAGCATCGTTCCGATTGGATTAATCAATAATAGAACGATCGATAATACCGGAGCAATCAATGCCTTGCTTAACGGCAGTAGTTCCTTTTCTTCTTCTTCGCCAATATCACTATCTTGAACCATTGCACCCTTCTTTTTGATCAAACTAGCAATCACAACTGCTGTAATCAACCCAAAAACAGCTGGAATAAAACCGGCAATCATCACACTACTCAGATCTAGCTTGAAACCATTGGCTGCTGCAATCGTGTTGGGATTCGGAGAAATAATGTTTCCTGCTTTTCCACCGCCAGACAAAGCAGTTAATAAAGCCAACTTACTTATTCCAGTCTGTTTTCCTACCGAAAGAGCGATAGGTGCTACAATCAGAACTGCTACGGGAATAAAGACACCTACTGCCGTAATGATCATCGTAGACAACGCTAAAGACAATATTGCTTTATTGGCTCCCAGCTTGCTAACGATTGCATGCGCAATCGATTCGGCTGCCCCAGACTCCATCATCACACCCGCCAACATTCCGGCTGCCAATACTCGGATGGCTGTTCCCATGATACTTTGTGTACCACTAATCAATATATTTACTGTATCACTTAAAGAAGCACCCCCGATTAAACAACCTACGATTGCTCCTAAAAACAACGAATAAACCGGATTCATTTTTCTTAAAATCAAAAAAATTGCGAAAAGCAAACCAATAATTGCCGCATACCACGGTATAACAATATCTGCCATGTGAAACATCTCCCTTTTTTTGTTTACGTTTCCATTCTACCAATTTACTTTCTAAATAAAATTGGTAGATTTACAACTTCAGTTGTGCATCTGCACAGAACAATGAGGGCATAAAACAGATAATTATTTCATTAACTAGAAATCGTTTCACACCAAACACTTGAAAAACCAATAATCAACGAAGGGTTGATGCTAAATTAGTCTGATGACAAACACGGAAAGAAAGTAGCTTGTTTGTCAGAATAACATTACTCTCAAATAAGCGAATAAATCAATCGATAATAAAAATAGGATTGCGATAAGTCAATAAAAGACTTTCACAATCCCACTTCTTTATCGTGTTGAAAAATATAATTTATACCTTCTACAGATTTTCTATAATCCTTTTTTTCCAAAGAAAGGCAAGAATTTTGGTGTTTGGTTCGCATACTCGCGATACCCGGCTTTTTGCCGATTTTTCTTTTCTAGTAGGGGCACTCCTGAAACAAACAGCAATAATAACGTGATTGTGACTGGGCCAATGATCCCCCAAAGATTGCGCCATTGAGTCAAACTGATCAGAAAAATTCCCCACCAGCTAAGTGCCTCACCAAAATAATTAGGATGCCGCGTCAACGACCAGAGTCCCGTAGTCAACAACTTGCCTCGGTTATTGGGAACTTTTTTAAACAGTGTCAACTGATAATCTCCGATCGTCTCAAAACCAAAGCCCATTAGCCAAACAAATACACCTAAGCTGTTCCACCAATGAAACGCGTCATTGTTACTCGTCATCGTCAAAAAAATTGGCAAAGCAACGATACTTAACAAAACACCCTGTAAAACAAAAACGTTCAAGAAAGCCTTTAACTTCGCAAAATGGTTACCCCAGCGCTTCCGCATATTGATATAGCGGTAATCCTCAGGCTTGCCGATATTACGTTTGGCTAAGTGGAAAAAGAGCCGCAAGCCCCAGATCGTCACTAAGCCTAGCACCCACAAAGCCGCCGTCGTTTTTTCCGGCTTCAATAAAAATCCAGTCACAGCGACAAGCACAAAACCGATTCCCCAAGCGATATCAACAATGGAGTTATTATGCAGCGCCTGAGCGATAAAAAACAAAACGGTGAAATAAAGAAATAAAATAATCAGAATGATCGCTACCATTAGTTGACGTCCTCCTCTTCCAACTCATAAGCTACCGCCACGCTCCCAACGCCAGCACTCATTGCTACCACCGTTGAAACATCGGTAATAAAGCTTGGTCCAAAGCCTAGCTTATTTTGCAATTCTTGCCCCCAGCGCTGCGCTTTCGCCAGCTCGTCAGCATGGATCAGAGCATAACGTTTAATAATCTTCTCTTCGTTCGCTTTAATCACCTCCGCCAAAATTTTCTTTTCGTTTCCCGCTTGACTAAAAGCAAAATTACTCAGCTTGCCATCCCCTAAAGAATCTAAGCTAACGATAGGTTTCAAATTGACCATCTTAGCCAGCCGTCCAACAGCTTGGGGAATCCTTCCTGACTGAATCATAGGATTCAGGTCATTGACACTAACTAAGATATTCATTTGATCTCTTTTCGTTAAAGCGGCAGCAGCGATTTCACCAAAGGATCGTCCTGCTTGAATCCATTCATTCGCAGCCATTACTAGTAAGCCCTGCGCCGCAGAATTTTGATGAGAATCGATGACTTCAATGCGGGTTCCGCTTCTGCGTTTCGCCGCTTCTTTAACGGTATGGAAGGTGCCACTGAGCTTGCTAGCGACGGTGATTACTAAAATTGCTTCATAACGTGTTTCCAAAAATGAAAAAAGATTGTCCACTGTTTTCAATGTTGGCTGTGAGCTAGTGGCTGCTGTTCGCTGAGCCATTGCTAAAAATTGATCGCTTTGGATCGTGATTTTGTCAATATAACTCGTCTCGTCAATCAAAATATTCATCGGCAAAACATGGATTTGGTTATTTAATAAATACTCTGCGGGCAAATCTGCAATAGAATCAGTTACTAAAGCAATTGGCGCTCTTCTTTGCTTATTTACTTGATATTGCAGCAGCATATCGTCGGCCTTTTGTTGAATCGGTTGACCGACTGCGCTTAAGTACGCCAAGACCTCAGCTGGTTTGTTTGTGTGGATATGAATTCGAGCTTTCCCACGGTTCACCGCTACTACTAAGGAATCACCGAAACCTTTCAAGTGTTCCTGTAAGTCGTGCTTCGTTAATTGGACCTGATCCAATAAAATCTCTGTACAATAACGTTGAAGAGGTTCCGTTACCTGGGCATGATTTTCTTCGTTATAGTCAAGTGTGATTTTCTGTTGCTTTGCTTCTACCAGCTGCAAACCACTTTTCGCCAAAAATGCATGAGTGAAGCCCTCGATAAATAAATAGAAGCCTTGCGCGCCAGCATCTACTACGTGGTTCTTCTTTAAAACCTTTAACTGATTTGGTGTATTTTCCAGTGCGATTTTAGCTGTTGATAAGGCATTTGACAATAAATTTTCTAAATTTGGCTCGCCGTTACTCAAAGCTTCCGCCCACGAACGGATCACCGTGATAATTGTGCCTTCTACTGGCCGTTCGATTGCTTGATAGGCTTCGGTGATCGCGACTTTTACGCTTTCCAAGAAGCTTTTGACTGAGTTGGTTTCTTCTAACTTTAGTAAATGATTGTAGATGCCATTAAAATATTGTGCGAAAATAATCCCAGAATTTCCGCGAGCGCCAATTAGCGAGGCGTCGGCGACTTTTTCAAAAACTTCAAGTACCGTCTGACTTTCCCCTGTTGTTTCTTCCAAGATCGCTTGCATCAAAGAAGCCAAGTTGCTGCCGGTATCCCCGTCTGAAACAGGGAATACGTTAATCTGATTTAACCGCTGCTTATGCTGGATCAGTTGAAGCGCCCCTTGTTGAAAAGCCAAACGTAATCTTTTTGGATCGATTGATTGATTCACTTGTGTCATTTCCATCCCAATTACCTCCAATTAAAATGCTGAGCAACAAAGACGGTGATCCCTGAGACTGTCGCTGTTACAAAGGTTCCCCAAATCAGATCCGCCACGGTTACACGGATCGGCCAGTTGGCGATCGTAGCTAAATTGGTCAGATCGTAAGTGCCGTAACACAGTAGACCTAAAAAGCCTCCTGCGGCAATCGCGTATAACAAACTATTTTTTTCTAAGGCTGGATTAACAATAAAAAACAATATTCCTAGTAAATAAATCAGATAAAAAATTGCTACTGGGCCAAACCTCGTTTGCCCCATTAAATTCCCCAAATATTGTTGATACATTTTCCGCGCGACCACTAATAGCCAAAAAAAATCTAACGCTAAAAAAGAGACTGCTGCGACACCAACTATTTTTAACCAAGAAATCATGATCATTCCCCCAGTTTCATTTTTATTTATCAATTGATAAGTTAAACCTATCATAACCATCCTACTTGAGAAATAATCCCGCTTGGCCCTATTCAGTTAAGGATTCAAAAAAGGATGACCGCCCTATTAGCTGTCATCCTTTTCCCCGTCAATATTCGCTTAAACTTGTTGAATCAATTTTCTCCTCACGTAAGAAAAAATTGAATTTGCCTTCGTCTATTTTTGATCACTCAAACAAGTCTCGATCAAGTCTTGCACTTTATGAATAATTTGAACAGGTAGCAACGCATCGATCACCGCTACCGGAAAACTATCCGGCACATTTTTCACCAAACAAGTCGTGATCAGCCCGTCGTATTTCTTAATCTCCTGCCAAAAATCAAAATCATCATGATTTCGATACTCAAATTGATGCAACTCAAAGTTGCCGTGACAGCTTTGGCGGATATATTCCACTAGGTGTTGCTCCTCCAAACGCATCACATCCCCAATAAACAGGAAATGCAACTTTCGGTTCTGTAACTCGATGATATCCGCGCTATCCTTCACCAAGGTCACCAGCAAATAGACATAATAATTCACCGCCTCCTTTGGAACAAATGAATACGCCTCAATAAATTGCTGAACTAGACTGAACACCTTCACCGTCGTACTAGTATAATCCTTTGACAATCCTTCAATGAATCGTTTTCGCGGGTTTCGCAAATCAATGATCAGTTCTTTTTTCTTATAAAAAGGATAGAAGTAAACAGTCAAGATCCGAGCAATTTCATCAATCATAGACGGGTTGAGGGCATGAGCCATCAGCTCATTAAATTGCCCCACTAGAAAGCGATGCCCTTCAAACATTTCACCATATTTTCGATTTTCCGCAATGGCCTGCGTCTGGTGAGCGTAATTCAGGACACACGCATCGGAAAACGAACGCCAATTAATGTCTCGAAATACGTCATCTGTCACTTCCAGCGAAAACACTTTCGTCACCGTTTCCTTAAAAGCGGTCAAACCTTCGAGCGTAGGGGATTTCAGACAATTGGTCCTGAGTTCTGACTGCGGGAAACTATGACCATTTTTTATCCGCCACAAACTGATGATCGTCCGAAAGACCGCGTCCTTTTGAAATAAATAACGATCTCGATACTCATTGACCTCTAAAAAATTCATAATCATCTTTGAGACAGTCAGCAGCTGCTCTTGAGTCAGTTTAGGAAAACGTATCTCAAAACCCGATTCTTTTTCAATGAAATAACTATGATAAAATTCACGAATCAACATTTCATCGCCTTCTAATCTTAAGGGGCGGTAGCACAAACGAATCCCGGTCTTTTTGAATACCTTCTCAATTCGTTTTAGATAACGCTGTACGTTAGAGGAGCTGGTAAACACTCGTTCTGCCATCGTGACAATCCCATGAGACTCCTCGTAAAGCAGTTCTTCGATTAATTTGTATTCAAAGGAGTTAGACAAAATATCGCCGTAAAGCGAACGAATATTGGCGTGATCGGCTGCTTTCAACCGATACAAACCTTTGTACTTTATAACCTGCAAATTCGACTGTCGTTCATTGATCGATTTGACATCCTTCAGTAAGGAAGTCATTGAACAGGCCAATACACCTAGCAACTGATCACTAGAGGCTGCACCATCAGGGCTGTAATAAATGGCTTCGACTAATTGTAAATGACGTTTGGTACTTGGACTCAATAAATCACGAAAATCCATCTCGCTTCCCCCCTACTTTCAAATTATTTCTTACAAAAGACTTCATAATCAATAGCTAAATAAAGTTTTGCTGAAAAGATTCTTATTATTCTATTTTACACAAAAAAGAATTTACATTTTTTCAAAAAAATTGTTATTGAATGTTCTTTTAAATTTTCAAAAATCGAGATTATTCTTTTATTGAATCGTTAAATAAAAAATACAATAAATCCATTTCTGTTTTTTATTCATTTTGATACTCTTCAAAAGAATAAAATGAATATTCAAAAAGGCGTTTTGAAATAAAGAAAATGAATAAACACGGATGCTATTTTGATCCAAGCGCACACGGACGTGCATCCAACCAGCGAACGCCTGAAAATAATAAATACAGCCCGCTCTTTCAATTCATTTACAAATTGAATTATTTCGGTAACCTGATAAAATAGGGTTTGAAGATGAACTTGAAGGAGCAAGCGAATGAACGAACAGGAGTTAAATATTGCCTTAACCAATAAATATATGGAGCTAAACAGTTTATTCACACAATTCTTTCGCGAAAATTCGCGTGGACCGATCAAATTTGAGAATCGCAACCGTGGACAAGGCCAGATTTTAAATATTATTCGCAATCATGGAACGATTACACAAAAAGACTTAGTCAACCAGTTAGATATGCGACCACAATCCGCCTCAGAGATGATTCGCAAGTTAGAAAAAAAAGAATACATCACACGAGAAAAATCCGAAGCGGATAAACGAGTGATGAACATCCATTTAACTAGTCGCGGTAAAATCGCCGCCCAACAAAGTGACGACTTTCGTCCGATTGTTTTAGAAGCCTTAACCCACGAGGAAAAGGAACAATTTGATCACATTATGAATAAATTGATCGCTGAATTGGAACCGCAAGTTAGACACAAGCCAAGATCACGTCGCGGTCGAGATCATTAGAAGAGGTCGCATGAGCACTCTTAAGTTACAGTAAAAAAGCCGTTTTCCAATATTGGAAAACGGCTTTTATGCTTGATAATGCAGTACTTTTCGTTGATACAAGGTTTGACAGTCACGATTATTTTTCCCATGGATTGCAACGAAACGCTTCAGTTGTTCCGCTGATATCTCTAAGCGATGCTCCATGACATACCATTCCACGCCTTCGGTCAAAGGCGGCGTAGTCAATGAACCGATATAATGATAGTAGCTTTTATTTTCCGGAATCAAACCAGCAGTTGAGAATTCTCCCTCACCTTGCTGGTGATCGTATTGGTTAAGGACTTGTTCGAAATCAGCATTATGTGCCCCTAGCTGATACAAGACGCCGATAACCGCCTGCTGTCCATTGACTGCTTGAAAAAGAAAATGTCCTTCCAAGGGAAATTTTTCACCATTGATTTGATGCTCTGAATCTGCGTGAAAATGAACTTGAACAAAATGAAACAAGCGCTTATTTAAACAGGCTTCTCCCGCGTTTAATAGTTGCAGATTTTGACCGTTGTTCAAAAAGGTGGCTGTGTTGTTTGTAAAGGCTACCTGCACTTCTCCCAGATCTTGATTCATTTCTATCTGGCTCGTTTGAATATCAATTGGTGATTGGCGATGCCCTTCTTCTACGTGCCATTCTTTTTGCTGGCAGTAATCAATCAAAAATTCTGCTTTCATAAAATCCCTCGATCAAATAAAATTTTTACAATAATATCATTTATCCGAAAACTTTTCCATCCATTTGCAAATATCTTGAAAAACAATTTGCTTCTGGCGTTCATTCAAAATTTCGTGACGGGCATTTTCATAGAGTTTAACAGTAACTTTTGTCGATCCAGCACTTTGATAGGCTTGAGCTGCCTTCATTACGCCTTTGCCAAAATCCCCCACAGGATCGTCGTTTCCAGCTAAAAAAAGCAATGGCAAATCTTTAGGAACCTTCTTCATTTCCGTGGCATCTTGACTTCGAATAATCATAGAAAAAAGTTCATGATAGCCATTTAACGTAAAAAGGAACCCACAGTTATGATCCAACAAATAGGCATCGACCTCCGCCGCCACACTCGACAGCCAATCTTTATCTGTTCGCCGGTTCGAAATTTTGCGGTTCATATTCCCAAAGGCCAGGCGATCAATCAGCTTGCTGGGGTGCATTTCTCCCTGAATGCGACTTAAGATTTTAGCTGTTTGCCGTCCCATTTGCGTTAGCCAAAGGGGTTGCTGTCCAGTTCCCATCAAGATTGCACCGTCAATTTCCTCGCCGTGATCAAATAAATAGTTTCGCACAACAAAAGAACCCATGCTGTGTCCTAAAACAAACAATGGCAGATCAGGATAGCGGATTTTTCCCCATTCAGTCACCTGATACAAATCTTTGATTAAACCAAATGTTGTCTTTTCATCATAGAAATAACCTTGCGGCTGCTGATGGATAGACTTGCCATGACCTAAATGATCGTGTCCAATCACTGCAATTCCCAGAGCATTTAAGTATGTTGCTAATTCGTCATATCGCAAAATATGTTCGGCCATCCCATGGGTGATTTGCAAAACAGCCCAAGGAGCCGGACAGCTCCAATGATACCCGTGAAGAGTTGTTTTTTGATCCACTGATAATAATTCGAAAGCTTCTCTCATGTGATCTCCTTTTTCCTATTAATGTATTTATTTTCTTCCAGAAAATAAGGTCGATTTTCAAGCCGTATATCATTCCACTATGTTCTTACTACCTTTTTTCGGTTACAAATTTATCCGGAGGTTCTCTTTCGTAAACTGCGAAAAGTGGAACTGGCATCCTTTTTCCTATTGAGGTATTCATTTTCTTACAGAAAATAAAGTCGATTTTCAAGCCGTATATCATTCCACTATGCCCTAGCTACCTTTTTTCGGTTACAAATTTATCCGGAGGTTCTCTTTCGTAAACTGCGAAAAGTGGAACTGGCATCCTTTTTCCTATTAAGGTATTTATTTTTTTCCAGAAAATAAAGTCGATTTTCAAGCCGTATATCATTCCACTATGCCCTAGCTACCTTTTTTCAGCTACAAATTTATCGGTAGATTCTCCTTCGTAAACTGCGAAAAGTGGAACTAGCATCCTTTTTCCTATTAAGGTATCTATTTTCTTCCGGAAAATAAAGTCGATTTTCAAACTGACCTATCCTCGCAAAATCCTTCCCAAGGCGGAGGAAAATAAATTTTTTCATGCTACACTTATTATAAAGGGGTGAAGAGCTCATGTCATGTATTGGAAATTTAATTTGGATGATCTTTGGGGGCTTAATTGGCGGTTTAACTTGGTGTTTGGCAGGGATTTTGTGGTGTATTAGCATCATAGGGATTCCTATTGGCTTACAATGTTTTAAATTTGCTGCCTTGAGCTTTGCGCCGTTTGGTAAAGACGTGGTTTATCGTGTTACTGGCGTGAACTTTATTGTCAATATTATTTGGCTGATTGTTTCAGGTGTACCATTGGCGATTGGGCATTTAATTAGCGCTGCCTTACTATGCATCACCATCGTTGGGATTCCCTTTGCAGCTCAATCATTGAAGCTGGCACGCTTAGCGTTGATGCCTTTTGGTGCAGAAATCGTCTACAGTCGCTAAGCATGAATAAGTTAAAAATCAGGCTTCTTTCCAACAATTCGGAGGGAAGCCTGATTTTTTAGTTTGAAATCGATTATTTATCGTGTTAGCCAAAGATTAAATAAATCAATCCTACAATCACTAAAAGAAGATTTAGCGAAACTTGGATATTTACCATTAAGGATGATACCTGCTTCTTTCTCCGGCGAGCAAGATTGATATAAATATTATAGATCCCAACGAGAATGATAAAAATTACTAATGCTATTAAATACAAAAAGCCACTTCCCTTTTTGCCTGTAGTGTATCGTGAATGGCTTTTACTAGCAAGTAAACCCAGAAACTTCTAATTTAAGTGCCTAAAGAAATCCCTCAGCTCTGATTTGCGTCGCTCTGACAGTTCTCGCTTAGGAATATCTAAGATTGCTCCTTCTAAGCCATATAACAAATGCAGACACGCGCCATCATCGACTAAGTGGCGGATTTTCAAAAAGGCCTGCTCCGTCCCTAATTTCCTCAGCTCATCCGGAGTATTGATGCCCACTTGCGCCAATTTTTCTTCATTCACTACACCAATATTTTTCATTTCTGAGATTTTCATCGTTTGCTCCTTTTCGTCTTATTATTCCATTATACTCCAGAAACAAATTAGAAAAAATACCATTAGAAGAAAATGTGAACAAAATACAGCCACTCAGATGGTTTTTCCGCTATTTCCGGCTATGACGTTCGTATGTTATTGATCTTCGCTGCCTGCCTAAAAGAAGAATCAGCCCTAATAAAACCCCCACTAAAAAAAGCAACCCAGCCAGTAAATAATCAAAGAACGCATCATCCGATTCCTTGATCGTTACGTCTGAAGCATTCAATTTACTGGCTTCTTCGGCCTTTACATCAAATTCTTTTTGCAGTGACCAATGATAGTGATAGTTTTCAGTTTTATCATTATTTTTTAAAGAAAAATCGCCGCTCTCAGCTTGATTACTATAGGCTTCAACTCGAATCACATATTTACCCGAATCCAAGGCTTCTTCTATCGGTATCGTCAAGTTGAAATTGGAATTCGGAGCCATTTGCAGATCGGCTTGAGTATTCCTGTAGCTTTTTTTCTTTGAATTCAACTTTGTAATCGTCGTCTGACAAACCAATTGATTCAGATAGCTAGCCTTGGGATTTTGTAAATTGGCTTGAATTACATTACGAGCATTCACTTGTCCAGCGCTGGCCTTGATTAATTTCAAATCTGGTGCTAACTCTTCTTCATGCTGCCGCATCAACAAAGCCACAACGTAGGAATATTCATTTTCAATTGCTAATCCTTTTTGATTTGATCTTTGTCTATTCGTCGTCTCGCTTCTTTTTTCCTTGAAGGTAAGTCCTCCAGCGAGGATGCCGGAAAAGCTCGTGTTTGGCATATGTACAGTTAAAGCGTATTTGATGTCAGTATGAGGCGGGATAGTCACTTCGCTAGGAGCTTCGACTAGCTTTTTTAAATCATAAATCAAGCTGTCATCTTTTTTGATCGCATTCTGACTGTATTCCACCACTCCGTTGCTATTGGTAGTGGCGCTAGCTACCCCAACCTCCACGACTACTGGCTTATCTGTATCATTCCGCAACACTACCCCTAAGTCTTGCCGCTGATCAGGTTGCAGCAATAAATCAAAATAACTGTTCGTCGCATCAATTTGATTTTCAGGTATTTGTGGTAGCACCGAAAAATGAAATTCTGCCGCAGCGCTTTTATCCCCTACCAGGCACATGAATAAAAATAAGCAACTTAATATTCCACATTGACAAAACCTTTTCATACACACGATTCCCTTCGAAAAAATAAGAGGCGTTTGATCGCACCTCTTATTTTATTGATTAATTTTTAGGTGTATCTGCTAACACCCAAGTAAAAGTAGTTTCGTATTTCTTCGCGTATTTTGTGGTCGTACCCGGAACAGATAATTCAATACTCTTTTCGGCCGTTGCTTGGTCATTTCCCCAAGTCAACAGATGGGTCCCGGCTCCTTGTCCCTCTGACGCCATCATCACATCCGTCAACTCATCCGTTGGCATGACTGTGATCATCGCTACACCAGTTGGTTTTGCAGATTCAGAAGCAGAGATTATTGTCCCGTTTTTGAAAGTGATTTGGGCACCTGTTAATTCCTCGTTGTCCATGGTTTTAAACTGACTATTTTGTTTAACTTGTAACTGCCAGCCTGCTTCGGTTCCGCGATTATCAGTTACTTGGACATAGTTGGGACCAGTCTTTGATTGTCCGCTTCCATCGAGATACGTCTGTGCTTTCGCATAGTAAACCTGCTTTGATGAAGTGATTTTCTGTTTTCCAAAATCCAAACTAGAAGCATAGTCAAGCGACAAGGGGCCTGCGGTTCCTTCCTCAGGACCATTAGGATCAGTGGGATCAATTGGAGTGATCGGTTTCGTAGGATCGGTAGGATCGACCGGTTTTGTTTCCTCTTCGGAAGGCTCGAAAGTAATCATTCCGTTTGTGGTGTACTCCGCATCAGACAAGGCCATAGCGCTAAGCGGGGCTCCTAAAGTTCCAACAAAAACCACTACAGACAACAACAAATTCATTTTTTTCATGTACTGTTCCTCCTGTTTCTATTTATTAAACATATTCGCTCTATCTCACGTTCATTTTGTGAGCAAATACTTTTAAACTTAGCTATTAAAAAACGCAGTTAAGCTGGTCAAAAAGAATGTTTAGCCATTCTAAGCGTCGAACACTTACCAAAGATCGCGTTCTATTACGAATGACTCCCGACATAAAAAAATACCCTTTTTTTAAAGAAAATCTTTTATTTGTCTATTTAAATTTCAAGCTTTTATAAAAATAGCGTTTTGATATTTAAAAAAAGGAATCTTATTTATTTTTTCGTCTTTTTACAACTAACTTTTTATTACTTATTAGGAAATTATTTGTATTTACTGACAATAAGTTTTATTATATTAAGAGCGATGATTTAATAACGTTGATAGGAGGTTTTCTGAATGTTGGGAATGGATAAGAATACGCTGTTAAAATTACAAATAATTGAGATCCTAGACTGCTTGCAAACACCCATTACTTTAAAGGAGTTGCAAATGAAGATTGGACACTCCAGTCTCGGAACAATTCGAATGAATTGCAAAGAGCTGCAAGGGATTATTTATAATCTTTATTTTGAAGACGGCTATTCCTTGAATCTCCGGATGAACAACGGGCGCGGCATTCAGTTAGAGCGTTCTTCTACTAACCTTCAATCCTTGATCACGTATTTATATAAAAGTGATTTGGCCTTTGTGATTTTACAAAAGGTCTTAGCAGAGCGAAAGCTTTCTGCGATCCAATTTTGTATGGATCAAACTATTAGTGAGTCGACATTACGGCGTAAAATAAAAGAAATTAACCAAGAGCTTGCTCACTATCACTTATATATTTCTTGCTCTGCCCAAATTAGTTTAAAAGGACGAGAAATCGATATTCGCCGCTTTTACTATATTTTTTCTCGCGGTCTGCATCACCAGTTTCAACAGATCGAACCGGTCAAAGATAGTGAGAAATATCTGCGATTAGCCAAAGAGATCGCCAATAGTCTGAAAATTCTAAACAATCCAACCAATATTGAGATGATCAGTTTTTGGCTTTACATTACGCAACAATCCTTAAGTAAAAAAGCCGAACTGTCATTCAATGATGCTGAAAAGAGCTGGTTTAAACCCTATCGGTTCCCGAAAAAACCAGCCTATTTAAAATTTTTCAGTCTCAATGAGTGGAAATTCTTTCTCTATGCTTTGTACTGCTCGCACTTAAATCATTTTGAATTGGAACCAAAAGATCCGGAACAAAAATTCTATGTGGATTATCCTGCGAAGCAATGGATGACACTTTTTCAACAGTATTTCCGCCCCCTCAATTCAGAGGAACAGAGATTTGTCACCAGAAAACTGAAACAACTTTACGTTTCCTATCAGTTTTTTAAGTTAGACGATCACTTCTTAGATGGGGTGAGTGAAAAAGTCGATCTGAAAGCAACTAGAAACCAGTATCCTTATTATTACCGCCGTTTTCATGCTTTCTGGGAGGCATTTGTCAAAGCAGTACCAGAATACGATCGCCGGCAGTTGCGTCTCTACTCTTTGTTGACTTGTGTGGCTCTTTTCCCATTAGAAAATTGCCTTCCACGCATTTCGGTCTATGCTTTTTCTGAGCTAAGTGAACTATTTAGCACCTTTATTCAAGAAAAGATCGATTTGCATTTTAAAAATCGCTATCTTTTGACTTTTGTGGAAGAACCTTCGCAGGCTCAATTAATTATTGGCACCTCTCCTTCGTTCAAAGCTTTTTTATCTGAGAATCAAGAATCTGCGATCATTCGTTCAAAAATATCAGAGACTGATTATTTAGAGATCGAAGCCGTTTTGGAGCGAATAGTCAAAAAAGACTTGGAATTACCACCAGAAAAATCAAATTTGAGTTGAGAATTTGATTAAAAAAAGGTATTGTTGTATTTATCACAAACAACAAGGAGGCTGCTATGGTATACGTTAGCGAAATGCACACTAGCGCACCCAGCGAATTTGGTTCCGACCTGGAAAAGAAAACTTACGAAACATTGGTTCAATTGAAGATTCCTTTCCATCAGGTAGCCACTGGGGAAGCGCTGACAATGGAAGATTGCATTGATATCGACAATCGTTTAGGCATTGAAGTCGTCAAAACTATCTTTTTATGCAATCAGAAAAAGACCAAGTTTTATCTTTACATCACTCCGGCAGATTTTAAGTTTGTTACAAAAGAATTTGGTAAAAAATTGGAAATCCCTCGTGTCTCTTTTGCCTCTGCTGATTTATTGAAGGAACGTTTAGGCGTTATCCCTGGAGCAGCAACGATTTTTGGTTTATTGCTAGACTCAGATCACGAGATTCAGTTAGTTTTTGACCAATCGGTTGCTGAGCGGGAATGGTATGGCTGCAGCTCAGGGTCCGTAACCAATTACATGAAGCTGAAAACGAAAGATTTATTTGAAAAATTCTTACCTTATACCGGTCATGAAGCTATTTTTATCGATTAAAAAAAAGTGTTAGGAGACCCCTCTCCCAACACTTTTTTAAATGGACGATCTTGCTATTAAAGCAGATCAAAAACGGTTGTTTCTATTTTTTAAACACTTTTAACCCCTTAACCTAACACTTTTTAATTATCTGACTGAAACACAGCCGATTTCTTTGATTGGTCCCGTAATTTCTTTGCCGCAATCAAATCCAACAGCTTGAATCGCAAAGTAATGAGTTCCTCTTGATAAGCACACCTCACTCAACCCTGAGTCAAGATAATACCCTCTTCCAAAAGAACCGTTCATATATTTCGCATAACGAACGTCAATGGTCTTATAAGCGGAACCATAGCCGCAACCGCTAGTTCTGCGATAAACACGTACTTTTGTATAATCCAATGAATTTGGGTTTTGGGTACCTAAGAAGATCTGTGCTCCGTAGTAACGTGTTGGAATGCAGCCACACATTAATTTATTTTTGATGCAGCCTCTCAATCCATTACCAATTTCTTTTTTCTTCAACGTCGTAGCACAACTTGAGCCCCACTGTGGGCTGACCCAGTTGCTCCATTGACCATAATTCGCTTTCACCCAATAGAAGTAGGTCGTACATTGGTCTAAGCAATCGTCTAAGTAAGTCATTTCAGAACCATCTTGCTTCCCATTAACTCTAATGACAGTCGCCTGATTGATATTATTTGTCTTACTACGATACAGTGTATAGCTAGTCGCAAAACGTGTTGAGCCGTTGTCGCTCTTCGTATTTGTCCAAGTAACTTTGATCGCTTTGTCAGAAACCGCCTTTGCTTTGATATTTGGATTCAAGGTAGTTCCGCAAACCGTGAATTTACCGACATTTGAACTGCTAACGGTCTCAATCGTATATGGACAAACTTTCGGACGTTTCACCATAACCTTGTAGCAGTAAGTAGTATTATGATTTAATTTGATGTCATTGTAGGTTGTCTTTCCAGTAACTGTCGCGATTTCTCTAAAGTTGCCGGAATTGTAATCATTACATTTGTTGGTTGCCCGGAAGATCTTGTACTCAGCATTGCTGCCTTTTGATTCCCAGCTAAGTTTTAACCAATGATGTTGTGTTTCTGTCACACAAACATTTTTAACAGCATCCCATTTTTCTTTATAATTGTTATGGTTACACTCTTTGCCGCTGTGGTTTTTATCGCAATCGTCATGATGTTTCCAATTGTTGTTACAGTTTTTATCGTTATGTTTTTCGTCACAATTTGGTTTGTGATGCCAGTTGTTGCTGTTACAGTTGTTGCCATTATGATTTTTGTCACAGTCGGGATCGTGTTTACAATTGTTGTTATTGCAATTGTTGCCACTATGATTTTTATCGCAGTCAGGCTCATGTTTGCAATTATTTTTGTTGCAATTCTTGCCACTATGTTTTTTATCACAATCGTCGTCGTGTTTCCAGTTGTTAGTGTTACATTTCCGACCGTTGCTGTGGTTTTTATCGCAATCCTTGTCATGCTTTCCAGCATTATTGTTACATGTCCGACCACTGTGTTTGCCATCGCATCCTGTTTTATGCTTTGATGAACCATAAGTGTCGGCCTCGACATCCGTTTGCGGTGCATCTGCTGCTTCGTCAATTTTGGTTTCCGTCGATTGCGTAGTTACATCTTGATTGGCTACTGGCGCAGTCGCTGTTTGCTCTTTCCCCTCCACTACAGCTGAGACTTTGTAGTAGTAAAGATAATCGGCCTTCAATGTCCCTTCAACTTCCAACTTCATAAAATCATCAACGGTGAAGGTCTTATTGCCGGCTAGTGTTTGAATTCGTTCAAACTGACCCGCTTGCGTCTCTGCCCGGTAAACATTGTAGCTTTCGGCCCCTTCAACCTTATCAAATTCGATCGTCGTCCAATTTTGGTCCTTATTATATTTAGCTGCTACATTTGCTGGCGTGTCACTATCTGCCGCAAATACTTCGGCCGGTATCCCTAAAGAAGTGACCGTCATACACAGCATCATTACCAACGAAAACACACTCCGTAGTTTTTTAGTGAATGTTTTACCCTTCATTTCTTTCTCCTTTTCTGTTAATGCCTATTAGTAACCACCACAAATAACCCTTTGCTTGAATATTAACGCTACAGTTGGCAAGATGGGTTACCAATCCATTGCCTTCTTAATGTAGCTTTTTAGGAAATTGTTTTTGGCCAAAAACAGAATCAGAGTTGCATCTACCACCCCCTCAACAAGAAAATAGTTTATTAAACTTGATTAGAAAAACCTCTCTCAGTTCCTTTCAAAAGGAAATTGACCTTTCTAATCCTTCCTGTTGCCTAGAATATAACAATTTTTGTAATAAATATCCATAATCCATCAAAACAAATATATATTATTCAGATTATGATAAAAAATTGTTTCAATAAACGCTAAGCTCCGTATATTTAAATTTTTATTTAATAAATTGATCGGATAAACATAAAAAGACAGCCCATTAATGGGCTGTCTTTTTGATTGTTTCGATTATTGTTTATGGATTGAAATAATTTTTTGCTGTAAACGGTCATAGACTACCGTGAAATTAGTCACGGCTTTTGCCGAGGTCGGCACGCGGAAATAATAATCCGATTGTCCGTCGGTCGGTGTGTTGGTGTGATAAAAACCTGACAGATACGCATGGGCCAAATCCCCTTGGGTTGCTTTAAATAAGTCAAAGAAGCCCGCTGGTTCGGTCACATTGATGCTCTTTTCTAGTGCTTTGAATTCTGTCTGATTGCTGTCTAAGCCAGCCTTTTTCATTTGTCGATAAAGCTGTGTATCGGTCCCGCGTCGAACCAGCTCCGACCAAGCTGTCTCGAAATCAGCCGATTTATCTAAGTACGTATCGGCTTGCGTAATCACAGATTTCGCATCACTGCCATCCTCCGCTGTTAGGCTGGTCAATTCTTTCTCATTAAAAGTCAGACTAACCGTATAATCATGTCGCGTTCCGCTAGTATCCGTGAAGCTCCAGAGCTGACGTTGAGTCATCTGGGGCTTTTCTTCTATTAAACGCTGGCCAAAACCAATCAAGCTGATACTGACAAAGCCGCTCTCATCCGAACTGACCATCGGATAAATCTTGCGATAAAAATCAAAAAGATTTTTCTTGTCCTGCGATGGACCATAAATTTTTTCTAATATATCTGCCATCCCTTGAGAGCTGGAAAAATTTTGGCTATCACTGAGAGCTTGATTCAAATCAGTGATTTTTTGTGTTTGTGTCGCCAGCAAGGTTTGATCATTCACGTCTTTTAAAGCTAAAGTCGGCAGCTTGGGTAATTCTTCTTTTTTTTCCCCTTTGTCATCACTCGCGAAAACACTGAATGGAATCGTAAATTGCGGGAAATTTCCACTTAATACGATTGCAAAAGTTCCAACGAATAGTGCTGCCAGAACGCCCCAGAAGATCAGCCATTTTTTTGCTGTGTTCATAGGTCACCTCATCTCCACTTTATTGTGGCGACAAATGCTGCGAGCGTCAAGCTTTTCTATCGAAAATCCAATAAATTTTAGTAATTAATCTAAATTTTTCTTGAAAGATATGAATTTAATAGTCATTGCAGTCATTTTCTATTACACTAAAAGAAATGATTTTTATAGGATAGGCAGGATTATGGCAAAAAGAAAAGACATCCAACAGAAAAAACAACATGAAGCAATTGACAAAAAAAAATCGCGGGGTAAAAAACGAGGCAAGTTGACAAAAGCAACCAAAATTTCTCTCAGTGTTTTGGCGGTAATACTTTTAGTCATCATCGCTGGTACGGTCTTCTTCTTCCAGCGTTATGGAAAAGAAGTCACGGCGGCGATTGACGCCGGTGAGGAGCATGCGGCAAAAATTCAAGAAAGCGACTTTAAGCAGCATTATCCCACCACAATTTTAGATGCAAATGGTCAAGTTATTAAGGAATTAAAAACCCAAGAACGTGATTATATGACCTATAAAAAAATGGACCCTTTAGTATCTGAGGCCTTAGTTGCGATTGAGGACCGGCGTTTTTATGAACATCATGGTGTGGATACCCAAGGCTTATTGACAGTAGCGGTGAATGCGGCGACTGGTCGAGGCATTCGTGGTGCCTCAACTATTACCCAGCAGCTAGTCAAAAATATTTATTTGACGCCGGAGGTCTCCATTTCGCGGAAAATCGAAGAAATGGTCATGGCACAGGCTTTAGAAAAGCGTTTTTCAAAGCATCAGATCTTGGAATATTATTTAAACAATGTCTACTTTGGACACGGTGCATACGGGATCAACGCAGCGGCCAAAGTTTACTTTGGCAAGTCCATCAACGATACGACTTTATTAGAAAAAGCCACGCTCGTTGGGATCACCAACAACCCCGGCATCTTTGACCCCACAGATAATAAAAAAAATGCGTTGAAGCGGGCCAAATTGATTTTAAAACAAATGTCGACGCAAGGTTATATTACAAAGGAACAATATGATCAAGCGGTAAAGGACGATTTCACGGCTAAGATCCATCAAAATGCCTTGAACAATCAATTAGACAACAATGAAGTGGCTCTAGCCGTCGATTCTGCGGCCAAAGTGCTGATGGGCCAACAGGACTTCCGTTTCCAATATCAGTTTGATTCTAAAGAAGAAGAAGATCGGTACAACGAAGAATACAAAACGGCTTATAACAAAGTTTATCAGCGGATCCTTTCTGGTGGCTATCAAATCACCACAAATATTAATCCCAGTCTTCACGATCAGCTACAAGGAATCGTCAGCAACGTCATGAACACCTGGCAAGATCGGGGCGACAATAATTTCTATACGAAGCAAGCTGCGATGACAGTGATCGACAATCAAACCGGCGATGTGGTCGCTAGTATCGGTGGTCGGGGCGAAGAAGGCAATCATTACAATCGGGCCTTTCTATCCTTCCGTCAACCGGGATCAGCGATCAAGCCCCTCGTTTCCTATGCGCCGGCTTATGAGCGCGGATTGTTGGAGACTTCTACGATCTCTGATGATCGTCCCAACAATACGTATCCAAATAATGTCTACAACGCTTCAAAAGGAACGCTGTCCTTGCGCAACGCTTTGGCGATCTCCTCCAATGTCGTCGCCTATAAACTGGCTTCGGAAAATCGGGACGAGCTGAAGGAACCGATCTACCAACCTTTAGCGCAAATGCAATTTACTGGACTGGACGTCACCGATGACAATCCCATCATTGCTGTCGGTGGGATGACCTATGGCGCAACGACGCAAGAAATGGCCAGCGGTATCGCGACTTTAGTCAATCAAGGAAATTACCGTACGCCTTTGAATGTCCAAACAATTAAACGCAAAGACAATGGGCAAGAGATTTTCAATCAAAATGATTTGGCACAGCAAAAAGTGTATAGCGATGATGCCGCCTACTTAACTATTGATACCATGAAGGCGGTCCATCAAGATCCCGGTGGTACCGCTGCTGGACTAACTCTTGACCACAATAAATATTGGGCGGTCAAAACCGGAACCACCGATGAGGCCAAAGATCTATGGACGGTCGGCGCGACGCCTTACTATACGGTTGCAGTTTGGATCGGCGATGATACACCGCAACCGCAAGACAACGCGATCGTCGGCCAAGCGACGAAGGACATTTTTAAACAAACGATGGACTTGTTAAATAATGGCAAAGAGGATAAGGATTTCCAAATGCCTTCTTCCGTTCAAAATGTCAACGGTCAGCTAATCACTCGCTCCAGTCAAACAAAAGAAGTCTTAGCGGCACGGAAAAACGCGTTGCAAGCAGCTACGACAGATATAGACACGCTAGCTAAACAAAAAGCGAATGAACTGACCACGGCAAAATTAGATACGCCAATGGTTTCTGAGGCCTCTACGTTTAGCAATCAATTAATCTCAGACCGAATCGATACCTTGAGCCGTTTCGAGATTATCGTTACGGATACCCAAGATAATTGGCAGACCTTCGATCAGTACGCCCAGCAAGTACTTGCCTTGATTCAGCAAGTCGAACCTTCTGGTGGCAGCTTGTCTGATCAGTACAATAATGTTTATCGCAACAAAGAAGCCGAATACACTCACGCCAAGGCCGAGCAAAATTCCGCCTTGAATCACGTTAGCGATCAAATTCAAGATGCGAAAGATCAAAGTAAGGATTTAGATAAACAAATTGAAACGTTGAAGAAACAATTAGAGGAAGCAGATTAAGAGAAAGAGGTTGGGACAGAAATGTTCAGCTTCAAGAAATTTCGGCTTATTTCCGAAGAAGCTACTTCTGTCACACCGTTTATACGGAAATAGGAGCTGAGACAAATTAATATCCCAGCTCCTTTCCTATCGCTTGAAAGGAGTCTGAAGATGGATCAACAAGAAATTTTTGATCAATTGATCGCTAAAGATACAAAAGAGGCGTTGGCAGCTTTTCATGTCATTGAAGCAGCTAGTAAAGAGTCCCCTCTTTACGCGAATAATTTATCATTCTTTTTACCCGCATTAACATGTGAGAAAGCTTGCGGTCGAGGACGTGCCTTTAAATTTTTCATGCTTAACGCTGAGTGGGACAACGAAGAGATCATTGAAAAGCATTTGTTAGAACTACTTGCCATTTTAAATGACCCTAACGCTCCCGTTGTAAGGCAATGCCTTCCCTATTTGCCTTACTTAGCCGCTGCAAAGCCGGCGCTGATCCCAACGATCCAAGCTAAATTAGACAGCTTAATCTTGGACGACTATAAAGAAAGTATGCAGGAACTTATTAAAAAAGATATTGCGAAAGTCCGTTTACAGTTTGGATAGAAAATTCCCAGTTATTTAGTTGATTGACCTAAATAACTGGGAATTTTTTTGTTTACATTTGGACGGTTGTTCCACTGTTACCGCCTAAGGTTTCGGACGCTTTTTCTAATGAGGCGATGATTGCTCGGCGTCCGGCTTTTGATTCCGCGAAATCAATGGCTGCCTCAACTTTCGGCAGCATACTGCCAGGGGCAAATTGATCTTCGGCGATATATTTCTTCATCTCAGCGACAGAGGTATTTTCCAAAGCTTTTTGATTCTCTTTGCCAAAGTTGACAAAGACGTGATCCACAGCCGTTAAAATAATGAAGACGTCTGCGTCGATTAGTGCCGCCATTTTAGCTGCAGCGAAATCTTTATCGATCACGGCATCGACTCCTTTGTAACGAGTACCTTGATAAATCACCGGGATGCCTCCTCCACCACAGGCGATCACGACTTGCCCCGCATCGACTAAGGTTTTCAAGCTGATCTTTTCATAAATATCCACCGGTTTAGGTGACGGTACGACCCGGCGCCAGCCCCGGCCAGCATCTTCGACATAAACATCGTCGCTTTCAGCCATCAATTTTTGAGCTTCGGTCTCACTATAATAGCCGCCGATGGGTTTGGTTGGATTAGCGAAAGCCGGGTCTTTGGGATCAACCACGACTTGCGTCAGCATGGAAACGACCGGAATATCAGCCAAATCGCGAGCAACTAATTCCTCGTCGATTGCTTGCTGTAAATGATAGCCGATATAGCCTTGGCTCATCGCCGTACATTCAGGAAACGGCATGGTATCTTCCGCCGTCTTACTGGTTTCTTCAAAGGCTAAACGAATCTTGCCGACTTGCGGGCCATTGCCGTGAGCGATCACGACTTGATGACCGTCGGAGATTAGATTGGCAATCGATTTGGCCGCTAATTCTGCTTTCGTTAATTGTTCATTGGCAGAGTTACCTAACGCGTTTCCGCCTAATGCGATTACAATTTTTGACATGAGAAACTCCTATCTTTGTGGTTGCTGTTGTGTAATACAGTGGATATTTCCGCCGCCATACACGATTTCTACCGTATTTACGCCCACAATTTCTTTATCTGGGAAAATCATTTCTAATTGTTCCAAAGCTAAGGCATCGTTCTTGTCGCCGTATTGCGGAACAATTACGCCGCCATTTGTTACTAAATAGTTCATGTATGACGCGATACAGATATCTCCATCCTCACGCGGCATTGTGCCTTCTACGTAATCGATTTTGAAATTGCCATCGATGGTGACCGTTTCGATTGGGCAGCAGATCTTATGAACTTTTAATTTACGGCCCTTCGCGTCAGTCATATCACTCAGACGTTTGTAGGCATCCTGCGCCGCTTCATAGAATGGACTCTTTTCATCTTCAGTGTAGATACAAGCCACTTCGCCTGGACGGACGAAGCAAGCTACGTCATCTACGTGTCCATTCGTTTCTTCCGGATCGATCCCGTCACCTAACCATAATACTTTTTCACAATTCAAATAGTCACATAATTTTTGTTCGATCTCTTCTTTCGTCATGTGGGGGTTACGGCCTTCACTTAATAGACACATTTCAGTCGTTAAAACCGTACCCTCGCCATCAACGTGGAAAGAGCCACCTTCTAAAATAAAATCAGCTGTCCGATAAGAGTCAACATGCTCGATCTCACAAATTTTTTGCGCCACTAAATCATCTTGATCCCATGGGAAATACAACCCATCAACAAGACCACCCCAAGCATTGAAGCCCCAGTCATTGCCACGTAATTCGCCTTTGTCATTAATCACGAAACTTGGGCCACAGTCACGGATCCACGCGTCGTTGTTAGACATTTCATAAACCGTGATATCTTCTGGTAATTGACGACGACAGTTTTGGAATTGTTGTTGTGAAACCACGACATTCATCGGTGTGAATTTACTGATAGCTTTGGCTACTTCAGTAAAGGCCGCTTGTGCTGGTTTGCCTCCGTCACGCCAATTATCTGGACGCTCTGGCCAAATCATCCAAACTTTTTCCTGCGGTTCATATTCTCCGGGCATTCTAAACCCGTCTTGTTTCGGTGTTGTTTTTTCGATTCTCTTCGCCATGATAAATTACTCCTTCTTTTTTGATTTTTTTCACATGTATGATCGCTTCACCAAAGAGTGTGAAGACGACAGCTCCGATCGTGATCGGCAGTTGCTCACTTAAACTTGCTGGATCAAATTGCAGTGGTAGTGCGGTAAAGATCAATGAAATAATAATCATAATCATTGGTAACGCCACTAAAACTTTCAAGAATCCATCGCTGCCGCCAACTCTAAATGGTCGCGGTGTATCTGGATCGATTTGGCGTAATTTGTAGAAGGCTGGGAACACTGGAACATAAGACATCAAGAACATCACTAAGTTCAATGAGAAGAAGGCCCAGAATAAATCCTGATTCGGCAAGATAGGTGCGATGACAACGACGATCGATGCAACCACACCATTCATGATTGCCGCTCCGATCGGCATTTCGTCTTTTCCGCCCCGCTTCGCAAAGATTTTTGGCATATCGCCATTTTCCGCCGCGTAACAAGCCGTATTATTTACCCCTAATGACCAAGAAATCATATTACCGAACAACGTCAGTAAGAATAGAAAGGCCATTGAGATAATGAACCAACCACCAGTTGAACCCGTCAATAGTTTGAAGCTGTCCATCAGACCGCTGCCGGTACTGATTTGATCAGTCGGAATCGCCACACCGATCCCAAAGGCCGAGAAGATATAGATTGCCGCGATCACTAGCCCGCCGACAATAATTGCTTGTGGAATTTGTTTTTTCGGATTTTCCATATCATCAGCGAAGGTACAAATCACTTCAAAACCTAGTAAGTTGAAAATAATAACCGAAATAAAGGATAAGCTGTCTAAATTGAAACTTGGCAACATCGAGCTCAAAGTAAATTCATTGGCCGCGCCTTTAGTCGCAAAGGTATAAAGACCTAACGCACCGATCAAAATTGCTAACAACATCTTGATCACTGCTGCCCCATTCAAAATCCAGACACTGTCCGCCACCGGATAAAAACTGATCCAGACGATCACCCAAATGAAGACCAGCTCGATCACAATCGCTGCGATCGTTGGGAACTCGATTCCTGTAATCGTAGTCAACAATCCTGGACAGACGACTGCTAAGGAAGCCAACCATAACGGATAATTGATCCAGTAGTACCAAGAGACCCGGGAACCCCAACGATGTCCGAAAGCTTTTGTGACCCAATCATAAATCCCGCCATCGCCAATATAGGTCGTTCCTAATTCCGATGACATTAATCCATAAGGTAATAAGAATGCTACTAATAAGAAGATCCACCAAAAAAATTGCGAATTTCCGATCGCCGCCACCGGCGCCGCTGCTTCTGCTACAAAGACGACACAGATAACGGATAATATGGCACTCATTAAACTAAACTTTTTTTTGTTTTCTGCCATTGTTTTCTTCCTTTCCGGTAGAAACAGGAGGTTGGGACAGAAGTGCTCAGCTTCAAGAACCAAGTAGGTACTATTCCACATCAGCTCTGCTAAAGCAGTCGCTGTGTCTCACAGCAATAAGAAGGAATTTTCGAAAATGACTAGGAAACACAACGCTTATAGCGTTGATGTTGAGTGTTCCTACTTGGTGCTCCTCAAATTTTTGTGAAATTTCGGCTTATTTCCGAAGAAGCTACTTCTGTCACACCGTTTATACGTGAATAGGAGCTGAGACAAATTAATGTCCCAAATCCCCGAATGGAAATAATCTTGATGAAGGTTCAAATATGCAGATCATTTCCGTCTCAACCTCTGGGGTCTATAGTGCTTTGCCTAAAAAGACTTCCAAATCTGCTTTTGCTGCTGCTTTTTTCTTTTCATCAATTGGGTTCTTATCTGCATAGTCGTGCATCAAGTAAACTAATAAGCCACGAATCGAGGTCAAACGATTTTCTGCTTCATCGAAACAGATCGAATTTGGTCCATCCATTACTTCATCCGTTACTTCTTCTCCGCGAGTTGCTGGTAAGCAGTGCATGAATTTCGCGTCTTTGCCAGCCCGAGCCATTAATTCATCATTGACTTGGTATTTCGGATAGAAAGTGCTCATGCGTTCTTCTTCTGATAATTCTGCTTCATACAACCCATACCAAACGTCGGTGTAGACGAAGTCAGAGCCTTCAATTGATTCGATTTCGTCAGAGATAGTGTACGTTGCACCAGATTCCGCGCAGATCTTATCTAATCTCTCCCGATGATCGTCATTCAATTGGAAACCTTTAGGACCAAACTGAACAAAATCCATGCCCATTTTTGTCGCAACTAAACCTAATGAAAAACATACTTGTGTGGCATCACCAATGAAGGAAACTTTGCAGTCTTCAATTTTTTTGCCATCTGGTAAATGTTCGATCATCGTACATAAGTCGCCTAATTCTTGTGTTGGGTGGTTGAAATCTGACATGCCATTAATTACGGGAATGGTTGCATTGTTAGCCAGATCATACACGCTATGATGACGTTCCACTCGAGCCATCAAGATATCTACTAAACGGGAAAGAACACGGCTCGTATCTTCAATTGTTTCGTGTCCACCTAATTGGATTTGGCCTGGTGCCAAATATTCAGCGTGTCCACCTAATTGCGTCATCGCCGTTTCAAATGAAACCCGTGTTCTAGTAGAAGATTGTTGGAAGATCATCCCTAACACTTTGTTTTTCAATAATGGCGGATAAAACCCGTTTTTGATAGAAGCTTTGATTTTCAATGATAAATCAACAATGTATTGAATCTCCTCCTTCGTGTAGTTTTCAGTTGTAATAAAATCTCTTTTTGCCATGTTGACGCCTCCTAAAGTAATTTGTTTGCTTTTGCATCTTTACTTTAGGTGAAAAAGGACTAGTTTACGATAAGCCAAAAGATGTAAACGCTAACATTTTGTTTTTGAGCCTATCTTAGACTAGTTTATTTTTAGATGTAAACCTTTTATTTCGCGCGGGTTTAGAAAAGTTTAGAGGAAAGTTTAGCGTATTTTAGCTAAAAGATAGAATAAAAAATGTTATACTTGCATAAACCGTTTGGTATTTAATCTAAAAAATGAAAGGGGATTCAATATGATAGCGATCTTTGTTTACAACATTCTTTTGATCATTCTTTATTCCATTACGATGGCTTTTGCAATAAATTCTTATATGAAAGAAAAAAACAAACTCTTTTTATTGATCAGTCTCTATCTTGCGTTCTTCATCTTTGATAACGTCATTATTTATATGACCGAATTCATCAATTCATTCGCCCGCAGCTATGACCAAGCGTTTATGAGTGCCCCTGCCGTTAAAACGATCATTTTTATGGGAAATGCCTTCTTCTCCATCTCAATCATTGCCGCATTACGAAAAGAAAAGCTGAAGCCGTTCCATTATGGTTTGTTGATTGTTTTAGCAATTTGGATGCTTTCTATTCCCCTCTTGGCGAACTCCGCCTTTAAGGTCTGGCTCTATTATTTAGGCAATCAAATTTTTCTCTTGTATCTGGCTTTTTATTGTTGGCGTGGGACCAAATTATCAATCCCCAACGTCAATCAACGCTATTTAAAAAAATTAAGTATCGTTAGTCTGCTCTTTAGCCTCTTGATTATTATTGAAGACAGTTTCGTTATCTTCAATGTCGATCAGTACAGCTCATTGACGACGAAAATCTACAATCGCAGTATTTCTGAGGATATCTTTTCGATTGTGGTCTGTCTGATCCTATTTCAATTTTTCTTCAGAGAACGCAACAAAAAAGCAGCGGAATCTTCCGAAGAGCTGGAACAAACAGTATTGATTCAGAGCTTTTGTCATGCTCACCAGTTCACGCAAAGAGAATGCGAAGTCTTTCAGTTGCTGCTGCTTCATTATTCCAATCAAGAAATCGCCGATCAGCTCTTTTTGTCCTTGGGAACCGTCAAGACCCATGTTCACAATATTTTTATTAAATTGGAGATCAAGAAACGAACGCAAATTTTCCCATTATTTGAAACGTATGAAGCTTCAACGTAAAAAGAAGGACGATTTTCTAAGGAAAATCGTCCTTCTTTTATTCGTTCTCTGCTTGATTATTTTCCTCGTGGCTTGAGGAGCTGGAAGAGCTGCTTGAATTGGATGAACTAGTCGAGCTGGACGACTCTGAAGAGGAGTCGTTGGCGTCTGATTCTTCGGATTCTTTTTGTTTTCTGGAAGATTCCGCTCGTTTGCTGTCATTGATCGAGTCTTGCAAGTCTTTGTAGGAATCATAGGTGGCTTGTTTTTCCGCCAACTCTTTTTTAAGTTCTGCTAGCTCTTTGTTTCGCGCCAGTAACGCTTTTGCTTGTTTTTCTTGATAGGTCTTTTCGGCTGCCGCTAAAGACGCTTCGCTTTGTTGGATCTCATTGGCAAAACTAGAGTTTTCATTGGCAAGTTGATTCTTGACCGGGTCCAATTTTTTTAGCAAGCTTTCCTTATAAACCCCATCAGGTAAAACTGCCAAAGTTCTCACTTCAGCAAGATAGTCTGATAAGCTAATAGCATTGCCTTTATTTAGTAGATTGGTCAAATCGTTATCAGCTTTGCTGTAATCAGCCGATTGCTTTTCAGCGATCCCCAAAATCATCGCCATATCTTGGCCCCAATCTTTCTCCTTCGCCGTGCTTTGAGCCAGTTGGTTTTTCAGCTCTTTGATTTTTTCTGCCTCTGGTTCAGTTAAAATGGGATGGGCAGACAGGTCTAAGCCATTCAGGACATCACTTTCAAAAAGTCCATTTAACTCGGTTTGGATCGCAAAATCCTTTTTTGTATGCTCGATATCGGTCAAGGTCTGACTATTCCCTTGCTGATTTTTGACTTCATTGGTCAAATCATCAAAAGCCGTCTCCGATAGATTGGCTTTGAAATAGCCCGTTTTTTGATCTTCATATAAATTCGTCAGCCGCTCATTTAACACTTTTCGGTGGGCGTTTTCCGTCTGAGTCACCTTATCTTGATAAATTCGGTAGCCGGCAAAGGACAGAGCCACAATAACGATTAGTCCTAAAACTAGCCAACCGATTTTCTTTTTATCCAAATCGGTTCCCCCTTTTGTAATTTCCAATATTATAGCATTTTAGCTATCGCTAGGTACAATTTATCGCAAAATCTTTAGTAACTCTTTGATAATCTGTTATTTTAAATTTATTAGAACCTTCTCACCGTTTTATTATTTTACAAGTTATCATAGGCTGTCTAAGAAAATTTCTGCTAAAATTTCTCTATTCTTAAAAAAAGGACTGATTCAATTGGAAAGTCATGAGGAATTGGATAGAGGATTAAAAAATCGTCACGTTCAGTTAATTTCGATTGGAGGCGCGATTGGGACAGGATTGTTTCTAGGCTCTGGTAAAACAATCCAGCTGACCGGTCCCTCCATTCTTTTATCGTATACCATCACTGGCTGTATTATTTTCTTGATAATGCGGGCTTTAGGTGAATTAATGTTATCAAATTTAAATTATCATTCATTCTTAGATTTCATTGCTGATTACTTAGGGAAAAAAGCCGCCTTTGTGACTGGCTGGACTTATTGGTTCTGCTGGATCGCGATTGCGATGGCCGATCTTACAGCTTCTGGTCTCTATGTCAGCTACTGGCTGCCGAATATTCCCCAATGGTTGCCGGAAATTATCGCTTTAGTTCTATTATTAAGTCTGAATATGGTGGCCGTTGGTCTTTTTGGTGAAATGGAATTTTGGTTTGCCTTAATCAAGGTCGTTGCGATTATCGCCTTGATTGTCACCGGTGCGCTGATGTTGATCACCGGCTTCAAGACAACTGCCGGCCCGGTATCACTTAGTAATTTGTGGCGCCATGGCGGTTTCTTTCCCAAAGGCGGCATGGGCTTCGCGCTCTCCTTTCAAATGGCGACCTTTGCCTTTTGCGGAGTCGAACTAGTTGGTTTGATCGGTGGCGAGACCTCTGATCCTGGTAAAGTTTTGCCAAAAGCGATCAATAATATTCCTTTGCGGATCATTTTGTTTTACCTTGGTTCGTTACTAATGATCATGTCGATCTATCCTTGGACTAGCTTGTCTGCAGAGCAAAGCCCTTTCGTCCAAGTCTTTTCTGAGATTGGGATCGCTGCGGCGGCATCAATCGTCAATTTAGTCGTCTTGAGTTCGGCGATGTCCGCTTGTAACAGCGCGATTTACAGCACGAGCCGGATGATTCGTTCGTTAGCCCAAGAAGGCAGCGCTCCTGCTTTATTTAAAAAGTTGACTCGTCATCGTGTGCCAGGAAATGCGTTAGTTTTTTCAACTTTGGTCATTTTCATCGCGGTGATCTTGAACTTTTTCGTCCCAAGTCGAATCTTTACGATCATTAGCTCGATCGCGACAATCTGCTTCATTTTTATTTGGGGGATGATCGTCTACACCCATATGCGCTATCGGAAAACCAATCCGCAAGCCAAGGGAAATACATTTAAGCTCCCGCTCTTTCCTTATACCAGCTATTTGGTTTTCGCCTTTCTACTTTTTGTTTTGTTCGTCTTAGCACTAGCGGCTGATACGCGCGAGGCGTTGATCTTTTCACCAATCTGGTTCATTGCTCTTTTGCTGATCTATCATTTCAAATACGAACGGAACAAACCGATTTTCGGCAAAATTTTCCATCATTTTGGCAAGCATCATTAAAACCAGTTATTTTTTCCAACTGGTTTTTATGTAAAATTTTCACAAATAGATACTAATTAGCTTTCAAAATAAACCACTCGCAAGCTGCTCACCGATTAGGCGAACAACTTACGAGTGGTTTTTTCTATCCTTCGCTGTTGTCCTTAAACAACTGACTTTCACGCCGCAGCTGATAGATTTTATGGATGTTGATGATTAATGTTTTAATTACCGCATAGACCGGAATACAGATCAGCATGCCGACGATTCCCGCCACACTCCCGGCCCCGATCAAAACGAGAATGATCGTTAACGGGTGGATGTTCAGCGATTTGCCAAATAGCAACGGTTTGATCAAATTGCCGTCTAATTGCTGGATGACCAACACAGAGATCGCCATGTAGAGCGCCTGCAGCGGTGAAACAAACAGTCCGACAATCACTGCTGGCACGGCTCCGATAAACGGGCCCACATAAGGAATGATATTGGTGACCCCACAGAAAATCGCTAACAACAAGCTATAGGGCTGGCCAAAGATCGTCATTGCGATGAAGCTCAAGATCCCGATGATAAACGCATCTAAGACTGTGCTGCTAATATACGCTGATAATGTCTCATTCAATTCTCGAACCGTTTGCCGTAACTCCTTGCGAATGGACAGCGGGAAGAACTGTGAGACAGCGTCTAAGAATTTGTGACCATCTTTAAACATAAAAATCAAAATAAAGGGCACGGTAAACAACAAGACTAAAAATTTCATCGCAAAGCTCATGATCCGTGACAAACTCGAAGTCACGCTAACGATTCCCAGCTTCACTAAATTATTGATCGTTAAGTTCGCCGAGGCTAACTGCTCTTCTAAATTAAAATTTTTGAATTCTTCTTTATTGGCCAATTCATTTAACCAACGGCCGGATTCTTCCGCGTACACCGGTAGATTTTGAGTCAGTTGGACCGTCTGTTCGATCATCTTCGGTACCACATTCATCATGATCAAGACGATCACAACTGCCAGCACAACAAAGGAGATCAAAAAACCGACGACTCGCGGTACGCCCCCTCGCTCCTCTAAAAAGACGACGATAGGATCAAACATGTAATAAAGAAAACCCGCAGTTAATAAGGGTAATAAAATTGCGGAAAGCATCCCCATCACTGGTTTAAAAATATTTGGCATTTGTAATAAAAAATAAATACCGATGATAGTTAAGACAATCTCAACTGTCCAGAAAAACAGCTTGGATTGCTTGAAACGTGTCAGCATAAAAGCCTCCTTTTTAAGTCAAAAATTCTTACCCAATAGGATATGGCTTCATCTTATCATTAATCGTAAAAAGTAAGAACGCTTTTGCTAAAATTAAAAAAGATTTTTGTGATAATTTACAAAATTTTATTCTGAAAAGTAAATCTAATTCATTGTGATCCAGTTTTTCTAATCCTTTCTTAAGCCTATTTTTTGTTTATAAGTTTTTTCTTCGCTACAATAAAAGAAAAAAGGATTTGATAAAAATGGAACGACCTTCGACAAAAGCGACCCGTTGGATCAAGTTTATCGGCGGCCGAAACCTGATCTTTACACTAATTTCTGGAGTTTTACTGGGAGCCCTGATTTTTGTATTTTATCATGTGCGCTTCATCTTCAACCCAGTGCTGGTTATTTTTAAAACAGTTTTTGCACCGCTTTTATTGGCACTGATCTTGTATTACTTGTTAGACCCGATCGTGAATTTTTTTGAAAAAAAAGGCGTTAAACGCCTCTACTCGATTATCGGCATTGTCGTCATGCTACTGTTGCTTATTGCAGCCATCATTATTTGGGCGGTCCCGCGGATTTATAGTCAGACGGCTAGTTTAGTCAATGACTTTCCTCAGCACGTCGAAAATTTTAATCAAGCTTTGGAGGAGCTATTGTCTGGAACGGTACTGCAAAATCCGCTGGAAGAACTTTTCGACTCGGTGGAAGATGTGGTCTATCAAGTGTTCAATACATTGTCTAATTCTTTGGGTGACATCCAAAGTTTTGTGGGGGACTTATTCTCAACTGTCAGTGGCTTTTTCGTCATTTTATTTACTGCTCCCATTATCACCTTCTTCTTATTGAAGGATGCCAGCCAGTTTTACCGCTACTTTTTGAAACTGCTGCCGCCTAAGTTCCGTGAGGACTCAAAGGAGCTGGGAGCGATCTTGAATAGCCAAGTTGGGGATTATTTGAAGGGACAATTCATTGTTGCTTTGGCGAATGGCTTGATCGTTTTTATTGGCTTCTTAATTATTGGTATGCCGTATGGCTTGCCTTTAGCTATTTTAGTGACTGTGACTTCTTTCATTCCCTACATTGGACCCTTCATCGCCTTTGTCCCTTGTGCCGTGATTGCTTTGCTACACTCTTTCCAAATGCTATTAGGCTTGCTTGTGGTCTGGATTGTTGAACAAATCCTAAACGGTAACGTGATTGAACCTAAAGTTTTAGGCGACCAGTTGAAGGTACATCCAGTAACAATCGTATTAGTTTTATTAGTCATGGGAAACTTGTTCGGTCTATTCGGCTTAGTCTTTGGGATTCCGACCTACACCGTCTTTAAAGCCTTTGGCGTCTTCCTCTTCCGCAAATTTAAGCAACGTTACAATCGTTATTATGGCAATGATGACGGCGAGTATGAAGACACCGAATTTTCGCAAGAAGAGTATCCGAATAATTAAAAAAGTTGCAGACGAACGAGAGGTTCGTCTGCAACTTTTATTTATCTTGATTTAAGCGCAATACAAAGCGTTCCAAGCGTTGGATGGCTTCTTTCAATTCATAAATCGAATAGGCATAAGATAGACGTAAGAAGCCTTCACCGCTTTGACCAAAGGCAGAGCCAGGAATCACCGCTAGTTTTTCTTCCTCCAGTAGCTTCAAAGCAAATTCCTCACTGCTTAAGCCAAACTGACTGATTTGCGGAAACAGATAAAAGGCCCCTTTGGCTTGATAACAAGGCAAGCCCATTTTTTCTAGCGCGTGGTGCAAGTAATTGCGTCGCTCTTCATAAGACAGCCGCATCGGCTCGACCGTCTCTTGCCAATCATCTTTCAAGCCTGCCAACGCCGCGTACTGACTTGCAGTTGGTGCCGCCATGATCGTGTATTGATGCAGCTTCAACAACTGCTCCATGAATACTTCCGGTCCCGCCACAAAGCCTAGCCGCCAGCCGGTCATGGCGAAGCCTTTGGAAAAGCCATTGATCACGATCGTCCGCTCCCGCATCCCCGGCAATTCAGAGATACTGACAAAGGGCTCATCATAAACCAATTCCGCGTAGATCTCATCGGAAATGACTAGGAGGTCATGTTTCTTCACGACATCCGCGATTTTTATCAAAGCTTCCCGATCCATCGTCGCCCCTGTGGGATTGTTAGGGTAAGACAGGATCAATATTTTACTTTTTTCCGTGATCGCCGTTTCCAGCTCCTCCGGTGTCAGCTTAAATTGATTTTGTGACTGTAAATCGATCGTTACAGGCACGCCGCCGACCATTTGCGCGATCGGTTCGTAGCAAACAAAGCTTGGCTGCGGAATGATCACCTCATCACCCGCCTCTACAAAGATCCGCAACGCCATATCGATGGCTTCACTGCCGCCGACAGTCACGATGATCTCGCTTTTCGGATCGTAGTGGACATGGTTGCGAAACTGTAAGTAGTCACTGATTTTTTGCCGCAACTCCAACAACCCCGCATTAGCGGTATAAAAGGTTCGCCCCTCTTGAATCGAGCGGACACCTTCTTGCATCATGTGTGACGGAGTATCAAAATCAGGCTCCCCCACTCCAAGTGAGATCGCATCCGGTTGTTCTGAGACAATATCAAAAAATTTGCGAATCCCAGAGGGCTGCAGCTCTGTGATTTTTTTCGCTAAAAAATTTCTCATGGACTCACCTGAATTCTAGGGTCGGAATCGTCTTGGTACAGATCAACGCCCCACTCTTTGTATTTGTCTAATAAGAAATGCGTCTGAGTCCCAGAAACATCTGGGATCGAGGCTAAATTATTGGAAATAAACTTAGAGATCTCCTTGATGTTGCGGCCTTGTAATAACAAAACAAAATCAAAACCGCCGCTAACAAAAAAGAAGGATTTGACTTCTGGAAATTTTCGCACCCGCTCAGCGATCTCGCGATAACCTTCTTCACCTTTAGGGATCGTTTGAACCTCTACTAAGGCTTCGATCCAATCATCCTCGACTTTATCCCAATCAATCAGGGCTCGATAGCCGCAAATGACTTTTTCTTGTTCTAGTCGTTTAATTTCCGCCTGAACAATCACTTTCTCTTCGCCTAGCATCACTGCATATTCTTCCATACTCAAGCGGCAATCCGCTTCAATCAATTTCAATAATTGTTTTCGTTTCTTTTGATCCATGGGAAACTCTCCTTTGGTTTAACAAACTATCAGCTTTTTCTAATCTGTTCCTTAATTATTCCTAAAAAAAGAAAAACTGTCAAATAAATTTTAAAAATTCGTTTTTAGCATCGTTTCCCCTGAAGTCCAAAAAATATTTTACTTTTTTATAACACAAAAAGCTCGTTTCATAGTACAATATATGGGATGATTAACTAGAAAATCGTAGATAGTCAGGAGGATTGTAAATGGAGCCAGTAATCGAATTATTTATTGAAAAACAGAGACAACGCTTGGCCGATGGCAAGATTCGGCAAGAAGAATATGAGGCTTTTTTAGACGGAATCAATGACGCGCTATCTTTTTTAGGGATGCACTATGTCAATAGCTCAGAGACCGTCGAAAAAGATGAGCGAAAAGCCGTGACTTTTAATGAGATCGAGGAAAAATACAAGAAATTTCGCGAAGTTGCTATGTATAAAAACAGTTTCTTGCGCGTGTCAGACATTATTAAGCATTCAGGTCTAATGACTGATGAGCTGAAAAAAATCACTGAGACTGTACAGGAAGAACTATAAGAAAGGCTCTCGCGAACTCGTTTGGCTTATTGCCGATAAAGCGAATTCGTGAAGTCGGACATGGCTAGACCTGCCGTAAAGCGATTGATTCATGTGAAAAATTTATGTTTTCTTTATAAATTAAGAAACAAAAAGAAGCGAACCCTCGCTTCTTTTTTCTTACCCTTTAATCAATAATTCATTGTAAAAAGCCTGACCGATCTCCTTCAATTCAGTTTTGTTGAAAGACTTAGCGACCCACGTCGGCATCGGTGCTGCCACCGTACCATAAATCTCGATCAACGCTTGAACAAAAGCAGCAGCGTCTAATTGGTCGATCGCCTGGCGCAATCGTTTCATTGGTTCTAGCAACTGACTTTCCGCCTGACGCCCGCGATACAGTTGATAAATCTTCCGCCCTTCTTCTGCTGCTAACGAAAACAACGGCTTTTCTTCTGTTAGCGATTGGATACTTTCCTGTCTGTAGCGGTCATACCGTTGCTGCCATACTAATAATTCACGATAAACGGTTTCAATTTTTTGTTTACGTACCGTCGCTAATGCTTGATAAAAATCAATCGGTAATTTCTCCACTCGCCGTTCCCGTTTGATCCACGTCGCCAGGGTTGATTGAGGAATCCCCGCTAATTTGCCAAATTGTTCAACCGTAATGCCTAGATCACGGCGGATATACATTTTGATGGGGTGTTCAATCATCGTCAAGTCCATTTTCTAAACAACTCCTTTGCGATATTTATACTTCATTATATAAAGGGATTAAAAAAAAGCCAAGACAAATCACGAGTCCATGATCTGTCCTGACTTTTAGCGTTTCTCATTACGCAGCTGCATTCTTTTTTCCGTCATTTCTTTTTGCTTGGCTAACTTTTGCTGCTGCTGTTGCAGACGAGAAATCTCCATCTCGACCCGATGCTGCTCCGGTCCACTCAGCTTAGACAAGTTTTTCTGCCGTTCTTCAACCTCTTGTTGAATCTGTTGGCCCCATTCATCCATGATCTGCTTCCAGCGATCCGGATTTTCACTTGAATTAGCCTTCATGGAATCCCGCAATAAACGTGAATAACGATTCATCGTATTGCCCCATAATTTATTGCGGTCTTGGAAATAATCCGCCTGTTGTTCTGTATCCAGAGAAGCGACTAGATCGTCTTCCTCGCGATCGACAATATTTTGTAAAAAGGCCAAGATTGGCAAAATTAAATAAATAATCAAAGCAGCCCGAACATAAAAATGTCCAAAAACTAATAACGCGATTCGAAAACCAATCGCTACCATATCTTGACGATTCAACTCAGTGACTCGCCGCTTCCGCGATTTCTCGTCACTAATCGCCTGTTCCGTCAATGTGACGATTAAGCGGCGCATGATCAATGTCACGATCAAAGTCAGCACACCATAAATCAAGATCGTTTGTTGAATCGTATCCTCAATCAATAATCGCGTCGCCGAGGGCACCAATGAAAGGAAAAATAGCAGCAATAAGTAAATCACTAAATTTTTATTTTTTACTTGCTCGATCCGATTAAAGGCATAGGCCGTTTGGAACCAAAGATTCGCCACAAAGCAAAAGCTGATAAAATAAATCCCGACTGCACTAAACAGTGAATGGATATCTACCGTACCAGTACTCCCATATTGAATCGGCAGCTCTAAAACAATAATAGTCAAAATAATCGCGATGATGGCATCGCCGAACACAACGACTCGTTCCTTCATTTTCTCAACTCCTTACCCCTATCATAGCTCAAACAGGTAAAAAAGAGTATTCAGAAGAATAGGCTAAAAAGAATCAGGTCACCGGCTTATTCGATAAACGAGTTAATAGGATTACCGAACCAATTACTAGTAAGAAGCCCATCAATTGAACCGGTGCAAAGTGACTATGAAATAACAGGACGCTTAAGATCGTCGCAAGAATCGGCTCAACCACCGTCAAGACACCAGCAAGCGACGCCTCAATAAATCGTAAACTAGATAATTGGAATAAAAAGGGCAACGCTGTTCCAAAAATAATAATACTGATTACCAAAAACAGCGAAAGGGCATCTAGCTGAAAGCCCGGCCGCCAAAGAGGCTGGATCGGCTGAAACACGATTCCCGCAATCAGCATCCCTAGCCCGGCGATCCGCATCTCACCGTAGCGCACTAATAAGCTTCGTGGCTGCACTGTATAAAAAGCCAAGGTCAACGCTGATAAAATTCCCATCACAAAGCCCATTTGAGAGATATTCAAGCTTTGCAGCTGGCCTTCTGTCACGATCAAGAAGACCCCACCAAAGGTCACTAACAACAAAAAAACTTCTAACAAATTGATTTTCTTTTCCCGATTAAAGACTAAGAACAGAAAAATAAAAATCGGTCCGGTAAACTGCAAGATCGTGGCGATCGCCGCACCGCTGTATTGGATCGCTTTGAAATACGTATACTGGACCCCCAACATCCCAACCAAGGAAAAAAGCAGCAGCCCGATCAGATCCTTCGGCGTAAATTTTTTTCGTACTCGCTGCTTCTGGGTCAAATCAAAACTAGTCAATAAAATCCCCGACACAAGCAGCCTCACGCTGGCGAGCCACTCTGGCGAGACCCCATATTGTTCAAATAATAATTGGCACATAATGCCTGACAACGCCCATAAACTCCCCGCTGAACAAGCCAGCGCCACTCCCTTACCTTTCATTCTGTGCTCCTTATCATTTTTTTCTCATTATAGCATTAAGAAAACAGAAAAAGAGACAAGCACCAAAAAAATGTGCTTGTCTCTTTCACTTAAAATTTACTCACCTAATGGCAAAATCACCTGTGATTTACTTAAATCCAAGGTATAATCAATTGCTTGATTGCCGCGCACCGTCATGCCAAAGTCCGTACCGTAAACGGCCAGACCGATTTGGCGGCCAGCTGGTAAATGATACAATGTCGGATGCAAAGCAAGCTCGATCTCAACAAATTCACCGGCTTTCAAATCATTCACTTTCCACGGATTTTCCCGATTTTGTAAATTGATATGACCGCGAGTAATCAATTTATACTCATCTTCTGCCCCTAGTTTAAATTCAACTAAATTGTCTTCACGCCAATTTCGGCCTAATGGTAAGCCGTGTAACGCCAAGGTATCTGGTACAGGCTTCAACCGTTTTGCTTGGCCGAAGTCGATCAATTCAAAGCTCAACATGCCTAGATCAACACTCGATGCGACTTTGATTTTGACTTTTGGGCGGCCGTTTAAGAACAGGTCTTTGGCTAGAGCCTCTGTTTTAGCTAAATAACGATGACCGTCCATCGGTCCCGTTTCCTTCAATTCTTTTTCCCATAACGCGATATTTTTAGTGTAGCCTTCGTATTGTTCTTTTGGTAATTGATCATTGATAGTCACTTGGCCTGACCCAGCTGTTTCAGTCAACGCAGTCTGATTTAAATAAAAGACTTGCTCACTAGCAGGTGCCCAATCCTTCAAAGTCTCCCAGGTTTCGACTTCGGTATTTTTTTGGTACACGATGTCTGGCAGAAGCTCTTTGGCATTGTTCTCCACGCCGTAAAGCTTATGACTCAACCATAAATTCATCATGTCTTGGAAATCCAATGATGGCATATTATTGATATAAATGTGTTGTCCTTGATGCAGAATCAATTTCTTCGCCACCGGTACCTCCTTCAAAGCATCCCACAAATCAGCAACTTGCCGGGGTTTCACATTCCAGTCATTCAAACCATGGACCATCACCACATCACACTTGATGTCTTTAATGAATGGCAAATAATTCCGCTCATCCCAAAAGGTATTGTAATTGCCGGTCTTGCGGTCTTGCAAGTCTGCCATTTGCTTCAAGTAATCTAAAAAGAATTTTTTGCTATGGAGGTAGTCACCGGCGTTACGCATTTTACTGAAGGTTTCGATTGCGAGTACGTCCGCGTCTTCTCCAGGGAATCCACCTGGCGCAATTACTAGTCCGTTGTCACGATAATATTGATACCAATCAGAGATCGCCGCTTCGGAAATAATCGTTTCTAAGCCTTCAACTTGCCGCGTAGCACAGGCAGTCGCCAAAGTACCTAAATAAGATTTTCCCGTCATGGCGACTTTACCGTTGCTCCACCAAGCTTTGATGCGAATATTGTCGGTTCGGTTCGTGAAGGCACGGCGATTGCCCGTCAACCATTCGATATAGGCAACCATCGCCGTCGTCTGCTCCACCGAGCCGCAAGTTTGGATTCCGTCAGAGTCGCGCGTACCGATCCCAGCGCCATAAACTACCGCAAAGCCGCGCGCTAAGAAGAAATCATTCAAGCTGTGATTGTTTTCCTTCGTAAAGGTTTCCGTCGCATGGGTCGCCTTGCCCTTGACTGCTCGTTCAGCTGGCAATTCGATGGACTGAGCTTGGTATTGAATCTCTTCATAGGTGGTTTCGGTTGGCTCTTTGCGTTCTAACGGCACATTGACATCATAAGTCAATTCCTCGCCGGCTGGCCCGTTGACGCCTTGGCTGTAAGGACTCGCCGTAAATAAAGTCGCTACTTGTAAGCCGTCTTCCGTTTCCACCGGACGCAAAATTTCTAATTTCAATAAATCACGCTGACCATCTTGATCGGTATCTAACGGTGCTTCCACATAAACAACTTCGCGAATCAAACGAGACGTATCAAAGACCGCCTGCGCTTTGCCGTTAAAGAAGAAGGGTTTACTGACTTCTTTGTCTAAATAAAAACCTTCAGCAGCTAACTTGTCTAAATAACTCAAGCCGTTTTTCGTGTGGCTGGTCAATAATAAATACCACGCTTCGATCACTGTCTCGCGAGTGGAAAAATCGCCGTCAATCATAGGAACGCCGATTCGGTCGACTTCCGTCAAAACTTTTTTCTCATCAAAGTCGATCGTTGGTTCAAAGTCCAATAACTGCAGACCGACCGTATAGAAAACTTCCTTTGTCAGCGGACCGCTCCCTTGATAGAAAGCCGCTAAATCGGTTGTTGAATCTGCTAAAAAATTCCCCAGCTTGCTGATAAAGCCGCTGTCATCTGTCACAGTCAAAAAGCTTTTACGTAAAAACTCAAAATACAGTTTTGTACCGTCTCGTTCTGAATCCATCGTTAAAAAGCCCACTTGCCGCAATTCTTTTTTAGCTTCGTCTAAAGAGACGCGTTTAAGACCAAATTGATTTATTTTCATAGATATCTCTCCTTTTTTTGAACCGAAAAAATAGGCCCTACTAACAGTTGGGAAAAGTTAGACGAACATCCTTTTTTTCTGATAAAATAATTATAACAAAAACATTCGGCAAGTTCGGTTAAAGTTCAATGAAAACGCTTGCCTTGAAGGGGGATTTTTTATGGAAGAGACAGTATTTTGCCAAAGTTGCGGGATGCCGCTTACGGAGGGGCTTTACGGCACGGAACATGATGGCGCAAAAAATACGGACTATTGCTTATATTGCTATAAACACGGTGCCTTCACCGACGATCACACGATGGAAGAAATGATCGCTATCAGCCTGAAGCATATGGATCAATCCGGTCTGTTAACAGAACATGGGCAAACAAAAGAAGAAGCGGCTAAAATGATGTACGGCTTCTTTCCTGAATTGAAACGCTGGAAAAAGTATAACGAGAATAGTTGATAGACAAAAGTCAGAGCTAGTGAGATAATTCTTCCAATGAAAGCCTTTACCATTGGAGTGGATGTAGATGTTTTTCAAGCATAAAGCAGAACCTGAAGAAGCACCACGGGATATTTGGGGCAGAGAGTCTTTAGCCTTATACGAAAAGGTCGGTCGCCCGATTGAACGAAACGGAAAAGATTTGCTTCGTACGGTGGACGGCCAGCGAATTCAAGATTATATGGTTTTATTTTATCATGGCAAGCCGGATATTCGCGGAGTCGGCGGACTGCTGTACATTGGTGAATGGACCAACTATGGCTCTAAGCTTTATCGCGTCAATACCTTAATTTCGGCCGAAAAACTGGCTGTTCTAATCAGCGAAGAATTGCAGCTAACAGGAAAAGATTTTTTAGTCAGCGGGACCAAGCTTGATCCGCGAATGATTTAATTTCTTCTATATAAATAAAAGCCGATCCTCATTAAAAAGGATTGGCTTCTAATTGTCATTTTTATTTATATCTTTTAATCATACTTACTAAAGGAGTTAGCATCATGAAAAAAGCAGTCTGGATCTATTCAATCAATCTAAACGATGGCGGTAGCCCTTTTGGCTCGTTCGCTTCGTTAAATGGATTTGGTGCCAAAAAATTTCAAACGGAACTAATTTCCGCCTTGCAACCAGAAATAGCACTTCAATTTATCAGCTATGACAGTGCCCAACACCCGCCTGTCACTGCCGATATCGTTATCTTTAATGAGCTGGATGCTCGCTATCTTCCAGAAGCACTCAAAGAAATTGGCCTAATGATCGCCAGCCAAGACATCGTGACGGGAAATATAGATAAAATCAAGCAAGCTATCTTGGCTTCGCTTAAATAGAACCAGCAAAAGCCGATCCTCAATTGACAGGACCGGCTTTAATTGATTTTAAACGGTGGTCAATACGGCTTCACTCACGGCCGCTGCCACGACTTTAGCAACTCCTGGTTGAAAAGCGTCAGGGATGATATTGGTGGTACTCAGCTCTGCCTCCGAAATTAGACTAGCAATGCCTTTGGCTGCCGCAATTTGCATATCGACGGTGATTTTTCGTGCCCGTGCATCCAGTGCCCCACGGAAAATTCCCGGAAAGGCCAAGACATTATTGATCTGATTTGGAAAATCACTCCGGCCGGTGCCGACGATATACGCCCCACCTGCTAATGCTTCGTCTGGGAAAATTTCCGGTGTCGGATTCGCCATCGCGAAGATTACAGGTTTTTCTGCCATTTCTTTGACCCACTCCTGTTTTAATGCACCAGGGGCCGAAACACCGATAAAAATATCCGCATCTTTTAAAGCTGTTTGGAGATCGCCAGATAAATGTTGGCGGTTCGTGACTTTGGCAATCGCCGCGTGATGCGGTGCCAAATTTTCCGCCTCGGCTTCATTGATGATCCCTGCCTTATCTACCACAACGATATCCTTCGCACCTGCCGCCAAGAATTTTTTCGTTACAGAAAGACCAGCAGAACCGCCGCCATTCACCACGATCTTCACCTCGGCTAACGTCTTTCCGATCAATTTCAAACTATTGAAGGCCGCCGCCAAAACTACAATGGCGGTGCCGTGTTGGTCGTCATGAAAAATCGGAATGTCACACTCTTCGATCAAGCGCTGTTCGATCTCAAAACAGCGTGGCGCACTAATATCTTCTAAATTGATCCCGCCAAAGGTTGGGGCGATGGCTTTGACGGTGGCGATGATTGCTTCGGTATCTTGCGTATCCAAAACGATCGGGATCGAATCCACATTGGCAAAGCGTTTAAACAAGGCCGCCTTCCCTTCCATTACCGGCATCGCCGCTTCCGGGCCAATATTTCCTAGACCTAATACCGCCGAGCCATCACTGACGACTGCCACGGTATTTTTTTTCGTAGTCATTTCATAGGCTAATTTTTTATCTTGGGCGATGGCAGATGAGACCGTCGCCACTCCAGGGGTATAGGCGATACTTAATTCGCGGCGGTCATCGATCGTGACTTTCGGTACGACCTCTAGCTTTCCTCCGTATTGCTTCGCTTGTTGTAAGGCAATTTCTTTTACATCTTCTGACATGTTTATTTTCCTCCTTATGTTTAAAAAATCATCCGTAAAATCGCGGTCATAGTAATAACGGTAATGGCGCCACCTAAGCGTGTCGCAACTTGAGCAAAGGGCATCAAGTTCATACGGTTGGCGGTACTTAAGATCGCCACATCGCCAGTTCCGCCCATACCACTTTGGCAAGCGGAAATGATCGCCGCTTCGATGGGATACATATTCATGAACCGAGAAACCACGAAACCAGTCGCAATCACGGTGAATACGACACTAATGACGACTAAGAAATATTGAATCGACAATGCTCCTACGACATCTTTCAATGGGATATAAAGCAAGCCCAAGCCTGCCATCAATGGAAAGGTGAAGTTGCCAGAAATAAATTTATACAATTGTTTCGAGCCTTGCTGCGTTTCTTTCGGTACGATGTTGATGTATTTTAACAGCGCCGCAACGACGATCATTAGAACAGGTCCGGGAAATCCGGTTAAATGCTGTAACAGTCCGCCGGCGATGAACAAGGTACAGGCCGTTAAGACCCCCGCTCCCATTTTCTTGACATCAAAAGCACCAGAATCATCTTTCAAGGCATCCGCCATATCGTCTCCTTGTTTCATTTTGACTAATTGACCGCCGCCAGATAAATCCGGACGTTTCTCACCCCAGCGAGATAATAAAGCCGTACACATGATCGCAAAGAAATTCCCAATAATCGTCGCTGGAATCAATTGCGCGACCAGCTGATCGCTGCCTAAGCCGGTGATCGCACTATAACCTAGCGATAATGGCAAGATCCCTTCGCCGATCCCGCCGGCTAAGACGGGCGTTACGATGAAGAACAAGGTATGCTGCCAATCCAGTCCCAATAGCACCCCTACCAACGTTCCAACACCCATCGCACAGATCATGCCGATCATCATGGGAATGATCATCCGCATCAAGCCTTGAACTAAAATCTTGCGGTTCATTCCTAAAATACTACCGCAGACAAGACAAGCAATGTAGAAATATAGAAAATTGGCTTGCTTCATCAACATATCTGCTGAATCTAAAATATTTTGATTAACTAAATTGAAAAAGACCATGATAGAAGGCACTAATAGAGATAAAATAGCAGGTCCACCAAAATTTTTTAAAAAGGGAATGTTCGCGCCGATGGTTCCTAACAGCCAGCCTAAAGTCAAGATCACCGCGAAGCCGCCTAGCATATTTACCGGCAGTTGCTGTAACAATCCAGTAGCCACGATCACAGCCGATAAACTAAGATACACGGGCAACGGTACTGAACCAACTTTGATCTCCATCCATTTGGCTAACAGCGGACTACCCTTTTCTTTTTCGGCCGATCGAGCCGTGTTTGTTTCCAAGTGTTTCTCCATTGTTTTTTCCTCCTAAGATTTAGCTTGGTTAACGTTTGTCTTTCTTGAACACCCTCATCATAATGGCTGCGCTTTCAACATTGAAGATTATTTAATTAATTTAAGTAGTTCAATTAAATAAAGTAAAAAAGCGCTGACAATTATTAGCGAAGGCTATGCTATACTTTAAAAAAAGGAGGGATCGAGGTGAAGAAAAGCTGGCGTTTATGGAGTTTATTATCGGTCGCCTTTGTCGTGGTACTGCTAGTCGTAACCTCCCTGTTGTATGGCCTGATTCTTTATCAAAATTCCCGCTATATGCGAAAGACGGAATCCCAACTTTTATTAGATCTTGGCCAGCAGCTGGCGATCGAGCCGCAAGTCCAGTCTGCTTTAGCAGAAAACAAACCTAGTGAAGAGCTGGAAAAATATACCGTAGAAGTCGCCAAGATTCACCGGCTGGATTTCGCGGTAGTTATGAATATGCAGGCGATCCGCCTGACCCATCCTGATGAAGCCATGATCGGCAAACATTTCAAAGGCGGTGATGAAGCCCCCGCTCTCGAAGGTAAAAATCATCTCTCCGTCAGTCACGGCACTTTAGGGGAATCGCTACGCGGCTTTGTCCCTGTTTTTTCGATAGAACAGCCAGAAAAACAAATCGGGGTGGTCGCGCTAGGAATCAGAGTCCAGTCGCTTAGCAGCTTGATTAAAAATTCTCGAGAAGGCTATACGATTGCCTTATTATTAAGTATCGCCAGCGGGATCGCGGCGGCTTCGGCTCTGGCCTATTATTTAAAACGGCAGCTTCACAGCCTTGAACCGCAAGAAATCTCCCGCTTGTTTGAAGAGCGCAATGCCATGCTGGACGAGACTAAGGATGTCGTAGCCGTAGTAGATTTAAAAAAACGAATCAATTTAGCTAACATCGCCGCCAGTGAATTGTTTCAGCGGCTCACTGGCAGTCAAGCAGCCTTAGTTGGTCAATCGTTGAACCAGTTGATCCTTGACGAAAAACAGTTGGATTTTTCCCGCACCGCTGAACAACTGTATCGACAAAATGGTCAAGACTATCTCTTTTCCGCCGCGCCGATCATCGTCAATCAAAAACAAATCGGTTGGATCATCTTTCTTCGGAACGCGACGGAGTCCTTGTTCGTTATGGATCAGCTGGCTAATACAACAGCTTATGCCAGCGCTTTACAATCACAATCCCACGAATTCATGAATAAGCTTCATGTGATTTATGGCTTGGCGGATCTGCAAGCTTACGATGAGCTGAAGATTTATTTAGACGATATTTTAAGTCCCGAGAAAGAATTTTCTCATCGCTTATCTTTTCTGGTGCAAAACCCGCAGATCGCCGGTTTCTTAATTGGTGAGCGACTAAAATTTGCGGAACGTAAAACGCAACTGATGATTGAGATCACCCCAGAGATTCCCGCCAATCAAAATACAGAGGAAACGAAGGGGATCATTGATCTTTATCGCTACCTGCATCACAGTCTGCTGCAGTTTTCCCTTGGCAAAGAGCTGCCTATGACGATCCATTATGAAGCCGACCAGTTAACTACGAGTTATCTGATTTATTTAGCGGAGACAGAACAACTACAGCTACAAGAACATTTGACGACCAATTTCTTCCAGCAAATGCTTCAGGACCGACAAGCGGACTTAACCATTGAAGTCCAAGCAGAGCTGCTAACCTTACAATTAAAAACCAGCTATCACGAGGTGAAAACATGAACGTATTAATCGTAGAAGACGATCCGATGGTGGAATTCATCCACCGCAATTATTTAGAACAGGCGGGCCAGTTCCAACAAATCTATTCTACCAGCTCCATTACCGACGCAAAGGAATTATTAAAAGAAAAACCGATTGATCTGATTCTTTTGGATATTCATTTAAAAGATGGCAACGGCTTAGAACTACTAGCCCAACTACGACGGCAGCAGCAAATGCTCGAAGTGATCTTGATCACCGCCGCCAATGAAGCCCCGGCCGTCAAAGAGGGCTTGCATCTTGGCGTGGTGGATTATCTCGTCAAGCCTTTTACGAATCAGCGTTTCCAAGAAAGCTTAGGTCTTTTTTTCAAACGTAAACAAACCTTACAACAGGCCAATCTGCCCCAAGAACAGATCGATCAGCTCCTAAAAAAACCGGCCGATACGCCATCAGACCCCTCAGCAAAATTAGAAAAAGGGCTCTCACCAGAAACCTTGGAACGAATCAAAAACGCGGCAGCAAGTTTGAAACGCGATTTCACTATCCAAGAACTAGCAGACGCCAGTAACCTTTCCCACGTCTCAGTGCGAAAATATATTCAGCATCTGGAAGATCGCCAGCTTTTAACTAGTGAAGTCATTTATACCAAAGTCGGCCGGCCTTACAAAATCTATTCAATGAAAACTTAAACCAAGCACCTAGGAGTATCGTTAGCTACAGACGATTTCTTAGGTGCTTGGTTTAGTTAGTTTAAAGCACTTTTTTCTAAATTAAAAAAGCCGCACCAGACTTATCGTCCAGTGCGGTTTCTTATTATACTAATTCGATATATTTTTCATTCTTCTCTAAATGATGCAAATAAATCAGCAGGCGATCATAAAGTTGATCATTGGCTTCTTCAATGGCTGCGCCAAGATTTTCACCAATTTCTGCGACGGTTTTCTTGCCATCGATTTGTTGAAGGATGAAGCTGCCGTATTTATCTAACTCCATCTCAGAAGTTTCCGGGATCTTATAATGAATCTTGCGTAAGACTCGTTGAATCCAGGCATTTTGTTCCGTAATGACAAAAACCACACCATCACGTACTTCATAACGCAAACCTTCTTTGATGCGATAAACACGTGCTAACAGCTCTTGTGTTTCCGGATTGACAGCAGGTTGCTGATTAGTCATTATGTTTCACTTTCTTTACGCTTAAAAGTGGAACGACAATCGCTACGACTAAGATGACTAATAGTAAAATTGCTGAACCGTTTGAACCTAAGAAGCCAGTTGGCGTACCAGGTGTTACGACGCCAGATACTTGTAAGATAATTCCGATTAAACCGATGATTGAACCACCAGCGATTAAACCAGAAGACAAGCTGACACCTAAAGTGATACGTTCTTCTGCTACTTCTTCTGTTTCTTTTTTGTTCAATTCGTCAATCAAGCGACGGATCAAGGCACCAACTAAGATGATTGAAGTCGTTGAGATTGGCAAATAGAAACCGATCGCGAAAGTCATGATTGGCACTTTCATAAAGTGTAAAACGACGCCCATTGCGATACCGGCAATGACCATGTGCCATGGAAGTGAACCAGACGTGATCCCTGAAGTCAATGTTGCCATCAAGTTCGCTTGTGGCAAACCAAATGGAGGATTTGAACCAGTGATCGCAAGTTGTGGTGACAAGATTACCATCATACCAGTAACGATTACCACACCTACAATGTTAGAAATTAAGAAGTAACGACGGCCTTCGTTGAAGTTTCCGCCCATTACGAAAGTAACTTTTTGTGATTGTGCATACCCACCAGCTACTGAGATTGCTAATACGATAAAAGTACCAAACAATAATAATTGTTGTGTATTTTCAGCTGTTGTCCAGCCCATCATAACGAAGACTAACGTCAAGATAACCATTGAAGCGATCGTCATACCAGATACTGGCAAGTTCGATGTACCGATCGTACCAGTCAAACGACCCGCAACGATAACGAATAGCAAGCTTAAGATGATTGATAAGATACCGCCGACAAGAGCCATCATCACATTTCCAGTAATGATGAAGCCCATAACAATCGCCATAACAGCACCGACGATCAATGGAAGCATACCGCCGCCTTCGCCTTCATTACCTTCTTTACGACCCTTCATCGTTGCAGAGATAGATGTGATGATTGTTGGGATCAATTTGATTGCGCCAATCAATCCACCAGAAATCATCATCCCAGCACCGATATATTTCACGTATGATCCAGAGATCACAGCAAAATCAGCTGTATTTAATAATTGACTTGCGTTGTCCCAAACATGAGCGCCGTTGCCAGCCATTCCCATGAAGTAACCTAATAATGGAGCAATTGCGAAGTTCGCTAAGATTGAACCTGCGAACATCAAAACAGAAACATCCATCCCAACGATGAAACCAATACCCGCTAATAATGGGTTTACTTCTGTTTCAAATTTCCATTTGTAGAAGCTTTCATTGACATAGCTGATAACGTTGTTCATGATTCCGAAAACAGAACCCGTTAAGGCTGTTAAAATACCACCGATACCAAAACCGATCCCCATGTATTTCAATGAATCGCCACCAGTATCAGAAGCAACTAATGTTTCTGAAATCGCCATCGCTTCTGGATAAACCAGTTTACCGTGTTCGTCGATTAACATGTAATCTTGAACCAATGAGAAGACACCGACACCTAAAAGAACGGCACCAACACCAATCCCTACACCTTCGATGAAATTCACTTTACCGCCGACTAAGATCACGGCTGGTAACACGAAGATCATCCCTGAGGCAACTGATTCCCCACCACTCGACATTAATTGCAATAAGTTCTTACCTAAAATTGTTTTAGGTTTTACAAACAGAGCGACTAGCCCTGAACCAATAATTGCTCCTGGAATACCGGCAGCTACCGTTAGACCAGCCTTCATTCCTGAATAAGCAGTTGATGCGGCGAATAAAGCAGCTAATAAAATACCTAAGATCATAATAATTGGTGAGCCTGCTTTTTTAGGCTTTTCTGCTACGTAAGGTACGTAATCGCGGCCGTTAACTCCACCAAAAGCGTCTTTCGACAGTTTTTTCATGTTTTGAAATTCCTTTCTTACTTTCGATTACCCAAAAGTGAGTGGAGAGTCTGACAACCAAACTCTCCTACTCCTAAAACGCTGGCTACTTAACTAAACGATAAATAGCGTCAGCATAAATAGCTGCTGCTCTGAACAAGCTATCAATTGGCATAAATTCATTTGGTTGGTGCATTACGTTTTCTTCACCTGGGAACATTGCGCCATAAGCGACACCGTTTTCTAGGATTCGGCCGTAAGTACCGCCACCGATTGATTCTTCATGGCCTTCTAGACCAGTATGTTCTTCGTAAACGTCCAATAATGTTTTCACTAATGGATCAGTTGCTGGAACATAATGCGGTGTTTTCACGTCACCGATGATCGCGATTGAAACATCCGCAGCCTTCAGAACTTCTTCCATGTTCGCTAAGATATCATCTTTCGTGATGCCTTCTGGATGGCGAACATTGATGGTGATTTTTTTATCGCCCGTTGAAGTGTAGTCGAACAAGTTCGCTGATGACGTTGTTTCACCCATCACGTCATGTTTCGTGTAAGCATTTAATTTTTTACCGTTATAATCTAAGTGCATATATTCAGCGATTGTTTGAATATAGTTGGCGCCATTGCCATCTAATTTATAATCTACTAAGAATGCCGCTAAGAAAGTTGCAGAGTTCACGCCGAATTTTGGTTCTTGCGCGTGCGCTGCTTTACCGATGACTGTTAGAGTGATTTCGCCGTTGTTTTCAGCAAATTCGCCCTTCACGCCAGCTTTTTCGACGAAGGCATCAAAAGCCGCTTTTAAATCAGCTGCTTTTGCTTCAGCGTTGACTTTAATCACAGCTGTCGCATCCCCAGGAACCATGTTCGTACGTTGACCTGATTTGAAGCTTACTAGTTCAAAATCGCCAGCTTCAGCGTCGGCTTTGTTTGCGAAAGTCACTTCGTAAGATAAGATACCTTTTTCACCATTGATGATTGGGAATTGAGCATCTGGAGAAAAACCAACTTTAGGCATTTCTTCCACTTCCATGTAACGGTGGATGCCGACCCATTCGCTCTCTTCGTCAGTACCGAAGATGAAACGGATTTTTTTAGAAATTGGTAATTCTAGATCTTTAATGATCCGCATTGCGTAGTAAGCGGCGATTGAAGGTCCTTTATCGTCGGCTGAACCACGTGCAAATAATTTGCCATCTTTGATAACTGGTTCAAATGGATCAGTATCCCAGTTGTCATCAACTGGAACAACGTCAACGTGTCCTAATAATCCGAACATTTCTTCGCCGTCACCATATTCGATATGGCCTGCTACGTTTTCGATATTTTTAGTTACGAAACCATCGCGGTCACCAAATTCCAAGACTTTGCGTAAAGCGGCTGCTGGACCAGGTCCAAGCGGCTCTTCTTTTGTACCATGCTCGATATCGCGGATACTATTGATGCGGATCAAGTCGCCTAAGTCTTTTAGTAAATCGTCTTTGCGTGCTTCTACTTCTTTTTGCCAATCAATTGTCATTGTTTCATCCCTGCTTTCTTTTTTTTAAACAAGTTGTTAAACCTGTTAGTTTCATTAGAAAGGTCATGTCTAACTTTAGTTTCCATGTTTGACAGCTTCGAATAACTTTTTAAGCCAGTGAATCTTTTTCGCATTTATATGAAAATTTGACTCCCTCCACCACTTCACTAAAAAACCGCTTTTGCATGATGAAAGTGTTATTCTATGATTCCTAATTCCGCAGTTTGTTTCACCTCCCAAGGTAGCATTATACCGTATTTTTATTCATAAGTCATTGTGAAAAAACTGTCATTTAAAATTAATGAGTGATTTTTCATAAAAATTTGGGTATTCACTAAAAAAAAATTGTTATTCAAGCTGAGCCAAAATAGTTCTTCTTTTTATGACATGACATATTTAAATCCTACAAAAAGTATATCTGAGGTTGTATTCGTTTACAAATTATATTCTATTCATTTAACGGACTTATTTCTCATTTGTTTGTTATCTATCATTAATATTAAATTTTTGGTGCTTCACTACAATAACAAAAAAAAGATAGCCTACCAAAAGACTATCTTTTTCCAAAATCATATCTTATTTTAATCAAATATTCATTTAAGTGTTTTTTTATCGCTACCCTCCCACGATTTCAACTGTAGCCTTGGCCAGTGTCATCTTCGCCTGCGGGATTCTAAACGGCGAGCAAGAAATGTAATCGATCCCTAGCTCATTTAAAAAATCGATGGATTTCGGATGGGCCGCAGCTTCTCCGCAAATCCCAATCTTTAATTGCGGGTTAACTTTTCTCCCCCCTTCGATCGCCAGTTTCATCAAGGCGCCTACTCCTGCTTTGTCCAACACTTGGAATGGATCATCTTCAAAAATCCCCGCCTCAAGGTATTGCGTGACAATTCTAGGTGAATCATCTCGGGATAACCCCAGTGCCATCTGGGTCAAATCATTAGTACCGAAACTAAAGAAATCAGCATGCTGTGCGATTTGATCCGCCACAAAACAAGCTCTTGGAATTTCAATCATCGTCCCAATCTGATAATCCAAGGTCCGCTGATTGTCTCTTAAATTCTTTTGGATCGCCTCTTTTATCGCTTGCCGTACATGGGCAAATTCTCCCGCGTCAATGGTGAAAGGAATCATGATTTCCGGCTGAATGCTAAACTCCTGTTCTTCCGTCACTTCGCAAGCCGCTTCAATGATCGCTTCTGCCTGCATTTGATAAATTTCTGGATAGGCCACCCCTAAACGAAGTCCTCGGAAGCCCAGCATAGGATTGACTTCGGCCAGATTGTCAGTCTTACGTTTGACTTCATTGAAGGTTTTGCCTAATTCTTTAGCGACCTCACGACATTCTTCAGCGTTTCTAGGTAAAAATTCATGCAGCGGCGGATCTAGTAGACGAATTGTTGTCGGTTTTCCTCCCGCTGCTTGATACATATATTTGAAGTCTTGTTTTTGCACCGTCTTCAATTCCTTTAGAACCGCTAATCGTTCAGCCAAGCTGTCAGCTAGGATCAGGCGACGAAATTGCAATAAGCGAGTCTTTTCAAAGAACATGTGCTCTGTGCGGGCTAATCCGATCCCGACCGCTCCCAAAGCCATCCCTGTTTCGATATCGTTTGGTGTTTCAGCATTGGCACGGACCTTGATATCGGCGTGACGATCCCAAATCGTATGAAGCTCATCTAGTGCCACTGTGTGTCCGACCTCTTCCATTGGGATCTCACCGAAATACACCTTGCCGCTTGATCCATCGACGGAGAGAATCGTCCCTTCTTCGATCGTTTCGTCGGCAACCGTTGCTTGGTTTTCCTCTTCCATGACGATTAAGCGTTCACAGCCTACTACGGAGCAGATGCCCATTCCGCGAGCCACTACTGCCGCATGGGAAGTCATTCCGCCGCGGCTGGTAATCACGGCTTCGCTGACCGCGATCCCTTCGATATCCTCCGGCGACGTTTCTTCACGAACCAACACCACTCTTTCTCCTCTCGCTTTTGCTTCAGTCGCCGCATCGGCTGAAAAATAAGCCGCTCCTGTTGCCGCTCCTGGGCTTGCTGCTAAACCTGACAAGAAAGAGACACGGTTTTTTAACGCTGTTTCAGCAAAATTCGGATGCAAGGCCGCTTCCAGATCTTTCCCTTCAATCCGGCTGACCAAGGCATCCTCACTGATGATCCCTTCTTTAAAGAAGTCTAATAAAATCGTCAATGCAGCTTTTGACGTACGTTTGCCGCTACGCGTCTGCAAAATAAATAATTTTTCTCTTTCAATGGTAAATTCCACATCCTGCATGTCTTGATAATGCGTTTCTAAGTTTTCACAGATCGCTTTTAACTGATTGAATTGTTCTGGCATGTCTTCAGCTAATACTTGGATCGGTTTTGGTGTCCGCACACCGGCTACTACATCTTCCCCTTGAGCATTGATTAAATATTCGCCGAACAAACCAGGGTCGCCTAAGGAAGGATTGCGAGAAAAGACTACCCCTGTCCCAGACGTCTCACCAAAATTACCAAAGACCATTTCTTGGATATTGACTGCAGTTCCGAGATCGTCGCTGATTCCATGCAGACGACGATACGTTTTCGCCCGCGCATTGTTCCAGCTGCCAAAGACCGCTTCAATGGCTAAATACAATTGCTCGATTGGGTCTTGGGGAAACTCTCGCTGCAAGTTTTTTCGATAAAGCTCTTTGTACTCGCTTACAATTTGTTTCCAATGGTCGGCGGTCAACTCATTATCAAAGGACAAGCCGTTAACCTTTTTCAAGGCGGTGATCCGGCCTTCAAAGGTACTATTATCCAGTCCCATCACGACATTGCCAAACATTTGCAATAAGCGGCGATAACAATCATAAGCGAAACGCTCATTTTGACTGTTGCTAGCTAAAGCCGCCACCGTTTGGTCGTTTAAGCCTAGATTCAAAACGGTATCCATCATCCCTGGCATCGAAAATTTCGATCCGCTCCGAACAGAAACTAATAAAGGATTTTTCAGATCTCCAAATTTTTTCCCCGTTTTAGCAGATAGTTGCTCGACTGCGGTCATTACTTGTGTCTTCAGCTCATCGGTCAACTGATCCCCATGATTCAAATAATACAAACAGGCTTCCGTTGTAACCGTGAAGCCTGTTGGAACTGGCAGTCCTAATTTCGTCATCTCGGCTAGGTTCGCCCCTTTGCCGCCAAGCAGATCCTTTTGCTCTTTTGATCCTTCTGAAAATAAGTAAACCCAACGATTCATATGCCTCTCCTTTTAAAAAAGTTTTATTTAAGTCTATTACAGTTTAATACGACGTTTATATAAAGTCAATAAGATGTTTATATAGATTTAAAAACGAATTAATGATTGCTATAAGGAATTATTAGGATACATATAGGGTAGATGAAAGTTTTAAACAAAAACTTTTGCTACCTAGCTGAAGAATCAAGTGGAACGCAAAAAAAGAGCTGTAACAATATTTTGTTACAGCTCTCTGTCTATGGCGCTTGATTAAACGAATTGTGTCAAAATCAAAAGAAGTGTGATCGCGGCAGGCAATGCTTGGATCAGATAGATCGACTTGGTGACTGTTTTCCCACCGTATAAACCGACGATCAAAACAAAAAATTGCAGCACCATCAGCACCTTAAATTGTTGTTGTCCACTGAATAAAATCAGGCTGGCTAATAAGGACAAGCCCAGGCAGCCATTATAGATTCCCATATTTTTCAAAGCGATTTGCGCATTCGGCAATTTGACAAAGGACAGCGGCATCTTGAAAATATCTGCTTGTTTCTCCGCTGGTGAAAACATTTCTAAGCCCATGATGATTAGATGCAACAGGCCGATGATTCCTGAAAGCAATAGAATGATAGCTAGCATTCAAATGACCCCTTTATAGTTGATTTATCTACTATATCATCTTCCCCGCTATTTCTAATTAAAAATGCTTACTACAATTCTTCGATCACAAAGCCATGTTTGTTTAGCTGGTAATTCCCGTTCTCGTGATAATTTTGTCCAAATAAACGGCGGCCTTGTTTTGCGAAAATCAATTTTTCTCCTTCATTAAAGGTAGCAACAATCGTTTTTTCTTTATATTGACGGGTCAAGGAGAAGGTTTTTTTGTCGTCATCGTAATGCCATTCCATCGTTCCCAGACTAAAAACTTCCGAAAATTGTTTTCGCAAAGCGATCAATTGCTTGGTGAACGTATACAGCTCTTGATCCGGGTCTTCCCAATCCATACAGACACGACAGCCTGGGTCCATTTCTCCTTCAAGTCCGGCTTCTGTGCCGTAAAAAATACAAGGAGTGCCTTTTTGGATAAACATAAAAGTCAACGCGCTCCGCAACAGCTCCTTGTTCCCTTGACAAAGGGTCAACAGCCGAGGGGTATCGTGGGAATCCAGCAGATTAAAGCTGACTTCATTGGTCTGATCACGATACAAAAGCTGCTGGCGATTCATGCCAAAAATCATTTGCGAGATCGTGATGGACTCTTCCACAAAGAAAGCTTTGATACTGTCAGTAAAGGCATAATTCATCACGGCGTGGAATTCGTCCCCTTCCAGCCAGCGTTGGGAACTGTGCCAGATCTCCCCTAAAATATACAAATCTTCTTTTTGCTGCAAGACCGCCTGACGAAATTCTTTCCAAAAGTGATGATCGACTTCATTAGCAACATCTAAACGCCAGCCGTCAATATCAAATTCACGAATCCAATAAGTCGCGATCGCTAAAAGAAACTTTTGAACTTCCGGATTTTCCGTATTTAGCTTCGGCATATTGGGTACAAAACTAAAGGTATCGTAATTCAAATTTTCTGCTTGCTCCGAGCCAGGGATCGGAGTGTACCGGGGCGGGAAGGAATCAATGTGGAACCAATCTGCGTAAGCCGAGTCGGCCCCGTGCAAGATAACATCTTGCCATTGGTGAGAACTAGCCCCTAAATGATTGAAGACGGCATCCAGCATCACCCGCATGCCTCGTTCGTGGGCCTTTTCGACTAATTCCCGGAAGACCTGCTTGTTGCCAAAATGCGGATCGACTTCATAATAATCTACTGTATCGTACTTGTGATTGGAGGGGGCGGTAAAAATCGGACACAAATAGATACCGGTGATCCCTAAATCCTCCAAATAATCCAGCTTATCGATCACGCCCTGAAGATCACCGCCAAAAAAGTTTTCCCGTGTCGGTGCTTCACTGCCCCAAGCTAAGACAGCTTCCGGGTCGTTGGAAGGATCGCCATTATAGAAACGTTCAGGAAAAATCTGATACCAGACCGTTTGGGGCACCCAATCAGGGATTTTAAACCGATCAATCTCTTGAAAATAGGGCATGCGAAAGTATAAATTGTCACGGTTCAAACGGTATTCCTCGTGCTCAAAAATCCCTTGATCCGTAAAAAAAACCGAATTCCCTTGAAAATCGGTAATGCAAAAAGCATACGCCAATCGACGATGGGTTGCCGTTACCTCGATCTCCCAATAATCATGAGTGTCCGTCGTATACGCCTTCCTCATCGCTTGCTGCTTTTTGTACCATTTTTCTGCACCAAACGTATAAAAATCACCGCTGATCAAGCCCACGGATTTTATCTCGTTGCGTGCCGTCTGCAGACGAATCCGCATGAGATCCTTTTTGTATAAATAGGCGAATTCGCTTTCTGGACGATGGTAAATCGCTGCATGATTCAAATCCTCACCTCCAACTTATTTCTACTATTGTATCAAAAGCACTCCGCCTACTCCAATTGTAGCCTCGCAAGTGTTTCAACCCCAATTTTCTTTTTAAATATGCTACTATAATAGGAGAAGAGATATTTTCTTCACCTCGTTTATCGAGGATCACTCCAGGGCGTAGCATGTTTGGGGAAGCGGCTGCGTCCGTATTTTTTTGACATGACTAAAAAAATCTGGTTTAATAAAATTAATCATAAATGAAACGAGGGATTATGCCATTGAAAATCTAAGCGAATGTTGGAAACTGCAAACCGATCTTTTTTCAAGGGATCAGTGGGCAGATTTTCAGGATTGGCTTAGCCTTTCAAGGGTGTAGTCTCTTTTTTGTCTGCTTTCCCGCTATGAGGAATGAGCCTAAAGGACTTGACTCTCCTTTCCTCCTGAAAATTTGCCGCATTCTTACTTGAATGATCGACAAGTAAAGGAGGAATTTTTTTATGGGAACTATTAAACTGACCCATCTTACTTTTGGCTTTGATAAGCAGTTGACCTTGCTTTTTGATGACGCCAATCTGACGATCGACAGCAGCTGGAAATTAGGCTTAGTCGGTCGCAACGGTCGTGGCAAAACCACCTTGCTCCAGCTATTATTAGGCAACTACCTCTATCAAGGAGAAATTCAATTTCCGCTGCGACCAGTCTACTTTCCCGCGACAGTCGCGGATCATGAACAGCTGACTTATTATGCCCTCTTAGAAGTGGCGGAGTTTGAAATATGGGAATTGGAGCGGGAAATGAACCTGATCCAACTAGACCCGCAAGTCCTTTGGCAGCCGTATCAAACACTTTCCGGTGGAGAACAAACGAAGGTTTTGCTGGCATTATTATTCACCCAAGCCGACTTTTTCCCTTTGATCGACGAACCGACCAATCATTTAGATATAAAAGGACGCCAGCATGTCGCAGATTATTTGCAGCGCAAGGACGGCTTCATCGTCGTCAGTCATGACCGGCAATTTTTGAATCAAGTTACCGATCATACGCTGGCGATTGAAAAAAGCCAGCTAGTGCTTTATCAAGGAAATTTTGCGACTTACGAAGAACAAAAAAACTTGCGGGATGAATTTGAACTCGCCCAAAATCAGAAAATCAAAAAGGAAGTCGGGCGTTTGAAAAAGACCGCCGCTGAAAAGGCCGAATGGTCCCGCTCACGAGAAACTGACAAATACGGCAAACCCTCTGAAAAAGGCAGCGGCGGCGTATTTGACACTGGAGCGATCGGCGCCCGAGCGGCCCGAACCATGAAGCGTTCGAAAAATATTGAAAATCGAATGTACGATCAAATCGAAGCGAAGGAAGGCCTGTTAAAGGATTTAGAGGACGTTGATCGCTTGACGATGAACTATCACGAGAGTCATCATGGACAGTTGTTGAAAGTTGAAAACCTCTCGCTGAGTTATCCGGAGCAATCGCCGCTCTTTGTTCCACTGTCCTTTGAATTAGCTCGTGGAAAAATTACGGCTTTGACCGGTCCAAACGGGATTGGTAAATCAAGCATGCTGCATTATTTACTAGGGACCTTTGCCGGCGAAGCCAGTGGAGAGCTCTTGAGACCGAATGTTAAGATCAGTTATGTGCGGCAAAATTATGAGAACAATCACGGGACCTTGCAAGACTTTGCCGAAGAAAATCAGCTTGATTACTCTTCTTTTTTGAATAATTTGCGGAAACTTGGCATGGAACGCAATGTCTTTCAAAATCGGATCGAAGAAATGAGTATGGGGCAACGGAAAAAAGTCGAACTGGCAAAATCCTTAGCTCAGACTGCCGAACTTTACATTTGGGACGAGCCGTTAAATTATCTGGATGTCTTCAATCAGAAACAATTGGAAGAGCTTTTATTAAGTGTCAAACCGACGATGCTATTAGTAGAGCACGATCAGACCTTTTTAGAGAATATCCAAGCGGAACAGATTTTGCTAGATAGAACGACTTTGTGATGCCAGACATAGCTATACCTGCTGTAAAGCGATTTATTCGTGTGAACATTTGATCCTTTCTTTATAAGGGCAACATAAACAAGCCTGCTTCAGAAAATACTTTCTGAAGCAGGCTTGTTTTATCTTTTTATCCGAAAGCTTGCTCGGTTCTTGAGATGATTTCGTCTTGCAGAGCTTTTTCTAAATTATTAAAGTAATCACTGTAGCCCGCCACCCGTACGATCAAGTTCTCGTATTCTTTCGGGTGTTGCTGAGCTTTCACCAACGTTTCTCGATCGATCACATTGAATTGGATATGGTGACCATCTAGGGCGAAGTAGCTTCGCACTAATGATGCCATGTTGGTGATTCCAGCTTCGCCAGCCACGACGCTTGGCGTGAATTTCTGATTCAGCAGAGCGCCGCCGGTTTTGGTTTGGTCGATCTTAGACGCCGATTTAATGACAGCGGTCGGTCCATTGCGATCGGCACCTTTTTCTGGCGAGATTCCATCTGGCAACGGAATTCCTTTGTGGCGGCCGTTGGGTGAAGCTTCCATCACTTGACCAAAATAGACATGACAGGTGGTTGGTAAAAACTCAACGACCGTTTTCGAGCCTTTTGGCGTTGGCCGGCCGGCGATCACCGCTTGCAAGGATTCTGCTACGTTTCTTAACAGTGAATCAGCGTATTCATCGTCATTGCCGTATTTCGGTGTTTCATTGTAGACCCGGTCATAAATTTCTTCATAATCTTCAAAATCAGCTTCACAGGCGGCTAATAATTCCGCCATCGTCATAGTCTTTTCTTCGAAGACATTGTGTTTGATGGCCGCCAATGAATCAGTGATTGTCGCGATACCGACACATTGGATGTAGCTGGTGTTGTAACGGGCCCCGCCGGCGTTGTAGTCTTTGCCGACTTTGATACAGTCATCAGACATCACCGAAAGTAGCGGCACAGGCATAAATTCCATGTACATTCGCTCGATCATATTGTTGCCGGCGACTTTGACATCCACCACGTATTGCAATTCCTTGTGGAAGGCTTCAAAGACTTCTTCATAAGAATTCATTAGGGTGAAATCCCCGACATCGATCCCGATCTGCTTGTCAGTGTAATGATCATACCCGCGATTCATCGCCAGCTCAAATACCTTAGGAATATTCAAATAACCAGTCAGCACGTAGGCTTCCTTACCTGCCACGCCGACCTCGACACAGCCGGAGCAAATGCCGCTTTCCCGGGCGTCATCGACGGACTTGCCAAGGTAGCTCAATTCCGCCAAGATGGCTTCGGAATTATACATCGCTGGTTGTCCCCAGCCTTTACGAGAGACTTTCAAGGCTTCACGCAAGAATTTTTCCGGTGACTTGCGGGAGATTTGAACATTCGAGCTTGGCTGTAATAGCTTCATTTCATCCATGACTTCCAAGATCAAATAGCTAACATCGCTGACCCCGCTCGTGCCATCGGGCCGCAACGCTCCCGTATTCAAATTACAAAAATCCGTATAAGTGCCGCTTTCCTTCAAGGTGATCCCGACTTTTGGCGGCGCCGGCTGATTGTTGAATTGAATCCAAAGATTTTCTAATAACTCCCGTGCTTCTTCCCGCGTCAAGCGGCCCGCTTCAATGTCCTTTTCATAGAAAGGCTCTAAATGCTGATCTAACTTTCCTGGGGAATAAGCATCCCAGTTGTTCATCTCAACGGTGATCCCAATGTGAGTGAACCAATACATTTGGATCGCTTGACGGAAGGTTTGCGGCGCATGTTCTGGAACCACATCACAGACCTCGGCTAATTCCAATAATTCCTGCTTCCACTGGAGATCCGTTTCTTGTTCCGCCAACTCACGACATTCCTGTGCGTAGCGCTTGCCGTAGACGATCATGCCCTCACAGACTAGCTTCATGCCTTCCAGCTCTTCCCGTTTATTCAAGGCTTCCATGTCGTTGTTGTAATCTAAATTGTCGATCTCTTGCTGGATGTCGGCTTTAAAATCGGCGAATCCCTTTTGATACATTTTCCCATCCGCTACCGTGTGGCCCGGCCCTCGTTGCATCAAAAATTCTGTATACAGCCCGCCTTCAAACAACAGGTGCCATTCCTTTGGCAATAAGCGGTTCATCCGCGTCATCATAGCCCGATCATGCCAATAAGGAATGATCACTTCCTCTTGGATCCGGCGATCTTCCTCGCTGACTTTGAAGAACACTTTTTCCCGGTTGTTCATATTATCAAAGTCTTCCAATGTATGACAGCACAATTCCGGGAAGGTCGGCGCTGCCCACGGCTTATCGCCTTTTTCCCCTAAAACCAACGAACCTTTTTCAATATAATTCGTCCGATTTTCCATGATGTACTTGAAAGCTTTTCCTCGTAAAACCGGCGCCGAAACCTTGCCTTCCCACTTTTTGTAGGCTTCCGTCAGTAAAACCGCCCGCTCCATGGAAATACTTGGTGTACATTCCTTGTCGCTGATCTCTCGTAAACGCTTGATCCGTTCTGTGCTTCCTCTTCTCGTTGGTTCCACTGTTAATTCCACCATCAATCTGTTCCTCCTTATTGAATTGAGTTTTCTTATGTTTTATCCACCGATCGTGACTTGATAACCCGCGTCTTGATAGACTTTTTGCAAGGCTTCCACCTGTTCTTCTGAAGGCTTTTTAAAATTTTGTGTACAGACTCTTTTAAGTCGTTCATATTTATCGCGGCCAAAATCATGATATGGTAGCAGCGATATTTCACTGACATGAATTTTTTCTTTCTCCAGCCACTCAATGATCGCCTCTGCATCAACTTCCGCCGCATTGACATCATCTAATAAGATCAAACGCAAATTGATCTCCGCTTGCTGCTGGGATAAGAACCGGAGATTTTCTAACACCAATTGATTGCCAACGCCAGTATAAAGCTTATGATTATGTGAATCTATGAACTTTAGATCATATAAAAATAAATCTGCGTAGGGTAAGATCTGCCGATAATTCTCCGTTGGCGCTACGCCGCAAGTATCGATCGCCACGGAAATTCCTAGACGCTGACACTCTTTCGCCAGCTCCACTACGTAATCCATATCTTGTGCCATTACTTCTCCACCAGAAAAGGTCACACCACCACCCGATTGGTCGTAAAAAATTTGATCCGCTTGGATCTTTTTGACCAGCTCGCGCAGGGAATAATCTTTCCCGATCGTTTCTTCTTTTCCGTATTTGTTCAACATGATCTCTGGAGCGTAGACTTGGCTTTCAGGATTGTGACACCATTCACATCTAATGGGACACCCTTTGAAAAAAATCGTTGTCCGAATCCCTGGACCGTCATGGGTCGAAAATTTCTGAATGTTAAAAATAGTCGGCTTTTTCACGTGCTTCCCTCCTACCTCCTATTATAGAGACGTCGTTAAAAAGTTGCAACCGCTTTATTCATTATAATGAATCTATTAGTTTATTTTCGGTAAACTATTTCATTTCAATGATTGTTGGTGATTTTCCTTTTTTCAGTTATACTAAGAAATAATTACTTTATGTTGAGGAGGATCCAGATGAATATTGGTGAAAAGGTGAAAGCTCTGCGGAATGAGCGGGGAATGACCCTTAAACAGCTTTCGGAAGCAACCGGACTGTCTACGGGTTTCTTGTCACAATTTGAACGCGGTATCACCACCATCGCGGTGGAGCATCTAGCCACTATCGCTGACTTATTCAAGGTAAAGATCAATTACTTCTTTGAAGAAGAACGTGAAAGCGAGCCCATTGTTCGCGGCTATGATCAGCCGGTGATCCACCAGCTAAATAATATGATCTACAAACAACTAAGCCGGACCCCGCAAGACAAAAAAATCGCGCCAAAAATGATTGAGATCATGCCTCACGAAAAACGTGAGCTGCCTACGACTTATCCCCATCAAGGCGAAGAATTTGTCTATATAATAGAAGGAATCCTGACTTTAGTGATCGAAGAAAAGACCTATCAGCTTTATCCTGGGGATTCAGCGCATTATTTTTCCACTATCAACCATAATTGGGACAACGAAACCAATAGTATCGTCAAATTTATCGTGGTCCATTATCCGAATGATTACTAAAAAGTCGCTTGATCATTGATCAAGCGACTTTTTAGTTTGAAACACAGATTCCAAAATTCATATCCCTGATAAAGACCGCGTTCGACTTATCCATCTCTTCAGTAAGTGCCTTTTCGAGGATTTCTAACTCTCTTTTAGTCGCAATTCCGGCTTGGATTATTCGTTCTTCCATCATTTGTAGCAGCCAAGCAAGGTCACTTCCTGTTTCCGCTGTTTGTAAAACGGCTTCCGCTTCTAGATTTTTTACCTTGAGACCGGCTTTCGTAAATAACGAATACATTTCTGAGCCAATATGAATATTTCCCTGCTCGCTAGCAACTGTTTGCCAAACATATTGTTGAGCTTTTGTATGCAAAGGAAAAGTGGTTGCTGAAGTTTCAGCACCCATTGCATCGCTTTCTTGAAAAACCATCCGGCCATTTGATTTTAAGATCTTTGTTAACGTTTCAATAGCCTGAAATGGGTTAGGTAAGTACATCAAAATTCGTCGCCCGATAATCAGATCAAAAGTTCCAAGCTCCTTGGCAGCATTTTCAATAGGCATAGCGACAAATTGGACATTCGTTACGTTCCCTTCAGCCGCTCTTGTTTGAGCTATTTGAATCGATGCAGCATTAATGTCTATCCCAATAATCTCACCTTTACCGTTTATCAACTCAGAAGCCAACAAACTGACTTCACCAGAACCACAACCAACGTCTAAAATTCGCCAACCTTCCTTTATTCCTGATTCTAATAACAATTTTCGCGTAAACTTATTTCTCTCACTCTCCACAGGATCTCCTCTCTTTAGAAATGCTCTCTAATAGTTTTTCAAATACTTTTTCTAAACGCCGCTGCGCACAATGAAATAAGGCTGGATTATACTTAGTCAGCACCTCTTCACCGAAGGAGCGTGCTTCAATATATTCTTGGTAGCGAATCTCTAATTGTAACGCTTCAATGTGCGGCTGATTCCCATAAAATTTAGTAATAAAACCGCCACGAAAGGGCTGATTATTAGAAACGGCATAGTCTTCCGCTTCTAATAACGAGGTTACTAATTGACGAAATTCCGCGCTTGAGCTTTGGTCTGTCTGATTCCCCACCACTAGATCTGCCGGTCTAATGCCCACTTGGTTGGGGTATTCAGCAAAACTATGAAGATCTAAAAGATAAACCTTCTGATAAAATTGCCTTTTTGTATTTATCAACTCTTGTAACGCTTGATGATAGGGCCAATAATAGTTTGTTAAGCGCTCCTCGATGGTTTGCGGCTCTAATTGCTGATTGTATAATTTATGCCCAAAAGTATTGTACTGATAAACTACACTAGTTTGGTAATCCTGCCCGAGCATCTGACTCCCGCGATTTGGGTCCGCGACATAACGATTCACCTGATTTTCAATAACTGTGCACCCTTTAGCTACTAGAAATTCGTACAATTTTGGTAAAAACCAATCTGTATTCGCCAAGACTGCCTCTGAATATAAATTTTTTTTCATTGTCTCAGGGAGCCAAGTTCCACTATGGGGGAGACTGACAACCATTGGATAAGTATTTCTTTCTTTGTTATGGATCAGGAACGGCTTCATTTTAACCCACCTTCTACACTTCTTAGCCACTATAGTAACAAAAAGATGTTATGGTTAGCAAAAGTAACCGAAGGCTTTCTCAGATTTGCTACCAACATACGATTCAAACTGGCTATAAAAAAAACAGGTAAGGGGAAATCCTTACCTGTTTTTTAAATCATTATTTTTCTAACGCGGTCAAACGTTTATACATCTCAATTAACTCTTGCGTCAAACCTAAGTAAGAAATGGCGTTCATTAAATGATCTTGACTATGGACCATCAATAACGTGACTTCTGCATTATTTCCACTAGCCTCCGCTGTAAGCAGACTAGTCTGAGTATTATGAGCCTCAACTAATGCTTCGTTTGCGGCCTTCATCCGCTCCTCCGCTTCATCAAAATTATTCTCTTTAGCTGCTGCTAAGGCTGCCACTGCTTCACCTTTTGCATTTCCAGCATTCATAATCAAGCCCATTACTACTTGTAATTGTTCGTCGTTCATTTTTTGGTTCCTCTCGTTCTTAGATTTCATCGAAGTTGAAGCTGTCAAAGTCGATTTCTTCCGTCTCCAATGCTTCCATTTCCTTTTCTTCACGAATATACTGATCGTCTAACACTTTAATAAACGGATAGTACACAGCCATTCCTAAGACAATCAATAAGGCTTGTAAAACCGATGCCTGCCAGCCGCTGACTAAGAAGCCGGAGATGATCGGTGGCGTCGTCCATGGCAATTGAATTCCATTTGTATAATTGACGATTCCCCAATCCATCGCAAAGTAAGAAATAATGATATTGATAGTAGGAACTAGCGCGAAAGGAATTAAAAGGATTGGATTCAATACGATCGGCAATCCAAAAATAATCGGTTCATTGATCCCAAAAATACTTGGAACTAATGACAGCTGGGACAATTTTTTCACCCGTTGACTCTTACAGAAGATCACCATCACTAGGATTAATGACAAGGTTGAACCACCACCGCCAAAAGTCGCGAACATATCTTGGAATTGTCCAGTGATGATATTCGGGATTTCATGCCCGTCTTTGAAGGCTTGCATATTTTCCACTGATAATGCCCGTAAAACTGGATTGAAGACCGCACCTACAACACTGCTTCCGTTGATCCCGAAGAACCAGAAGAAATGCAAGAACAAGTAGGCGATGATCATGGCACCTAACGTATTACCTAAGCTTAATAATGGCGTTTGTAAGAATTTGAAGATGACATCTTGCAAGTTCCCCATTGATGTTAAGGAAACCAGCCAGTTAAGAACAAACATGATAGTGATAACTACAAAACTTGGAATCAAAGCTTCAAAAGATTTTACTACGGTCGGCGGCACACCTTCTGGCATTTTAATCGTCCAACCGCGACGAATCACTGCTGCGAAAATACGTGTTGAGACTAACGCGATAATCATTCCTAAGAACAAACCGCTTGAACCCATCCATTTTAACGGTAGGCTAGTTACTTCATACACTTGTGTACTATTTTCTGGTGTAAATAGGGTCGTGTATGGGGTTAAAATAAAGAAAGAAACAAGTGCTAAGGCAGCTGATTGGATCGCATCGATTTCTAATTGGCGTCCCAAGCTGTAGGCGATCCCTAAGACCGCTAAGATTGTCATAACATCAAAACTTGCGGAAGCCGGAACTGACATTAAAGATTCCCAGTTTTTTCCTAAGATTGGAGAAATCATTTCATTCCAATTAGGTATCGGGAAATTCGCCAGCAGTAAGAAGAAGGAACCCACGATCAATAAGGGCGTAGAAATCAAAAAGCCATCTCGAATAGCAATCAAATATTTATTCTCGCCAATGACTTTCGCTAAAGGAGTCAGAATTTTTTCCAACCAGTTTAAAAACTTTTGCATCTTTTTTTCCTCCAATCGTTCATGAACTATTTTTTATTTTGTTTGATTAATTTTAAAACTTCTTTCATCGCTTTTTCGCCGTCCATCATTCCGTAGATCTCTGGTGCGATCACAGCCACTGGAATTCCTTGCGGTGCGAAGCGCTCCTTTGTTTTTTCCAATAAAAATTTCACTTGTGGTCCTAAAAGGATAGCCACCGGCTTTTCCTTCTCTACCACTTCCTGCGAACGGGCTACTGGAAACGCAGTAATTTGTAGCGGCATATTATGTTTATCCACGACTTCCATCATTTTATTGACCATAATACTGGTTGACATCCCTGCATCGCAGAATAGATAAATTTGTTTTTTGTTCATCGTTTTCACGCTCCTATTTTTTTTTTTACTCTTTTTATTCTATTGGTGCTTTGATCCGTTTTTCATATGCTGCTAACCACTCTTGCGTGATTGGTTGAATCTCGGTCGTATGGTTAGCGCCCATGTTTGCGATAAAGATCTGTGCTTCTGCTTGATCGTTGCCGACGCTGAAGGTGAATTCAACATTCGTGGCCACGCCCCATTCGCCTTGAGTATTCATAGCAATCAACGAGAAGGCCCCAGCTTTCCCGTAGCGGTCGGTCAGTTTATCGTGGAATTCGTAGACCGCTTTATCACAAGCGGCTTGTGGTGTGAAGCCTTCACCCATCAAGCGAACGATCTCATAAGATAAACAGCCTTTCATCAAATCTTCCCCAAGACCGGTCGCTGCGGCACCGCCGATCTCGCTATCGACATAAAAACCTGAACCAGATAATGGTGAGTCCCCTACACGGCCAGGTTTTTTCATAAACAACCCAGAGCTGGAAGTTCCAGCAGTCATGGTACCTGTTTGATCCAACGTGATAGCTCCGACTGTATCGTGGCCATCGTAAGGATTCAAATTGTTCTCATGAATTTCCTTCAAACGTTTTTCCCAAATCTTATGTGCTCGCTCTGTTAACATGCTTTTGCGTTCAAAGCCTTCCAACATCGAATATTTCGTCGCACCTTCGCCTACGCGGAAGCTGTTGAACTTATCTTTACTGAGCTTACGCGCAACGGAGATTGGATTTTTGACATCCGTGATACCTGCGACTGCGCCAATCTCGAACGTATCGCCATGCATAAAGGCAGCATCCATCTCAAGAATCCCTTCAGCATTTGGCAAACCGCCAAAGCCTACGGATTTATAATATGGATAATCCTCCACTGTTTTGATCAATGTTTCTACTGCATCGCCGGCTGATTGCTGCTTTTCTAATAATCGCAGTGCTTCGATCACGCCGTCGTGCGCCATACGCCATGTGGCAATTGCTCCCCACGCCATTGCTTTACCCCTCTCGTTACCGTTTACATTTCTAAAATCTGTCACCATTATAAATAGTATATACTGTTTTGTATATACTATATGGGAAATTTTTTTATTTTTTTTAAGCGTTTTCTAAAGGAACGCGATTTTGGTCAAATAAAAAAGACCTAGCAAACACTGCTAAGTCTTACATTTGTTATCTTTCAGTTAACGCCAAGATTCCCCGCATGTAGATTTCCATATTCAATAATAAATCTTTTTCATCCATGTATTCATCTTGGTTGTGGGCGATGCCCTTTTGCCCAGGAAAAGATGGACCAAAAGCAACGATGTTAGGTACAAAGCGCGCGTAGGTAGCCCCGGTCGTGGTGACGGGTGTACCGTCTAAGCCAGTCGTATCTTCGTAGACCTTCGATAGTAACTGAACATTCTCATTCTCTTTAGGAAAATGATTGCTCTTGATCCGTCGCACGATGTTTAACTCACTTTCAGCTGGCAAATGTTTTTTTAAAGCTTCCGTTACTTCCTCCTCGGTATAAGAAACGGGATAACGAATTGCCAGTGACAATGCTAGCTGATTGTTTTTTTTACGAAGTTCGTAAGGCGTGACCTGCAATTTTCCACTGTCCGCGTCAGAAAAATCGATGCCTAATCCCTCACCAGTATGTTTTTCAGCTAAGCTGGTAACCAGCCACGCAAAATACTCCTTCAGCTTTCCGCTGACTAATTTTTCTTTGGTGATTTTTTCTGCTAACAAGGTAATCGCATTTTTTCCCAGCTCTGGCGCATTGGAAGGTGCGCGTTTTCCTGTGACCTGCAGTTTTTCCCCCTTGATCGTAACCGCTAGCTCGTCAGGCACATGATCACGGGCTTGATCACCGATGAACTCACCTAACATTTCCAGCTCAGTGGCCGCAAAGGAAGTCAAAATCTCATAATTGACGATGCCTCGTTCTCCATAGACGACCGGGTATTTACAGTCTGGTGTAAAACCGAAAATCGGCGGCTTTTCTTCACTTAAATACAGCGGGATATCTGAACTGCCGCTTTCTTCATCGGTGCCGAATACAATCCGAATCGTTTTCTTTAACGGAATATCTAGGTCTTTCAATAGTTTCAAGCCAAATAAACAAGCCATGATCGGTCCTTTATTGTCTAATACGCCACGACCATAAAAACGCTCCGCCTGTTTGCTTAATTGAAACGGAGGGAATGACCAGCCCTCGCCAGCCGGCACGACATCTAAATGACCGACGACCCCGATGTACTCTTCAGCTTCTCCCCACTGCGCAAAACCCACCGCATCATTGACGATCTCTGTCTTGAAGCCATAGCTCTCCGCCAATCCCATCACAACCTCTAGAGCTTCTTTCGGTCCTTCGCCAAAAGGGGCGTGTTCAGCCGGTGTCCCCTTGACACTTGGGACGCGCATTACTTGATCAAGATCGTGATAAAATTGCTCCTTGTTTTCTGCGATAACTTGTTTAAAATCAATTGCCATGAAAAAGCCTCCTAGTGACCGTAGCGGGTCAGTGTTGTTTTAAAAACATAACGATCGGAACGATAATACGAAATATCATAAAAAATCGGCGTTGCGTCTAAGGCATAGGTCACTGAATATACTTGTAGCAAAGGGTCTCCCATCGGCACGTCTAATAATTTTGACAACTCCGGTTTGACTAAAATCGCCTCGACCTCTTGATGAGAATAGGCAATCTCTGTTTTTTGTTCCAGTAGCTTAAAGAGTGAGCCGTTGAAATCTTCTTTTGTCAAACCTTCAACATATTCTTCAGCGAGGTAAATTTTTTCCACTGTCATCGGTTCCTCATCAAGAATCCGGCGGCGGACTAATTCATAAATCGGCTGATCTTCTTCCAATTGTAAAGCGCTTAAAATTGCTTCCGCCGGTTCCGCAACTTTTTCAAAGGAAATAACTTCCGTTCGACTCGTTTTTCCATAAGCCTTGGCAGCTTCGGTAAAGCCTTGCAGACCCGAGCGGCCGCTTTGAATCTTTGGTTGAGTCATGACATAGCTGCCTTTGCCGCGGCGTTTGACGATAATATTTTTACTGATTAAATCGTCGATGGCTTTGCGGATCGTCAGCCGGCTGCAGCCAAATTCTTTGGCTAAATCGTATTCTGACGGCAATTTTTGTGAGCTGACATAGACTCCGTCATGAATCCGCTGTTCGATCTCGGCAGAAACCTGATCAAATTTTGCCTTGGTCGTTTTTTTTTCTTCCATGGGATCTCCTTTTTTAATTTTCGATTGATAACTGAATCATTTCTTCAACATCTTTATTCTAACATATTTACGTTAGGTATATACCTTATAGTATATACTATAAGCATGATTTTAAGAATTTCAATCATTCTCAGATTTTTTTTACTGACAAAACAGACAGATCTAATGAGAAACAAATCCTTCCAAACCTTTCTTTCTATCCCCATTTCGCTTATAATACCTTCAGGTGATTTTATGAATACAATAGATGCAACGGTAATCGTTGACAAAATGAGCAATCAAAAAATAAATTATGATCGCGTGCTGCACAAAATGATTCAGGCGTGGGAAAAAGACGCAGTCCGGCCCCGTATCCTGATCCATTCTTGCTGTGCGCCCTGCAGTACCTATACATTAGAATTTTTGACCCAGCACGCGGATGTCACGATCTTTTTCTCTAATTCCAATATCCATCCAGAAAGTGAATACCAACGACGCGTACTCGTCCAAGAAAAATTTATCAACGATTTTAACGCCGCAACCGGCAATCACGTGGATTTAATCGTTGATGATTACAAACCCAACGAATTCATCCAATTGATGCAGTCGCAAAACTTGACGGAAGAACCGGAAGGCGGCAAACGCTGTACGGCTTGCTTCAATATGCGGTTGGATTTAGCTGCAAAGGAAGCTGTAGAACGCGGCTATGATTACTTTGGCAGTGCCTTGACGATCTCGCCGAAAAAAAATAGCCAATTAATCAATCAAATCGGCATGGATATCCAAAAAATCTACAACACAAACTACCTACCAAGCGATTTCAAGAAAAATTCTGGTTATCAGCGTTCGATTGAAATGTGCAAAGAATACGATGTCTATCGCCAATGCTACTGCGGTTGTGTGTTTGCCGCTAAACAACAGGGCTGTGACTTAAAAACAATTAATAAAGAAGCCAAAGCATTTGTGAAAGAACACCAAAAAACGGAGACAGCAAAATAAGCTGTCTCCGTTTTTCTATTAATCAAACTAGCTAACCCAATAGTTCCTCTAGCACCTGCAGCACCCCCGATTCATCATGGGAAGGGGCACGGTGCTTCGCCGTGGCCAATACCTCTGGACTACATTCTTTCATAGCATAGCTATTTTCCGTCAGCGCCAGCATTTCCAAATCATTATTGGCATCGCCAAAGGAAGCCAACTGATTGGACTCAAGCCCCCATTCATCTAACAAGCGTTTGATTGCGCGCCCTTTCGTCACTCCGGGAATAATAATGTCGATACTGCCGTGTCCGCTAGTAACCGCCGTGATCTCACCGGCAAAAGCGTCGTTTAAATGCTCAGCGATCTCATACGTCTTTGCCACTTCGACATCTAGCGCGAATTTCACGATTGGGTCATTCGGCAATTCATCAAAGCTTTCTAGTTCTTCCAACTCATAGCTATAAATACGAGCGAATTTTTTAAAAATCTCGCTGGCGCTCGTCAGCATATAGGAGGACTTGATACCGCATGCCACAAACTCCAGATCATGATCGCCTTCAATTAAGAAAGTCGTAATTTTTTCGGCTAATTCCTTTGAAAAATGCTGTTCCTGCTGCAAGCCTTGGTCGTCAAAGACTAGCGCGCCATTTTCCGAGACATAGGTGATATCAGGATAGCCCTTAAAAAAAGAACGTAATTGATAATACTGGTTCCCGCTAGCGACAATGAAACGCACGCCTTGTTCCTGCATTTTAGCGAAAACTTTGTCGAAACGGGGACGATCATAATCATTTTGACGGTTTAAAAACGTGCCATCCATATCTACCGCGACTGCCTTAATCATTTGTTTCCTCCTTGTTCCTAGTTAGGAATTTTATTCACTTACTCATTCTCAAATCTCTTTTGTTGGGTCCGAAATTGTTTAGGTGTTTGATTGTAGCGTTCTTTAAAGAGCTTGCCAAAATAGCTAGGGCTTTGGAAGCCGCAATCTAAGGCGATCCGATCCACCGTCTGTTGGGTGTTCAGCATCATGGCCACCGCCAGTGACATACGGTAATCGTTGATATATTCCATTGGCTTTTTTTGCGTAAAACGGGCAAAAATGCGAAAACATTCAGAGCGGCTGATGCCAGTCGCTTCGCACAACCGCTGGATCGTCAAACGATTCATATAATTTTTTTGAATGTATACCATGATCGCCTTAATCTCTTCTTCATACTTGATTGCCCGCTTAGTCAAGGTTTGATCTTGTTCCAGTAAATAATGGAACAATTGATCCCAAATCAGACTCAATTGGGCGACGATTCGTAGTTCATAGCCGATTTTTTCACGCTCCTCTTTTGCTAAAGCCAACAGCAGCGGACGCAATTTTTCTGTGATCGTCGTATCTTTCACTAGCTTGGTCCCTAAAAATCCCGTATCGCTTAAACTTTGAAAATACTTCTGCTGCACAGCACCTGCCACGCCGCCGGTTAATAAATCCGCTGAGAAAACCATTGTCAGCATGCGGGCTTCAGGATTTTTTTCACTTAGGACAGCACCATGAAGCGTGTTGGAATAAACCACCATGCAATCCCCCGCCGTCAAGGCAAAGCGCTGGTCGTTCAAGCGATAGTCGATTTCTCCTTCTAGCATGACATTCAGCTCGATGGTCTCATGCCAATGATAATTCAAGCTTTGCCCCACCTTGTCATTAAAATCGTCGTAGCAGAATTCAAAGGGAAAGGAGCTATCGGAAAAGGCCATCAGTTCTTTTAAATTGGTATCTAACGCTAATTGTTTCGCAAACATTTTTATTCCTTTTCGAAACTATTTTAATAGTATTTAACGAAAGTATAGCGTATTCATTCAAAAAATGAAACTATTTTTATATTTTATTTATGGAATTACAAATTGTTCGACCTGATAACAGTCCAGGATCACCAATAATTGATAGATCCTCTGCAATTTTGGCAGCACCACAAATAAACGCGAAAGAATCTCCTTCCATTCCGCTTCCGTAAAATAATCATAGAAATAATAGCAGTAGCGCTTCATTGCCTCTGTCGCGCCATTTAGATAAAGTCTCCGAATCAATTCGTCACACGGTTTTGAGACTTCTTCCTTTCCTAATACTTGGCGGATCTGCAACACCCGCACCAGCTTGATGACATTGTCTTGATCGCCGCTGAGTGCGTAATAAGCGGTGATCCTCTTTTCCAACGTTTTTGGTTTTAAACGAAATATTTGTCGCGGAGTAAATGGCTGTTGCAGCATTTTTTTCGCCTCCTTGTAAAAAAATTAAAAAATTTACTTCTATTACTATTAACGAAAGTTTTTCATCGAATGCGTACTTTTTTCGAAAAAAAATTCACTTTTGCAGCTTAACTGCAAAAGTGAAAAAAATTTTTTAATAGATTTGATATTCTTGACCGGTTTGCTTGCCTTCAACACTTTTAACGTAAGCTGTCGCCACTCGCTCAACAGGAACCGGTGTAAAGCCTCTGAAACTCTCTTTATATTGTTCAAAGGATTCCACTAAGACATTCGGACTGACGCAATTAATCCGAATCCCATGTGTAAAATCAATCGCGGCTGATTTAACAAAAGCTGCTACACCACCATTAGCCAGCGCCGCTGATGCTCCGCCGGGAATTGGATCATCCTTCATCACGCCAGTAGTCAAAGTGATGCTGCCATGATTACGCAAATACTTTTGTCCGATCAGCGCCAGATTGATCTGTCCCAATAATTTACTCTGGACCGCTACTAAATTATCTTCTGGTGTCATGTCCTCAACTAATTTAAATGTCGCAGCACCGGAAGCATTAACGATCGCATCCACATGCCCCACTTTTTTAAAAAGACTTTCAATACTTTCTGTCGCAGTTAGATCCACTTGTACATCGCCGCTAGTTCTGCCTGCCGTAATGACTTCATGGGCGTTGCTTAATTTACTGACCACCGCTTGACCAATCGTTCCTGTCCCACCTACAACTAAAATTCTCACACACATTCGCTCCTCTATAACCATTTTATTCTATTATAAAACAAAAAAGACCCGCCGAAGCAGGTCTTTTGATTAATCTTTTTTGTTTTCGTCAGCTTTTTTGTTGATTTTACCAGCAACGTCATCTGCGGTTTCTTTCGCTTTGTCTTTTGCCTTGCCAAAACCTTGTTGAATCTTGCCTTTTAATTCAGTCGTTTCATCATCTGTGACTTTGCCTTTTGCTTCGTTCACTTTACCTTTTAGTTCATCGTTGTTTGTCATAATAAACCCTCCTGTTTGATAAAATAATCGAAAATTGTTCCTGTATTTAGTTTACCATTGGGCAAAAAGGATGGCTAAGAATCTGCTTACAATTTTAACCGCTCCTCGGCTTGTTGGATTTCCTGCCTCAATGTCTCGATCCGCGCTTCTTTTAAATCACTAGCAAAGGTCAAGTTTTCCAACCGTTCCAGCTCACATTTAGCCGCAGCCAGCTCCATTTTTATTACCAATAGAACGCTTTCATTAATTTCCATTGTATTTTCCCTCCCAAGCATCACACACCATCTGTCGTTACTTCTATGCTACACTGCCTGTGAGGTGAAGTAAATGCGAAACACATGGCTGCAAGAACAATTAGCTACGATAAGTGATGAGAAGAACCAATTTGTTATCGCAGAAGCGATCAAGTACATCGAGCAATTAGAAGACGACAACGAAAGTTTGCAAGTCGCACTAGAAGGCAATATTTGGAGTCCAAAAAAATGGAACGAAAAAGCAGAGAAGTAGGCCGCGAAACGCTGGCTGCTTCTCTGTTTCTTATTTTTCGTCCAAATAGCTAATTGCCCGCATCAAACGATTGGCCCCATCAACTATTTTCTCTCTCGGCGCACCAAGATTGAAACGTAAATAGTCCTTCCCTTCTGGGCCATAAGTCTCCCCTTTCATGATCGCAACTTTTTCTTGTTTGACTAAAACAGTCTGCAAATCATCCATTGAAAAAGGCAGTTCTTTGATATCGATCCAGCCAAGATAGGTCGCTTCAGGAATCTCAAAGTGAATTCGCGGATCTTCAGCGAGGATTTTCTTTAGCTCCAATAAATTCTCATCTATCGTTTGATTTAGCTCCTCTACCCATTTTTTTTGGTTGTTATAGCAATCCATTGTGGCTAATAAAGCTGGATAAGGAATAGAGGATAGTCCGTCACGTCCTTTTAAAACACGCAAAAATTTCTCCCGCAACGCTACTTCTGGAAATAATGCATAAGAACCACCTAGCCCGGGTGAATTAAACGTTTTCGATGCCGATGACAGCAAAACAACCGGCACGTCAATTTGATCGATAAATGTTAAGATCGGCAAATGCTTCTTTCCTGGTCGTCGGACATCCATATGAATCTCATCACTAATAATCGCGACTTGATACTGATTGCATAATTGAATCAGACTTGTCAGCTCTTCTTCACTAAACACTCTGCCTGTCGGATTATGGGGATTACACAGTAAAAAAATAGCGGGCCTTTCTGTCGCAAATACTTTTTCCAGTGCTGCGAAATCAATCGAAAAGCGTTCCTCATGATTGATTAGTGAAAATGCGATCAATTCTCGTTGATTCTCACTGATGCAATTGAAAAATGCGTCATAACAAGGAGTAAAGGTCATGATTTTTTCTCCAGCCTGACTCAATAATTGCATGCAAACCGACAGACTATAAATCACGCTAGGCGAATAAACAACCCATTCCGCTTCAAGTCCACAAGTAAATTCCTGCTGAAACCAACGCTGAATACTTTTTTTATAATCTAAATGATTCCAGCGGGTGTAGCCGAAAAATCCTCGCTTAACCGACTCAGCCAACACGTTGATCGTTCCCTCAGGAATCATAAAATCAGTATCTGAAATCGAAAACGGCAAGAGCTCTTTTTCACCGAAACGATCTTGGACATAATCCCATTGGGTCGAATAAGTTCCATAGCGAGAACGCGTTTTTCTAAAATTGCTCAAGAGTGATCCCTCCTTCATCTAATGAACGAATAACCACGGATAAAAGAGCGATGGTTGCTTCGACATCCGAAATCTCAACAATCGAATTCCAAGAATGGCAGTAACGGACAGGAATACAAAAAACGAGTGTTGGTTTGCCTGCAAATAATTGGACTGATCCAGCATCTGTCCCACCGCCCCCAAGCAGATCATACTGCCAAGGGATATGATTTTTTTCAGCTATTTCTTTACAGTAGTCTAATAATTTGATGTTTCCTAGAGCGGTTTTATCTGCTAGTACTAGACCAGGACCCTTTCCTTGGATACGATTGGGCACGTCTGCCGCTTTTGGTGTATCCTTTCCGTTAGCAACATCGATCACAATATTGATATCCGCTTCGACTCGAGCAGCGGCAACTTTTGACCCTCGAGTTCCTGCTTCTTCTTGCACTGTACCAACACCAATGACTTCGATCGAATTCGTTGCGATGTGATTTTTTATTTGCGCCATTACCGTACAGGCTACGCGATCATCCAAAGCTTTACCGATGATTTTTTGTTGATTGAAGCTTTTCTTAGCTTGCGTATTAGGCAAAATCATATCGCCAATTTGTAATCCCATAGTTTCTAATTCCGCTTTTGAGTGGGCTCCAAAGTCAATATACATCTCACTTAGCGGAACCACTTCGTTCATTTTATGGTTTGCTTTCGGCAAAGTACCTACGATCCCTTCTAACACAGTGCCGTTTTTACGACAAGTTGCTCTGACTTGTTGACCCAAAATCACATGCCCCCACCAGCCACCGATTGGATAAAAGTAGACAAAACCCTCATCGGTGATCCGATGGACAAAAAAGCCCACCTCATCCATGTGAGCATACAAGGCAATTTTGGGCTTTTTCGTTTGCAGCTCACCAAAATAAAGATTACCGAAAGCATCTTTCGTTACTGGACCCGAAATCTCCTCTTTTAATGCCGCTTGAACCTGTCCTTCTTGTCCCGGCAGTGCGTCTAAATTAGCTAATCTTATCAATAAATCATCTGTCGCAGTCAATCGTCATCCACTCCTTATTAAACTTAGTCAAAATTTCCCCTTGCCCCGTCTGATTGACCAAAATATCGTCTTCAATTCGAATACCAAAACCGGTCTCAGGCAAATAAACACCTGGTTCAATGGTAAAGGTCATTTGTTTTTCGATCCGCAACGCTTCTTTTGGGGCTAACGAAGGATATTCATGACAGGAAAGTCCGATTCCATGTCCCAAATTATGACTAAAATACTGAGCTAAACTAACAGTTTCTAACGATTCTCGCGCGACACGATCGATAGTGGCTAACGTTTTGCCCAATGCAACGGCTTGGATCGCTTGTTTTTGAGCCGCTAAAACCATTTGATACGCTTCTTCTATTTTTTTTGACACTTCACCAAAGGCAAAAGTCCGGGTTATATCTGAATAATAGCCTTGGTATATCGCTCCAAAATCGATCATGATCAATTCATTGGCTTGGATTTTTTTCTGACTGGCGTGCGCATGAGGCAAAGCCGTCCGCGTACCAGAGGCGACAATCGTTTCAAAAGCCGGACCTTCACTGCCAAGTTGCTTGCTTCGATAATCGATTTCATTCGCTAGTTCCAACTCTGTCATCCCACTACGAATCATTGGCAGAATCATTTCTAGTGTTAGATCTGCAATTTTTGCAGCCTTTTTGATTGCCGCGATCTCTTCGGCTGACTTGGTCATTCGCAAGATTTCCACTAGATTAGTTGTTGCAATGAGTTTTCCTTGCGTTTCTCCCATTAACTCTTGAAGCCCCATAAATGTTTGATAAGAGATCGTTGCAGCCTCGAAACCCAACGCTAAACCGGAAACAAATGGTCGAATTACTTCTAATAAACTGCTCGTTATCGGAACCTCATGGATTTCTACATTGCTCGTTTGCTGTTGTGCTTGCTGGGTATAACGACCATCAACAAATAATCGCAACTTATTTTCAGTCACTAATAGCAATCCATTCGATCCGGTGAATCCACACAAATAGCGGCGATTGATTTTATCTGTCACCAAAAACCCAGCTAATCTTTCTTCAGCTAGCCGTTGACGCAATTGTTCTATTTTCATCTGCTCAACTCCTATAAATTCATTGTTCTTATTCGATTAAAGAAAAAAGGACAGTCGCAACTGTCCTTTTTTGGCTAGAAATCAATATCGGTTAAATATTGTTCGTCGTCATCAGAAATGACAGAATGCTCTTTTTCCGCTTCTTTCAATGCTTCTCGTTCTAACTCTTGCTTTTCCAAAACCTTGAAGAATGGTAGATACAAACCAAATGATAAAGCGACCTGTACTATTTGAATCACGATTGCTCGCCAGTCAAAGCCGGTCAAGAAGCCTTCCATAAAGACTGGAACATAAGGCGGATCAAAAATCGGAAAGTTCAATAAACCAAGCTTCATACAGATCATTGGTAGCATACCAACAAACGCCCCACCGAAAATGAATGGGATCATCAGAACAGGGTTCAAAATAATAGGCACCCCGAAGAGTACTGGTTCATTGATCCCGAACAAGGAAGGCAGCAAAGCCACTGCGCCAACTTTTTTATAACGTAAAGATTTGCTGATTAGCATCGCTAAAACTAGACCGATGGTCACTCCTGAGCCAGAGAAATTGGCAAAAGCAGACAAGGTTCCGTTCGTAATTACATGAGTCAATGGTTTTCCTGCTTCATGAGCAGCGATATTTTCAGATAAGTATTGCACAGCGATGGGTGAAAGGATCGGTGACAATACTGCAGAGTGAATCCCAAAGAACCAGAAAACTAAGCGTAAAACTAAAACAAAGTAGATAATCCATAACGAATCAAGACTGCCGATTGCCGGTGCCAAAACATTCATGATTACTTGCGGCAGTAATACGCCACCAGATAGACTATCGGTTACCGCTCGGATCACGATGAACAAAACGCCAATCGTTGCTGTTGGTGTGATCAGCTCGAAAGAACTAGAAACGAAATCCGGTACCCCTTCAGGCATCTTGATCACTAATTTGTGTTTAGTGAAGAACTGATAAATTTTTACCGAGATAATTGCTACAAAAATAGCGGTGAATAACCCTTTTGAATCCAAATAGGCAGCGATAATATTACCATCTTTATCGACATCCATCGCCACGATCAAGAATGCAATGGCTGACAGCATCATGGACCCAACCGTATAAAGCTTATAATGCTCACTTAAGAAATAAGAAATTGCCAGTACTGCATATAAGCCAACTAAACCTAGCGAAACTTTAGAAATAATGCCAAAAATATAGCCATAGTTCTCAAACCAATTTGCGACCGCTTGCGTTTTGATGAATTCTGGAATCGATGGGAAGATCGCCGCGATCGATCCTAGCAAAAGCACCGGCGTCATAACAACCATCCCTTTTTTAATCGCTGTCAAGTAGGGATTGCTGTCAACTTTGTTAGCAATTGGAACCAATGTTTTCCGAATGAATGCTTCAACTTTCTCAAAGCCACTCTGTTTCTTTGGATTTTCCATTTTTTTCTCTCCTAACTATTTCATTTTTAACGCTTGATTTTTGCGATAGGCAACTAACGCTTGCTTCATGACAGTAGCACCATCCATCGATCCATAAATATCTGAAGTCAACAACACGGTTGGTTTATCGATTTTATCTGCTTCACCTTTGATAAAGTCATATTTATGGCTTAATTGCGGACCAACTAGAATCACATCGTAGTCATTGATATAGCGGTCCAATTTGTCTACTCCGATTGCTTCCATTGGATAATCCGTTTCTTCAAGACTGTTAGATTCTTTCACAACTTTCTTCATTGACTCCATCATCATCGTTGTTGAGAAGCCACCTGCACAAACTAGTAACGTTTTCATAATTAAATCCCCCTATATTCTTTTTATCTTAATGCAAAGCTTTCGCTTCACTTTGTTCCTTTAACATACCGATCATTTCTTCAATCAAATCTCTCGCCAAGAGGCTAGTCATTAAATGATCCTGTGCATGGACCATCAACAAGCTTGTCTCAGTCTTCTCGCCATTTATTTCGCTGGTAATCAATTTGGTCTGCACATCGTGAGCATCGATGCTTTTTTCTTTAGCTTCCTGCATTTTGGCATCCGCTTCAATAAAATCCCCCTTACGAGCAAGTCTTAACGCCTCGAAAGCCGACCCTCGTGAATCTCCTGCCGCTGAAATTATTTTAAAAATATCCATTTCTTGATTGTTCATTGTTTTATCCTTCTTTCATTAAACGTTTCAGATAGTTCTTAAACTCTTGAAAATTCGTAATTTTCATCAACTGATTATCCAAAGCTGGATCATCCATCATTTTGATCATTAAGCGACTGATTTCTTTGTGAAGATTAAGATGGTCCTTTTTGATATTGATCAAAAAAATGATTTTTACGGGTTTATTTGCATAATCCAATGGTTTTTTTAGTACGACTACATCAATCACTTCTTTAATAGCAACCTGCTCCATCGGATGGGGACCTGCCACACCTTTTTGATAGATCGTATCCATCAGTCTTTCTCTGGTTAGGACACTTTCTGTAAAACCTGTTTTACTCCATGCTTTCTTTTCTAAGTATGCGCATTCATTTTCCAAAATTTTTAAGTAATCGCTTGGCTCCTCGATCACTCGAAACCATTGTGGATCAAACAAGTTAAGAATGAATTGATTCAGATCATGAATTTGATTTTGCGATTCTCGCAATAAGTGCAGGTCTTTTTCAATCTTAGTGATCTCTGCCTGGCTTAGAATCGTTTTAGTAAAAATGACTGGCATATCAAACTGTTCCTGTTGAAGAGGCACCGTTGAGATAACTAAGTCAAAACTTGAATCAATCTGATCTATTTCATTTAAAGCAAAAGTAGCAACTTCCGCATTACTAAAAAGTCGATCTAGATTGACTTTCAACAAATAGGCCGCTCCTCCACCTGTCGAGCAAATTACCGCAATCCTTTGGTAGTCCTTGATTATTTGATTGGATTGCTTTTCTAAACTAGCTGCAAAATAAATAGCGACGTAGCCAATCTCATCCTTGCTGATTTCAGTCTCCAAATCTTTATTCAATTCATTGACAAAAACCATCGCTACATTAAACACATTGGCGTATTGGGTGTAGATGTCGTCTATGATTGGATTTTCTAGTTGATGACCAGTATAAAGTCGTTGCAATAATGGCGCTACGTGCATTAGTAAGGCATTGGAAAGCTCCTCGTCATGCTGAAAACGTGTATGATAGCGATAATCTACCAGCTCTAGCGCTTTTTGAATGGCCTCCTGCAATTGCTGATTGCTCGCCTGATTATTCAAAACCGAAAACTTTCCTCGTAGCTGCTCTTCTAAGTAATTTTTTTCTGCCAAAGAAAAGCTTACTCGATAGGTCGCTTCTAAATAGCTGACTAATTCTTCTGTGAAAAGGTCATAATCATCACTAGAAAACGCCCCAGCCACTTCTTCGCTATTTAAAGTATTGTTCTGCAAGATCCGAAAACTCAGCAATCGAATGTGTTGAACAATGTTCTCAAATACGATGTCACTGATTTTTAATTGGTGCTTTAAAAGCCGCTCCTTCAAAAAATGGCGTAATGCAGTTTCGTCAAAAACAAAATCAAATTCTTTGTATTTCTCTGTCACTACCGGTGTATGGATCGTATTGCGAATCAAATATAAAATCGCTTGCCGTTTCTTACTTTCCGTTCCGACAATCTTTAATCCATAATGCGCTTTACTGTATAACAACAGCTCATATCTTTCACAAAAAACTTCCACCTGCTTGATATCTGTTTTAATAGTAGAAAGACTGACTTCCAGCCATTCAGCAAGTTGCTGCATCGTGAGATAGTCTTCATGAAATAATAAGAGCAGCTCGATATTTTTGATTCTCTCTTGCGGATTTGAATGATCCACTTGATCCTGGCGTGTGATCTGTGTCAAATAGGAATGAAACAACTGCCGATCACTAATTTTTAATTGATAACCTTCTGAGCGAACGCGCTGAATTGTGAAACCTTCCTGATTGCCGATTTCTTTCAACCATTTGATATCATTTACTAAGGTCCGTTCAGATATTCGAAACTCCGCGGCGACAGTCTGTGGTGCGACCGCTCGCTTCTTCGCGTATAAGTATTCAACGATTTTCTCTTGTCGCATAACTACCTCCCGCTCACAAGTAAACTATACAATGTAAGCCCTTTACTTAAAATGGCAACTTTTTCCTATAAAAAATGCAAAAAAAAGCAGATACTCGCCAACTGTAGAAATTATCTCGTTGAGAACATCAATCTAATCCTTATTGTATAAAAAAGCCTAGTTCAAATAAATACTTTTTTGCTTCTTCCTCCCTCCCCTTAAATTTATGCTATGCTTATCTTATAAATAATCAAATCAGTTAATTTTTTTATTAAAAAATAAAAACTGTTTCAGTTGAAAGGAGACGATCGTATGATGCAAAAAATCTCAAATAGTGTCGTTGTCTTTGTCCTCTTTGGCATTCTTTTTTTAGTGTGGGCCGTTCTTTGGGATCACAAATTTTATCTTTATTTTTCTAGCGTCATTTGTTTCTTTTACGCCTTTCGCAATTATTCAGACAAAAAAAGTACCTGATACTTGCAAACAAAAAAAAGGAGCTGGGACATTAATTTGTCTCAGCTCCTATTTCCGTATAAACGGTGTGACAGAAGTAGCTTCTTCGGAAATAAGCCGAAATTTCACAAAAATTTGAGGAGCAATTTTCGGAAATTCCTTCTTATTTCTTGAAGCTGAACACTTCTGTCCCAACCTCTTTTTTTTAGCATTTGATATAGGAATATCCTTGCTCTTGCAATTCGACTAGGCGGATCACCCCGGAATCGATCACCTCGACACTTTCTGCCAGCTGCTTCGAACGAACATGAAAATTTCGCATCGAATGATGACAGGCTTGATAAGAAATATTGCTGTACTCTTTCATAAATTTGATCACTCGCGGCAATAGATACCCTTGGATCGCTTCACCGTTCATCAATAAAACGATCTTTGCCTCCGGCTCTGACAATAGTAGGTTTTCAATGTTGTGGCGTGCCTCGCAAATTTTTCCCAACTCATCCACATGGATCACTATTTTCATAAAAATCCCTCCTTTTATTCTAGTGCGTAAAGCCGTAATTTTTGATTTCTGTCTCTTCATGGAAGACTAAGTGACTGTTGTCCAGCTCCGTGATGGCCACCCTTAAATCTTCAATAAAATCATGGGCCATATTCATACCAAAGTCGCTGCGGACAACGATTCGTTGAATCACTTGCTTATCTAAATTTTTAGGTAATGGATACGACGGCACTTGCCAGCCCTTCATTAATAGACGATCCGACAAATCATACAAGGTCCATGCCCGATTTTCATCTGCGGTCAATTTATAACAAACTAAAGGCAACTGATCGCCGCCATTAATCAACTCAAAACAGCGCGATTCCTTCAATTCTTTGGCTAAATACAGCGCCACATCGTGGGTCCGTTGGTGGATACTTTGGTAGCCCTCAAACCCGAAACGTACGAAATTATAATATTGACCAATCAATTGTGCGGCACTATGGGAAAAATTAATTGCCATCGTTGGCAACTCGCCACCTAAATAGCTGACCTTGAAGACCAATTCCTTCGGCAAAAATTGCTCATCCCGCCAAACGACCCAGCCGACTCCTGGGTAGACCAAGCCATACTTATGACCTGAAGTATTGATAGAAATCACATTTTTTAATTGGAAGTCCCATTCCAGTTCCGGTTCGACAAAAGGCGTATATAAGCCTCCTGACGCGGCGTCTACATGAATATAAACTTTATATTCCGTCTCTTGATTGTGTTTTTCAACTAAGTCATTCAGTTTTTTGATGTCGTCGTACTGTCCGGTATAAGTAATCCCAAGAATCCCCACGATCCCGATGGTATATTCATCCACCGCCGCCATCGCCTGATCCACATCCAAGGACATATTTTCCGCGTCCATTGGGATCTCCCGCAACTCGATATCCCAATAAACACAAAATTTTTCCCAGCAGACTTGATAACCAGAAGAAATAATCAAATTCGGTTTCTTTTTATGAATATCTACGCCTAACTTCTCCGCTTGCTTGCGCCAAGCGAATTTCATCGCCATTCCACCTAGCATGCAGGCTTCAGATGAGCCGATCGTCGAAGTCCCGATAAATTTTTCACTTTCCGATGCGTGCCACAGATCCGCGATAATATTGACACAGCGATTCTCCATCTCTGCAGTTCGGGGGTATTCCGATTTATCGATCACATTTTTATCTAGCGTTTCACTCATTAATCGAACGGCTTCCGGTTCCATGAAGGTCTGGCAAAAGGTCGCCAAATTTTCCCGTGAATTGCCCTCATCGATCAAATCATCCTTGATCATTTGATAGGCGATCCGCGGTTCAATGGAATTCTCGCCTAAATGATAGGAAGGTAGGACTTCATCTTCATTTTTAGAGCCGAAGATCGGTTCCAAATAAGCCGCCTCGCGACGATTTTTCTTTCCATAAAGCATACGACCACTCCTAATTTAGATTGAAGAAGTTGCTTTTCACCGGCCTTTGCTCTATTCGCCATGGGAAAATCACCCCTTCATGATGTCGACCACTCTACCAGTTAAGCGATTCAGCTGTAGAGAAAGCTTCTACTATAAGAGTAGCTGAAAGCGTTAAAAAATACAAAAGAATTCCTTCCCTTCTCCTTACAATCCTCGTTTTTTTGTCGTCAGAACTTAAAAGAAATAGAAAATCTAAAAAAAATTCGACTTTTTTAAAAAAAAGCTTTTATTTTACTTGTGAATCCATTATTTTGATAGTAGTATGCAAAAAAATATAGCGGAGGACGCCTCATGTCTTATCAAGAAATGCTTTTCACCTTCTTAGGTGGTTTGGGAATTTTCCTTTTTGGGATCAAATATTTAGGTGACGGCTTACAAAAAGCAGCCGGGAACCATTTACGAGAAATTCTAAACCGTTTTACCTCTACGCCTTTTCGCGCCGTTTTAGCCGGGATCATCGTTACCGGTTTGATTCAAAGTAGCTCAGGCACAACTGTTTTAGCGGTAGGCTTAGTCAGCGCCGGTTTCATGACCTTGCGTCAAGCCATCGGTGTCATTATGGGGGCCAATGTTGGGACCACCGTAACCGCCTTCATCATTGGTTTCAACTTAAGCGAGTACGCTCTGCCGATCATCGGGACGGGGGCGATTTTATTATTCTTTTCAAAACGAACTTCGTTGCAATCCATCGGTCAGATTTTATTTGGTTTTGGCGCGCTTTTTTACGGATTAAAATTAATGGGTACCGCTATGGATCCGTTAAAAGATCTGCCGCAATTCAACCAAGTAATGATTAACGTCTCTCACCATCCAGTACTAGGTGTTGGGATCGGGACCTTATTAACGATGGTCCTGCAAAGCTCCAGTGCAACGATCGGAATTTTGCAGCAATTATATATGCAAGGAAGCATCACCTTAACCGCGGCTTTGCCGATTTTATTCGGGGACAATATCGGAACCACGATTACCGCCATTATCGCCTGCTTAGGCGCTAGTATCGCAGCTAAGCGAACCGCCACTTCTCACGTCATCTTCAACTTAGTCGGAGCGGTCATTTTTACCCTACTGCTCGTGCCGTTCACCAGCGTCGTCACGATGTTCGCCGATTCATTAGGATTAAATCCAGCAATGCAGATCGCCTTTGCTCATGGTCTCTTTAATATTTCCAATCTGGCGATCCAATTCTGGTTTATTCCTCAGATCGAAATGATCGTGAAAAAAATCATTCCAGGCAGCGAGAAAAATTTGAATATCCGCTCAGTGACTTTAAGCGAACCGATCATCCATACTTCATCGGTCATGGCAATCGAACAAGCCAAAAACGAAGTCATTCAAATGGGCAGCTATGTCCTGTCCTCCATCCGTTCTGCCCGAAAGTATTATAATGATACAAAGGATGAATGGCGGGAAGATGTGCTGCAATATGAAAATGCCATTAACCAATGCGATATCGAATTAACTGAATATCTCGTAAAAATTTCCGCCACCGAACTGACTCCCTTGGAAAGTCAGGAGCAAGCAATGCTGCTGGAATTTACGAAGGACTTTGAACGAATCGGCGATCACTCTATGAATATCATTCGCTATGTCGAAGAATCCATTGCCCTTGAAGAAAAGCAGCGGGCCAAAGATAAACGAAATAAAACCAAAACTAGCAATAACCGTCAGACCTTCTTACTTCACGATGAACACCTGGAGCTGTTGTTCGACAAAGTATTAAAAAATATTCGCGATGCGATGCAAGTCTTAGAAAATGACGACATCGAGTTGGCGCAAAAAATGTTAGATCGCGAAGAAGAAATCAATCAGCTAGTAGAACTTCTACGGAAAAAATACATTCGCTTGATGACCAAAGGCGAAGGAAGAGCCGCTGATGGTGTTCTACTAATCGATATCAGCTCGAACCTCGAACGCTCCAGCGATCGTACGTTGCATATCGCGAAATATTTCTTAGGAAATAAATACAACTTCAAGTATGATACTTCCAATTTCCAATACCAAAAAGCCAATCCTAGCCCATCCAGTACCCTTGATGGCGCAGAAATCGATTAAAAAAACTCCGCCTTGTTTCCTTTTACGAAACAAGACGGAGCTTATTTTTTTGCTGGAACTACTATTCCTTCTCCTGAAAATACGAATACACCTCTGCCCAATTAGCCATTTTAGGCTGATAAGTTTCGTCAAGATTGTGCTGCGATGCAAATAAAATCCCCTGACCTTGGAAATTTTCCAAATGACGCATATGATCGTCAATCAAATAATCCGCCGAAAGAATCGATTTATCCCCGCAAAAAACATAATGACTCTCCGGAATAAAATCAAAATGTTCTTTCAGCCAAGCATACTTCGCGTCAAATGATGTAGGAAATTCCATCGCGGCTGTCGTAATAAAAATCTCATGCTTTTCAGCCAATTTTTTTAAGGTCTCTCGTGCTCCCTCAATCACGGGCAGATCCGCAAAATACGAGCGATCACTTACCAGCTCACGAATCCATTCTGCTTGCTCCGGATGCATCTCCCGTAATTTTTTACCAGCTAAATCCGCTTTCGTATACGTCGTTTTATTCTCATGGTTGAAAAGTGCTAATTGCTTCGCGATAAAATCCGCGATCACTTCATCCATGTCCACTGCAATTCTTGCCATACCGACACTCCTTTTCAAAAAATAATTCCAATAACTCTATTTAAGTTTATTCTCGCTTAACGGAGGGAGAAGGTCAATATGGGGGGAATAATAGAGTTTGGCTAGTCAACAATTTCTCATATCTGGTTTTAAAACTAATGAGCATTCAAAACAACATAGCTCTAAAACGCAATTAGTGGTTCGGTCACATTGAAATGGGGTTTGGAGGCATTCAAAACAACATAGCTCTAAAACTGAAGAAGATTCTAAAGGATTAAGATTTGAGTTTTGGAGGCATTCAAAACAACATAGCTCTAAAACGAATATGACCCGTTTAGAACTAAATTTAGAGTTTTGGAGGCATTCAAAACAACATAGCTCTAAAACTCTCGGAATGGAACAAGCCGGTCATGAATGGTTTTGGAGGCATTCAAAACAACATAGCTCTAAAACCCATGCAATTAATTGCTCCGTTTGAACCTTGTTTTGGAGGCATTCAAAACAACATAGCTCTAAAACTCACGACAGCTAACGAGATTCAGGATCACCGTTTTGGAGGCATTCAAAACAACATAGCTCTAAAACGATGACATGTCTTTGACTTTGAAAATCTTAGTTTTGGAGGCATTCAAAACAACATAGCTCTAAAACCTTGCAGACTATGCCGGCGATCGATGGCAAGTTTTGGAGGCATTCAAAACAACATAGCTCTAAAACGTTTAAAGTCTCGTCCCGTCGCTATTCAGCGTTTTGGAGGCATTCAAAACAACATAGCTCTAAAACGCTATGATTAAGCTTATCAGAGACACTACAGTTTTGGAGGCATTCAAAACAACATAGCTCTAAAACTGCTCATCGTTGTCGATTGCGCAAGTTTTGGTTTTGGAGGCATTCAAAACAACATAGCTCTAAAACCGACGTATGTCAACGTTCGCGGTGTCGCTTGTTTTGGAGGCATTCAAAACAACATAGCTCTAAAACAGACGCAAAATGAAAGCGTCTGGCATTTGGTTTTGGAGGCATTCAAAACAACATAGCTCTAAAACAACGATTGAGGTTTCGTATCTAAATACAATGTTTTGGAGGCATTCAAAACAACATAGCTCTAAAACTGTCGATTCAATCAAAAATGAAAACGAATCGTTTTGGAGGCATTCAAAACAACATAGCTCTAAAACATATGATAGGGCATTGTGTTTTCGTTTTCGGTTTTGGAGGCATTCAAAACAACATAGCTCTAAAACAGTACTTGAAAAATCAAACGCAATATTATTGTTTTGGAGGCATTCAAAACAACATAGCTCTAAAACACAACCTCTGGTTCAAGTTTCAATTTCTGCGTTTTGGAGGCATTCAAAACAACATAGCTCTAAAACCTATAGCGATATGGATTCAAGTCGCTTTTTGTTTTGGAGGCATTCAAAACAACATAGCTCTAAAACAGAAGTCACGCAATTAGCGCACACATTCGAGTTTTGGAGGCATTCAAAACAACATAGCTCTAAAACATCAAATGGGACTACGACGTGTCAGAGCAGGTTTTGGAGGCATTCAAAACAACATAGCTCTAAAACACATATATGACGAGCGAAGCAGTCTTTATTGTTTTGGAGGCATTCAAAACAACATAGCTCTAAAACGCAAAGTGACTAAAATGTATAAGATTTTGCGTTTTGGAGGCATTCAAAACAACATAGCTCTAAAACCTCGTAGACCCGTTTTGGTTTTCAAGATTTCGTAATCGCGCCACTCATCCATAGCAAGATTTCAGCTTTGAATGCTTCATTTATTTTTCTTATTCTGTTATCAAGGAACGAGACAAGACTTAATCCTCCGAAACTTCGCTGAGAAAATAATCTTCATCTAAAACATACTGTTTGAATCCCTCAACTTTTCTTGGTTCTAAAAAAAGGACCGTGGTGTTATAAAGAGAAATATAATTACTTAGCTCTGTTAATTCTTCAACTGTTAAATAGGAACAGACATTAATTAACACTAAAATTTTCTTCTTGGTTAAATTTTTGAACACTTGGATGATCTCAACCAGTTTTTCAAAGATTGTATCACTGGTCGTTTCAATTTTTATGCCTAATGCTTTAAACAACTCAATGATCGTGATCTCGTCACACTCTAAATCCAGTTCATGCTCTAACAATTCGTAGCCAATCATTTCTCCAATCGTTGCGGTCAGTTTATCAATCATGGATTTTACTTCTGGCTTTTCGTTCAATTGAAATTCTAGATCTGCATAAATAAGTTTTAACGTTGACGCCGCATTGATATCATAGCCTAATACATCTGTGATCAGCATAAGCTCCGTCGCTTTTAATGATTTTTGATTATCATTAAATAGTCGGATTTCTGACTCCTCATGATATTGATAGAAAAGTTTTGCTAGACTGGCAAAAATTTTCGTATCTTCAATCGTTAAGATTGTTGCACCGGCTAATTCGATTGGCTGATCTAACATCTCAAAATTAATCTTCATCATAATTATCACCTAAAAAGACAATTCTGTCATCTGAATTCCCTACACAATCATCATACTCCCCACATAAATAAATCATCCGTGAAAACTGTTTTTCGGTCACTGTCAGCAAAGTAACCAAGCCTTTCTTAGGATTATTTTGTTTCAATCTCGCCACCATTGCTTTGGATGCCGTACCATTTAATAATATTTTACTGTAAACTGAAAATTGGTGCATAATGAACCCTTCACTCAATAGAAATTTTCGGAAATGACGATAGGCTTTGCGTTCTTCCGCTGTCTCGGTAGGCATGTCAAACATCAATATCATTCTCATATAACGATAACTCATATCCTAAACTCCGGAATCCTTTCTGTTTGTTCGTTCAACACCTTGATTACTTTTTTTGTATAATCACTAGCGATATTCGTCAAAAACATCGCTTTGGAATTATAGGTGTATTGATTCGTAAATAGTTCAAACAAAAATCGTTTAATCACTTTAAACTCGGCGTTTCGATGCTCATAAACAATTTGATCAACCAACGGGCGAAACGGTTCCATCAAATCACTAGCCAAATTGAAATCATTAAATTGATTGGCATGCTTCAGCCCAAACTGGGTCATACACCCGCATTTGACGATTTCTCGCGCGAAGATACTCATTAATAGCGTATAGCCATAGTTTAGCCCCGCATTGATAGTATTTTCCTTATCGCGAGAAAAATCATTGCCGAACAACGTATTGAAATAGATTCTAGCCGCGTGCCCTTCCCGGTTAGAGGGATCAAAAATCTCCAAACTATTATGCAGTGTTAACAAGGACTCTGATTTTTCTTGAAATTCCAGTTCTGACAAAAATTGATATTGATTCAAAATCTTCTGTGAGATGATTTCTGTCCATACGATCCCTTTTCGTTCGAGTGTCCAGCTCATTTGCCGGCCTAATTGTAAGCTGCTATCATGACGACCATAAAATGGCAGTAGCTTTCCAATCGGTAATCGCTTGTCATCACAAAAAAGAATCAAAATATTCTCGTCTACAAGGCGTTTAATCAGCATCGTCGTAATTAAAATGTCCGTCGTTTCTAATAATAAAACATCGATTTCAGAAAGATGGATCATTTCATTTTGCGAAGCCGATTTATAAACCAAATGATTATTTTTATACGCCAATTTTGAATGGGTATTTACTACGATCGTTCGCCAGCCCATCGTTACTCACCTAATTTCAGATGCGTTTCATACAAACCGGTAATTGATTGACTGATAATCGTTGCCTTTAAAATTTCTTTGATACTGGTATACCGTTTGCGAGGAATAGTCGTGTCAAAGAATTTAAAATCTGCCGGCGCCCCCATCGCATTGAATTGCATTAGATTTAAAAACGATTCAGCCATGACCTTGATATCGGCTTCCTGGTTCTGCTCAAATAGTTCACTGAGTTTTGTTAGATTTTTATCTGCTAACGTATACACCTCCGCAAAGTGTTTAACGTATTCAAACAATTCTTGAAAATCGACACGATGAGCTGTAAGGTATGCCAAGCTCTTACCATCTAAGTCGTTGCAGTGTTTTCCGTGATACAGCAGTTCGATTAAATGATTCGGTAAAACCATCTGATTGCCCTTTTGTGCTTCACTCGCACTGGCGATTAAGCGGCGACGCCCGTTTTCTAGTTCATATAACGCATATTTAGGCAATCTGACTTCGATTGAGGGATTGACGAACCCTTTTTTCTCCAGAAATTCCACTTCGTCTGTCTCGAATTGTTTTCGTTCCATAATCGTAATTCCGACAATCTCTTGAACTAATTTCCTTGTTTTCCCCTTTTCATAGGTAATAACAACTGAATAGGCAATATTCGGACTATCAAAACCGCCATATTTCTTCGGATCCCAACCGGTTTTTCTTTCAATCAGTTTTGCTGACTCCCCTTTAGGCTGAATCGATTCTTTTGAAAACCCGCCTGTTTGGATCTCGGTTTTCTTTACAATGTTCATTTGACGATAGTTCATCACTTTTTTGACCATTGAAATATTTTTCTGGTCCCAGAGAATCTCTCCGTTTTCATCTACTTTCGGTTGGTCACTCGTGAAGAAGCGCATCAGATTACTATAGAAATTCTTTTTAGCGGTTGCCTTGTTTTCTTTGAAGAGATCGAATTTTTGATAATCCCCGTAAACAAATTCCGGCTCCAACCTTGGATAAACCTTTAATAACGTCGTCGCCACTACACCATTCAGATAGGCATCGTGAGCGTGATGATACTCATTGACTTCACGAATTTTATAGAGCTGATAGATTTGACGAAATTGACTAGTTAATGGCGATTTCAATGTAATGATTCGCGTCACCGTTTCATCACCAGAATTGTATTTTTGATGTAAGATTCGGGCAACATGTTTTGTGATTTGACGCGTTTCTACTAGCTGACGCTTGATAAAGTGAGCCTTGTCCGCCTCCGTCAAGCCTCCATTTAACGCTTTCGTCAAATTATCAAATTTTCGTTGGGTAATCAGTCCAGAGCGTTTTAATTTTTCCCAGTAGCCAATCATTCGCTCTACAACCTCTTTGCTCGGGACGGTATCGGACTTCCCGCGATTGTCTGATGAACTGACTAAAACCATATTATCAATGGAATCATCTTTGATAAAACTTTGCGGAATAATATGATCGATGTCATAATTTGACAAGTGATGAATGTCGAGCTCATTTCCTGTATACATATCCTTGCCATTTTGCAAATAATACAAGAAGAGCCGGTCATTGCGTAAATTCACATTTTCCAGTGGGTATTCTTTTAAAAGCGTGCTGCCAAACTCTTTCATCGCGTCTTCAAGAACTTTTTGACGTCTACGTGATTTTTTCCGACCAGCATCCGTTGTTTGATTTTCTCGAGCCATTTCTATGACGATATTGGTCGGCGGGTACCCCATGATCTCCACGATTTCATCGACGATTTTCAGGCTTTGCAAAATCCCCTTCTTAATCGCTGGACTGCCTGCCAGCTCTTTCACGATTTCATGTAAGTCTTCTGACTGATCCTCTGCCTGCTGCTGCGCAATACTTTGCTTAAAGGACAAACTATCGTCGTTGATTAATTGCATCAGATTCCGATTTTTATTTCTCGGCATATCATCATCGCGCATCAAATAATCCAAGATCGTTTTCTTCGACTGCTTTTCACGAATGCCCGTCAATAATTTTTTAGACAGGCGCCCCCACCCCGTATAGTGACGTCGGATTAACTTTTTCAACACACCTGCTTCAAAATAATCTTCATATGGGCTTAGCTGTTCTTGAATCATCTTTCGATCTTCAAAAACGGTCAATATTTTAACGATTTCTTCAAACATCTCTTCATTCGCTGGGTCTTCTAGCATCGATTGACTAACACCGATTTTCAACAGATCATGATAGGTTCCATAACTCGCGTTAAAGCTTTTTTCGATTCCTTTAATTTCCGCGGTTTCAATCATGTATTGATTCTTTAAAAAGTTTTCCAGTTGCGCATATTTCACTTTACGATTCTTTTTGAATAACTCATCCACGATTTCACGTTTTTCAATGCTGGAAAAATATTGACTCTCTCCACGATCATCAATATAGGAAACTTTTGTCAATTCATTAAAAACCATATATTTTTCATATAGCATACTATGCTTTGGCAAGACTTTTTCCTGCGGCAGATAGCTGTCGTAATTGGTCATTCTTTCAATAAAGGCGGTCGCTGACTTTCCTTCATCAATCATTTCTGAAAAATTCCACGGCGTAATCGAACCGTCTTCTTTATGACTTAACCAAGCAAAGCGACTTGCTCCGTCTGCTAACGGTCCCACATAGTAAGGAATCCGGAAGGTAAGAATCTTTTCAATTTTTTCTTGGTTTTCCGCTAGAAATGGATAATAACGGCTTTGTTTGCGAATAATACTGCACAACTCTTCTAAATGGATCTGATGAGGAATAACCCCGTTATCAAAGGTACGTTGTTTCCGTAAAAAATCCTCTTGCTCTATTTTAGCTAAGAACGAATCAGCGCCCTCTACCTTATCGAGGATTTTTTTCAAGTATTTATAAAAATCAGCCTGGGTGACCCCACCCTCAATATAACCCGCGTAGCCGTTCTTCTCGCTATCACGAAAAACTTCATAATATTTATCTGGTAATTTTTCCCGGACGAAGCTTTTCAGCTGCTCTAAATCGACTTTGTGCTCCTCATATCTTTTGACCAAACTCGCTGATAATTTTGCCTTCGTCGTCAGATCCTTCACTGTTAAGATCCCTGACAACTCTACTGCGTCGTAAACATTTTTAGCCGCAGCGAAAACATCGCCGTACTCATCGCCCACGATCGCTAACAAACTTTCTAGTTGTTCCTCGTATTCTTCTTTGGAAAATTGCAATTTAAGATCTTCTTCTAAGCCAAATGCCTTTTTGAAACTTCCTTGATTTCCCACAATCATTTTTAAAAATTGCATAAAGGTTCCGGAGGATTTTTCGTTTGAGAAAAGTTTTAAAACGTTTTCCGCTTTTCTCTGACGAGAGGCCCGCTCTTGGAAAAGGGAACCAATGTCAATCGTTTCGTTGATAGGATTTATCAGACTGCCATTTTCTTGTACTGTAAAGGCTTGGTTATAGGCCTGCAAAAATGTTTTAAAGGTCTCCTTCACAGAAGAATTTTCAGTACTTAATTTGCCTTCAATCAAAAAGTTGCCTCGGTATTTAATTATATGTGCCAATGCGAGATAAATAAGGCGTAGATCAGCCTTCTCCGTTGAATCAGCTAAATGTTTCCGCAAATGATAAATAGTTGGAAACTGTTGGTGATAAGCAACTTCTTCTTCCAATGTCGCAAAGATCGGATGACGTTCATTTCGTTTTTCCTCTGGAACTAAAAAGCTATCATCTAAACGGTAGAAAAAATTTGGATCGACCGTCGCCATTTCTGTTTGAAAAATTCCTTGTAAATAGCGAATTCGATTCCGCCGTCGTGTGTAGCGGCGTCTTGTCGTTCGTTTCAGTCTTGTTCCCTCAGCGGTATCTCCCGCATCAAACAGACGAACACCCCAAAAATTTTTTTTGACTGCTTTTTTGGTGCCATTGCCCTTAATTTTCATTTTTTTCTTTACCAGGTCATAGTTTTCATACTGTACTGCATATCCGACCGATGCCGTTCCAATATCCAACCCAATGGTGTAATTTTTATTCATTTATTTCCTCCCCAAATATTTTTTAGTTCAGACTTTCCCTTTTTTAAAATTCTTGCTATAATGAATTTGTTGGAAGTATTCATAACAACATAGCGAGTTAAAATAAGGCTTAGTCCGTAATCAACTTTTAAAGTGGCGCTGTTTCGGCGCTTTTTTTGTGTTTAAAATTAAATTTTAAACAACAACGTAACCGCTTACTAAAAGTGTAACAAATTTCTTATATTTATAAAACCAATTATAAGCCTCCTTTGCTCTAACCACTAAAAAAAACTTCATCTCACATTTTTTAAGTGCAAGACGAAGTTTTTCACCGCTATTTTTATTCTGCCACCGACACTGGCACGAGCTCAAATTTACTGACATCCACCAGACCGATATCGGTGATCTTCAAATTAGGAATCACCGCCAGTGACATGAAACCTAAGGTCATGATAGGATCGACTTTTTCTGAGACACCTAAGACTTCACGAGCCAAGCGATTGATCTCAGCTTCTTGTTTCGCGACTTCTTCACCAGATAGATCGCTCATTAAACCGGCGATCGGTAAGGCCATTCTGCCGATAACGTTTCCGGCTTCGATCAGTACGACACCGCCTTCTTGTTCCTTCAAGGCGGCGATGGCGGCCGCCATGTCGTCATCATTGGCCCCGGTCACGATTAAATTATGGGAATCATGAGCGATCGATAAGCCGATCGCTCCTTTTTTTAAGCCGTAATCTTTCAATAATCCAACAAAGACATTGCCAGTATTGTGATGACGTTCCACCACCGCAATCTTAGTGACGTCCTGTTGCGGATCAAAGACGAATTGATCGTTGGTATCACGTTGGACATTAACGATTGCTTCATTCGTCAAAGCTTCTTGTGGGATCACTTGGATTGCACGGGCTTTAGCGCTCGTCAAGGTCAAGCCTAATTGTTCTTGATTAAAGGCATCGATGTGGACACTAGATTGAACATTTTTCGTTGCGACCCGCTTCACTTCAGGAAGATAGCTGCCAGTTTCAGCGACTCGCTGACCTGCAATATAGGTCGTTTCGATCTCAGGCTTAGACAGATCAGAAAATATAACTAAATCAGCCCGTAAACCAGGCGCAACCGCCCCACGATCAGTCAATTGACAGCATTGCGCGGCATTGATCGTTGCCATTTGGATCGCTTGTATCGGTGAAACACCCTCTTCAATGGAAATGCGAATACTGTTATCAAGGTGGCCCGTCTCTAAAATTGTTTTGGCCTGCAGATCATCCGCCGACAGCACGCAGCGCTGATAATTCATCGGCGTCACGCCCTTCAACAAGGTCCGTAAATTTTGAGTAACCGAGCCTTCACGTAGAAATACATACATTCCCCGAGAAATACGGTCCTTTAATTCTGCTACTGTCGAGCACTCGTGATCGTTGCTGATCCCCGCCGCCGCATAAGCATTCAGCTCTTTAGCAAAGACCATCGGAGAATGTCCATCGATCCGCATGTCCCGCTCTTTAGCAGCTAATAATTTATCCAATACCGCTTCATCGCCATGGATCACGCCGGGAAAATTCATAAATTCTGCTAAGCCATCGACTTCACCTTGATCGAAAGCCGACAGCATATCCACGGCTTCCACTACCGCTCCTGCATTTTCCATATTAGTCGCCGGTACGCAAGAAGGCATCATATAACGAATATCCAGCACCGTTTCTTTTGCTGCCTCCAACATATAATCCAAGCCTTTCAAGCCAAGGACATTCACGATCTCGTGAGGATCGGCCAAGACTGTCGTCGTTCCATGGGGTACTAATAAACGACCGAATTCCTCTGGGGTCACATAGGAAGATTCCACGTGAATATGGGGATCAATGAAGCCTGGCGCCACGTATTTCCCTTTTAGGTCCACGACTTCTTTTCCTTGATACGTATCTGCCACACCGGCGATCTTTCCACCGACAAGGGCGACATCGCCTTTAATGATCTCACCTTGATAGACATCAATCACTTGGGCGTTTTTCAAGACTAAGTCCGCTGGTTCTCGACCTGCCGCTACATCGATCAATTGTTTTAATGCCTGTTTCTTCACTAATTTTGCCCCCTTTTTAAATATTTTTCCCATTATATCAGGATTCGATTTCAGTGACAGTGTCAAAGCGGAATTTTCTTTAAATTCTCAGAAATAAAATAGAAAAACTGCCTAAAACAAAAAGAATTCCATCCCATAATCCTCGGGATGGAATCTTTTCTATTTATCCGGCACGTCCACAAATTCACCGTGCATATTTTCGTAGTGTTTTGCACTAAGAGTTTCAAAAATAGCGATCACTGGATGTTCATAATTCAAGCCTTTTTGAAATTCATTCAATTGAGCCGCTAATAACTTATACTCCACCAGCTCTTCAATTAAGAAGTAGCCTTTTAACGCGATGCTTTCGTGAGTTTCCTTATTGAAACAAAACAAGCTGCCTGAGCGATTCTGACGAATATTTTCCGCCGTCCGGCCCTCTCCATTGATATAAAACTTGAAATAATAAAACCCATTGCGCTCAAGCGGCGCGGATACTGCAATTGGATGCGGAAAGCCGCGACTATCAATCGTAGTCAACGTAAAAGTATCCGCTCTGGCTAATAATTCCTCCATATTTCGATCCATTTTAAAGCCTCCTAGTTTTTATTTTCTGGTTTCTCTGGTACAAAAATCGGTACATAATCATCCAAAAATTCAACAGTTAACGGTAAAGCTGGACCCTTATCGCCATCAATCCGAGAATAGATTGTTTTGTCGGTCAGTGGGTTCAATTCTAATTTATCCGTTTCTAAATAAGTCATAGCGTCTGAATCCTTCAGACGACCGGTAAAAATAAACCGCAATAATTGAAATAATTTTCGTAAGCGCATATTGTGTAAAATACTGACATGGAGCTTGTCATAATCTGAATCGACATATTCCCGCCCGCCAATTGAATGGGTAGTGGTGGCTAAAGCGAACCAGACCTTCAATTTTTCATGATAGTTCTCCGCTTTGATTTCCACCGGATAAGACGTATCTTTGCCAATTTGTTTGATTGCTTTCAGCGGATATACGATCAAGCCGAATTTTCGTTTCTCACTTTGCCGAACTTCATTAGAAATATCCGCAAACGACCCAAAGGTAAAGGAGCTGATGATCGCTTTTTGTCGATCTTGACAAGCTGCGATCCCGACTTTTCGCTGGTGCCCTGCGATAATCAGGTCCATCGCCTCTTCTTCATCCATCGGTAAGTGCCAACGCTTCGCAAAATTATTGACTGTCCCTCCTGGAATAATTCCAAGGGGCAAGGTTTTTCCGGCTTGCACAAAAGCTGTCCCAACAATATTCAAAGACCCGTCTCCGCCAATCGCTACCAGCCCATCGTACTCATTAAGACTTGCTTTGATTTTTTCGATCGCCTTTTCTGGATCGGGAGCGGTCAAAAAATCTGCTGTATGGTTGGCTTTTTCAAATTTTTCTCGCATTTTTTTCGCTGATTCTTCGGCGTCCCCATCGCCTGCATTCGGATTAAAAAAAATTCCATAACGCATCTTTTTCACCTTCGTTCATCCATCATATTTTTTGCTTGAAGCTTACAAAAAAACTATTTCTATCCTACTTAACCTTATCATTTTTCTAGCAAAAAGACTCCTCCGACGAACTAATTTACGGCAATGTGAGCATTTTTACTTTTTTACTTTTCGAAACCTGATATGATTAACTAAAGAGAGGGATGAGTAGAATGTTTGAATCAGCAAAAACGCGGCACAGCGACGTGCCCTTTGACGTTGTACCTGAAGAAATGCAGCAGGAAATTTGGCACATGATTTTCATGCGACCTATGAAAGGTCTAGCCTTGACTTCACCACAGCGCTTTCATTTTTTCAAAAACCGAATGGATCATACCTTAAGCGTCGTTCATTCGCAAGAAGAACCCTATTTTTCCGACAGTATTAGCGCTCCATACGTCGAAGCCTACGAAGCCATTAAATTCCCCACCATTATGTACGTTTACGATGATGGCGACGAATTATTGATGACCCTTAATAAAACAAGCGTCTGATAAAAATCAGACGCTTATTTTATTTGACGACCATCACATTACAAGGAGCTTGATTCACTACATATGCCGTCGTTGAACCAACCAGCAGCAGCGATAATGCTCCTAAACCAGTTGCTCCCATAACGATCAGATCCGTATCTAATTTCTCCGCTAATTCCACGATTTCTCGTTTAGGATTGCCAGCGACGATTTGCGAAGTCAGATGAACTTCTTGTTCTTCTTTCATACGGTGATGTTCCAATTCATCTATGATCGCCTGCGCGTTCTTCTTCGCCTCGTGCATCAATGGGATCGAGTTTCCGCCTGTCGTGCCACTAAAGCTGGCTGTATCAATCACCGTCACCAACGTTAAGTTGCCTTTATTTCTTTTAGCGATGTTGATCGCTTCATCGAAGGTCTTCTTAGATTGCGCCGACCCATCCACCGGAACTAAAATATTTCTATACTCATCAAGCATAACGCTCGCCCCCTTTTTCCTTTAGTGTATCATTCCATCAAAGTTAGGAAAATTAGAAAGAATCATTTCTATTTATTTTTTTACTTTTGATTCATTAAAACGGCTTAAACAACGGCCGGAAAAATTGTTCTTTTGTTCTTCTGATGCTACACTTTCATCAATAACCTAAAGGAGCATCCAGGATGAACAAAAAACAACGAAAAAAAAGCCACTTGATTATTCACAGTGCGGCCTCTGCAGCTGCCGGCGTTGGCGCGGGCATGGCCCAATTGCCACTTTCAGATGCTGCAGTTTTAGTACCGATTCAAACCGCGATGGTAATCGCGTTAGGGAAAGTTTTCCACGTTAAGTTGGACGAAGGTGCTGCCAAAGCACTGGCCACTCAATTCTTAGCCCAAAAAGCCGGACAAATGACCTCTCGTTTTTTAATTGGGAAAATTCCCGTTGCCGGTAATATCCTCAACAGTTCAACAGCCGCGGTGATTACTGAATCTTACGGCTGGATGATTGCGAATGAATTCGCGCAAGAATACGAGAAAAAAATGCTCAAATGATAATATTTTTTTAATTGTCCGCGACTTTTCTTTCAAAAATATTTCTCGTTCGTTATACTGTTAAGCGTGGATGAACTTGGTGTTTTACTCGTTCAATGATGTAGTCCGCATTTAAGACAGAGGTGCTGGTTCGATTCCAGCCGTCCACGTATAACAATTACAAATGCGATAACAAAGAAAAAACACTGTTAAACCAACGATTATTTGGTCTAATAGTGTTTTTTATTACAAGAAAACAATTTGTGATTGACAATTAAATCACTTCTTTACTTCAAGATAAATCTTTGAAAAAATCAGTCAATTAAAAAAGTGTTTAGATATGTGTTTAGATTTAAAAACTTCAATAAGCCGTGGGGGAATTATTTAATTTTTGTTCTCAATTCTTTTTTATATTTTTCTTCCAATTTAGCTTTATCCGAGTTAAATAGTTCATTTTCAATTTTTGCTCTTTCCCAATCGAACTTCAATAAATATTGCAAACAATATATTTGATTTTTCAAGTTACCATTGTTTAAAAATTCTTCCATTACTAACCCATCCAATGTATCTTTATTTTGATCCGGATTTAAACAAGCTCTTACTGTAGCAATCGTCTCATCATCTGCTTTAAATTTGCCTTTTAAATCCAAAATAATCAGTTTTTCAAGGCACTCTCTTAACTTAATTCTCCATTCTTTTCGCTCGCTCTGAGTATATTCTAATTTTTTCGTATGATTATATCTCAAAAAAGCAAATATGCCACCAACTACAACGGCAAAAAACTGAAACCATTTCAGTAATAATTCCATACCTTGTGGATTCCCATTCATAACAGCTTCCTCCATTCTTTTTATTTAATTTAGTATACCAAAAAAGCCCACCAAAAGATGGGCCGCGCTAGGATTTTCCTATGCTGATTAATAAATCCGACAAGTTAATTACACCATTATTATGGCGTGCTCGCACCGGTGATTACTATCAAAACAACAAAAAAACACGTCCTTTAAAGACGTGTTCTTTGATTTCTACACAAACAGCTACTAGAACCGTCTAAACAGTCCCAACGCACTAGTAATAATTTGAACGTTCATGATCTATCATCTTCCTTAGTCCAGTATGCTTGCAACCACACCTACAATTTTCAGTCCGACAATAGATTTCGATAAATTTATCTGTAAAATCTGGGTAGCTACTCCCTTCATTTACTATCTTAATTATACTTTAAAATAGTTGTAATTACAACTGTAATCAGTCTATGCAATCAACTTAGCAATAATCGTTGTATAGTCTTTAAACGCTGTTCCCTCATTGATTGAAATGATTTTATACCGTCTGTTTTTCCATACGACCTTCATAGTATTATCTAAATCATGATCCTGATCGTACCGGATAATAAAGGTTAGCGTACCTTCGAGAACTGTTCCCACACTTGCAACCACATCTTTTAACATTTGCGATCGTGCACTGGCCCAGCACTCAAAAACAGTGACTTCCTTTTCCACCACTTGACCATTTTCATCTTTAATCCGCTCAATTTTTTTAAAGGCGATCCGTTCGGTCAATTCATTCACATTTTTAATGATCGGCATAATACGCCCCCCTCATTTGCTGGATCAAGGATTGCACCGTTACTGGCATACGGTCGCTACTTGCTTCTTGTCTGTTTAAATACCAATGCTGCGTAAGCAGTGAGACCGCTAAATCAAACTGCTCGTATGCAGCTATAACGCCCGTCCCTGCTTTTGAGTCAATGGCGCTTATAATGTATTGTGTGGCTGTGTCTAGTAGTTGCTGAATAAAATCATCATCCATCGTGTGATCAATCCGCATACTGGTTTTTAAGTCACTTACTTGTACCATGCTATTCCTCCTAATGAAAAAGGCAGCGGATTAACCGCCGCCAATTATTTTTATTACCCTTCTGGTGTGACTACTGGTGTAAATTCGATATAAACTGAAGCGTTTGGATCAATCATTTTGTAATCGTTACGGACAATAACCGCAAGACCTTGTGAGTAATAATCAAATTTTTCCCATTGGGTCGTTACTTGGTTTCTACGAGCGACAAACACTGATTGAGCAATATCTCCCATAATCATTGGGAATGTTCCAGCTTTTGGATTGGCAAACAATGTATCTGCAATCAATACTACTGGCATACCGAACAATGATTTGCCGCTTGGTGCCGTTACATCTGGTTGTAGGATATAGCGGCCATCTGAATCTTTTAAAGTATCTAGGTGGTTATATCCGCTTTGGTTTAAGATAACCATTTTATCTAACGCTGGATCAAGCGCCACGTTGTAAAGTTGTTTTAAATCATCTAAGGTAGCAGCGGTCTTTTTAGTGAAGGTTTTTAGCAAGTCAATAATATGTTTATTGTCTGTATTTTCAACCAACTTAGCCAGCTGTTCTTTTACTTCTTGAACGATATTCACCGCTGAATCTTCTACAACTTCATTAGACAAAGCAATTTTTCCGGCACGTGTTTCTGCCTTATATTCAACCTGTGTAAACATATCGGCATCAATATCACCAATTTCTGCTAGTTCTTCTTTAGTGGCTAGGACGGCTTGCTGATTTGTAGCAACTGGATATTTCCCTTGCCCATTCGATACTGTTTTAACAGTCGCATATTGAGCCAAGTTATAATTGGATCGTTTCAGGTCAAACACTTCGCCAATTACTTCTTCTGGTACAACTGCAGCCGCATTCACCGTAGTGACACCATCACGAATTTCACCCTGTGAACGGATATAATCTTCATAACCACGCATTTCTGTTTTTTCATTATCAATTAAAGTTTTTTCCATGTTTTTACTCTCCTTTTGTGCTTTAGAAGTGGATTCTAAGCCTTTGTTTGTTTTATTCGCTGGATAGTTACTCATAAACGTTTCGTAAGAACGCTTATTTACTTGGACGTTTGATGAATCATAAGCGGGAACGGTCACAACGCTGATTTCATTCAAGGCTTTCATTTTGTCAATGGATCGGACAACCTCACCATCTTCTTTCTTGTCGAAGGAATCGATCCCCAACACAAAACCAAAACTCATCGAGTCCAATAACTTTTTTTCTACATTCTCATATACATCTTTCGCATAACTCGTATCATTCAAGGTTGCTTCAAAGTGCAAACCCACATCATCAATATTTAATTTAAGCGTGCCAGCTTTAACGCTGGCTAATGGCTTACTGTAATCATGATTGTGTAATAGGAATACATTTGATAGGTCAACCTCTTTCAAGGCTTCTGGTGTAATGACTTCCACAAATCCGCCTAAATCCTTTGAAGGTTGCCCAAACTTCAAGGCGTACCCTGAAATGGTTTTTCCTTCTGACTGGTCACTTTCCTCTGCTGGTTTTTTAGTTTCTAAATCAGCATCTTCTGTCAGCCGCTTTTCTTTTTCTTCTTCATTATTCATCAGTAATAGTTCCCTCCATTTTCTCTAACTGGTATCTCTCCAATGTATCAAGATAAGTGAAATTCAAACTTGCAAGTAATCTATCGCCGCCATCTACTGGTGGTAATCCTAATTTAGAACGTCCTTCATTGATTGTAAGAATTGATCCTTTAACTTGTTCCAAAATGTTAGTGATTCTAGTTTCTGGATCGGATTCTAGCAGACCTTCCGAATTGAATCGAAAAACATCTGTATTATCTTTTTTAATTTTGGCATCAAACTCACTTACAAATACATTGAAGTAATGAATCAAGGTGCTTTGGATATACTGCAAATTGCTTTGAATCGTACTGGAATGTTCATTTTCAACGCCTAGCCGCTCAATCGGTACACCGAATGCCTTTGCAATCTGCTTTGTAGTCCAATCACTTGAATTGACCAGCTTTAGAACGTCCGTATTGATTTCTAACGCTTTATAATCCATCGTTTCATCTAAAATGATCGTTCTAAGTGCATTGTCACCGCTACTTGATCCATTGGCTTCCTCAAATTTTTCCCGAATCGCATTTTTAGCCGATCCGTCTAAGTCTGATTTATGGACTTTTAAAATTCCCGATCCACTGACACCACGAGCAAAGAAATTGTGCAGCGTTCTATTGCCAGCTTGCTGAATCTTCATTTCATCACGTAACGCATACAACGGCGGTAATCCGGTTAAACCATCTTGGGTGAAATACTTGAAATGAAGAATATCTTCTGATTTCACACGTCTTTTCTTATCACCAATCTGATAAGACAACGTGCCATTATCCGCTTGTGTGACTGTTACGCTTGAATTAGGCAATAAGTGAAGTTCTTTAACCTTTTCCCCTTCTTGCTTGATCTCCGCAAAGCTGTTGCCATTTAGCAGCATATTCACCGCTAAGGCAAACTTGAAATGCCAACCGTCCATTTCTGAATTAGGTCGTTCATTTAGTAGCTTCACTAGGTCATTATCCGCTTGTGGCATACTATCCTTCATTAATTGAATTGGACTAGAAGCAATATCACTAGCAATGATCCGCACTGCTGCAAACACATCACTATTCCTTAATGCCCGAACACTGATAAAGCTAGTTGTATAGTCATCTGATTGTATCGAAACCACATGATCTAAAAAGGGATCACCAGTGGTTGTTTGTCTTGCTTTAAAGAATGCCATCTTTTAACCTCCCTTCTGTTCTGTATTTAGCATGATTGCTATCCCAATAAGCACAATGCCCAGCGCTAACAAGCCATAGTAGGCATTTGTTAGTAAAGTGATTGCCGTAAGGATCAATACCAGCCCCAGAAGCAAGAGCACAGTGTGAACATTATTAAAAAGAAAATTCTTCACTTGCGTAAAATTCATTGTCTGCTTTCGCTCCCTCCGTTGTGGTGAAATAATCCATTGCAAAAACATAGGCATTTATGAGTGCTGCTATCGGATCAATTTTGTTGCTGTTTTTTGATTTATTGATTTGAATCCCATTATTGTCTTCCTTCAAGATTGCATTGTTGACCGCATGAGAAAGGATCGTATTTTTCGGATGAATAAGATTGCCTTCATAGACTTGTTCTCTAAAAGTCCTTGTTGGTACATTTAGAGTCAATGTGCCTTGCCGAACTTCCAGCATGGAATAATTCGCTTTTTCAGCTTTACTGATTAGTGAATTGGCATTATACGGGTCGTAACAAATTCCCATACACTCTAAATCATTCATTTCAATTAGGCCTTGAATAAAATCGAATACCTGGTCATAGTCCACGATCCCGCTTTCTAATTGAGTAATGGAACACTCGCCAACCTTTTCTAACTCACGATAAGGTAACCCGTCACGCTTTTCTTTGTCCTGTAAGCCATATTTTGTAGCTACGAATGAATGAGAATCACAATATAACTTGCCATCATCTAAGGGAACGATCCACGAAACACTAGTTAAATCGTCCGTCTTGGATAAATCCACTCCGATATACACGGGTTTACCAGTTATATCTTGCGGAGATACTTCCACAGCTTGCCAGTCTTCCACAGCCATATAGCTGTTTTCGCTGGCTTGCCGCCATAGATTAAAGTTTTTGACTAATACAGAATTAAGATTATTCTGCTTTAACGCTAGGTTCACATCATCTTGAATGGTTGGAATCATTACTTTTTTGATTTCTTCACTTTCAAAAATCGGATTCGCTTTGATCCACGTATCTCGGTTGTGAATTTCCTCTGGATCGTCTAGCTCCCATATCGCTATAAAGTACCTATCTGCCTGCTCTTCCCCTTTAAGCACTCGATCTAACAATAGATATTCCTCATACATCGGAACGTTTAAATCAAGCCCAGCGGTACTGATAACACACAGTAAACCGTTCTTTTGTTGAGTCATACCTGATTTAATGACGTTATAAGTCTTGCGTGTTTTCGCTTCGTGCCACTCATCAAGAATTGCGGTTGTTGGTGCAAAGCCATCAAGCGTACTAGTCTCACTGGCCAACGCCATTGCAAAAGAGTTGCTGGGTAAATGCTGGATTTTAGCGTTCATAATTTTTAGTTGTGGTCTCAAAAATTTACTTGTTTTGACTACGTTTCTCAATGAGTTGGAAAGCATATCATAGCCCAGCTTTGCTTGTTTCAAGGCGTTTGATACGAATAAGACTTGGCGGCTTTCTGCCGGTTCCTGTTCCATAATCAACGCATTGGCGGCCATACCGCTGGCAATATATGTTTTCCCATTCTTTCGTGACTTACTGATAAATGCCCGATTGAATCGCCGATAATTTCCCTCTTTAGTCCGCCAACCGTAAAGACTACCAATGATAAACTTCTGAAAACCTAGCATCTTGATTGCTTTCCCATCTGTTGACGGTAATAATTCAATAAATTTGATTGCCTTAACAGCTTGTGACTCGTCAAATATGTAAGGAAAACTATCTGACTTAGAACGTTCTAAATCGCTTCTATGGCGCTCACACGCTTGAATAATCTTCTTAGGTGCGAGTATTTCACCAGATAAAACTTTTTGAATATATTCGTTCATGATCCCATCAACTCTTTAAACGGATCTTCGGGTTCATTTTGCTTCATCTTATTCAAAGCTAACTTGGATCGTGATTCTAAGGTCATACCTAGTGACGTTGCTTGTTTCTTTAAATCACTCATAGCTTGAGATTGAACACGTACCGCTGGATTGATTTTTTTGCTGCCATTCTCACCAGTGATATAAGTACCTAGCTTTCTGATCTCGGCTTCTGCCGTTTTGATCCGAGCAAACGCCAAGCAATAGGCAACCAATGAGCCGTAGTCAGTTTCACTTAGTGGATAATCCATTTTTAGGACAGGTACAATTCGTTCCCACTCTGATCTTGCGCTTTGCGCCATCCATGCGGGGGGTGCAGTAGTCACTAGTGGTTGCTGCTTAAACAATTCTTCTCTGGCATCTTCACGAACTGCTTTTTCTTCATTTGAAAGATTTCCGGTAGTTTCATCTAATAATTTTGGGTGCCCCATTATATCTCTCCTTTCTGGACAAAAGAAAAAGGAACGTAAGCAATTAAGCTCACATTCCTTCGTTTTTCGATCAGAATTTTTCTTTGTCTAATTTATCTATATAAATGATTTTCCCGTTTTGCATTTGGATGGTCACTTGACCAAATTCTGGTAATGTTATGGTTCGCTGCTTCCCAGTTTTATCAGTGATTACTGCTTTATTTTCCATTAAATCTCCTACTTTCATTATAAATCAGTTTAGTTGTAATTACAACTGTAAACGAAACAAGATTACTGCCATGACGCTTTCCCTAATGGTTTTTTATACGAGATTGAGAGGGCATCGATTGTCAGCAGATTTCAAACAGTGCCCCCTTACTTCAAAGGGTGTCCTTTTCTCGTCTCTGCCTTTCACTGGCTGTCTTAGAATTATGGTGTGCGTGGCATAATGACCGGAAATTCGTTTCATCTAGTCGCTTATCCCAATCGTCTTTTATTTCAACAATATGATCGACAACATCCGCTTTTCTTACAACACCTTCTTGTAGACAATCCTCACAAGTCGGATGATTCAACCGATATAGATATGATGCTTTCCGCCATGTACGACTTTGATAGAATTGGAAATACTTCCCTTCATTGCGCTTTCTATCTAACCGCTGATTTGATGCTTGAACCTTCTCATGCTTTTCACAATACTTCTTGTCATAGTCAATCAATGCTTTACAATTTGGTTTGTTGCATTGCTTCTGCGGTTTGATGATATCCTTCTCCCTTTTTGTTCAATGCTTTACAATTTGGTTTGTATATTAGTTGGACCCTAGTAGGGGGGAGGGAGGAATAAATTACCACCCGAATCCCGGCAGTTCGTCAGACTCATCGTGAATCCACTTAGATTTATACTCCATAAACGGTGAACGAATCTTTAAACTTGTTCCATCTTTAAAAGCAACAACAACTTGTTTATCTTCTTTATAACTAATATATTCAACTTCCTCTTGATCATTTGAGTATTCTTTAAGTGATTCACCATTAAAGTATCGAATGCTTTCTTTAAACATAATTGCTCTCCCTCCATTTGCGAATATGTACTGTAATCGCAAGTGCTACAAAATCGCTGTGTCCCTTGATACGATTAACTTTGAGCTACCTTTTCTAAAATCATTAAATGCTACACTTTTCTTTGAGTGCTTATTAAAACTTAACACCTACTTAACACCCCACTTAACAGGTACCCGTTAAGAATCAAACCCAACGGGCACAAGGGTTCCAGCATTTTCTTAACAGGTTAACGGGTAAAACCCGATAACATTACGGTCAGTTGCTTACTGCATAATAAAATAGTTCTCTCCAAAGTTTTAAAGAAATTAGGTGTTAACCCGTTAAGAAATCTTCGTATACCTTGGGGCAGTAGGGTTTATCACTTAACGGGCTAGGTGTTAAGTACCCGTTAAGACCTGTTAAGTTTTTCCGTTTCTTTTCGCTTTATTCATTCCAGCGTTTCTTCTATTGTAAAATCCTCGGCGCATTCCTCTACTATATAGCTGTTTCCGTTCCCACCCGGGAATACTAGTGATAATTAAAGCAATCCTCTTAGCTTCGGCATCTGATCGACCATTTAATAAATCTTTAGCTTGTTTATCAAAAACAGCTTCTAAAATATCAGCAGTCAGTACACTATCCACTAGATAAAGTTCTTGTCGCATGGTAGCTCCATTGTAGAAATGCTGCAAGTTCTTCTCGTTACACTTACTATCTGGATAGTTCTGATAATATGAACGTCTTGCCCATGCTGGGGCTTCTTCCCATTTATATGGAATTTCCATTCCAAGATATTTCTCGATTGCTTCTTTAATCGGGTTTTCTATTTTAGCATCCGCTTGATACTGTTTCGCAATTTCTAAAACGTCTGCATCTTCATCAGGAATAAAATAAATTCGTTGTCCCTTATCAAAAAGTACTTTTGCTTCGGCTAATACTTGTAAAAAGTATCCATCTTTCGTTTTGAACGGGTTCATCTTCGGCTTATTTTTACAAGGTAACGGATAAAATCTGCGGTTACCTGTGTCGTCTTTTAAATACTGGCCATCATTAGATGTTCCGATAAATACGCATTGTCTTGCCCAAGCTATAACATTCCGACCGTATGGCGGTCTGATTTTATCTATCTTGGCACTAATGAAGTTTTTTATTTGTTCGATTTTGGTTTTACCCATCGAGGATAGTTCACCTAGTTCAATAATGACGTTACCTTGAAGCTGCATATAATCGTCTTTCTTCTCACCGAGTGAATCTAGCGAATCGGTGAAAAAGTCATCTGTATAAAGTAACGCTGGAACGGTACTCTTACCAATCCCCTGTGGCCCGTCTAAAACTGGAACAATTTCAAACTTTATCCCTGGTTGATAGATTCGTGCTACCGATCCAACTACCCAACGTTTAGTAACTTCTCGTGTATAAAGGTTATCTTCTACTCCCAGCAAATCAATGAACATCGTTTCAAGTCTTTGTTTGCGATCCCATTTAACTTTTTCGATACGATCTTTTACAGGATTGAAAACATTCTTCCGAGCTACATTTACCACTGCTTTGTGGATTTTATTATCATCAAAGACCACATTGTAGTTTTCTTCAATGTAAGCTGTTAAGGCGTCCTCAAAGCTGTCTTCCCATTCACCAGCACCACGATTAATCCAAGGAGAATCTTTTAATAGATGGATATACCCGCTAAACTCGTTGTATGCGATCGTTCCAGCTAAATTACTATCATTGGCCAAAATCAGTTCTGCATTTACAACACTGTTACTTTTAATCTGATCGTCTTTATTGCACCTCAATCGTGACATCCAGGCTTTCAGTTCAATGATATTGTCTTCACGTTCATTGGCTTCGGGAAAGTCTAAAACACCATCTAGCTTATGTTTATGTGCCATGCACTTTCCCCCTCAAATCTTTTTTTATCATCGATCGAATAATTTGATTCACTTCTTTGTCTTCTAATGGTGGTTCATTGTATGCATTCGCTGTATAAATCAATTCTGCTAATGTTTGATTATCTACACCATGCCATAGTAACCAGCCACACAACTTGGTTAAGTGATCGTTTCGACTACCTTCATTAGCACCTTGAACGATCATATCCAATTTTTTGGCTGTTCCTGTTTTCGTTACCGGTCTGTATTGAGTTTTTATTTCTTGCGGTTTTTTTAGCAATAGATTTACTAACCAATCGGGAGCTAGTGCGACATTATCTAAAGAAACATTCTCAATAGGTTCATAAGCTCGCCTTACGTTTCCAGAAACAACCATTGTTGGGGCTATCGGTACTCCTTTAGTGACAATATCAATCCCACTAAGGCTTTTCCCTTTATCGTCACGACCGAAAATATCCGCAAAAGCTCCCGTTTCTTGTTGAATGATGACACCATCAGGATTTTTAAAGAAAAAATGGATTCCTTTACCTGGTGTGATTTCTGTATAAGTAGTAGGAAAGGGATCATACATTGAAGCGAGTTTTTTATAGTTTTCAACACCATTCTTATTTTCAGAATGTTTATCTAAATCAACTACGATCATGTTATGGTCTTCCAGCATTAATCCGATATTCCTAGCTGGATCTTCTGCCCACCATTCATTAATCTGATTAAAATCGTTTGTTGCATCATTCCAACCGCTGGACTCTTTTAGTGGTATTTTTGTTTTTGGTGTAAGTGGATAGATTGACCATCCAGATTTCTGTAAATCTATTGCTGCTTGGTAGTTATCGGTCAATCATCATCATCCCCATCATCATTAAACTTTTTCACGTTATCAGAGTGCAGTTTAGCAAATTTTGATACCGCCGCTGTTAAACCATCTAGGGCACTTAAATCATCTGTAGTAATCCCGGATACTACACCAAAGCGATCATCAACGAATAATTCCAAACCTTTTAGAGCATTTCCCAAATGGATTGCTTCCATTTCTATTTCATCTAAACCTTTATTCACTTACTCTTACCCTCATTTCTTTGGCTGTAATCGTAAAAATCATACCTCATAAACAGAACGACTATCGTGCTGACTAAAATGGCTATTTTTAATGGTGTTGGTAAAAAAGTGACTGATCCACCGATTAAAATGCTAAACAACATTAAATTTGTTTGCTTCTTCATTGTGATTTCCTCCCTGATTTTGTATAATGGAAGGACAAAAGAATATGGCTCTGTAGCCGTTTTGTGTGCCTTTAACTCGTGCTTTGGTCGGCGTTTGAGTTAAGGCTTTTTCTTTTGCCCTTCATGGTTGTTACTCCTTTAATTCAATTCCCAGAATATCTGCTAACTGATCCACTTGCTGATAAATTAAATCCTGATAATCTGCCAATGTGATCGGTTCACCGTCTGTCGTGATATTCTCCGCTTGCGTTAGCTCGTACAATTCTTGTAAAACTGATTTAACTGTTGGTTCTTCATTCATCTTGATTCCTCCTATATAAATAAATTTTAGCGACTTACATTTGACTTCTGCGACTCCACCGCCCCCACGGCTTGCAATTATTTTTGTTTTGATAATAACCATTCTGTGATAGCTTTCTTTGAATACATCGGCATGCCTGAATCTAATCGAATTTCTGGCGCACCTTGTAATACCCAATCTTTTAACGTATTCACCGAAACAGAAAAATGTTTTGCTGCTTCACCTTGTTTAACAATATCTTTGTCGGCGGATAAAACTTCGATTGCTTGCTTCATCATCTGTAATGCTTGATTAAACTCGTCTTTACGCCATGTTGCTAGTGTTTCTTCCATTGATTGCATTTTTTCTCACCACCTAAAAAGTTTTTTGTAATCTATCGGCGTCACTAAAGCTTAAAAAAATAATAATTTATTATTGCTTCTATCGGCGTCATTGATTATGATGTAAGTATATCTCAATACACAACGCAATGTCAACCATCGGCGTCACTAAATATATTTGGAGGTGTTTTAATGTCTTTAGGTGAAAATATAAAATCTTTAAGACTTAGTAAAAAACTTAATCAATCAGATTTTTCTAAACTTATCGGTATATCAAGAAGCTACCTAAGTGATTTAGAAAATAATAGAAAATCTCCAAGCATTGAAACTATAAATAAAATTTCTGAAAAACTTGGTGTTTCTTCTTCGTATTTAGTTATGGATGATTCTTTAATTAAAATTTCTGAAAAAATATTAACAAAGCATATCGAGTACCAAAAACAAAAAAATGGTAATTCTACACAAGAAAAAAGAGCTTATAACTATGCCAGTAGACACCGACAAACAATAATACAAAAAGCTTTAAGTAGTTATCTTACTTCTCCCTTTCTAATCGATAATGACAATGATTCCTATTTTTTACTTTCATCCATTATCGAAAGTACAGTTTTTTCAGAATATGAAAAAAATGTGAAAACAAACCAAAACTTGATAAACAAAGTCTTAGACTCTTTAGAAAACGAAAATGATTTAAGTAGTTATCGCATCCTTTCAGACTTACAACAATTTTCTATTCCAAATGATATAACCGTAATTCCAACTAAAATAGAATTGGGAGTTTCAATTAACTTAATAGATGAATTGTCAGAGATATTAAGAGATACTAAAAGTAGAATCGAAAAACTATTGCCTTTGTTTCCAGATCAAGACAGCAAAGAAGTCATCAAAATTGTTGCCTTTGAAAACTCTGACCATGAAAAAATTTGGGTCTCAGAAGATAACAAAATTATCCAAGATAGTTTGAAACTATCTCAGGATCAAATTAGACTGATTCAAAGTTCATTAGACTAACCTCCTCCCACCGCCCCCACGGCTTGCACCAGGAGGGAAAATCATGGCAACCTTTTCAAGTTATACAACCAAAAAGGGTGAGAAACGCTGGATGGTCAAAGCCTACTTAGGTATTGATCCCGCTACAAACAAGCAAGTAAATTTACAAAAAAAAGGCTTCTCTAATAAAAAAGAAGCCCAACTATTTTATAATCGTAAAATTGTTGAAGTTGAGAAAAACGGTTTTAAAAAACAGTGTGCCGATACCTTCAAAGAAGTTTATGAATTGTGGCTAGTGACCTATAAACTCACAGTGAAGGAATCCAGTTATAACCGCTTAAAATTGCAGTTCAAGAAACATATACTCCCAGCTTTTGGCGATCAAAAAATAAAAGCTATCAAGCCAGTGGATTTACAGCAGTATGCGAATGAAAAGAGTGAACAGATTCAAGAGTACCGATTGCAGTTATCCAACATTTCGCGAATTTTTGAGTTTGCAATCAAGCAAGGAATTATCACGACCAATCCTATAAGAATGGTCACGACTCCCAAAAAGAAAGCCAATCTCGAAAAGAAAAAGATTAAGTATTTTACAAAAAATGAGCTAAATCTCTTACTTAGTGACGCAAAAGAGAATGAGCCATATAAGATTTATGCCTTCCTTTACTTAATGGCTAATACGGGCTGTCGCAAAGGCGAGATTTTAGGGTTGCAATGGGACTGTATCGACTTTGACAGTAATTCACTGGAGATTCGGCAAACACTCGCCAGAGGGGAAAACAGACGGCTATATCTTGAGGAACCTAAGACCTCCCATTCTCTTAGAACGATTCCTCTTGAAGATAAAACTATCGCTGTTTTAAAATCGTGGCGAAAAATTCAAAGAGAAACGATGTTGCAAGTCGGAGTTAATACAATGAGTTCAAAGCAGCTTGTTTTCAGCTCACCACTTAATGAGTTTATCAATATGGATATTCCCAACCGCTGGATGGGACGAATTTGCAAGAGGATCAACATTCCTGTTCTTACACCTCATTCTTTGCGTCATACTTTCGCCACTCTTTTAATAAGTGAAGGCGTGAATCCAAAAACCGTTTCAGAATTACTAGGACACTCATCCGTTGCATTTACTTTAGATATTTATACGGGAGTCTATGAAACAGAAAAAACCAGCACAATCAAGCTGCTGGCAAATATTATCAATAAAAAAAGTGTTTAGAAAAATGTTTAGTTTTTTTTGAAAAACATTGAAATTGATTGATGAGTTGAAAATTTGAATAATGATAAAAAACCTATTATATCAGTGTTTTAACTACTTCACTGACAAGCAATGAAACGCCATAAACCTTATTTTTCAAACTTGGTGTTTTACTCGTTCAATGATGTAGTCCGCATTTAAGACAGAGGTGCTGGTTCGATTCCAGCCGTCCACGTTTTAACAAAGAATTTGTGTATACAAGGAATGACAAAATATTTGAAACATTGATTTAAAGCGGATTACGAAGTAGTTTAGAATACAAAAATTTCGTGGTTTTTACGTGGTTTAAGTATTTTCGTGGCTATTTCGTGGTTCAAAGACATGCCGAAAACGTCGGTATAAAGCGGGTTAGGTAATTTTAAGGAAATTATTTCGTGGTTAAGGAGGCTGAGGCCCTCTTTTTTTATTCCGGGAAAAATTGATATGCTACATGTCCTAGATTGGATATGGATTTAATTTCAGACCTTCTGTTGAGCTGAGCGCTTGAGCATCTAAATGCTAGTGATGCAAAAGCGCGTTTATTAAAAATATGGACCGCTGAGCTACATCTTGTTGGAAATTGATAAAAATTTTATCAGACAGAACACTATTTATTTTGACTCAGAATTTGCAACTATTAGACAGCTTGATTCAGGGTTTGCTTACCCTCCCAAAAAAAATCGGAGAATCATTGGTAAACTCGACGGTTTAACACCTATCGGACAAAAAAAGTATCGAGACCTTGACTCTCATTTCAAAAATAGGTGAATGGTACAGTCTATAAATAAAGTTATTGCTTCATGTAACATTATAAAAAAATGGAGAACTCGACGACCTCACCAAAAATTTTACAGCTGGTCTTCCCGCCAGCCAAGTCGTACCGTTTAGCGTCTTTTGACTGCCTTTTTAGCTTCCTATTAGACTTAGTATTTCTTTATTCTGATACGATAACCGTGAAGAAATCTTTGTTAAGCCAAAGGTTTCTTTTTTTGTTTTGAGTGAATTTTGCGTATCTTAAGATGACAAACTTTTAAGCAGTACGTCTTTACTTTTCGAACAAATGTTCGTATAATGATTTTGAGGTGATAAGCATGTCTATGATTAGTCCAGATTCTGTTGAATTATTTTATCGAACTTATGATTCTTTAGCCAAAGACTCTCTTCCTTTAGCACTGTTTCTAAATCAAATAACTGAAAAAATGGATGCCGAAGAGCGTGATTATTTCATCATGCCTGCCAAAAAGTCCGGTCGCAAAAAAGATATTTGTTTTCAATTTGAACGGATTGACGACGAACTCGTTTTTAAAGGGATTCACACGAGGAGGAAGGCCGATGGACACACTTAAAGGAACCGTCTCAAAATTGAAAATCATCCAGTATTCTCAACACCCATTAGTCTATTTTCGTTTGGCAGAGACCAACTGCTTGATCGCTAGTCATTCGTTGAATTTTTTGGCCGATGTAGAAGATGGGATGAAACTTATAATAACGGGTACGCGGAACAAACGAGGACAATTAATTGTTGCTAAGTACGCTGTTTTAGGAAAAACAAAATTAATGATTGATTTTGAACGCTATCAATCTGTCAGCTAAAAGGACACGCCAACACACTTGGCGTGTCCTTTCTTTTATTCTTTTTTTTAACGGACAACCATGACATTACAAGGAGCATTATTGACAACATAAGCGGTAGTGGATCCTAGCAATAAACGTGAAAAAGTTCCCGTCCCCGTGGCCCCCATAATAATCAAATCAATTTTTTCTTGTTCAGCATAAGCAACGATAGTCGCTTTGGGATTGCCTTCATCAATAACTGAAGTATGAGTGATATCTGGCGGAAGCAATTCTTCTAGTGACTCGACTACAGCGTTTGCGGCTTTATTAACGTTTTTCATAATATGGTCCACCGCATAGGGCTCCGCACCAAGTCGATTGGTATCTGCGACAATTAAAATATGCAAATGCGCTTCGTTCCGACGAGTTACCTCGATTGCCTCTTGAAATGCTCTTCGGGCCTGATCAGATGAATCAACTGCAACTAAAATATTTTTGTATGCTTCTTTCATAATAAGACCTCCCTTTACTCCATTGTATCCATAAAACGGTTCATTTGTACAGAAATTATAAAGCGCTTTCCAAACAGATGTCTGCCCTTTGATCAAAAGGCAAATAAAAAAAGTACCTTGGGGACCAAGGCACTTAAAGGGGATGCTAGTCATTCGACTAGCTAAGAAAGATTGAGAGAGGTCTTCCTCATAATCATATTTTACCAGATTTCTTTCTATTTTTGGCGATTTTAGAAATTGTTTTTTTAACATTTTTAAATTTATTCACGATGTTACTAAATTTTTTCGCTATATCATCTCAGATATTTTTCTTTTTATCTCATTTAAACATAATATAAATGGTTATTTTTAAATAAAAAAGGCTAAATAAAACAAGCTCACAACTTTTTCGTCGCAAGCTTGCTTAAACACTTCGATATTTTTTTCACAAACACGAGTAAAAAAATTAAACTCCTACGTATTTTAATTCTAAGCCTTTGACTTCATCTTGCTGCTCTACTTGATATGAAGTAAAAAGAGTATTCATTGTTTGCGGATCTAAAGCCAGCTTAACAAAGGTCGGTAACTCTTTGGCTTGCTGAGTGCTTTTGGTTTGAGACGCAATCAATGGTTCAATCATTTTTGCAAAGCCACTCGTGATTGAAATAGTCTTCTTCTCACAACGAATAGCATCTCTTAATTCAACAGGATTCGCAACTACTTTTTTCATTCCCATCACCTCTTCTTTTTTTTGATGATAGCATAGCCAATCTAATAAAGCAACGATTTTGTGAACTAAAACACAAAAATGCTTTATCCATGCTACTTAAAATCTGCTATACTTTTTTTTGAGGTGATCAAATGAAAAAGGATTTACAACGAAAAATACGAGGCCAGATAAACGATGACTATGCAGCAGTTTACCAAAGCAAATCAGAAAATGAATTGCTAGAACTCCTCTATTCAGAAGAAGCTTGGCAGCGTTCTGTTGCCGCTGAACTGCTGCTACTGACACCTAAAACTACAGATATCTTGTTAAAAAAGTTACAAGTTGAAAAAGCCTTATACACCCGTTTAGCGATTACCAAAAAGCTGGAAAGCGGTGATCAAGAAACCGCGAAAAAAATGATCGCCTACCTAGCACGGATCGGCAACAACCAACATCGCCAGCCGATCCCGCCGTCAAAAAAGCAATCGTTTCCCTTACCACGCGATTTGATTGCTCGTTCGCTAGGCCGGATGCAGCCGGCAATTTTTAGCACCCTGTTAGCTGCACTAGAAAACCTTTCTGTTTTGCAGTTAAGTGAAATCCTGGATGCGATTGGCTATATGGCTTTTTATCAGCCGTCCTTAGCCACCACAGAAACTTATCAACGACTACTAAAAGTCAGAAAGACGATGATTGATCAGCCATTGATTCAGTGGAAATTAGTGATTTGTTTTTCGGCATTTCCGCAAAGCAAAGAATTACTATTAAACGAAAAAGAATTTGCACCTGAAGCACGACGGTCATTACGTTCGCTTGCTAAAAAATAAACCGACCTCATTAATGATTAATGAGGTCGGTTTATTTGCTGATTAAGCATATCGTTGAATGATTTGATACAAAGCTTCCGTTGCGCCGATGCCACTTTTTTCATCATAGTAGCGCGTAAAACGTTCATCTGCTAGATACATTTCGCTTAATCCTTTGTGGGCGGCGCTAGAGTATTCCTTCCAGCTGAATAGCAGCCATGCCTTGTGTAGCGCTGCGATTTCTTTGCCTAGCTGTTGATTGGGTGTGGCTAAATAGTCCGACAGTTTTTCCAGTAATTCCGCTTCGATCCCTTGCATTTTTTGGTAGTCCGCTTCACGCATACCTTGCCATTTTTCGTTGGAGGCTGCGACCGCTTCTGTACCATAGTGCTCGCGAATCTCAGTGCCATACTGCGCTTCATTTTCTGCTAGTTTCTCTGCCTTAAAAGTTTGAAATTTTTCTTCATTTGTCATGTTGATCTCTCCTTGATAATAACGTAGGGTGTCTTCAAGCACATTTAATAGCTGATCCAGCTCTTGCCGTTTCTGCTCTAATTGAACTTTTTGTTCGATTAGGGTCGCTTGAATTTTTTCATCAGGGCGGTCCACCATTTCTTTGATTGTTCTCAGGGACAGTCCCAGCGAACGATACAATAAAATCTGCTGCAGCCGATCAATTTCTTTTTCAGTATAGATACGATAGCCCGCTTCACTTAAAAAGGCCGGCTTCAATAATGACCGCTCGTCATAAAATCGCAGGGTCCGTGCACTGACACCTGACATTTCCGCCATTTGCTTGATTGTGTAATTCATCTATCTTATCCATCCTATCTGATCACTTATTTCAACGGCTTCATCCGCCTGACTCATTGATCTTACACCTTTACGTAACGAGAAGGTCAAGAGAAATAAAAAGAGGTTGGGAAAGAAGTGTTCAGCTTCAAGAAATTTCGGCTTATTTCCGAAGAAGCTACTTCTGTCACACCGTTTATACGGAAATAGGAGCTGAGACAAATTAATGTCCCAGCTCCTGTGACTGTATTTACTTAACTACCATGACATTGCAAAGCGCGTTGTTGACTACATAGGTCGTCGTAGAACCCACTAGAATTCGTTCAAGTGCGCCTTTTCCGGTGGCACCCATATAGATCAGATCAATTTTGTACGTTTTTGGCAGGTCAAAAGCGATTAACCTTTTGGGGTTGCCAACAGCGGTAATGATTTGTTTGTTGTAATAATCAATTGCCGCGGCTTCTCGTTCTAGCGCTTCACACGCAGCTTTTTTTCTTCGGAGATAATTTGGGACACAGGCGTCGCACTATTTACTAATAAACCACTGTCATTTACAATTTGCGCGAGATACAGACGAGCATTGTTTCGTCTTGCGGCTTCAACCGCCTCCATCATAGCCTGGTGGGCTTGCGGAGAACCGTCAATCGCAACAAGAATATTATCATAGCGTTCTTTCATTCTGCCTTCCCCCTTTAATTCTAGTATAACAAGCCAGCGACTTTTTGTAAGCCTTTTTTTGACGATCAGTCTTATTAGGCTTTTTTCAAGTATAGCGATTGCTGATCGGTCTCTTGATAGACCTTTTTCATCTCAGACCAAGGGACTTTGCGATTTTTGTAACCATAGGGATCGTTGACATACACCACTTTTTTTTCGCGATGAAAGCCGGTGATAACTGCTGAATGGATCAAGGGCGTCACGTAGCTGCTGCCTTGGTCCGTCTCCCAAAGCAGAAAATCATTGTTCGTCGGTACTTGGAAATCAACCGTTGCAATGATCCAAACGGGCTTTCCGCTGGCAACGATATCCATCACTTTATTAAAGGACGTTTTTTCATTGGCAATCACTTGATACTCGTCGCCAACATATTTTTTGGCTAATTTCGCGATTGGCTCCACCGCCACACCCATCGCTTCATCGCCGCCAGTAATATCACCAACAAATCCCAAATGAGGATCACCGTGATTGCCTGATTCGGTGTATAGCGGTTGATAATCTAACTCATTCGCCAGTTCATTTTTTGTCGTGTGATAGCCATAGTAACGCAGCAACATCGAAAGCGCTGTGACTTCACAACCATTATCTAAAGCATCTCCATCAAATTGATCTTCCAATGGGACATCTAATTTGATTTTTTCTTTTTGCTGAGTCTGTTCTAATTCTTCAAAACCGTTGGTGCTTGCTTTAACAAGAAAATAGCCGGCACCTGCCAGAATCAGCAGCACCACCAGTGTGCGTAAAATCTTTTTCATCATTTCCACCTAATTAAAAATTATTATCAAAAGAGAAGTGTAAGTGGAAATCGGCAAATGGACAAAGAAAACGACCTCGTGGCAAGAAATTTTAGCCTATCTTAACCTATTCCGCTTCCAATTTAACCTTTTTTTACAAACTTTTTGTTAGTGAAAACTTGAAGTTTGTGTTATATTAATAGGTGGAATTTCGTTATCAACGTGATAGTTGCCTTTCGTCACTACAAGAAAGGAGAATGAATTATGACATTCTATAACACAGAAGTACAATATCGCGTCACTCTAGACACGGATTTAAATCTTTTTATCGTTTTTGATAAAAAAGACAGAAATCATGTGGCAACTGGCGTAACAATTGAACAAGCCGTCCAAGAATTACAAAAAAATTAATTCGGACTTTCATTTACTCCGTATCTTTTGCTAAGCGGAAAAGACAGACAGGATAAGACTAGAATCCTTGTCTGCCAAAAATGAATCCCTTAATGCGAATTAGGATACCAGTCCAACTTTGCGAATTCAATTTCGTATTTCAATGCGATTAGTTGAATCGTATGAGAAACGACAATAGGTGTATATTTCATGCTTTTGGAAAAATACTTACTCATCTAGGAGTTAGCCCTATTGATAACCTTCAGCTGGATGGTATGCGTGATGAGAATAGAATCCATTTTGGGAAAAAATGAATTCCTTTAATACGAATTAGGAGTGACTGATCAATGATAGACGCGAATGTGCGTTAAAAGCACCTGCTGTGAATCCACGGTAGGTGCCTTTTTGTGTCTAAAACACTTTCTCATGACCTAGATAATTACAAGAAAAGTAGCTAGGTCATTCCTAGATTGTTTTTTTCACCTCACAAAAAGACATTGACGAAAAAAATTTTCGTCAATGTCTCTCTATCTCACAACCATCACATTACAAGGGGCATGATTCACAATATATCCAGTGGTTGAACCAACTAATAAACGTTGGAAGCGGCCTTTACCGGTGGCACCGACGTAGATCAAATCAATGTCATATTGCTGAGGCAGTTCTTCTGTTAAGGCCCGTTTGGGATTGCCGATGTATTGAACTAGTTCCATATTTTGATAGCGGCCGCGTTCTGCCAGCTTTGCTAAATATTGTTTGGCCCGCTTGGTTTCTTCGGACAAAATATCGTCCATTGGTTGGGCAGAGCTCATTAAAATACTCGAATCATCAATGACTTGGACCACATACAGTTTTGCTTCATTTCTTCTAGCAGCTCCGATTGCTTCAAAAAAAGCTCCTTCAGATTGATCTGAGCCATCTACCGCCACCATAATATTTTTGTACCGACTGTTCATCTTTTCCCCTTCTTTCATCGAATGACTGTTACACTGCAAGGTGCATGGTTCACCACATACGCCGCTGTAGAGCCGATCCGTGACAAACGAATCTCACCTTTTCCGGTAGCACCTAAAAAAATCAGATCGATCTCATTGTTTTTTGCAAAATCAATGATCTTTTCTTTTGGACTTCCTAGCTCTACAAAAGGTTCTACATTCTCTAATTCTCTGCAAGACGCGTCTTGAATTTTTTTCAATAAATCTTTTTCTATTTGCTCTTTTTCCGCTGCATACAGCTTACTGAAAGAAAAAGCGCTGGTGGAGAGTTCACTGTCGTTAATGATTGAAATAACATTCAGTTTTGCATCATCACGTTTGGCCGCTTCAACTGCTTCATCAAAGGCCCGTTCAGAATGGTCAGACCCGTCGATTGCCACTAGAATATTTTTGTATTTACTAATCATTGTAACCGCCTCCTTAATTAAATTATAAAGGAAAAGCAAGAATCTGTGAAACGAAATCACCTTTTCATAAAAAAATTCGATAACAATTATTTCTAAATAAATATCATATTATCTGCTAATAACAAGCGTTCTTAAAATTAAAAATAATTATTATTTGCTAAGACTGAATGATAAAATAAAAGAGGCGTCAGGATAAAAAAGAAATTTTCGGCTAACAATCGACAAAATTATCAGCGAAAAATGAAGAAGCCTTTTTACAAGCAAGTCAGTTTTTGAGTTGTCTTACTCTTAATCGTTAGTGGGCTGGCAGCTGGTCTGGGTGCTGAAGAACAGGAAAATCTTGCTGAGGACACGACTCAAAGTTCGGTTTTACCAGATATACAACATGAAGCAGCTGAAATTAAAACGCTCCCAAGGCCGTTCCGGCTAAAGCGGAAACACCGGCAGATACACTAGTAGAATTGGAGACGATCGAGTCCTCTCAACCCGCGAATGAATCTGCTTCAGACGTTCCCTCGGACTATTGTTCCGCCTTAAGAAGCGCCGAAAGTTATTCTGATAGGATGCACATGTCAAAAGCAAGCATTTATGACCAGCTAACCTCGGAATACGGTGAAAAATTCACTGCGACAGAAGCGAACTATGCTATACAAAATTTGCCATAATCCGCTTTTATACTGAGATTTTTTGAGCATTATTCTTGAATCTTTTTTTTCAATCCGTTAAGGTAACAGTAGTTCATTTGTTTATCCGAGTTCCTTCCCAGGACTCCAGCCGTCGTTGCCCTGCGACGGCTTTTATATTTGACTGCTAAGCAAAATAATTGCACCGAAAGCCCTTTCCCATTATAGTACAAGTATGGGCAATGCCCTTCCTTTATATAATTTGTTTTTTTCACTTGTTGACCGTTCATTCCATGACGGTCTTTTTTTTATTTTTCCGTTCTACTTCCGTATCCTGTGTTAAACTTAAAGTGTTTACAAAGTGATCGGAGGCAGCAGTATGTATAAAGCCAATTTAAAAAATATCATCAATAGTAAAGAGGAAAAAACGATTGCTCTTTCCTTAATTCCTCATGTCGGCGACACATTACAAATCAAAGAACCAAATAAATTTCTATTGATCCACGGCATCACCTATTTGGCGGAAAACGAAAGTGTCGATTTAGAAATTTTTGTTGAACCGATTGATCGAACGTATTGGATGAATGAAATATAATGAAAGCGGGGTCACTCTATGATTGCTCATAAAAGAGACTGTCTCCATGTAATTTAAAAACAACTATCAATTACATGGAGGAAAATACAATGAAAAATATTTATGATAATAATGCTTTTTTTGAAAGCTATAGTCAAATGGCTCGCAGCCAACAAGGGCTGGCAGGTGCCGGTGAGTGGCAGACTTTGAAAGCCTTACTACCCGATTTTAAAGACAAACGAGTTTTGGATCTTGGCTGTGGTTATGGTTGGCACTGTCTATATGCTGCCGAGCATGGTGCAGCATCTGTCGTCGGAGTTGATCTTTCAGAAAAAATGTTGGCGGTCGCTCGTCAAAAAAATAGCTTCGCAAACGTGGTCTATCTCCACGATAGTATCGATACAGTGGACTTTGAAGCTGGAAGTTTTGATATTGTTCTCAGTTCATTAGCGATTCATTATATTGAGGACTTCACTGCACTAGCGAAAAACATCGCCAAATGGTTGGCTCCAACTGGGCAATTAATCTTCTCAGTAGAACATCCTATTTTTACTGCAGAAGGAACCCAAGATTGGATTTACGATCAAAAAGGAGCGATTGCTCACTTTCCAGTGGATAATTATTTTTATGAAGGAAAACGGACCGCCCATTTTTTAGGCGCGAATGTCACCAAATATCATCGTACATTGACTACTTATCTGGATAGCCTATTAACAAATGGCTTTCAGCTCAAACGGATCGTAGAACCCACACCACCGAAGAATATGTGGGATATCCCTGGCATGAAAGACGAAATGCGCCGCCCGATGATGCTGATTGTAAAGGCGGAGAAGAATCAAGCTTAAACACCCGGCACTTCGCTCTGCGAAAATTTTTCTTTAATAGATCAAATAGTCGCCTTATCGGCTGATTCAAAAAGAAAGGTGAGTCCCGCTAGTTTTAAAGATAGATTTCTTTATGAGACATGATTCAATTGCTAAGACTCTTCATTAATACAACTTTAGAAGGAGTACTAACAATGAAGAACAAACAAGCATTATTTCAAAAAAAGCGCTTCTTTATTCCCCTCGCCATCTTGTTAGGCATTTTAGGTTTTAGTCCGATGCTAGTTTCACTATTGGGTGTGAGTGATGAAGGTGAATTGAATCCTGATTATTACTCCTCCGCCGATGAATCGCTATTTAAATCAAAAAAAGGAGCTGATTGAATGTTAGAAAATTTAAAAAAGGATTTTGATAAAGGAATGCCTGTCATCACTTATATCAAAAAGAAATATGGTTTCGATTCAATCGAAGAATTTGAAAAATATATGGAAGACTTGAAAGAAAAAGCTGAGAAATATGATGCGTTAGCTAAGAATAAAGCTACCGAATAAGCCAAAAAGGAGCTGGGACTATAAAAATGTCCCAGCTCCTTTTTGCGAATAAACAGTGGTCCAGAAGTACCTTCCCCGGACAATAAAAAACCGTCCCTAGGAGGAGACGGTTTATAGTTTATCTAATTAAGCTTTAACGATGTTAGTTGCTTGAGGTCCACGTTGGCCTTCTTCAACATCATAAGTTACTGCTTGACCTTCTTCTAAAGTTTTGAAGCCGTCGCCTTGGATAGCTGAGAAATGTGCAAATACGTCATTTCCATCTTCACCAGTGATAAAGCCAAAACCTTTGTCTGAGTTAAACCATTTTACAGTACCGTTATTCATAAATATTTCCTCCTGATACGTATCAAAGTACGTTCTTATTTGCAATTAATTGTTGATAGTAAAAGGAGATTAATACGGTTAAATATCTAGGCTCAAATCACATTTCAAAATCGATTACTTTGTTACTTTAACATGCCTTCGAACGAATTGCTACCTAAATTGGTTAATTAGTAGCAACAGTTAAAAAGCAAGCGCTTTCCTTTAATAAAACTTACAAAGTCCATAGCTAAATGATCAAAACGCCTTCCATAAAAAAGTCATTTAACCCTTCGTCTTCATTAATAGTCTTCCCCTCCCCGCCTTTTTTTGCTAGAATTTATGATGACGGAGGTACAAAAACATGCAAACATTGTATATTTTGTTCAGTTTCCTAACGAGTGTAGGGATTTTAATTATGGTCTACGCTTTTTATCGCGATTTTAAAAAACTAACCTTACTTCAAAAGATTGCTCTTATCTTAGTTTCTATCAGTGGATTGATGCCGATGCTCTTGGGAATGATTGAAGGATTTCTTTCAAACTAATCGACGAATTACGCTCTTTTTACTATCGACAGATGTAAGAGATTCTGTTGATAGCGCTATCACTAAGTAGTATAATTATCTAAAGGAGTGATTGAGATGAGTTACGCGATTGGTGGCTTTTTTTATTACTAAGTGGTTGGCAGTTCTTCATAACGAAACGGACCTTCACAACGATCAGACAAAAAGGAAATGAAAGCACGTCGGGCTTTATCATGCTGGGTCTCTAAGGCAGTTTGGCATTTGCACTTTGTTGTCTATATGTCGCCTACAGTTGTTTCTTTATCTTTCAATTTTAGGATTTTTAAGAGGCCTAGCCTCTTTTTTTGTTTGAAAAGCTCTGTTGAAACTTTTTTTAATACTAAGCTATCAGAAAGAAACGATGCCTCACTCTTCTCTAGACCCGGTATCAGAAGGAATCAGGATTTAAAAAAATTTTCTCAACTGCTACGATGTTCACTTAATTACATCAGAGACAAAGGCAAGTGGGTCGATTTTAACCGTGACCGAACTACTTCCCCCTTTTTTCAATCAAAATAAGCCTCCCGTAATCAAAATACCCATAAGTTTTTTCCGATGAAAGATTTTGCGACGATCAAGGCTGCTATCGCTGATTATTTGATAATTACCTAAAATGGAGTAAGGGAGGACTCTCTTTTTTTTCATCTTAAACGACCCTTCCTCAGCTGAAGAATAATCCCTACACAATTGATTTACACATCTTTTTTTAATTATTTTATCATTAATCTGTTAAATTTATGCTATACTGATTCTTTGAAAGGGTGGGTGCTCTGTTGAATAATAAAAAAGCGGCTCCAATCGAATTCTTGTGGTTAGGGTTGTATAGTTTTGCCGGCTTTAGTTTAGAATTGATCCTGATAGTCCTCTTGAATATCTTCAACGTAAGCCCTTCGATTCCTTTACATGCGGGATTGACGGCTGCTTTGTGGTTCATCGCTAGTTATTTGATATTGCATTATGCCAATAAAAAAATTTTCATTTGACCCAGTAAACGTCCGCGTTCACTTAGATAAAAGACGTTTAATCATGATTGGAGCAATTTTTATACTTTTGATCCTTGTTACTTCGATCCTCTTCCAAGGGTTCAAACCGCTAGTTGAGTTTCACGGTGATCTTCAAAAGAGTGTGTTGGCCTTGATCATGAGAATCATCTATTACCTTGCCGAGAGCGAGCTGATCCTACTAACGATTTGTTTTGGTCAAGCTTTTTTTGAAGGCCAATTCTCACTCCCCTCGTATCTTCCCAGTGGAGGAATTTTTCTAGCGTTAACGTGGGGACTGATCCATTTTCTGCTTCAAGGCTTTTCCGGCGGCTTATTCACGATTTTCTTTTCTTTACTAACAGGAACACTCTTTGTATTAGTCAAAAAGGACTTTAAAAAAAGCTATCTGCTTATTGCTCTTGCCCTCATTCTTTAAAACTTCAGCCAATTTCGACAGCTAATCATAGCTGTTTTTTTAGCTATCAAATCTATTGTTTACAAAACGCTTACATAACCTTATGATTAGTTATAGGGGGGATTTATTATGAAGAAAATATGTTTTGTATTGACTGTCAGTACTGGAATAAACTATGGTTCCATTTCTGCTGCTCCACTACTTAAAAATAACGAGGATTTAAAAGAATACTTTTCAAACGATTATGATGTCTCCATCAATTACATTCGTGACAAAGACACGGTGGATTATTTAGTTGTTCCCGACCCATTCACGCCTTTCGAGAACGAAAATGAGTTACCAATCATCAAGGTACCCGCAAGATTGTTTATGACGAAAGATTTCACGGCCATAAAAACGTACCTCGATGATTATTTTGCGCATAACTAGAACGGATGATACAAGAGAGCAATCTCTTGTATTTTTTGATAGGTTGAGTAAATAAACTTTAAAATTTGTTTCGTATTTTTATTCAGGCGCGTATAGTTAAAGTAAACGATTCGGAGGTCTCATATGAAAACAAAAACATTTACGTCATTCACAGAAAATGGGTTAGACAACAAAATCGCTGCATTCTTGGCTTCAACCGATATAGAAGTTATTGAAATACAATTTACTGGTTCTCTATTTTATCTAGGCGCAATGATTGTATATAAATAAGCGGGATTTTTCACTGTAAATATGATTAGCCGGCTATGCTATTATTCGTTTGATAAAATTTTTTGAAGGAGCCTCACTATGAAACAAACTATTGCTCACATCGCCTTAGTCGTAAATGATTACGATGAAGCGATTGCTTTTTACACAAGTAAATTGGACTTCGCATTAATCGAAGACACCTATCAGCCAGAGCAAGAGAAACGTTGGGTGGTAATCTCCCCGCCCAATTCAACCGGAACAACTATCTTGTTAGCAAAAGCTTCCAAGCCCATACAAAAAAAATTCATTGGAAACCAAGCTGGCGGCAGAGTTTTTCTATTTTTGGCAACCGATGATTTTGATCGTGATTATCGCAATTACGTTGCAAAAGGAATTGAATTTGTCCGCCCTCCAAAAAAGGCCGATTATGGAAAAGTTGCCGTATTTAAAGATCTGTATGGAAATCTATGGGATCTAATCCAATTTAGTGACGATCACGGTATGACTCAGCGCTTTTTTTAACTTCTACTTTCTTGATTGCCTTCGTTAAATAACTATCTTTCTCTTTGTGTGCTTTTTACTGCATTAAATCAATGTTTGTCCCTAAAAACGTCAAAATTATTTAAATCTATAAATTGCGTCTGGTACCCAAGTTTTGTTTCCTTATATTAATAAAGGAAAGTGATAGCGGACTACTTGTAGTGCTTGCTGCAGTATTTCCCTCAGCATAAAGGCAATATCTTTATATTCCACCGAGGCTGAAGTGTCGGTGGTTTTTATTATTAAAATGAACTGTTTCCATTTTGGAAAACGTTGCGTATTTCTCTGTTTGCGTCCCGCATTTTTGAGGGACACAAAAATATTAACTGACCGACCTTTTTGTCGGTCAGTCCGTCCGTTAGTGGAATTTATATTGACTTATAGATTCAAAAATCCTATTCTTTTTTAGAAGAAGCGACAGATTGTATAAGCATATGACGGAGGAAAAAATGATGAAAATTAGTAAAAATGTATTAGTGGCTGTAAGCCTGACTTTTCTCTATGGGGTATTTTTTTACTTCTCTACTTCATTTTTATGGAACAAAGGCTGGCTAATTTCGTTAAACGACATCACCTCACAAAATATTTGGATTAAGTTTTTATCAGACACTATAATTAATCTATTATTTGTCATCCTAATTTTTACCTTGCTCTTTTTAAAAAACAGATCATTAAGCGAAATGGGCTTTACGAAAAATTCTCGATTGGCGAGTATACTACTATTAGGTGTCTATTTAATTATGTTTTTGTCTCACGGAGACTTCACAGTAAGAGGTTACTATTTAGCTTTCTTCTATTTAGTGATCGTCGCCTTCTCTGAAGAATTTATTTTCAGAGGGTTCTTGTTCACACAAATAAATCAAGAATATGGTTTTGGAACAGGAATAATCATTAGTGGCTTGCTATTCGGAGCTATGCACGGACTACTGCCAACAATTGTTACAAACGGTTCCCTAGCAGATTTGTTTACTAACATTTCAAGTAATTTATTGGGTCAAGGGATTATTGGCGGTGGATTATTTGCTCTGGTTTATAAAAAGAGCGGAACCTTGTTTGTCCCAATCTTAATCCATGCAATTTTAAATTATTCGAGCGTTCTGTTTGGATAAAAAAAAAAAGCAGCCTTATTTTTATAGTCATTAGTTACACAATTGCTCCAATTTACCGAACTTTCAATCATTAAATCACCATCATAGCTTAGCTCCTTATATGAATTTCATTATGATCCTCATGAAATTGTGGTTTGAATAGAAAAGTTTAATCTCAAGTTTCAACTCTTCATTTTATAAGCGTAAACAAAAATCCGCTAAACATTGTCATGATTGGCATCACATCAACGTTTAGCGGATATACATTTCATATTGGCGGGAATGTGTAGGAATCGAACCTACCCAAGAAGCTCTTAACTCCTCATACTGGTTTTGAAGACCAGAGGGAACACCAGAACCCATCCACTCCCGAAACAAGATAATCATACCATTACTTTACTTAGTAATCAATAACAATTTTCTGCAAAAAAAGGAGAGAAATTCCCGTTGATTGGGTTCTTCTCTCCTTTTTAAAATTACTGTTGTAAACTCCTATTGCTCATCCGTTACTTCGTTGATTTCTTTATTCAAGAAATACGAGATCACCGTTCGGATCAAGACGATCAGGGCCAATTTGAGAATGTCTTGGAAGGTTGGATTGACGATCGTTTCAATAATATCGGCCACGATCAGAAATTCCAAGCTCAATAAGATATAGCTGCCTAAGTAAGCTTTGATATATTTATTCTTCTGCAAGATCGATGGAAAAGCTTTGCCGTTTTTGCGAGGAATAAGTTTGATAAAGGCAAGAAACGCCCCTACGATAATGATCCCGATCGACAGAACGTCTAACAATAATACGATTGGTTGAAAAAAATGTTGGATCATATTTTCGATCATTGCCATCGCCTCTCACCTACTTCCTTGATAAATCAATCATACGAAGAAAATTCCTTGAAGGCAATTAATTCGCTGTGGTCGACGCCAAACAAAAAGCAATCCCGTAAAAACGAGATTGCTTTTGGCTTACTGAATTGGCGGATACAAGGCTGCTGTGGTCTTATTGCCATTCTTCGAGTAAATGCTGGTTGATTGCGCGCCTTTTTGCTTTTCGATGGCGGCGTTTTTCTGGTCTAAATCATGATAATCGTATTTCTTCGGATCAACCGGCGTGAAGCCTGCTGGTGTGTAGAACCGCAAGAGATTCTCTTGGTTCAACTTATCTGACAGGCTCAAGGCTTGCTTGACTTGTTTTTGTTCCGCGTCGATCGTTGGCGCGATGCCAAGGGCTTTCGGATCAACGACTTGGCCGGTCTTATTATCATATGTTTGACCACCTAGCTCAGTATAGTTTGGCGAAACGAAATCACCATTTCTAAAGGCGACGGTTTGGTCGTGTTTTGGTGAAAACAGATCGGTCCCGAACTGGATATATTTTTGACTATCTACGCCGACTAAATGTAACAAGGTTGGCAAGACATCGATCTCACCGCCGTATTGGTGCTGGATTCCGCCACCGGTATAACCAGGGATATGGAACATCAATGGCACCCGCTGCATTTGCGCGTCATCAAATTTACTCCAAGTCGTTGGGTCTTTGCCTAAGGCTGTTGCTAGATCTTTATTGTTGCTGTCGGAGATCCCGAAGTGGTCGCCGTAAATCATAAAGATCGAATTTTGGTACACGCCAGAAGCTTTCAAATAATCAAAGAACTGACGCAAAGATTCATCCAAATAATGAGCCGTCCGCACATAATCATCGACGGTACTGTCGCCGGTCTTCAATGATGGGAAATTAAAGTTCTTATCATCGGTTAGATAAGGCGTATGATTGGTGACCGTTAAGAATTTTGAGTAAAAAGGCTGTTGCAAATGTTCTAAGTGTCCCACGGTTTCCTTCAGCATATCTTTATCCAAGATACCGTAGCCTAGGCTTTCATCCGAAGCGTTGAAATACGAACGGTCAAAGAAATTTTGATAGCCTAAATTTTTATAAACGTGGTCACGATTCCAGAAGCTGCCGACATTTCCGTGGAACACGGCGCTTGAATAACCGGCTTGCTGGTTCAAGATGGCTGGTGCCCCTTGGAAGGTGTTGTCATTACCTAGTTGCGTGAACAGTGAACCTTGTGGCAAACCGAATGTTCCGGTTTCTAGCATGTTTTCGGCGTCACTGGTCTTCCCTTGGCCAACTTCGTGGAAAAAGTTATCAAAAGCTAAGGTTTGCTTATTGTCATTCTCAATACTGTTTAAGAATGGCGTGACCTCTTGACCATCTACCTTCATATTGATCAAAAATTGTTGGAAGCTTTCCAAGTGGATCACGATGATATTTTTACCTTTAGCGATGCCGTATTTACTTGGATCAGGCGCCGCGTAATGTTGCTTCGTATATTTCAAAATATCCGTTAGACCGTTGCTTGAGGCGTGAGCCCGCACACTGTTGGTCTGTTCTGTCTTGACCCCGTCATAAATTGTAAAGGCGTCTAAACCGAGGTATTTAACGATATACGAGCGGTCAAAGGTCCGTTGTAATAATTGCGGCCGATTGGCTTCACTCATGGATAAATTCACGGAAAAAATCAAGGCCGACAAACAGCTGATCGCAATCGCGAAGGTCTTTTTGACCGGTTTGCTGACGATTTCTTTTCTTTTCGCGAAAATGTAGATCAAGATGCCTAAAAATACCAACAGATCAATCCAATATAACACATCATGCACCTTCATCAAGGCAAAGGAGCTGCCGGAGATTCCCTGCGAGACCTTTGAGAAACCTAAGACCGATTTGATTGTCACAAAATCAGTGAACTCACGATAGAAAATCACGTTCAAATACAAGATCACCGTATTCAGCAGGTCTAGTAAAAATAAGAAAATTAGGGCTGGCTTGATCTTTTTAACATAAAGAAACAGACCAAAGATCAACAAAGTCGTGGCGATCGGATTGATCCACAAAATAAAATATTGCACCGATCCTTGCACGCCTAATGAAAAATCGACGTAATACGCGAAGATTGTTTTTGCCCAAAATAATACGCTGACCGTTAACAGAATCAGCCAACGATTCGTAAAAGTTTTTTTTACCCGGTCCATCCGGAACACTTCTTTCTTTATTAAATTGTCCGTATCTACTATAGCAGATTTTAAAAAAAATACCGTCAGAATAGGTGATTCCGGCGCAATTTTATAAATTTCAGAAAAATACCGGATTTACTTTCAAAATTTAATCGAAAATCCGCGCCCGGCGTTGCTTCTTCAGGTCAACTAAAATTTTTCTTAGACATAAAAAATTCACATTCTTAAGAATTTGCTATAAAATAACAAAAAAACGACACCGGATACCGGTGTCGTTCTCCTTTTATGGATAAACAAGTTGCTTCTGTCACATTCGCTTAAGCTTCTCGCTTCATAACGATTCCGGTATAAATCCAAATCGTCAGCAAGTAATAAACAAAGTATAAAACAAAGAAAATCAAGAATGGTACCCAGATATTACTATAGGGTTCACTTAACAGCGTTGTAAACATTTGTAGCCCGAACAAAACGTGGATCACTCCCAATAAACCTGGGACTAAGAAGAGGATACCAATTTCTTTCCGGATTGAAGCAGTTAACAGCTGGCGCCGCGTCCCAATTTTTTCTAGCATAGTATAGCGTCGAACGTCGCTTTTAGCACCTGAAAGGATTTTGAACATTAAACAGCTGGCCAGCATCGTCAAAAAGGCGATTCCTAAGAAGAAGCCCATAAATTCAAAGCCGGAGAATAATGAGTTAAAGACTTCATAAACTGATGACTTCTGCGTAAAGCCGACTTCTTGCTCTAAAGCTGGATTATTTTTAAGATTTTGTGCCGCTAGTTTTTGCAAAGCCTTTTTCTCAGTTATAAAATCTTTGACCTGAACCACTTGCAACGTACTTGCTTTGCCTTGAACTGCGGCGAAAGCTTCCGGTGAAACCAATTGATGCTCTTTGGTTTTTTGTTCCGGCAATTCTAATTGCCGCAACGCGTCTTGTTTAGTGACGTCTTTGGCTAATTCTTCTCCCGAGTAGCGTACCGTTTTGGTGCTGTGATTATCAACAAATTCCTTGTTTTCTAAAGGTGTCCGATCAAACTCCGTCTTGTCATAATAGACGGTCGTATCAGTTTCTTTTTGTTGATAAGTCGCATTTAAGGTCGGCTTCAATGCTTCGATTTTATCCTCCGCGATTTTTTGGCTATCGTTTAGTACTAAATCGTAAGCAGTCGTTTGATTGGTCATTTTAGGAATTTCATTTCTAAAGCCAAGTCCGACTGTGATCGCTCCTAACGCCAAGGCAAACAACATTGCCACTAACGACAAGATGCGCGTGTAATCCTGAATACGGAAGCTTAATTGTGAGAAGGTAAAATTATTCAAACCCTTCAAGGCTAACGAATCAGTTTGTTTCAATAAATTTAAAATGAAGATCAGCACAGCGTGGAAGACAAAATACGTTCCTGCCACGATCGTGATCAACGCAATCACCAACGCCGCAAACGCTAGCTTCATGACTAAGGTCATCATGACATAGCCAACTGCCAATAAGGCGATACCAAACACGGCTTCCAAGAATAATGTGACTTTTTTGCGTTTTGCTGGTGCCGGTGTTTCACTGGCTTTCAAGATTGAAAGGACTGGTTTTTTCACGATCATAACTGCATTGACGATCGCCGCCAATAAAAAGATGATGGCAAAAAAGATCAAGGTGATCACTATAGCCTTGCTATTGACTGCTGAAAAATGCGTGATGGCGATTTCTAACTGCTTCGTCAACAGTTTTTCCACGATCGTTGTCAGACCTAAACCTATTAAAATACCGACAATTGTTGCTGCGACACCGACGACAAAAGTTTCCACGAAGATCAGTTGAGCAATCTTCCGGCCTTTTGCTCCCAGCATCATGAACATGCCGTAGTCCTTCTGACGCATCGTCATTAAAAAGGAATTGGCGTATAAAATATAGACAAAAGTAATGATCGATAGTAGTACCGTCCCTAAGTGAAAAATAAAGACGACGGAACTGACCATCGAATTTTGTTGCAGAAAGACTTCATTCGTTGCTAACGATTCAAACATATAAAAGATCGCCGAAGCCATGACTAGACCTGAGAAGAGCACGATATAGTCACGCAAACGGCCTTTGATCCCAGTAAGTGATAATTTTAAAAGCATCGAATTCCCCCTACTGTTCCAGATTTCCGAGAATGCTTAAAATCTGACGATAAAAAGCTTCCCGTGTTTGATCTTCGCGTTTGACCTCTTGATAGATCACGCCGTCTTTAATAAATAAAATTCGTTGGCAATAACTTGCTGAAAAAGGATCATGCGTGACTAATAGAATCGAAACTTGATCCTGTTGATTCAATTCTTCCATTGTATCTAACAAGTCGCGAGCACTATTTGAGTCCAAGGCTCCCGTCGGCTCATCGCCTAAAAGAATCGTTGGTTGGGTAATCAAGGCCCGCGCCGCTGCGACCCGCTGCTTTTGCCCACCGGAGATTTGAGCGGGATAACTGCTTAAAATCTCACTGATCGACAAACGTTCAGCAATCACTTTGACCCGTTGTTTGATTTCTTTCGGCTTGACTCCTTGAAGGGACAAAGGCACGGCGATATTTTCTGCTGCTGTTAAATTTTCTAATAGATTGAAATCTTGGAAAATAAAACCAATCTCACGACTACGAAAGTCTGCTAGCTGATTGCCGGATAATTTCGTAACATCCGCTTGATTGATGGCAATCTTGCCAGCCGTCGGTTTGTCGAGGGTCGCTAGTAAATTCAACAAGGTTGATTTACCAGAGCCTGATGCACCCATGATGCCGACAAATTCACCTTTTTCTACTTCAAAGGACAGTCCTTTTAAAGCTTCCGTTTTTTTCTGGTTCCCTTTACCATAGGTTTTTCTCACTTCATTAACTGTTACGATTTTTTCCATCCTACGTTACACTCCTAATTTTTCCGCCGCTTTTTTCGGCAGTTGTTTTTGTTGGACCTCTTCATAGGAAGTCACGCCTTTGTTTTTATTCCACGTCACTTTGAGGAACGCTTCACGGCGTAGCGGACGATCCTTCGACGCGTTAAAGTCTAATTTCTTTTCGTGGCCTTCTTCATCATAGCCAGGCAACGCATATTTATAATCGACATAAGGATTTCCATTGCTGTCTTCTCCATTATATTTTTCTCCGTCATTAGTGATTTGAACATAGTACGCATCGCCGCTGGACATCACTTTGTCTGCGATCTGCAAACCGACAAAACCGATTACGATAAGACTCACTAAACCAATCAAGATTTTTTTCATATTAATTTGCTCCTTTTTTCAATTTCTACGTTAACTATACAAAATCCCTATAAATCCAACCATTGAATCCACTGTCCATCACCTAACAGTTTTGTCATTTTGAAAAATAGACAAAAAAATAAGCTAGTCTCAACCATTCTGTGTTGACACTAGCTCACTTAAATTTTTCTAAGCTAAGCACGTTAGCTTTAGAAGTGTTTCATACTCATTTTACGGCAAAGCGTCTCATTTGTGGCAGTTTGATAAACCACGAGACTAAAAGACAAGAAACGATCTTATCAACAAAATTTCCTGTGACCGCGCCCCAATAAACCGAGCTGATCATTTCCTTGCCGGATGCCCTTAACGCCATAATCACGACATCGGTACCTGAACCGGTGAATCCACCGAACAATGCTAAACGAATCGGTGCGCCGATCATTGGACAAATAAACGCCAATAAAATCCCCGCCAACAACGCTTTCTTATAACTAAAGCCTTTCTTAGCCAACAACGCCACAACCACTGCCACCGCTACATTGACTAACGCAAACGGGATCGACAACGGACCGCTGATCATTCCCATCAATAAATTCGTTGAAACGCCGGTTAAGATACCATAACCCATACCAAAATTCGCGGCGATAAAAATCGTTCCCATCGTATCTAAAAACAGTAATGGGATATGCAGTAGTGCGACTGCTTCACCTAAGACAACATTCAACGCGACCGCAATGGCACACATTGCGATAATTTTTGCTTTATTATTCATTTCTTCCTCCTTTTGCTAAAAACCGTTGCAACTCCTTCGAAAAATCCTGCTGCTCAGCCTCACTATACCAAGTTGGAACTTCCAAATAAGGTGCTTGAATCTCGGCCGCCTGACAAGCGGCGAAAAATTCTTCCATTAAGACACCCCGTTGGTCACTGATGGAGCAATTAGGGCTTTCGTTGATCCCAATCACACCTAAATACTGATAGTCTTCTACCTGATACGCTTGAATCTGTTGAATGATGGGCTGAAGCATCTTTTGACACGTTTGACGATAATCCGGAAGCGTCAGATATTCTTGATAACTCATTGGAGGTCGATCGCCGCCTAACACTAAAAATTCTGGACAGGGCAACTGAATCAATGCGATCCCTCGGCTTAACAGCTCGATGGCAAAGGGGAAAGCTCCTCGTGCTCGCTCCCAGCCGTGAATCACCGCATTCTGATTCAAAATACAATGAGACACCGCAACTAATTGTTTCTGTGGTTGAATTATTTTTCCTCCTTTCCTTCTTTAAAAATCGCTTGTAAACTCTTTTGAATCAAAGAAAATTCATCCGACGCAATGGTTCGCACGTCTAAGAGATTGGCTTCATTTTTGATCCGACTAATGATCGGTGCTGCCCCTTCGCGCAATTTTCCCTGCAACTCAACAGCTGAATATTGTTGGCCATTCAACACGACTGCATAGGTCGGCAATAAATGTTCCGGATAAGAACCACCGCCGATTTTGCTGCTGTCTTTTTCTACTGCGGCGCTGAGACCGCTGATTGGTTTTAACATAGCAGCTAACTCCGTAGCTTTCGCCAGACAATCCGCTTCACTTAATCCGATCATCTGCAACGCCGGGATCGCTTGTAAAGCTTCCTTTTCATTGAGATACAGGGCTAACGTTGCTTCTAATGCGCTGAGGGTCATTTTATCGATCCGCAAGGCCCGCAGCAATTGATTTTTTTTCATTTTTTCGATGTATTCTCGCTTACCAACGATAATTCCCGCCTGTGGTCCACCTAATAATTTATCGCCGCTAAAGGTGACGACATCGCAGCCTTGTTCCAGAACTTCTTTGACCGTTGGCTCATAGGGCAAGCCAAACGGACGCATATCCAACAACAGTCCGCTGCCTAGGTCATTGATTAACGGCAGATCATTGGCATGGGCCAACTCGGCTAATTCACTTAACTCTGGCGTTTCGGTAAAGCCGACGATCCGATAATTGCTCGTATGGACTTTCAAAACTGCTCCAGTTTCTTCAGTCAAAGCCGTTTCATAATCGGCTAAATGGGTTTTATTTGTCGTACCGACTTCCTTGATCGTTCCGCCACTGGAAGTGATGACATCAGGAATCCGAAAGGCTCCGCCGATTTCGACTAATTCGCCCCGTGAGACTAGGACTTCCTTTTCTTGCGTCAACGTGCTAAGGACTAGTAGGACGGCCGCCGCGTTATTATTGACGACTAAAACATCCTCCGCCCCGGTCAGTTTTTTGACGATCGCCACTAAATGACTGTAACGGGACCCTCGCTTGCCACTTGCTAAATCAAATTCCAAATTTGAATAATGGAAGCTAGTAGCAACTAATTGTTCCTGAATTTTTTGACTCAACGAAGAGCGACCTAAGTTGGTATGAATCACCGTTCCTGTCCCATTAATGACTCGACGTAAGGAAAATTGCTTTTCAGTTAATTCTTTTTTGATTATTGTCAGAACTTCTACTTGATCGATCACGTTTTTTTGCGTGCCATCGATTACTTCTTTGCGAATGCTGGCCAAGACTTTTTGAATGGCTTCCTTTGCGGCACCTTGGGGGTAGTCGCTACCTAGTTGCTTTAATAGCACATCCACGGACGGCAAACTCGCTAAAATATGCTGGATTTCTTTTGACATAAAGTTCCTCCTAATTAACGTTGCGCTAAATTTTGTAATGCGTTTAGGGTCAGCTCAAGCTCCGTTTTTGTCGTAAAGCTGGATAACGACAAGCGGACTGTTCCGCGATCCGCCGTCCCTAATGCCTGATGCATCAAAGGGGCGCAGTGATAGCCGGGGCGCGTGGCGATTTGGTATTCTTCCCACAAAAGCTCACTGACTACCGCCGATTCGGCGTCAGGGAGATTGATGGAAAACACATCCACCCGTGGTTCAGTAAAGTCGCCATAGAGCGTCAGACCATCGATTTCTTTTAATGCTTGATAAAAATACGTGCCTAAGCTAAGTTTTTTTTCTTTTTCCAGCACCCATTCAATGCCGGCGGTTAAACCTGCGATTCCGGGAACGTTTAATGTCCCGGCTTCTAATAACGTTGGCAGCTCCTTCGGTTGAACTTTGGAAAAAGATTGCATCCCATCGCCACCTGTTAATAGCGGCTCTAACGGCAGATCCTGCCTAACACAGACGCCGCCAGTCCCTTGTGGCCCATAAAGCGATTTGTGGCCGGTAAAGCAGACTGCGGCGATCTTGCCGTCACTAAGATCGATCGGGACGACACCGGCAGTCTGAGAGGCATCAATCACTAAATACAAATCGTGCTTTTGACAAAAAGTTTTGACCCATTCCAACTTCAAAAGATTCCCGGTAACATTGCTGGCATGATTGCAGACAACAACTTTTGTTTCAGGTCGCAATTTTTCAGCGAACGCTTCATAATGCAAGCGTCCAGTCACGGCTTCACTAGTAACCACATCAAAGGTCGCTCCCAGTTTTTCCAGTTGATACAAAGGCCGTAAAACTGAATTATGCTCCCAATCCGTCGTCAGCACATGGTCGCCGGCTTGGATCAAGCCTTTTAAGACTTCATTTAAGGCGACGGTAGCGTTGTTGGTGAAGGCCACTTCATACTCTGAGCCCGCTTTGAATAATTCTTTGACCTGCTGACGGCTATTCTCCACTACACGAAAGCCCGCTAAGGAATACCCGTGGGCTCCCCGTGCCGGATTGCCATATTGACCGCTGAGAATTTCTGCTACCGTATTTGCCACCACTTTTGGCTTTTGAGCCGTTGTTGCCGCATTGTCTAAATAAATACTCACTGCTTCTCCCCCTCTGAAGAACGATTTTCGCAAACCGGCTTAGCCTAAGACTCGATAATTTTCTACACGTTTCGTGATGCCTTGCTTGTCCATGTATTCTAAAATCAGCATCGATGATTTACGGCTGGAATCTGTCACATCGCGAAAATCGCCTAAAGTCATCTGTCCATGTTCACCGATATAGTCTTGGATCGCTTTGACCGCTTGAGCAAAAACTTTCCCTAGCAAGACGTATTCATGGGTTAAGAAAACGACGCTTTCGCCATTCAGAGCTTCCAAAACTTCTTCCGCATTTTTATCTAACTCCGCCAGTTCTTCTTTTTTGACTGGCGTATAGCCACTTTTGGCTAACGTCTGTTCAATTTTTTCTTTGGCAGCTTGCTGGTATTTATTAAAGGAAACCTCAAACTCCTGCAAAGCCAATTTATCGTTGGCTTCTTTGACGGTTCCCTGCTTTAACAACCCGATCAACGCGGAGATTTCTTTTTCCGCTAAATTTTCCCGCATCCGGGAGCGGAATTCTTCTAGCGGCATGCCAAAACGCAAACGGTATTGTTTGTGATAAGCGGATAAAATTTCTGTCGCCTGCGCCGCTAATTTTTGATAACTGGCCTGTGCTAAATAACCAGCTTTCGTTTCAAGCACCCGATTTTCACTGATCATTTCAGTCAGCACTTGCTGCAACTCTTCCTGATCTGTGCCTAAATATTCCTGCAATTCTTTCGCTTTAGTAAACGGCTGTTTCTTGTTAATCAGAAAATCAGTGATCAATTCGTCCAAGCTGCCTTCTTCTTTGGCTTTCAGGCTTTCAATGATCTCAGTTTTGAAGCGGCGATGCTTATGCGGTGCCGCATCCAAGACTTCTCCGCCGGCGATCGTCTGCATTGGCGAATACGCCCGTAAAATGAAATGATCCCGCTCTTTGACCGCTACTTGTTCTTCCAAGCGCAACTGTAAAAAGCCTTCATCTCCTGGTCCAATCCAATCTACACCGATAGGAACCGTACGAGCCATGACTTCTCGCGTACCGACTAACAGACGAACCCGATCCCACAAACCAATTCCGCCTTCAACTTCTGGCAAGCAACTCACTTTGACATCCAGCATCCACGTTGCCTCTAATTTTTCCGAGATAGACAGAACATCCCCCCGCTGAATCTCATCGGTGGAAAGATTCGCTAAGTTTAAAGCCGTTCGTTGACCAGGCTGGGCACTTTTCACATCGGTCTCATGAACTTGGATATTTCGTACTCGTGTTTTTTTACCGCTGGGATAGACATACAGTTCATCACCGACATTGATCACACCATCCAATAACGTCCCGGTAATTACCGTACCGAAGCCTTTAACGCTAAAGACCCGATCGACATTCAGACGAGCGGAGCCAGTCGCTGAGCGTTCTTGTGCTTCTTCCGAATGCTCTTGGATTTTTGCCAACAATTCTTTGATCCCTGTTCCGCTAACTGCATCTGTCTCGATCAGATCCGCTTCGGCTAGAGGTGTGTCCGCTAGTTGCTCGCGAATATCCTCTACCACCAGTTCCTTCAAATCAGGATCGACGGTATCCACCTTCGTCAAGACAATCAAAAAGTCGCGAATCCCCAATAAGGTCAAAATATCAATGTGTTCTTTCGTTTGCGGCATGATGCCTTCTGCCGCATCAATGACGAGTAAAACAAGATTGATTCCCGGCAAACCGGCTACCATATTTTTGATAAACTTCTCATGTCCTGGCACATCTACGATCCCGACTCGTTTGTCATTCGGCAGATCCAAATAAGCAAAGCCAAGATTGATCGACATGCCTCGTTTTTTTTCTTCTTTCGTCGTATCTGTCTCGATCCCCGTCAGTGCCTTGATCAAGGTGGTTTTCCCATGATCAATATGCCCCGCCGTTCCAATCACAATATTTGCCATTTATTTATCCTCTCTTAATTGGTACTCGGTTTTCAAACCCGCTTGTGTCCCATGGTAAAAGCCTTCTGACGCGATTTTCTGCTCCTGCAGCAAAGTCTGCAGCTGTGCTTCTTCGGTCAACGGATATTTTAAAGAAAAGCCGCAACTAGCATGAATCTTTTCCGGTGTGGGAATGATTCGAACCGCAAGTTGGGCTTCCTTCGCAAGTTCCTCCGCTTTCATGGCCTCCCTTGTTGAATAAAACAAGGCAATCCCAAATGTCTGCATAAAAACTGCTCCTTTTTCGTACTAATGGATTCATTTTTCAAGAAAAATGAGTTCGATTCTCAAGCCGTATACCATTCAGCTATTTCACCATAATAGGGCTAAATCCTATTTAAGAAATCATTTTTCAAAAATATCGAAAAATGAGTTCGATTGTCATAGCGCATACCATTCCTCTAATCACGCTAAAGCGTGAAGAGGAACTGGCAAACTGGCATCCTTTTTTGTACTAATATTCATTTATCCTTTTAGGACATATTTTTACGGCTTCACGATCTTCGGTGCTTGGCGCATCATTTCCACGATCCGGTACATATTGGTTACTTCACCGACTGCGGCAGTCAATTCATAAAAGTTCAAGCAAGCGCCGCAAGCATAGATTTCCACGCCTTGTTCGGCTAAGCCCTGCAAGTCCTCCAAAGAATCTGCACCAGCTGCTACCGATTGCACCCCGCCATTATAAAAAATCACTTTTTGTGGCAATACATCTTGTTCCGTCAGTGAATAAATGAAGCCCTTCAAAAGATTTTTCCCTAATTCATCCGAGCCGCGACCCATCACATTAGTATCCACCACCACGATATAATCATCAACTGTCGTAACAGGTTCAGCGACTTGCGGCGCCGTCTCAGTCAAATCCGCATTTCCTTTAGAAATCACCACCGTATAATGTCCCGGCCGATCTTGATCCATTTGATAAATATAGCCTAGTTGCTCCGCCATTTTTTTTAAATTTTGCGTCGCGATCTCGTTATCCACGATCGTCTCAACCACTTCATGTTCCCGTAATGCCTTTTTCGTTTCAATTACCGGTAAGGGACAAGCCTTGCCTAACGCATCAATTTTAAACATCTCTCTCCGCCTCTCTAATGCACAATTATTTCTTTCTCTTGTTTTTCAACAACTGTTCCAAAATCTTGCGCGGGAATGTCCGCTGCTTGCAGCTCTGCTACTAAGGCCGCAACCTTTTCTGCCGGGACGCTAACCAAAAGACCGCCCGAAGTTTGCGGGTCAAACAATAATTCCTCAATCCCAAAGTCTTCGATTTGAAAATCCATTTTAGCTTCCATATAATTACGATTCCGCTGGCCGCCAGCAGTTAAAATAAATTCCTTTGCTCCTTGATAGGCCTCTTCAAAATACGGTAGCTTCTGAGAATCAAGCTCTGCGCTAAACTGCTCGTTCAGCATCTCATGCAAATGTCCGGCTAAACCGAAGCCGGTTACGTCAGTACAGCTAGTAATGGGATATTTACGAATGATCGTCATCGCATATTTGTTTAACGTTTCCATACTCGTGGTGGCTTTCACAAAAGCTTCTTCACTGATCTCCTCCGCGCTATAGCCCACCGTAATGATGCTGACACCTAGAGGCTTGGTCAAAATCAAATGATCCCCTAGCTGGCAGGTGTTGTTTTGATAAATATTATTCGGATCGATCGTCCCAGTCACCGACAAGCCGTATTTTACCGACTGGTCATGGATCGAGTGTCCCCCCGCCAAAATCGCGCCGGCTTCTTGTACTTTTTCCGCACCGCCGCGTAAAATTTCTTTTAAGATCGTTAAATCTTTTTCTTCCGGGAAAGCGACGATATTCAAAGCTGATAACACTTCGCCCCCCATCGCGTAAACATCACTCAGCGCATTCGCTGCCGCGATCTTGCCAAACAGGTACGGGTCTGTCACCATCGTCGGAAAAAAATCCAAGGTTTGGATAATTGCTAGGTCTTCCCGCAGTTTAATAACAGCCGCGTCATCGGTTGAATCAAATCCCACTAATAAATCCTCGTGGGTCGCCTTAGGCAGATCCGCTAATAATTCACCCAGATTGCCCGGTCCGATCTTCGCGTTGCAACCGCCGCAGACAATTAATTGTTGAACTGACTCCATGCATTCCACCATCCTTCACGTGTTCTATTATAGCAGTTTGATTGTTATTTCTCTATGTATATTTAGTCATCTACTAGTGACTTGGAAGCGTTCTAACTCATTGAGAAACTTAACTTTCTTCATCACTTTGATCATCCTAGCACAAAGTATCTAAAATAATTTTAAATCACTTAAATTTTCATGATTTTCTTAACAACGAATTGGTTTAAGCACAAAAAAACTACTTGCTCAGATCGAGCAAGTAGTTTCCAACTTATTTTCTATTCCACTGTAGTTGCTGGTTTGCGGCTCTTTAGGATATAAGTCACACCTGTGTAAACAATTACACAAATAATGATCCATGTTAGAATATCCAAATTCAACCCTGTTACAAATTTCGCAGCAATGATTACCCCGATAATCCCTCCGATGGTAATCGCCAAGCTAACTTTACGAGCATAATCGCCTTCTTTGACAAAGTTTAAACTGGCAACTGGCATCAAGCCGGCACAAGAACCCATCATTACTGGGAAGGCTACTAACGGACTCAGTCCTAGCATATAAACCATTGCCATACACGGCGCGTATAAACCTACACCAATCGTCATCAAAGCACCTAAAATGAAGTTAACTACCACTCCAATAACTAATTTTATTCCCGTCAAAGCGGTTGCGGTATTTCCTTCACCTAGCATATTCAACATACCAGTTTGTCGAAGTCCCATTAAGACAGCTGTAATGATCAAAGCCCAGCCCATCCAGAATTGAACTTTTTTCTCAGGCAGTTTTGTAACAAATTTTGATCCGATAAATGATCCGACGGTTGCCGCAATGATTAGGGCAAATAGTGTAACTGGTGAAACTTTTACTACTGTTGTAAAGATAAATGCTTCTACCAATACTGGAATTGCGTGGGCAACATTCAATGTCCCTGGCAATAGACGGTCATGGCCCAACTGTTTGGTAAAGTCTAACAACATCGCTGTTGGTGCAAAACTTCCGATTCCTAAGGTATCTAAAAAGTCGGTTACAAAACCAATTGCCCCAGAAACAAACCAGTTTCCATGGCCCAAATTATTTTTATTTTTCAGTAAGTCTTTCCCCATAACGACTGTTTGCAGCAAGATTAATACTACATAAATCGCTAATAATACTGTTACCATATTACCCCTCCTTCATTTCTACCCTAATAGGAATCCTTCTTTCAATGAATCTTTCGGATCAACTAAGAATGAGTTGTATCCAGTGACATAAGCTGAGCCAGATACTCGCGGAATAATTGCTTTATAGCCGCCTACTTCAGCCTCTTCAACAATTTCACCTTTGAATTTAGTACATAAAATACTTTCATAAACAAAGGTATCGCCAACCTTCATTTCACCCTTGCCATACAATGTGGCAAGTTTGGCGCTAGTACCTGTTCCACATGGTGAACGATCGACTTGACCATCACCAAAGACAACCACGTTTTGATAGGTCGCATCTGGACTTGTCGCTGGTCCGTAGAATTCAACCAAGTCTACTTCTTTGATGTGTTCCAACGTTGGATGTTGGATTTCGATTTGTTCATTAACCGCGTCACGAATAATCATACCGATTTCATTAAATTTAGACGCGTTTTCTGGTTTGATCTCTAAATTGATTGACGCAGCTGGCAAGATTGCGAAGAAGCTACCGCCAAAGGAAATGTCCATTGTTAACTCACCGATTTCAGGAACATTCACGGTGACATTTTCTTTATAAAGGAATGATTCCACGTTTTCAAATGACACTGACTCTGCTGAGTAGTCTTCATCTAAATGGACTGTTCCGCGAACGATTCCTGCTGGTGTATCTTGGACAACTTTGACTTCCCGTTCGCCTTCTTTTACTTCGACCCAGCCTTGTTCAACCGCTGAAGTCATTGCCGCAATCGTATTGTGTCCACACATATTCAAGTAGCCACCTGAATCCATGAAGATGATCCCGTAATCCGCTTCTTCGTGAACAGGCTCGGTAATAAACGCACCAAACATATCACGGTGTCCGCGAGGTTCAAGCATCAACATTCTGCGGATATCATCTGCTTCTGTTTCTAAATACGCGCGTTTGTCTGCCATTGTTTCACCAGGAAATTTGGGAATGCCACCGATGATTAAACGTGCAGCTTCACCCGCTGTATGGGTATCGATTGCTGAGATCATTTTTGATACTTTCATGATGTTCCTCCTCGTATTCATCATAAAGTATTTATTTTTCCATGTTCGGGAAAAATAAATCTGATTTTCGAGTCGCGTATCATTAAGCAAAAGTCGCAGCCCCAAGTAGGAACTAACTCTAACTTTAGAGCGACTCAGTTTGGTTCTTTTACATCCGTATCAACAAAGACACTGATGGTTTATCTGATTTGCTGATTATCTTTTCGCATTTTTAATTTGATTGACGCAAGCGCTTTTACTGCATCCCGCTGATTGATCGTATTTTCACCAACAACCTCGGTTTCGATACCGGCTTCAGATTTATTAAAATCTAAAACGTGCTTCGTAAAGTCATTTTCCACCACAAATTTCGCTTGTGTACCAATGAACTTAAGGCCAATCACGCTAATATCTCGCCGACCGATTTCTTCCAAGGTGTTCGCAAAGTCCACGTCTGAGTTGCCCCAGCCATCAGTTGACGCAATCACACCATTGGTGCGCATACCCTCCAGCCATGCAGCCGTTCGCTGCCCGACTAAGTATTTCATCGCATTACTCTGCGGTGTCCCGACAACTACGACTCCTTGAAAATCAATATCAGGGTCCTTTCCTAAAAGGTCCACTAACGGATCTTGGAAATGATGCAGCGATGTTTCTTTTGTCGATGGGCCAATACCCATAACGCCACCACCTATCCCTTATTTACGTTAGACCATAGAACGAATTGCGCCATCACGATACTCATTAGCTGATAAAAAGACCGGCATATTGTTCATGTCGATAATTGAATTTCCGCCTTTGAAGCCGCTTGGTTCATTGGGAAAGAGCAGCATGTCGTACATTGCTCCTTGTCCAGCCACTTGTTTAACTAAAGCGACCTTCGGCTTTCCTGGGTTCGTTTTTTCTTCATAAACATGGGTCTCACAGGCAGATCTGCCTTCCAGCATTTTCATTCGTTCGCGAATTTCTTGCATAAACTCATCCACGATTGCAAACATTTTAAGACAAAGCTCACGATTAAAAGGGGTCCCCTTTTTCGCTAAAAGATCAATCAAAATGATATAATCCTCTGCGTTAGGCGTCCCTGCTCGATTCAATACTAAATGATCACGCAATACGCCTTCAGAAGAACCAAATTCATGCATTTGTTCTCCTTCTTCGATTGCTCCCGTCATTACAACGGAAACACCGGTAAGTGTATGCGTGATCCCAGAACCCAACGCACCCAGCACCTTCGTGGATATCGGAATGATATCCATGATGGTGTTGGTCTCAACATTATGCTGATGTGGTTGGAGCAATCGAATCGTCAGCTTCTGAATAGCGGCGTCCTCGCAATCAAAGTCTTGCTTGATTTGCAAGCGAGTGGGTTCCATTCGGAAGTCGTTACCGACTGTAACTTCTTCCATATGGAAAACTTTGATCTTTAATGTTTCGCCTCGCATCAACACACCTACTTTCAAAGTAAATGGTGATTAAGCAAGAAGCGACTCACGAAAAGTCGCTACTTTTTTAATTCACCTGCTTGATTTAGACGTGGGCAATGTATTCATAAGGTAATGGAACAATTTTCCCTGGCGTTTCGATTGATACTAGTGCTTCCAGTGTATCTTTCATGATACCTGTCTGCATTTCAATGTTATGTGGTTCTCCAGCGTTAGCACCCATTGGTACACGCGGCGCAACGGCACGCGGTGTTCCATTTTGACGAACAACTGGCGGTAATGCTGCAATTAAAATAGTAGGAATCCCGGCTTCCTCGATAGCTCTCTGCACGATCACGGCAGTTCTATGACAGGTTCCTCAGCCAGCGGTTAAGATGACTGCGTCAACTTCTTCTTCGACTAATTTTTGAGCAATTTCAGGTCCAGTCACATCGTGGAAGGCGTCTTGGTCCCCACCTCCACCCATAAATGCGTAGTGTACTGGTGCAGATTCTTTAATGAATCCTTCTTTTGCTAACTCGTGTAAACGATCCAATGGAAACATTGAATTGATGTCACGGTTCGCATCGGCATTATCGTACCCACCGTGAGAAACCATTAATTCATCCGTTTTTGCAGTATCTGGAACTTCACGGTATGATGTATCACCTGCTAAGTTAAACCGTTTATCTGTTTTTAAATGTACGCCGGCTGCTGTTGCTAAAGCCACACGCATTTCTTTAAGCTCTTTTTTTACAGGGGTAAAGACAGATTTTGGCGTAATCGGCACAAAAATTTCTGACTGTAACCCTTCAAAGACTGTTAAGCCCATGTGTTAATTCTCCTCTCTTGCTTCTTCACGTTTTTTTCTGGCCTCGGCCCGACGACGTTCATGCTCGTAAATAGCTGTTTTATAATGTTCATCAGGTTCTTCGGCCAAAACTTCTGGATAGGTCATTAAAAACCCAACTTCTTGACCAATTTCTAAATCATATTCAGAAATGATCATTCGACGTGGTATTTTAAGTTGGCCCAAACGACCTTTCAAATCGATCGTCACACTGGCATCGTGGAGTTCCACGATAATCCCTTCAAACATCTGTTCCGTCGAAATATATTTGAGTTTGTTCATTCCATCCATTACTTCACCTTATTCTACTTCGTAAATTTCTTGACGTTTTTTACTCTTAGGTAAGACTTGTTCATTGTCGACTAAGTCGATTTTCTTACCTGTGGTTTTTTCGATGATTTCAATGTTGTTGGCTTTTACGCTTGGGTTCCATTTACGTTCAGCAGCCTTGATTGTGCCACCGCCCATTAATGTCTTCAGCATTGCTAAATCACGAATTGCGTCTTCTTTACATAGTGTGTTATTTGACAAGATTTCGTTTTCGATCCCTTGCATTGATTTATTGTTGTCCACCATCGCAATCATTTCTGGATTTCCAACAACTAACGCACCTTGGACAGCTGAATAAGAGTCGCCGACAACTTTAATACCGCGTTTGCCGATTTCTTCGATATGAGAAGCAAAGTCGATATGGTTATTCCCAAATCCTTCGGTTGTAACGATTGCACCGTCAACATCCATTGCTTCGATCGTCATTCCTAAACGTTTAGAAACATAGTACTTTTCTGTATTCGCTTGTGGAGAACCAACAAACATAACACCGACTAAGTCAATTTCTTCATCTTCCATCGCTTCACGCACTAAAGGTTCTCTCCAGTAGTGGCGAGAAGTTTCTTTTGACGCTGGTCCAATACATGTTAAGGCGTGGATCCCGCCATCTAATACTTCTGTTGGTGCTAAAATGATTGGTAAGTTACCAAGATCGACGTTAGGTTTCGCTCCTAATGTCCCAACTGGTTCGATTGGCATAATCAAGTTATCGTGCATCGCACCTTGACCCATGATCTCTTTAACGATGACCACGCGTTTATTACCAATCCGGCGTGTTTGTACGATTTCATCATGTTCCACAACCAATGATTCGTCTGCTTTTTTAACAGCTTCACGAATTTCTTGAGTAATGTAGTCTGATGCTTTATGAGCGGCTAATGGTCCAGGACGTTCCATATTCGCGCCTTCTTTGATGGTCACTTGTGTCTTAATGAAGATTTCGCCTTTATCTGGTGCACCAGGACGTCCCCACATGATGTTACGGTCTAATTCGCCTTCTGATGAACCGAATTCTCCGATTTGTACACCATTGGCATCGGTCCCTGTAAGCACCATGACAACGCCGTCTAAGACACGAGTAACGCCATGGCCGATATCGGCACCATCAACTTTAGCAGCGATTGGCTGTACGTCCATGATCGTTTCACTATATTCGTTGTATTTATCTGGTGTAATGATTTCAAAAGTAACACTTTCAACTAGCTCTTCCATCTCTGCTGCTTCTTCGCACAAATCTTCCATTTTGCGTAAGACTAACGTTGTACCGTCGATTTTTGTTTCGTCGCCGAAGATAACTTTTTCAATCTTCATATGGTCACGACGAACAGAACGAACAACCTTTTCTTCCACTTTTGCTTCTGGAGCTGCTGCCTCAGGTGTTGGAGCAGGAGCCCCTTCAACTGGTTGCGCTGGCGGTGCTGCTACTGGAGCGACACCCATTTGACCGGCAACAGACATTGGTACTTCTAAATCAATGCCGCGTCCTTCAGCGATATGGATTCTAATTGTTTGCCCGCCCACTGGTGCGACTGGCGCAACTGGTGGTACTGGAGCCATTGGAGCAGCCGGAGCTGCGTCTTCAGCAGGAGCTGCTGGCGCTTCTTCTTTAGTGTCCTCAGAAACACCATCTAATAATTCTCTTGTTAATGGAATCAGTGCATCTGTTGTTTCTTTTAAAGTAGTACCAAGTACTTGTTCGATTGTTAGAGTATCCTCAGCTAATTCTAGTAAGCCTGAATCCTCTAAATCTGGAAAGATCGCTGGATCTTCTAAATCATCTGCTGCGATCACTTTGCCCGCTTCTGCACGGCAACATAATACTGCAGGATCTTTGGCATGTTCTTTAGCAGTTTCTGCTGTAATAGACATTCGTTAATTCCTCCTAAATTGTTTTTCTTAATTTGTAGGTAATTTACGATATAGTCTGTGCCCATCAGCCCGCAGTACATGATCTGTATGATGATAAACCGGAACTCCTAACCTAGGAGCTACACCCATGACGGTGTTTGTTCAATCGGAACAGGACCCGGTCATTACTACTTCTGCGCCTTGTTTTTTCAAGGACATGACAGTCGCGGCTTGACCTGGGCATATACCTGGTAAGGCACACCTATATCTTCCATTTACTTCTACCATTCGCTTGCAGCGTTCTGCAGCGACAACTTCAGCGCCCATATTGTTCGCGATTTCAGTCATCCGTTCAGCGGAGCCTCCGCATTCACAGATTAAAAGACCGACTTTCCGGCTTTCTTGTGGGAACGGCATTGCGACTAGCACACCACCACTTGTTTTGGTGATTGGTGTCATCTCATCGCCGCTTCTTCCCGTCATTGGTCCGCCAATGACGATCTCACCATGAGGTTCGACATAGCCGCCAACATTGTTGATCAGTGTTTTGACCGGTGTACCGATTGGCACATCTACAAAGACCGTTTCTTTTTGCTTCACACGTCCAGAAACAGTGACATCTTTATCAATAAAAGGCTTACGATCCTCGATTGCTTCCGCGATACGCTTAATTGTTTCAACATTGTCAATTACCGCACCGACTTCTGTTGGAAGCTGACCAGGTTCTAAGACAACGTCCATGACTTCACGAACGATCATTCGTTCATCACCTGCTGGATAGATATCCGGCAATTGATAAACATCTAAGGTTGCATCTTCAGAAACAGCCTTCAATAGGCGTGTCACTAGCAAACGATGCTTGCCTTTGACTGCGATCACACCTTTTGGCGCTTTAGTCATCTCCATACAATATTTCATTCCGCGAATCAGTTGATCAATGTGTTCACTCATTTGTTTGACATTATGAGCTAACAACGCTTCACATTCTGCACCGTTGGCAATAAAAAGACCTTCAGGAATCTCACAGGCAAGCTTCAAAAAAGTTGGAAAGCCTGCACCACCGGCACCGACAATTCCAGCAGATTCAATCGCTTTTGCGTGTGATTCCACTTCAGGAATCGGTACATACGTTGAAAAATCTTGTTCTTCATCAATCACCAAAACAATATTTTCACCATTTACATCAACGACATTTCCAGAAAAACTCGCATGAATGTTTGCTCCCAGACCATTTGGTTCAGCAATTAGTTGTCCGCGATCCACGTGGTCACCAGCTTTGACGATTCCCTTACAAGGAGCACCGACATGTTGTTTTAATGGTATTAGAATTTGTGTCAAATTAGTTCACCTCCTCACTTTTACATTTGTTCGAACTTGAGCAAATCAGCCACCCGTAGTTCAAGTAAATGATAGCACACTCGTATCGGCGATAAAAGGCTGTTTGCCGATATTTTTGATATTTTCTGACGAATAGTTTTACAAATCACACATTTTTTTGGATTCTCTAATTAAAAATTAATGAAGAATCTCGCGCTTTTAAAAAGCGATTACATCTGTTGTAAATTAAGTGATTTATCCCATATCACAAATGGATATGAGTAGAAAAATAAACTTACACTTAAAAATATAATTTGTTATTTCACAGATTTAATATTTTGGGTTTCTCGTTATTTAACTGAGAGCTATTATCAATTAAATAACCATCCTATAAACTGAATCTATCGATAAATAATTTATTATGCTTCTTTTTCATATGTATATTTGTACACATATCGTTTCTTTTAATAGTTTTGCATGACTCGCTACTAGCCAACTTTTTATTCCTTTTTAAAACGTGCACTCTTTGAGGTCAAGCTACAAAAAAAGCTCCACCCATTGAAGGGTAGAGCCGACTTAGTTTAAAATTATTCAGCTGTTTCTAATTTGTCCAATGATTTACTAAAGAACCATAAAATCAAGCCTAATACGATAACAACAGCTGCTAGAATGCCATAACCCATTTGGAATTTCGCTGGGTCCGCAGTTTCTAGAATCGCATAAATGACCGGATAGATCATTTGGGAGAAGAAGACCGCAATCGTCCAAACACCTAATAATAGTCCCATCATTTTTGCTGGTGCTAATTTGGCGATAAATGAGTTTCCAAGTGGAGAGAAGACCATTTCACCGACTGACATCAATAGGCTGACTAATGCCAACCAAAGGATTCCAGTATGACCATTACCAATCATATCCGCAATGACCATGACCACGTAAGAAATACCTACTAACATCATACCTAGTGCTGTTTTCTTAAACATACTCATATCCCCTTTAGGGCGAGCTGCTAACTTCGTCCATAAACGACCTAAGACTGGACCTAACACAATACAAGTCAAAGCGTTCATTGAGTCAAAGTAAGAAGTAGGGATCTTGAAGCTTCCAACGACCCAGTTAGCACGTTCAATAAAGCCAGCACCATCACCATAACCAAAGTAGAAGTACGCAGGCATATACGCTAAGTACCACACTGTCCAGAAAACGACAGAGAATAAAGTAACCAAAATAATAGCAAGGATACGTTTTTTATCCCCAGATGTCAATTTTGTGTTTGCCGCATCATCTTTTGTAGCGGCTGTTTCATATTGTCGTTGATCAACTTTAAATGGTTTTTTCCCAGCTTCGCCTAATGAACGGCTGTTTCCAAGGAACCAAAGTGCATCAATCAATAATAAAATACCACAAATCATAAATAAGAAGTTAAAGCCAAAACCTTTTAATAATAATACTAAGAAGGTCGTTCCGATAAATGAACCGATGTTAACAAAAGAATACTGAACTGAAAAGGCTTCATTCAATTCTTTTTCATCACTGAAAAGCAAGGCATTTACACCAGATAAGTTTCCTTTGAACAAACCGGTTCCAAGAGCGACTAAGATGATCATCACCCAAACCATTGGTAGCGAATGGGCTTGCCAAGCGACTAAATAGCCGGCCCCCATCATAATCATTCCGGCAGCCACGCAAAGTCTCGGACTTAGCCAATAGTCAGCGATGTATCCACCGAAGGTCGGTGTGATATAAGTCGCAGCAACGAAGAAAGCTGACATCGATACCCCTTGGGCACTAGTCATCCCTAAGCCACCAGCTGCAGCCGTTGTTGCAATCCAAATCGTCAATAAGTACTTTGCCGTATAAAAGGCACAGCGTTCAAAAGTAAAGCCGAGCGCACAGACATAAAACCCAAAAGGCTTTTTATTTTTTACTGGAGTTGTTTCCACTATCATTCCTTCTTTCTTCAACTAGTTTAATCGTTTGCTGCTAACCATTCCGTCAACAGCTTCATGTATTTTTCCCGTTCCTCAACAAATGGCATATGTCGGCTGTAGGCAAACAGCTCCCATTTTGCTTCTGGAATCGCGTCATACATCGTTTTTGCGACAAGCGGCGTACATAAATCATTGGTGCCGCTAGTTACAAGTGTTGGGATCGTCACATCACGTAATTTTTCAGTGTAATCATAGTCATGTAACGTTCCTTCAGGTGAATACTCATTCGGCCCCCAAGCTACGACATAGCTTTCGGTTCCCGGAACTTTCTCCCGCCATAACGGCTCAGGATCATTTTTGGTAAAAATGGGTGCCGCATGGCGAACCATATAACGATCATTGGCTGCCAAATAGGCTGGATCATCATAAACACCTGTTTCTTCCGCTTTCGCGATCGCCGCTTGGTCTTCTTCAGACATGAATTTGATCATCCGATGCTGTTCTTGGGCCCAAAGTTTCGCAGATGGCAAAGTACTTGAAAGTACCATACTTTTTACGCCTTTAGGAGCATAATCACAAACATAGATAATCTCTAACATTCCGCCCCAAGATTGACCTAATAAATGAACTTCATCCAAGCCTAAATGTTCTCTCAACGCGATCAATTCATTGACCCACGTTTCTTTTGTCCAAAGCTCTGGCTGAGATGGCACCGCGGACTTCCCGCAACCTAATTGATCATACATGATGATCTGACGGCCATCGACCGCCATTTCATCAAGTACTTCAAAATAATTATGGGTTGATCCGGGTCCGCCATGCATGACAATCAATGGTTTCTTATTGTCAGCTTGTTCGCCGACAATCCGATAATAAGTCTGATGCCCTAAATAGGGCATGTAGCCTTCTTCGATTTTCATACGTTGCGCGGCCTCCTAACCGATTATTTCTAAATCTTTCGGATAATGATTCAAGTTTTCGCAACCGTCCTCGGTCACAATCACCAAGTCTTCAATCCGCACACCGACTTCGCCTGGAATATAGATCCCTGGTTCGATCGAAAAGACATTGCCGACTTCCGCAACATTGTCGTTAGCGCCGGAAACATCACCCGTTTCATGGCAATCGATACCAATGAAATGGCCTAAACGGTGAGTAAAGTATTCGCCATAGCCTTTTTCTGTGATGTAATCACGAGCCGCTGCGTCAAGTTCTGAGAATTTTACGCCTGGTTTTACAAGGTCGATCGCACGCTGCGCCGCTTCTTTGACGATTTCATACACTTCGCGACCTTTGTCCGAAACTTCCTTATAGAAGAACGTCCGTGTCATATCAGAGGCATAAGAGTTTTTGATTCCGCCAATGTCCAAGATGACTGAGTCACCAACTTTAACTTTTGAATCATCCGTTTCGTGGTGAGGATCTGCCGCATTGGCACCGTAGCCGACGATTGGATCAAATGAGAAGCCAGTGTTGCCTAGCTCTTTATAAATCTCACCTAATTTGTCCGCCATTTCTGCTTCAGTTAATTCTTGCGGCAGTAATTTTTTCAAGCGATCGATTGCAATTTCGTTATCCGCTTGGGCGTCACGCATCAATTGTTTTTCTTCTTCATCTTTGATGGCGCGTACAGCGTCGGTAATTTCTGAACCATTGCCTAATTTGGCATTTGGCACAAGTTCTAACAAGTGCAATAAGAAATGTGCTGGCCAGTTCTTATCGATACCGATTTTTTTGTCCGTATCAACATACTCTAAAACTTTTTTCACAGCGTCGTCGGTATCATCAATAAATACTTTTTCCACGCCCAAATCTTCTTCGATCGGGAATAATTTGTTGACGATCAATGTGTTTTTGTTTTCAGGCGTAATCACTAACACTAACAACCGTTCACCAGGATGAATCCAGCGACCAGTTAGATAGAAAATAGTTGTTGGATCTGAAACTAACAGTTGGCCATAACCTTGTTCATTCATTTTTTCAATTACTCTTTCAACGCGACTTTCTTTCAAAATCTTTCACTCCTTTAAATAGTATTCGCCCGTAGGCATTATTAAAAACAGCTCGACATTTCACTCGGCTGTCAATAATCATCATTCGCGGAAATTCAGCTGCTATGTAACAGATAAATACTCATAATAGAAAAATGTGCAACTATTCACCTACCACTAGTTTTAAAATAACCATAAAACCATGTACATTTCAAGGATTAATTGCAAAAAAACCATTTTTCAAAATTCGTATCCGCTTCCAGTATTCTACTATAATTTCCGCGAGGTTTAAACATTTCTTAAAACTTTTTTCTGGTAAATCGCTATCTAACCATTATTTTCTCAAGCATATCAACAAATCGTCCCTATCGCCGTTATAATCATTTTGTTATCTATTTCTCATTAACTTTCTTTTTTATTAAAAAGTCGGGATTATCAATAACACTTTATTCACAAAAAAAATTCTCTATCAAAGCATTAAAACCAAAAGAAAAGACGGACTGTTGTGTAACAGTTCGCCTCCTCTTTTTGTTTACGTAGCTGAAATTAGCCTCGTTTCATTTTATGATAGGAATAAAAAAATTTCGGGGATAATTCATAGCCTGCGGTAATCCCCACTGCGATTGCGATCGCGATTTTCAACACTTGGACACCAATTTGCGCCGCTTTGAGGGAGTCTCCGATGAAAAAATTATAGGTAAAGTTATAGATACCCATCCCTGGGACTAAACAAAAGATCCCGCAAATTAAAAAAATCGTCACCGGTGCTTTCAAGGCAAAGGAAGCTTCGCGAGAAAGATAGATTAAGACTAACGAAGCGATAAAGGTCGCTCCCACCGGTGCCACCCAAAAGCGCATGATCAATAAATAGATGAACCAGCCGCAAGCGCCGATCGCTCCGCAATGAACATAGTAGCGACGCGGGACTTCAAATAGGATTGCAAAAGAAATCGTACCTAAAAAACCCGCCAAAATTTGAAATAATAAATTGATCATCGACCTTACCTCCTCTTTTTTTATAGTGTGTTAAAAATTTGCAAGACGAGTCCCACACCGACTGACACACACAAAGCTGTGATCAGTGCATTGATCATCTGACCCCAGCCAGAGCTGTAATCCCCGTCAAATAAATAGCGAATCCCATTGACGATCGCCACCCCTGGCAAAAGGGAAATGATCCCGCCAGTCACCAAGCTAGTCAACTGTAAAGCCGGAATAAACTGGACGAATAAACAGGCCAAGATACTGACAAACGCACTGCTGGTAATGGTTGAAATGATGTCTGACATATTGAATTTTGGCAGTAAATACATCGAAAAACAGGCCAGCAAAACCCCTAAGAACAATGCCCCGACGGTATCCCACAAACTACCCCCAAAAATAAAACAAAAACTAGCACTGCCAAAGGCATACGCGAAAATTTTCAATGGATTTGAAGCAAAGGACTCACGCTTAATATCTTGTAGCCAATCACGAGCATCTTCTGGACTCAGCCGTTTTTCTGTTAATCGTCTGGATAACGTATTGATTTGTTCGATCCGCCCCAAATTAATCGGCGAAATAGGAATGTCTCGTACTCGTGCTTGCACCGTTTGGTCTTTCAAACGTGCGGTCATAAAGATTCCATTAATCAAGACAAAACTATCAAATTCCTTCAATTCCAACGCTTCGGCAATATGGCGAATCGTCGTCTCGATTCGCTTGATCTCCGCCCCATTTTTTAATAAGGTCTCGCCTATATCATAAACAAAATCAAAAGCTTCCTGCTCTTTCATCGGCCTCCCCCTCTCTAAATGAAAAATAAATGCCCTTTTCTGACTGAACTTTACGTAAACTATTTCGGAGAAAAAGACTAAACGTATCTATGCGTTTTTAATTCTGTTAAAAATCCAATTTGTAGCTGCCTCAGCTAATATAAATTTATTTTGCGAAATACATGAAAAATTATACTAATCCTCATCACCTATACGATCGGACTAAACTGCTCTTACAATATTCTGACTACATACACAAAACTGGCCTACGAATTTTTAATTCTGCAAAAAGCGCAACTAACCGATAGCTCAATTTAAGGAATTTATTTTTCGAAAAACACGAAAAATGATTCTAATCTTCGTCACGCGTACGATCGGACTAAACTGTTCTTACAATATTCTGACTACATAAACAAAACTGGCCTACGAATTTTTATTTTGTGAAAAGTCCGACTCGCAAAAACGACGACAGCTTTTTTGCTGTCGTCGTCAATAGTATAGCGTATCTAATACTTATAATTCAATCAAATCATGAGAAATACTGATCATATTTTCGTAGCCGTCGTCGGTGATCAAGACTTGGTCTTCGATTCGTACGCCACCCCAATCAGGAATGTAAATACCCGGTTCGATGGTCATTACCATGCCCGTCTCTAACACATCATCGTATTGTTCATCGATATATGGTAATTCGTGCACGAATAAGCCGATACTGTGGCCAATATTGCGGTAGGTGTATTGCGGATAGTCCGTGCCTTCCAACGGTTTCAAAGAGGCTTGATAAATATCTTTTACCGCGGCACCATTTTTCATCACAGCCATTGAAGCTTCTAAACTTTGTTTTTCAAGTTCGTATACTTCCCGTTGCTTGTCTGAAGCCTTGCCGACAACAACCGTCCGGGTCATATCAGACATATACCCTTCATACTGACAACCGAAATCCATCAACACAAAATCGCCATATTCGATGGCTTTTTTCGAAGGAATTCCATGTAATAACGACGTATTGGCTCCAGAAATCAAAATATTGCCGTATGGTTGTGTATCGGCTCCTTCTTGGACCATGTACATTGAAAGCTTCGCAGCCAAATCTTTTTCGGTCACGCCAACTCGAATTTCAGGCAGCAGCCGTTCTAAAGCCCGGCAAGAAATTTCACAAGCATTGCGCATGTATTGGATTTCCTGTGGCGATTTGATCGCCCGCATGCGATCAATCACACCGCCGGCTTGGACAAATTCCGCCTTCGTTTTCGTCGTAAAGTCGGAATACATATCATAAGTTAAATAATCCGCTTCAAAAGCGATTGTTTTTATATTTTTTTCAGCAGCTAAGCGGGCCACCGTGTCTCCAACTGTTTTCCCCGGCAACCGCCAGTTGATGATTTCATAATCGGAAACTTCAATATCAGCTTGTTCCGTATAACGTGGGTCCGTTAAAAAATACTGGCCCTCTTGTGTGAGCAAAATAAATGAATCGTCTCCAGTCCAACCGCTAGTAAAACGAACATTCACTCTTTTGGCAATAAAAAAAGCATCCAGTTTTTCTTTTTCCAAATACCCACGAATCTTTTCTTCGTTTAACATTGTCACACGTTCCTTTCTATTTTGAAGTTCTAGCCTTCTCCTAACTAGAGTAGCAGTCGGCAGAACTTTGGTCAACGCTTTCAAAAAAATTGACCCCTCGTAAAAAAAAGAAGCAGTGATCAAAATTGATCGCTGCTTCTTTTTTTTTATTTTCGACGATGACGGCTCATTCGAGTCAGCGGTTGTTCAGCTGCTGACGGTTTTGAAGGCGTCTCGGTCTTTCTTTCTGTCACTCGTGGACGTTTTGCTTCACGCGTTAAAAGTTCCTTTTTCGGTGCTTCCACTCTTGGCTGGGCATCAAGCTTAGCAGCTTTTTTACGCTCCGCAGCCTTTCTCAACTCCGCAACTTCAGTGGCAGACGGTTTTTCCTCGGTTTGAACATTCGCTTTTACTGGACGTTTCGGCAATTCAGGAAATTTGAAGGACTTGATCGTTTGCTCCTCTTGGAAAAACGGTACCCGTTGTAAAAATAGATTTCCTAAGTAACCTGCCAACCAAATCCATAAAAACAATTCCACTGGAAACAGCAGCAAAAACAGACACGCTGTAGCAAACGGTTTTTTCATGACGACCGCACAGGCACTCGCTGTAAATACGGCCACCAAAAGGCCTGGAGAATAAGGTAAAAGGTTCGCAAAGGCTAAGCCTACGGCAATACTGGAAAAAATCATTGGAAAGATTGTTCCGCCCCGCCAATTACAGGCTAAGCAAAACATCGTAATCGCGACTTTTCCAAAACCAATCACTAATAGCAAAAAGAAATTCATCGTTTCTGCTTGGCGAGTAAAGGACAATAAATTATGCTCTCCGGAAAAAAGGAAATACGGCGAAATAATACCTAATACACCTAAAATGATCCCCGCTGCAATCGCCAACGGCAACGGGTTACGAATCCGTTGATTCAATTTATCACTTTGTTCCTGTAAAACTAAAAAGAATTTTCCAAAAAGCGCCCCTAGCAGAATGATTGGGATCACTAGTAATAATCCTTGCCAAGTAAAACTGCTCTCCATTCTGCGAATCGCAAAGACCTGCTCTTGATTTGGAAAAACGTTGTAAATTAACAAATAGCCAATAAAACCCGTAAAGGTTGCGAAGATATACAAGACGTATTTCTTGATCTTGCTTTCCGTCACTACCTGCCAGTCATCCCCTTCAAGTGAACGACCAACTCCAAACAGTGGTGTCATAAAAATGACTCCTAGAGAAGTCCCGACGCCAAACTCTACCAAATCTGCCCGTTGCGCCTCCGCAATCTTGCGACGATCCGCCACATACGTGACTAAGCCGCCAATGATTGCGACTAAAGCTGCTTCCGGCCCTAAACTGGCTCCAAACAGCAAGACGATCAAGGCCCCCAGCAAGTTTTTGACCAGCTTCCCGCCATGATAATCGATTCGCTGCGTTTCTTGATACTCTTTCAGTGATTCTTGCAAGGTTCGGGGATAACGACCAAATATTTTTACAAAGAATCCAATCGCCACACCTCCGATAGTACAGACAATCAAAGGATAAAACCGCGGATTGCCAACAGCTTGCGGCAATAGCTGCCATAAAAGCTGATGGCCCAATTCCGACAATCCCATAAACAAGGCTACAATCGCTCCGACAGCAAAGCCTAAAGCACCACTGTAGCCAAAAAACGTTAGTTTAAACTTATTCATAAAATTAACCTTTCTCTGTTAGACTCCGCTACATTATAACAAAGGTTTTGCTTCTTAGGAGGCCTTTTTAGCGACTTTTTGCGTTTTTTTCTGTTGAATCAGCATTTGTACGCCTGAAAGGGTTTGCTTTAGCTCCGGTGTCAGCTGATAATGGTCCACTAAATACTGTCTCGTTTTTTCGGTAAAGAACCCCTTCATAAAGGCAAAGAAAAAGGCTTCTGGATTTTTGACGGTTTTGTAACGATACATTTGTTCGATCGCTTTGGCAATCGCATCCGCCAGGTCCCCACGGAAGTACTCATTATGTTCAAACGTTAAAACATCAGACTCTGCCGGTAAGCCAGCTTGAATAAACTGTTTGGTACTTGCATATTTTGCTTTAAAAATTGTGTCCACATACCAGCGTGCTTTTTGATAATTTCCTTCACAAAAAGGCAGGAACCGTTGAAACGCTTGTTCCGGAATCAAATGGGCATAGCGAGCACTTAGGGCCTGAATCAACGTTTGATCCTGAGAAATAGTTTGAGTCGAGGTAGAAACTGTTACATTTGTTGCATTTGTTATTGGTTTTGCTAAATGTTTTTGTGTACTTGTAAGCAAATTTTGCTTGTTCCCAGCCGCAGATTCTGCTTCTCTATCCACAGTGGATAACTTTACGGGCTCTTCTGTTTTATTTTCCACAGGGACTAAAGATTTAGTGGTTGTATAGTTTTTAAAGGCTAGTTTCGGTAAAATGCCCTTTTCAGGTGCTAAAGGATTAGCTACATAAATTCGATAGTTCTTCAATCCATGACGAAGAACTTGAATCAACTCAGCGTCAATCAAGGCAGTTTTCAAATTAGTTATTTTTCTTTGTGATACTCGCAGCAATTCAGCGGCCTCTTCATTAGAAAAATAAATGTATGGCAGTCCAGCTTCATCCAGCCAACTCCCCTCTTTTTGGGAATTGTAAATACTGCAAGTCATACGCATGGTATATAAAGCATGAAGCATCATTGCTTCAATGGAAAGCTGTTCATAGCGGGGATTATTGATCAAATTCAAATCAATTGGGATATAATTTCCGTTGGGTAAGTTCGTTGCGGTCATGATGTTTTGTAAGTTTGTGGACATGACAAAAAACCTCCTTATTTAGTCTTTCATATTTATTAACGAAAGTTTTTAAAGGAATGCTTACTGTCACATTAACTAATTGAGAAAATGTCCCAAATATGGTACACTTAATAAAGGTTAGGCAAACACCAATTTTTCTAACTCTTTAAAGATTTATTTGTATGTGACATGCTAATTCGCCAAAATTAGCTCAAACCTTTGAGTTTAAAGATCGCCAAATCTTTAAACTCTTTTTTTCGCTTTTTTCTACATGTCTAGAATAATAGATTGAAACCCTATTGTAAAGCGATTCCTGAGCATCTTTTTTTAGAGTAAACTTTTTATTTGTTTATAAAAGCAATTGTGGTTTACCTGAATATCGAATTAAAAATAAATAGGGTTTACTTTATTAAAGGATACAAAATCTGTTTCGGTAAACTTCATTTTAACGAAACATTCTCTCCCCTTCTATCAAAGCTGTGGATAAAAAGTATGCTTGATAAGGACTCTATTAGTTATCCACAGGAGAGAAAAAAAGACTCGCTCTTCTACAAAAGTAAACTTTTTAAAGAAAATTAAGGTTAATAAAGGTAAACTGAATTACAAGATAACATTAAAAAAAGTAAACCTCAATGCAGGATATAATCAGCATTGAGGTTTACTTTTTTTAGCTCTAATTCTCATCGTTTTCTAATTCTTTGAATAATTTTTGGTATTTCGGCTTGCCTTTATACTCCTCCATAGAGGCTTCTTCAAGCTGATTTAGGAAGTTTCGGTCGTCTCGCGACAAGCCTTTTTCTAAATAATAATCGTAAAGATAATCAATCATCTTATCAGGAGTATAGCCATCAAACTTAGCGTTGATCAAGTTCTGCATACGAATTTTAGTTCGTGCTGAAATTTTTTGCATTTCTAACGCTTTTAAACGAGGATCATAGTATTGACGCTTTCTCCCCCTCTTCCCTGCTTCATTTTCAGAAGATTGAGTGGGATTTTCTTGGGGATGATGACGTTCGCTGAAGTGCCGCGTTTCTTCATGGGCGGCGGAACGCCGAAAATCAGTTTCCTGACTTAAGGTTCGGTTTGCTAACAGATCCTGAGAACTTGGTTTCTTCTCCTCTTTGTCCTGATTAGAATATTCGGACATTTTTTCAATGCCCTTATTCTTCTTGTTCGCCGTTAAAAGCGAATCTAGCTTCATTTTTTTCGCCATTTAACGTCTCCCCTACTCTTCTCCACTTAATATAAGACGATGTTCGTCAATTTCATCTAAAATATTGACGAAAACTTCATGTGCACGTTTATCCCACTGCTCCACTTTGCCATTTTTATTGATCTCATAAGTAATTCCTGAGCCATCATAGCGTTTTAACCGGCTTTGACTTAAAACAACGGTATCTAAAAGGTGTGCCCCATAGATGTCCTTTGCTGCGGTATAGATCTCTTGGTCTACCGAATCACGTTTTTGCATCATAAAAGGAACGATTCCCACGACTTCCAGGTCGGTGTTGTATTGTTCAATGAAGAAATTCATGTAATCAATGTAGTTCTGCGCGCCTTTTAGTGATTTAACCTGCGTTTGTAGGATCACAATAACATATTCTGCTACATACATGGCCGCATTTGAATACGTGCTGATCGTCGGCGGAACGTCGATATAGATGACATCATAGATACTTTTTAACGGTTCGATCAACTCTTCTATATATTTAAATTGCAATAATTTATCACCAGGATATTTTTCAATCATATAATCTGGAAAATCTGAAAATGAAATATTTGCAGGAATTAAATCCAAATTAGGAATGATTTGATAAATCGAAGACTGGATGTCCCCTGAGCGGACCGCTTCCCAAATAGTTGCATCAAATTCCTCCGGCAGTGTATCGTTCCCAAAATTTTCCGCGGTCAGAGACAAAACATCACTCGTATTTCCCTGCGGGTCTAAATCGATTACTAAGGTTTTGCGATTCTTACGAAAAGCACTCTCGAAAGACAGCATTTGAACCGTCGTTGATTTACCGACGCCGCCCTTAAAATTTCCTACTACATACGTTTCAGCTTTTTTTGGCATAAAGATTCTCCAATCATTAGTTCTCTTTTAAAGTTTACTATAAAACGATTGAAAGAGCAATAAAGTTTACTACAATTATTTTAATGAGGTAAACTATAAAAACAAACTATATTGAAGTAATCTTCAAAAAATTTAAATAAAAGTATACTTCAAATCTAAAATAGAGGTAAACTTAAAAATGAAATGAATTTAGAATTACGGCTTAAAATAGTTTACCTTAATTATTATTAATAGAGTAAACTTTTTAAAATAAAAGTTTACTCTATTAATAATATGAAGTATACTTAATTAAAGTTTGAAGTTTACTACATATTTATTAAAGTAAACTATATAAAGACATAAATACCTTTATTAAAGTATTTATACACTTAAAAAGTAAACCATTTATTGAATAGAGTAAACTTTTAAAGTTAAAAAGGTCAACTGTTAAAAAATAAAAGTAAACTTATGATATTTAAATTTACCCAAATTAATTAAATTTAAAGTAAACATCAATAATTAAAGTAAACTTCTAAGTTATTTAAAAAAGTAAACATTAATTATATAAAGTAAACCGAATAATTCATTAATAAGTAAACTGTATAAATTTGAGGTAAACGTTATTTCGGTTATTTGTAGTAAACCTTTTGGAAAACTAAAATAAAGTAAACTACAAAAATATAAAAAGAAGTAAACTCTATTTAACAAAGGTTTACTTCTTTTGTGTTCTATTTGTGTTCTATAAAGTTAGTTTGAGGTAAACTTTAATTATATAATTAGAGTTTACTTTTTTATGATTGAAATGAAGAAATTCAACTAAGTTTTTAAAGTAAACCGTTAAATTATATTTAAGGTAAACCTATTTCAAAATGAGTATACTTTATTTTAAATCCTTTTATATCAATATTATTTAGAGTTTACTGTTAGAATAAATATTGAGGTAAACTTTAATATAACAAAAACCCAATGAGGTAGACCTCATTGGGTTAGAGTAAACTTTATAAAGATTCGACTTTTTGAATTGCTTGGTAGATTTTTTGAGGTGTAATTGTTGGGTCAACCATATTAAAGGTTTCATTCAAAGAAGCTGCGTGGTTGACAACCGGTGTCAATGCTTCTTCTGATAGATCAAAAACATTTAACTCAGCTAGCTTTAAGGGCAGACCGGCCGCTTGGTAGAAGGGCTTTAGATTTTCGATTTCTGCTAAATTATTCGTATGAGCTAATTGGACTAAGATACCGTAGGCAACTTTTTTACCATGGAGTTGATCGTGAGTGTTTTCAAGGTAGGATAAGCCGTCATGAACGGCATGGGCCCCGGCTGAACGACCAAAACCTGCTGCGAAGCCGCCTGTTTCACCGGCTAAGCCAATGATCGTATCGGTCACGCGACTAAAGGCGGGGGAGGCATGACGATTTTCCAAATCCTGAATGGCAGGGATCGCATCGGTGAGCAGAAGTTCTTGAATAGCTTTTGCACTAGCAATTCCTAGTCGGACGTAGGCAGTTTTCTCATCTGCTGCCAAATTTCTCGTAATACCTTCGATCTCGTACCATTTTGCTAAGGTATCGCCAATACCGGCGACAAAATATTCTTTAGGGGTGGCTAATAAAAATTTCCAATCAACTAATGTTAAAAAGGGCGCACGCTTCATGTACCCTATGGCTTTAAAGGTTCGATTTGGGTGGTAAACAGCGACAATCGGCGTGAAGGGTGCACAGTTGGAAATCAAGGTTGGGATCACTATCAGCTCAGCGTTTAGTTCTTCGGCAACCATTTTGGCGGTATCAATCACGCGTCCTGCACCGATAGCCAGAATCAAGTCTGATTGCTGAATTTTTTTCGCGATTTCTACGGCGTTCTCATGACTAGAACTGCCATCATAGCGGTACGTCGGATAATGGAGCTCTTTATGGTAAAATTTTCTAAAGGCCTCTGAAGATTTTTCTCCAGTAACGATGGAAATCTTTTCAAAATCAGCTAAATAGCTGGGTAAGCTTTGCAAAATATTGTCTCCACTGACATAGCGATTCGCGCCAGGTCGAACTTCGGTAGTGATATCCATAATGATCAGCTCCTAAAATTAAATTTCAACTAGTTTATGCCTAATTTAAATGAAAGTCAATTGTGTTTTTGATGATAAAAAGAGTTGACAGTATTCATTTAGACGTGTAAGATACGATTTATCAATTTGCAAAACAAAAACGTGATGAAGAGAAAAGTATAAATGACAAAGCATCAAAGAGAGTCCGGGCAGGTGAGAGCGGATATGTGGAAGAATTTAGAAAATGGTCTCTGAATGGCAGCGTCGATAAGTAGACGGTGACGGGGCAGCGCTCGTTAACAACGCTCAAGTATGATTGTACTTGTTGAGGTGATAGTCGCGAGACTGTTGCAAATGAAGGTGGTAACACGAGTAAGCTCGTCCTTTTCCAGCACAAAATGTGTGGAAAAGGGCGGGCTTTTTTTGTGAATTGTTCTTCCTGTTTCAGCAGGGTAGAACAATCGATGAGAGTTGATTGCGGGTTCGTCCACCTACTGTAGTGAGTTGTTAGCAAATTGAGATTCGAATGAAAAAATGGAGGAATGACGAATGAAAAGATTTGGTAGAGGGATTGTATTGAGTGTGGCGTTGTTTGCGGTGAGTGGATTATTGGCGGGATGTGGCAGTAAAGGGGAGGCCAAGCCGTTAGATCAGAAAAAAGTGACGATCGGGGTGACTTCGGGTCCCCATCAGGAAATCATGGAAGAAGTTGCCAAGCAAGCGAAGAAGGATGGAATAGAGTTAACCGTAAAAAATTTTGACGATTATAATACGCCTAACACCGCGTTAAATGATGGTGATTTGGACGGCAATAGCTACCAAACACTCTCTTTCTTAGAGCAACAAGTGAAGGATAAAGACTATCAGATCAGCTCTGCTTTTAAAACAGTGGCTTTCCCATTAGGGGTTTACTCTAAAAAGATTTCTAATTTAAGTAAACTTCAATCGGGAGACAAGGTAGGGGTACCGAATGACCCAACCAATGAGTTTCGCGCGTTGAAACTTTTGGAAAAAGCCGGTGTGTTGAAATTGAAAGCTGGGGTAGAGGTGAAAGCGACCAAAAATGATATCGCTGAGAACCCTAAAAACATCGAGATCGTTGAATTGGAAGCTTCTCAGATCCCTTCACAGCTTGGCGAATTAGCAGCTGCTGCAATCAATACAAACTTTGCCTTTGGGGCGGGGCTGACGATCAATGACGATGCGATCTATCATGAACCGTTAGAAAATAATCCAAACTACAATGTTTTTGCGGTACGGACGAAGAACAAAGACGACAAAGTCATTAAAGAAATCGAAAAATATTATCATTCGGCTGAAACGAAGAAATTTATCGAGGAAACATTCAAAGGTTCGGTTGTTCCGGCATTTTAGTGAAAAAGAAGGAGGATGCATATGATCGAGCTTAGAAATGTCTCCAAAGTTTATCAACAGAAAAAGCGCCAGATTGAAGCGGTTAAAGAGGTCAGTTTAAACATAGAAGCGGGAGAGATTTTCGGCGTAGTCGGTTATTCTGGTGCGGGTAAATCCACTTTGATCCGGATGATTAATTTTTTGGAGCCGCCGACGAGTGGGGATATTTTGATTAATGATCAGAATTTACGAGAACTTAACAAAAAGGAATTATTGTTAACTAGACGGAAGATTGGGATGATCTTTCAAGGCTATAATTTACTATCGACGGCGACGGTCTATGAAAATATCGCGAAGCCATTGAAGCTTGAAGGTGTGGCCAAGGACGTGATCGCTGAGCGAGTGGCTAAGTATTTGGCCCTTGTGGGATTGACGGACCGTAAGGATAATTATCCCGCTCAACTATCAGGCGGACAACGACAGCGGGTGGCGATCGCACGGGCATTGGCTCATGAGCCGGAGATTTTATTGTCTGATGAGGCGACGAGTGCCCTTGATCCGGAAACGACGGAATCGATTTTACGTTTGCTGATGAAGATCAATCAAGAGCTGGGGATCACAATTTTTCTGATTACCCATGAAATCGAAGTGGTCCAGAAAATTTGTGACCGAGTAGCGGTGATGGAAGAAGGAAGGATTGTGGAGGCTGGGCCTGTGATCGATCTGTTTACCCGTCCTAAAGAAGAAACAACGAAACGATTCATTGGCGCAAATGACAGCTACGGCGTCCCAGAAGACGTTTTAGCGGCCTATAAGGGTACTGGCCGGCTAGTCCAACTACAATTTATCGGGGATGAAGCAACGGAACCCGTCTTATCGCGGGTCGCGAAGGATTTTGCGTTGTCACCGAATGTTTTAAGCGGCACGATCGGTTATTTGAAAGAGAAACGTCACGGACAATTATTAGTCCAGTTTTCTGGCGGTGAGGAAGCGGATTTTCTAGCCGCCAAGGACTATATCAAGAGTCAGGGAGTCTTGATTGAAGAGGTTTGCTGATAAAATTGAGAGAAAGTGAGGGTGTTCAATGAGTGAATTTTGGAGTCAGTGGGGTTCAGTGGTGGTGGAAGGATTGGGGCAGACGCTAGTAATGGTCTGTGTTGCACTGGGCTTGTCAATTGTGATCGGGATTCCTTTAGGAGTGCTGTTAGTGATCGCACGCCCTGGCGGCTTGAACAGCAATTTCGCGTTGTATTCGGTGCTGAACAGCGTCATTAATGTTTTGCGGTCATTGCCATTTATTATTTTATTGTTTTTGATTTTACCTTTGACGAAGTTGATTGTAGGAACCACGATTGGTGTGCAGGGGGTGTTGCTGCCGCTGATCATTTATACGGCGCCGTATTTAGCCCGGCTGGTGGAGACGTCGCTACTGGAAGTTGATGGTGGGGTGATCGAGGCATATCAAGCGATGGGAATCAGTCAGTTTCGTATTATCCGCAGTGTCTTGTTAAGAGAGGCGCGGGGCGGGATCATTCGCGGTTTGACGATCGCGATGATCGGGCTGATTGGTGCGACGGCGATGGCAGGACTGGTGGGGGCTGGCGGCCTCGGCAGCATCGCCTATCAATATGGCTTTTTGCGAAATGAACCCGCGGTGATGTATACGACGATTCTTTTACTGATTGTTTTAGTCCAGATTGTTCAATCCTTAGGCAATCAACTTGCCAAAAGCTTGGATCGGAGTTAGTATCTGTTGTTGCTGAAAGTCGTTCCCAAACGTCATGGACGTTAGACTATCTGATTGCTGGATCATCGTTATAATGAAAATAGGGAATCTTAGCTTGATTCGTTGAGCTAAGGTTCCTTTTTAGCTTTTTTTTCTTCGAGGCGGGTATAATAGAAAGAGAATTCTGGATGCAGGAGGGGAAAATGTGAAAGCAAAGGATTTATTGACGGCGATTCAAGTAGATGCTGCGGGTGAGATGAAAAAGTTATCGACTTATGCCTATGTTTTCGTCCGCGAGGGAGAAAAGGAAACCAACCAGTTATTGGTACAGGTAGAGACGAACAAGATTGTCTTAAAGCAGCAAGCCAACACTCGCTTGACCTTGAATCAATTCGTCAAAGTCTTGAATGAGTCAAAAGAGGCGGATATTTACTTTAACGAGGAATTGGTCTTTGGTTATCGTTTGATTGAAGAGGGGATTGTTTTAGGATAATTTAACAAATAGTTTTGAAAACTAGATTGAATTATCTTGCTAACCGTGATATATTATCTTTAATAAATGAGTGCGAGGTGACAGGTAAATGGAAATGAAATTTAGCCGAAAGTATCAGATCACAAATGAAGTGTTGAATGCGGTGACTCACGGTGTGGGTGTGATGTTGAGTGTTGTTGGGTTTGTTTTTCTGTTAAGAAAGGCCGAGACGGGGCTGGATTATGTTTCCTTTACGATTTACGGGGTCTCGCTGCTGCTGTTGTTTTTAGCATCGACCTTATACCACAGTTTGATCTTTACGAAAGCGAAAAAAGTATTTCAAGTCTTCGATCATTGTTCGATATACTTACTGATCGCGGGAACCTATACGCCATATTGTCTGCTGTATATCAAAGGGACAATCGGGATCGTGCTATTAAGTATCATTTGGCTGGCGGCGATCGTGGGGATCGTCTACAAGAGTTTGACCTTGAGCAAAGTAAAATCGGTCTCGAAGCTTTCGACAATTCTTTATAATGTAATGGGCTGGGCAGTTGTGATCGCCCTACCAAGTTTGTATCAAAATGTCGGCCTAAAGGGTTTGCTGCTATTGGTTGGCGGCGGGGTGGCCTATACAGTCGGTTCGGTCTTTTATAGTATGAAAAACAAACGCTTCATGCATGTAGTTTGGCATTTATTTGTGATGCTGGGGGCTTTGCTGATGTTCTTTTCGATTTATTTGTAAGTGAAAAGCCATTAAAAATAAGGACTATGACAACTTGTCATAGTCCTTATTTTTAACTCTTGAAAGCAAGTATAAAATCTTCATATGAATAAATCGCTATACAGCAGCTATATCCATGTCCGGATTCGTGAAAGCCGTTCTTATTTTGAGTCCAATACTACTCTTGGGACAGCTTTTACGTATATCATTCCGAAAGTAAAGCCGATCAGAGTTGGCAACACCCACCCTAGGCCTAAAGCGGCAAAGGGGACATAGCTATGATAGAGCTGCAGCAGACTGGCAACGACTGGTTGAGAAGCGACAACTTTGGGTGAGTTGGCTAGCATGTCTAAAACGGCTGGGACAACAGTAAAGACCATGGTTACTTGATAAACAAACGATTGTTTATTGAAATAGTTATGAGTCAAAGATAATAAGATCAATGCCAAAGATAATGGATATAGTAACATCAAGACAGGCAACGACCATTGGATAATGTTATCTAAACCGGCGTTGGCAATCACAAATGATGTAATTGCAGTGAGCCGCAGCCAGCTTTTATAACTGATCTTAGGAAACAGTTTATGGAAGTCTTGAGCAAAAGAAACGAGTAAGCCCATCGCGGTCGTAAAAACACCTAGTGTCACTAAGACGCCTAAGAACACACCGCCGAAAGTGGATAAATAATAACGAATCAGTTGAGACAAAGCGACACCACCATTATCAGAAAGCGGAAAACGACTCAAACTCATTGCGCCAACTAGAACCAAACCAAAATAGAGGATAACTTCTAATAAGACACTGAGAGTTCCGGCTTTGGCAGTGACGGCGGCGGTATTTTTCTTGAAGCCCATCGCTTTGACTGCCCGCACGAAAGTCACACTCAACGCAAGTAAAGCAACGGCATCAACGGTATTGTATCCTTGTAAGATGCCATTGGTTAAAGCATGAGTCAAATAAGCGTCGGTTGGATGATGATTTAAATTCCCCATGGGTTTTAAAAAGGCAATTAGGAATACAACGGCCAATAATACGAGAAAAATAGTATTCAAATATTTTCCGATATACGCTACGAGCTTGTTTTGATGAAGGGTTAAGAAGTAAGCTAAGCCAAAAAATAGAGCTGTAAATAAGAGCATGCCGATCCCAAAATAGTGACTAGGCAAGAAGGGTTTTAGGCCAATTTCAAAGGCGGTGGCTGCGGTTCTCGGCGTTCCAAAAAAAGGACCGATCGTTAAATGAACGAGGACGAGAAACAACGCAGCGAATTTTTTGCCAACGGGTCGAGCAAGATCGTACAAGCCATCGCTATTGGTTACCACCACGGCCAAAATTGCCAATAAGGGGAAGAGTGCGCCGGAGATCGCAAACCCCAGACTGGCGGAAAACCAATGCCTTCCGGCTAATTGACCTAAATGAACAGGGAAGATGAGATTCCCAGACCCAAAAAACATTCCGAAGATCATAGAGCTTAATACGACTAATTCCCGTGTTGAGGGTGTTCTTGTAGTTACTTCCATTAATAATTCCTCCTAAAATATACATGTCTGATCTGAGCTGTTGCTGATGAATCTCACTAATGTCAACTTCCAAAAATTATCCCCCCTCTCAATAAAAAAAAGCCCTTTTCCCGAGAGACAACGGGAAAAGGGCTCGAATAATCGAACGGTACCACCTTTTTAAAACTTATTTCACGGACGATGACAGCGATCCGCTAGCCAGATAATGGTGGCAGCCATGATGTTCTACGTATCGACATCAACTCAGGAATGATGTTCAAAATAAATAGGATTGCTGTCTCTCACCAATAACAGCTCTCTGAAAACCCTAAGCTACTTTTACTGTTTCCTTCAACGTTTTGCTATGTTTGATTTTTTACTATCATAGCAGAAGTTGAAAATTTTACAAGAATATTCTGTAAATTTTTTTGTAAAGATTATTAACCCTACTAAAAAAGCTAGGACCATTAATGATCCTAGCTGTAACTTCTTGTCTTATAAATAATCATCTTCGGAAAAGCCAGTATTACGGTAGGCACCTTCGTCCGCGAAAAATTTATTGTAGCGCTGTTTGAATTTGCGGAAGGTGAATACGACGAAAAGCTTGATCATGGAGTAGATCGGAATACCGAAGATCACACCGACTAAGCCCAACAAGTCGCCCATGACTAATAAAACCACCAAAATCGTAATGGGATGGATCTTTAATTTGTCCCCCATCACTCGTGGGACTACTAGATCGCCATGGAGTAATTGCACCACGAACCAAGCAATCACGAATTTGACGACCATGAAGGTTGAATCTTGAAAGGCGATGAAAAGTCCCGGCAAAAAGGCTAAGAATGAGCCGATATACGGGATGATGCTCAAGATGCCGGCCGCTAATGCGATGACGGTAGCAAATTGTAACCCAAGAACCAAGAAAACGACCCAATAGATCAAGCCCAGCAACAATGACGCGATGACTTGGCCTTTTAAAAAGGCACCTAGTTGTTGATTGGCAATCTTGACCAAGGAGCTGACATCCATCCGAAAACGTGGTGGAACAAGATCCATAAAGGTTTTGTACAATTTGTGGGGACTCTGGATCAAAAAGAAGGCGATGATCGGTCCGGTAAACAAAGTGATAGCGGTGCTTGAAACGGCAGAGAAAAGCGTGCCGAGGCCTTTCGCGCCATCTTGCCAATTCTCTCCCAGGTACGAAAGGGCATCTTTTGAGAGCTTATCCAATGAGTTCAAAGCTTCATCTGAGGAGGCCGCAAACGGTGTCGCGTTTAACAGATTTTTGATGGCTTGTTGGAAATCATCGACATATTTCGGAAATTGTTTGATCAAATCTTGCGCTTGATCTTGGATCACGGGCACGAGCCGGGCACCGCCGAAAAACAGCAGGCCGAAGATCACGACATAGGTCAGAACGATGCTGATGGTCCGTGACAGACCTTTTTTACTTAAGAAATTCACGATCGGATTCAGTAAATAATATAAAAGCAGCGCAAAGATCATAGGTGGCAGTACGGTACTAATAATGACTACCAAAGGTCTGAAAATAAAGGAGACAGTATTCAATAAATAAATGGCTAAAGCACTTAAAATAACCAGACCAATCAAGTAGTAGGACGTTTTACCGCCAAAAAACTGAATCAGTTTTGAGGGTTTTTCTTTTTCCATCGGGTGAACCTTCTTTCTTCCGTTCATTCTGAAAAAATGTGTTGCTAGCTGATCCGTGAGAGATCCCGCTATATTTTTAGTATACCGAATGTCCGTAAGACTGTATACCTTTGCGAATTTCTGCGAAAAAATGATAGGATAAGATAAATGGGGGGATAGTAACAGAAGAATCTATGCCCTTCGAATCAACTTAATTTTTTTCGCTTGGAAAAAATAAATACATTAAAATGAATAAGGATGCCAGTTCTTCTTCTTGCCTAAGCAAGAGTAGTAGAATGGTATACGGCATGAAGATCAAACTTATTTTTCTACAAGAAAAATAAATACATTAAAATGAATAAGGATGCCAGTTCTCCTTCTTGCATAAGCAAGAGTAGTAGAATGGTATACGGCATGAAGATCAAACTTATTTTTCTGCAAGAAAAATAAATACATTAAAATGAATAAGGAGTATGCTCATGACTGATTCTAAAACGTGTCGCGATTCCCGGGTAATCCAGACACACCGGATTTTTCCCTTTGACTTAAACCCTTTTGGTTATTTATTTGGAGGTAAGCTTATGACTTTGATCGACGATGCGGCGTCGATCTCGATTTCTCGTCATTGCCGCAGAGGGGCGGTGACCGCCTCGTTAGACAACTTGAATTTTTTAAAACCTTTGCACGCCAATGATTCTGTCTGTGTGAAGTCCTATGTTTCTGGCAGTCATAATAAATCAATGGAAGTCTTCGTTAAGGTGATTGGTGAAAATCTTTCTACCGGAGAACGGTATTTGGCCGCGACTTGCTTTACGACCTTTGTGGCGGTGCCTTCTCATATGAATCGAGAAACGGAATTTACCGTGCCACAAGTAATACCTGAAACGCAGGAAGAAAAGATGGTTTGCGATGGCTATGAAAAACGTCGGACTGCACGCCTGCAAGAGCGGGATGAATACAAACGCTTCGCGACTTTATTATCGACTGAACTGCCATGGTCAGATGAAGGCAGCGGGGATTAGAAAAAGAAGTTGGGATTATATTAATTCCCAGCTTCTTTTTTTTGTTTGTATGTTTATTGGATTCCGAATTACCCTGCTATGGAGCTTGGGAACGTTTAGTTTTGACTTTTGATAAAGAGAGTAATCAGGATTTTATCATTTTTTATAAAAAATCTTTGGTTTTATCGGTTGACAATGATTAGGTACCGAAGTATACTGAAATCAATAAATGTTAGGTACCTAAAAAATAGGTACCGAAATAAAATGCAAACTATGAAGGAGGGCATTTATATGAGTGAATATACCAAGGAATTACTGAAACGCCTGTCTTATGTCGGTAGTGCCAGTCGTCGAATAATGGATGTTGGCAATTGTCAAAAGGGCGCGCCTACGCAACAGTTGGTTTTAGACATCTTAGCGGAAGAGGATGCAGTGACGTCGGGGGTTTTAGCCGAGATTTTGGACATGCGTCCTAGCTCGCTGACAGAAATTTTGAATAAGTTAGAGAGTCGCGGCGAAATCGAGCGGCGAGAAGATGAACAAGACAAGCGTATCAAACGAATCTATATTACGGAAACTGGGCGTAAGAAGGCCAATCAAAGTCAACCGCAAGAACGTTCTGAAGAATTTTTTGCAGGCTTGACCGCTGAGGAACAGCAGACGCTCGATCAGTTGCTGAATAAAGTCATTGACGGCTGGAGCGAGGATTTTGGCGGACGGCCTGAATTTCCTAATGATCCCTTTGAAGCGATCGAAGCCTTAAAGGCGATGAAGATGCAGTTTGATCCTCACATGGAAAAATTTGGGAAAATGACGCCAGCTGAACGACGCCAAATGAAACGGGCGTGGAAAGAACAGATGCGCAACCAGTTCGGCGGCCGTGGCTTTAGACCGGGTCCATTTGGGCCTGAAATGAATGACCCAGACGCTGATCCGCGGAGAAAAGGTCCTCGGGACAGCGATTGGGAGAACTGGTAAGAAAGTGTTACAAATGATCCATTCATTTTGCAATAGAAGTGGAGGTCGTTGGCAATGAAAATTGAAATGGCTGAATTATTTAGTAAAGAACACACTGGCGCACTAAAATTGCGTAAACAAGTCTTAGGTGGAAAATTAGATTTAAGCAACGAAAAAAAGCTCGCGGTCTTTGTTGCGATTGAAGCTGGTGAAGTCGTTGGGACCGCGGCGATCCAGCTCTATCCTTTGGGTATCGCCCGGATTCGCCAAGTAGCAGTTTCACCGGAACATCAGGGGCAAGGTATTGGCGATCAATTAATGAATCGAGTCGAAGAATATGCGCAAGAGCAGGGGCATTATCGAATCATTTTAACTGTCCGCAAGTCAGCGCAACGGTTTTATCAAAAGCGTGAGTATCATCGTTTGCTGTTTGCCTTTAAAAAACATGAAATCGAATTTCTTTGGCTGACGAAGGGATTGCCCGCAGTGGAAGTCCCCGTTTTTTCGGAGAACTAATGCAGCATTTGTCCGTCTCTCAGGAAGCAATACTGAAGGAGGAATTTATTACGAAGGAGCTATTCGACCCAAAAAGAACTGAAAACGCCAAGAAACACACAGTCAAAGAATTTGAGAAATTACGGATCGAACTGGAGGCCAAATCCCGGTTGTTCACCACCTCGCTAGGAATCGTGAATTATCAGAAATACCATGAGTTGTACGACTTGTAAGGATTGAAGACCTTTTGAATGAAGGTCTTTTTTTTGTAAAGAAAGTGTAAACGCTATAAAAGTTTGTATTCAACGGACAAGAATCGTGAATTTTTCTGAAAGTTTGACTTTGACTCCAAAGGCAGCAAATTTTTTGGAAAATTGGAAGTGAGGGGAATAAAGCTAGTCATAAGCATTCAATCTGGTTTCAACTAAAAATCCAATTAACTTTCAAAGGAAATCCGTGTATAGTTAGAGTATCGATTTCAATCAAGGAGTTTTTATGAAAAAAAGAGAATTCATTGTGCAAGACTTATTGAGCAAAATCTATCAAGAGGAATTTGAAGCTGGCAAGCTGCCAAATCAGCGAGAACTGGCGAAAATCTATGGTGTTTCTCGTTTTACGATTCAACAAGCGATAAAAAATTTGGAAGAAATTGGAATCGTTCGGGTGGTTCAAGGTTCGGGAATTTTTGTTCACGAGGAATGGGTCAAAAACCCGCTGATTTTTAATTCTTTGACCCGTACACCATATGATCGGATCGATTCAAAGATGTTGAAGTTGAAAAAAGCTCCCGCAACTTTGGAGGAGCAGAAGATTTTTCAAATGAGTGGGTCGGAAGAAGTCTGGACTTTTGAACGGGTGCGGATCGTTAATTATAAGATCGAACAGCTGGAGATATCCAAAATGCCTGTGGCGTTGTTCCCGGATTTGTCTCAAGAGATCGTAGAACATTCGATTCAAAATTATGTTGAAAAAAAGGGCTACCGTATTTCCCATTATATTACCAGCTATGATCCTATCACTACATCGAAAGAACAATCCAATGTGCTGCTGTGTAAACGTGGGACGCCGGCGATGCAGATCTCGAACCGAGCGATCTTAGAAGATGGTCAGGTCTACGAATACAGTAGCATCATCGCGATTGATTATTCGGTTACCTACATTCGCCCCTTCGACCGAGAGATCCATCAATCTAGGATTGATTAAAGGGGGGATACCGTCTCCAAAATACGGTTATATGTAATCTCTAATCGATTCTAATGATATAAATAGCTGAAGCCACTCGTTTTCACGAGTGGCTTCAGCTATTTATTTAACTATCAGGGTGTTACGATCGTACCATCTGGTGTTCGGCTTTGGGTCCATTCATGAGGGCGATAAACGACGGGGTATTGTTCAGCTAGCTCTTCATCGAAGGTCACGCCGATCCCGCTTTCTTCGATCGGGTAGAAGAAGCCTTTTTCAGGTGAAGGAATGTTACCAAAGAGGTTCTTCGTATTTTCGGGAATATCGATATTTTCTTGGATGGCTGCATTATGCAGGTGGATATTCAAATGCGTATTCACCGCCAAACCAACCGGGCTGATATCGGATGGTGTATGCCAGGCGATGCGCACCCCCATAGCTTCGCAAAAATGGGCCAATTTTAGTGCAGGAGTAATCCCGCCAAGCTGAGAAACATGAGCCCGCATGAAATCAATTTGACGATTGCGGACTAATTCCTTCCATTCCATTGGATTGTTGAACAATTCGCCAGTAGCAATCGGTGTGGCTGACTGATTGCGTAATTGCGCTAACCATTCATTTTGATTAGGCGGTAAGATATCTTCTAAGAAGAATAGATTGTAAGGTTCCGCGGACTTGGCAAATTGAATCGCTTGATTAGGATGCAGGCGTTCATGAACATCGTGGAGCATTTGGAATTGATGGCCATATTTTGTTTGGATCGCATCAAACATTTTCAGCGTTGTCTGCATATAATCATTTTGATCAAAATACGAACCGTTGATCGGTTGTTCAGGGGTCTGAAGATTTTCTGGATTCCCACCATAAAACCCCAGCTGACAACGAATATGACGGTAGCCCTCTGCTAAGAATTTGTCGATCTCAGAATAAAGCTCCTCCATATTATCAGCGACCGCGTGGGTGTAGGCTGGGATCGCTGTTCGGGCTTTGCCCCCTAGCAATTGATACAGCGGCATGTCTGCTAATTTGCCTTTGATATCCCAGAGAGCCATATCGACGCCGGAGATGGCATTATTGGTGATCGGCCCGTTGCGCCAATAGGAGTTGACGTTCATTACTTGCCAGATATCTTCGATTTGATTCGCGTCACGGCCAATCAATAGTGGTTTTAAATATTCTTCCACGACTGTTTGCACGGCAAGTGGCCGGAATTGAAAGGTGCCGCAGCCGAGACCGGACACGCCTTTATTTGTTTCCACCTTCACTACGAGTAGGTTGTGGCGATCGGGTTTGATAGCGAAGCTTTTTATATTAGTAATAATTGTTGGTGTCATTTTGTTCACTCCAATTTTTATTCTGCGAATTATTTCCACACTCATTGAAACATGCCGCCAGCGGCAGTGTCAATTTGGTCTAATAAATATAGGTTAAGGTAGTTAAAAACCAGTCCAATTTTTACGTTAATGATTCATAATCGTTTATTTATAGCTGTTTTTAAATGATTTTTGTGTAAAAGGACTGGTTTTACAACTTGCCTGACCCATGCTACTATGTGGGTGTGAAAACGGAATCAGAAAAATTTGGCATTATTCATCATTTTTGGAAAACGAATTCTGATCCGTAAAAAATAAGGAGGGAAAACAATGAAACACGAGGATATTGTGAAACAGATTATTAAAGACGTTGGCGGTGCGGAAAACATTAACAACGCATGGCATTGCATGACGCGTCTACGTTTCAATTTAAAGGATGAAAAGAAAGTCGATTATGCGGCGCTAGATAAAATTCCTAAAGTCGTGGGCACAAAGTATCAAAGCGATCAGCTGCAAGTTGTGATCGGCACAGATGTAGCCGATTATTTTGCACCTTTGGCAAAAGAGCTAGGCTTAGATGAAAACAGCCAAACAGAAAGCGGTGAAAAGAAGGGTGCCGTTTCTTTATTTATGGATACTGTTTCTGGTGTTTTCGGTCCAATCGTACCGGCGATTGCCGGAGCTGGAATGATCAAAGGATTAATGGCTGGGCTGGTCGCGTTAAATGTGATCTCTAACCAAACAGACACCTATTTGATCATCGATATGATCGCCAGCGGAGTCTTCACCTTCTTACCATTCTTCGTAGCAGCTTCAGCAGCACGAATCTTTAAAACCAATCAGTATTTGGCGATTGCGATCGCAGCGATGCTGCAATTTCCAACGATGACTGCCGCAGTGGCAGAAGGCAAAATCTCAGCCTTCCACTTATTCGGCGTCATCCCTGTACCAGTCTTCAATTATGCCGGCACAGTCATTCCGATCATCTTTGCGGTGTTAGCGTTAAGTTATATTTATCGCTGGGTAGATAAAGTTTTACCGCAAGTCCTGCGTACGGTCTTTACGCCGACCATTTCGTTATTTGTAGCAGGACTAGTAACATTGATCATCATCGGTCCAATCAGTATCCATTTAGGAAACTTATTAGCAGCTGGGGTGGCAGCGCTCTTCGCGATTTCGCCAGTCATAGCGGGGATTGTCGTAGGTGCGATTCGGCCAATTGCGATCTTTACTGGTTTGCACCACGCTATGACACCAATCGCCCTGCAAAACTTTGCCAACCAAGGCTATGATATGCTGATGCCAATGATGTTTATGGCGAATATGGCGATCACTGGTGCGACTGCCGCGATTTATCTGAAGGTCAAAACAAAGGAAGAAAAATCAATCATTATCTCTTCTGCAATTTCAGGTTTACTTGGAATTACTGAACCAGCACTCTTTGGGATTTTATCGAAATACAAAAAAGCGTTTATTGCCGCAACTGTCGGCAGTTCTGTCGCTTCAGCGTTTATCAGTTTCTTCGGTGTTCGGATCTACGGCTACATTTTATCAAGTATCTTTAGTTTGCCGGCTTATATCGGTCAGTATTTTATCTTTGCTGTTTTAGGGATCATTATCGCTCTTGTCTTATCGTTTGTTTTAAGCTATATGTTAGTACCAAAACAGGCGGATGAAAGTGATGAATTGACCAATGAGGTTGATTTGCACGCGGTAGCAGAAGGAGCTTATTTGCCATTAGAAGATGTACCGGATGAAGTCTTTTCAAGTAAAATGATGGGTGACGGTTTTGCGATTGATTCCGTTGATGGGAAAGTCTTTTCGCCAGTTAGCGGAACAGTCACAACGGTTTTTCCTTCTAAACATGCGATCGGCATCAAGACTGATAATGGCGTAGAAGTACTAGTCCATATGGGGATCGATACGGTCTCATTAGACGGTAAGGGCTTCGAAGTGTTTGTCAAAGCTGGCGATAAAGTTTCAGCCGAAACCAAAATCGCAGAAATGGATTTGGCTTATATCCAGAGTCAAGCCAAAGAAACAATGATCATCGTGGTCATCACGAATATGGATCGCGTGTTATCTTTTTCAGGTATGCGGGATTTAGAAGGACGTCATCAAGTAGGGGCTTTATTAGAAAGAGCCGTTTTGAATTAGCAGACGGGAGTGTTTAATATGAAACGAATGAATATTTTGGCACGCTTAGAAACAGCCGGCGTGATTGCGGTAGTAAGAGGAAAAGATCAAGTCGAAGCCTTGCAGACGAGCCAAGCAGTCATCGCCGGTGGTATCAAAGGAATCGAAGTAACGTTTACGGTTCCAAATGCTCAAGCGGTGATTCAAGACCTAGTCGAACAATCAACGGATCAAGCTGTCGTGATTGGAGCCGGAACGGTTTTAGATGTGACAACTGCACGCTTGGCGATCATGGCGGGGGCGGAATTTATTGTCAGTCCTAGCTTTGATCCAGCGACCGCGGAGCTGTGTAATTTATACCAAATTCCTTATTTACCCGGCTGTATGACGATCACAGAAATGCAGACGGCTTTAAAAAGCGGAGCGGATATTATTAAGTTGTTTCCTGGCAGTGTTTATGGGCCAAGTATGGTGTCAGCAGTTAAAGCACCGTTGCCACAGATCAATTTGATGCCGACAGGCGGTGTCAGTCTTGATAATATGGCCACTTGGTTCAAGGCGGGGGTAGTGGCCGTCGGTGTCGGCGGCAACCTTGTTGCACCAGCCGCGGAAGGCAACTTTACTGAAGTCACTGAGATCGCCCAACAATATGTTGAAAAATTAGCGGAGATCAGAAAAGTAAGCCATGGCTAAAGTCGTTTGCTTAAAGGCGATCCAGTTGCGACTAGCGATTCCAAAAAAACGAGTAGATTAGTTGGCGTTGTATCTTGATGGCAAAGCAACTATCGTTAATTGGTAAATTAGAGACAACAAGAAAGCTACCTAGTATCCTTTTCGGCCAGTGCTACTTATTATAAGGTCCAAAATCGTGAAAAACAAAAAGAAGGACAATCTGAGCTAGCTCAGATTGTCCTTCTTTGTTTAAATGGAGAAAAAGCGACGGAGCTCAATCTCTGCCGATTCAAGAGAATCAGAAGCATGGACAACGTTCTCAGTGGTACCGATCGCAAAATCCCCGCGGATCGTGCCAGGTTCGGCCTCTGAAGCATTGGTGGCACCAATCATTTTTCGAACGATTTGGATAACATTTTTCTGCTCTAGAATGATCACGATCGCTGGTCCGGAAGTCATGTAGTCTACAAGTTCGTCAAAGAAGGGTTTGTCCTTTAAGTGGGCATAATGTTCCCTAATCAGGGATTGTTCCAATGTTTTTTGCTGCATCCTTTTAATGATCAGTCCGCGTTCTTCAAAGCGCTGAATGATCTTTCCTACGAGTTTTCGCTTCACACCATCTGGTTTGATGATCACTAACGTTTGTTCCAATTTTCTCACCTCTTCGTAAAATTTTAATCAAAAAGCCTTGATCTCAAAATCAAGGCTTTTTGGTTTGTAAAGAAATTATAAATTTTTCACATGAATAAATCGCTCTACAGCAAGCATATCCATGTCTGGTTTCACAAACTAGCTTTATCAGCAATAAACAAAAGCTAGTTCGCGAAAGCTTTTTTTACCTGTGGACTATCTTTGGTGTTGTAGATTTTTAAGGGTTTCCCATTTCCAGTTTTCAACCTCTGGAATATCTGTTCCTTCAGAACGAATAAAGTCGTGGTGGAACTGAAGGGTTTCATCCATTTTAGCTGAAAATTCTTTTGCTTTCAAATCATAGACCGCGTTTGCTGCGTCTTGAGCTAAGTGGAAACGGTCCATCTCACTAAATACACGCATATCAAATGGGGTAGTGATATCGCCGTTTTCACGGTAGCCGTGGATATGGATATTATGGTTATGACGTTCAAAGAAGATATCGCGAACCATGCCTTCATACCCATGGAAAGCAAAGACGATTGGTTTATCCGCCGTGAAGATCGCATCGAATTCTTCATCTGATAAGCCTCTTGGATCAATCTCTGGGTGGCGTAATTTCAAAATATCAACCACGTTGACGAAGCGGATTTTTAATTCTGGGAAATCTTTATTCAAAATGGAGACCGCCGCTAGGGCTTCCAAGTTAGGCTCGGTTCCTGCTGCAGCAATCACGACATCTGGTTCTTCACCATTGTCTGTACTTGCCCAATCAATGACTTTTAAGCCATTTTCGACTAATTCTTCTGCTTCGGCTGCTGAATAGAACTGTGGCCGGGGGTGCTTGCTGGAAACGATCAAGTTAATCACTTGTTCGTCTTGCATCGCCTTATCCATAACAGCCATCAAACTATTGGCATCAGCTGGCAAATATTCCCGAATGAATTCAGGTTTCTTCTCAGCCAAATGGGTCAAGATACCAGGATCTTGGTGCGTATAGCCGTTATGATCTTGTTGGAAAACAGTAGAAGTCGCAATGACATTCAAAGCTGGATATTTTTTGCGCCATGAGTGTGCACTGGCCTTGCGCATCCATTTGAAATGTTGGGTCAACATGGAGTCTACAACTCGTAAAAATGATTCGTAACTAGCGAAGAAGCCATGACGACCAGTCAGCACGTAGCCTTCTAAAAAGCCTTCCGCTTGGTGTTCAGATAGTTGCCCATCAATGACACGACCAACAGAAGATTGCCACTCGTCGGTACTGTCTTTCGCTTCTAACCATTGACGATCCGTCACTTCAAAGACCTTGTTCAAGCGATTCGATTTTGTTTCATCTGGCCCAAAAATACGGAAATTTGTTGGATTTTCGGAAATCATATCACGAGCTTGCTGACCGAAGACAATCATATCCTGAGCGGTAACTGCTCCTGGAGTAGACGTATCGATCGCATGCTGTTTCCAGTCAGGCATCTTGATTGGTTTAGGATCAATCCCGCCATTTGTGATTGGATTTTTGGCCATACGCTGGTCGCCTTTTGGTGAGATCGCTTTTAGTTCATCAACGATTTTTCCATTTTCATCAAATAATTCTTCTGGACGATAAGATTTTAACCAGTTCGTTAGTTTGTCAACGTGTTCCATATGCTCTGAATCCACTGGGATCGGAACTTGGTGTGCCCGGAACGTTCCAGAGATTTGCTCTCCATCCCACGTTTCCGGACCGGTCCAACCTTTTGGCGTACGGAATAAAATGACTGGCCAATTTGGCATTGTTGCGTCAGCAGCATTGCCTTTTCGAGCGTCTGCTTGAATCGCTTTGATTTCCTCGATCACCGCATCCAAGGTTTTTGCCATCATTTCATGGACTTCTTGCGGATCCGTTCCTTCAACAAAATAAGGATTCCAACCTAAACCTTCAAAGTAACTAGCCAATTCTTCGTTACTTTTGCGAGCCAAAATCGTTGGGTTAGAAATTTTACCGCCATTCAGATACAGAATAGGGAGTACCGCACCGTCGTTAACCGGATTGATGAAAACATTCGAAAACCAGCCAGCTGCTAGTGGACCAGTCTCCGCCTCACCGTCTCCAACCACGGTGGCAGCGATCACTTCTGGATTATCAAGAATCGCACCTGTAGCATGGGACAAAGCATAACCAAGCTCGCCGCCTTCATGAATTGACCCAGGTGTTTCTGGGGCCGCATGAGAAGCAATTCCGCCTGGGAATGAAAACATTTTGCACAACTGTTTTAAACCAGCTTCGTTTTCGCCAATCTCAGGGTAGATTTCAGTATAGCTACCGTCAATGTATGAGTTAGAAACCATCACTTGGCCACCATGACCAGGACCTTCGATATAGAACATATTCAAATCGTATTTGTTAATTGCACGATTTAGATGAGCGTATAGGAAGTTCTGTCCTGAAATCGTGCCCCAATGTCCGATCGGATGCGTTTTAAGATGCTCTTTTTGAAGCGGGCGTCTCAATAAAGGATTGTCCTTCAAATACATTTGAGCGACTGAGATATAATTTGCGGCTCTCCACCAAGCATCTACTTTGTCTAAGTAATTTTTAGAATCGAATTCGGTTGTCATAAACAAACTCCTTTGTAGTAAATTTTACTTTTATATTTCTAGTACAATATACCTTTAACTTGTGAATTTGTAAACTATTTTTTGCAAAAAAACCACTTTTCTTTTAAAATGATTCATTTCAAAAGCGTCCAAGTTATACAATAAGTGCTGTGGGGAGAAACAAAAAACGTTTTTGATACTAAGGGATTATCCATTTCAAAAGAATGAAATTAATAGTTATTTACCGTTCTAATAAGGTTTTCAATTTATAAATGGTATCTCCTAAGAAAAATCTAAAGCTGAAAATATTGAATTAAAAAAACTTTCTCAATTTATCCATGATGAGCTCGTAAACGAATAGATAAAAAACAACTGTTTGTTTTGTTTGTCACAAATAGCTTGACTTGAAAAATAGAATGTGGAATAATACTGAATTAAATTAAGCGGTTGAGCGAGTGATGGTAAGAGAAAGTTAGTAGAATTTTTTTTTAAAGTTATTTGTGATTTTGTTCACTATTTTTTAAGAGAGGATGGAAAAGTATGGAGAAAAAGAAAGTGCGTGCCCCTTTTTATTGTGTGAATTCTCAAGTCCTTTGGAAAGACGAAGAAGCTGTCAAAAATGCTGTTTTAGTCGATGATAAAATTAATCAATTGGAATTAGATGCGATCTTCACAGCAGCTAGTGAGGATGTCGCTAAGATCGGAAAAGTTGTAAAACGCTTACGCATCGCGATTGATTTTAACGATGCCAAGCCTAACAATTTAGAGCGTTTGAAAGAAGCCGGTGCCGAAGTCATTATTTTTGATGACCTTGAAGAAATTTTCAATATCGAAAATATTCTCGATATTGTGAAAGAGCTAGGCTATTTGGTACTGGTCAGAACGGAAAAACCGTTTGAGATCCCGAAGGCTGTTCTAAAAGATATTGATCTGATTAAGTGGAAAATCAAGGATGAAAATGGAGAATTTACTATTTCAAATTTAACTACCGAACATAAAAATGCTATAAAAGAATTTAAACAAGAAAATCCCCATATCGCACTGATCTACGGGGCGAAGGAGAATATTTCAAGTAACCTAGTATTGAATAGTTTGATTATGGGCTTGGATGGCTTCGGCGAAATAAATTGCTATCGGACCACCACCGAAAAAAGAGAAGAAATGCTGCATGCGGTGAATGATTACAAAAACGTGATGGCGTTTGTAAAGTAGCTTTGAATAATTAAAAATGATAAAAAAGAAAGTTCCTGGAAGTAATTTGCTTTCAGGAGCTTTCTTTTTTTGTCTAGTTTTAAAATTGATTTATTTCATAAATTATGAATTTGGAATAAAAAAATTTCATTTGACAATTGTTATTTAATAAAGACTATCAAGTGAAAATATATTGGCGTTTGAGTTATATCAAAAAAGAGCATATTTCATAAAGTGGAAAAAAAGTCAAAAGAAAGCGTTGACAAAAGACTTTTAGATGCTATACTAGGAATTGTTAAACATATGCCAAAGACATTAGCATATGACAAAATAAATGGAGGGTTCAAAATGACGTTATATGGCAAGCTGTTAGAAAGAGAAAAAAATGGTGCTCCAATCAAGGTTGGAGTAATTGGTGCAGGACAAATGGGGTTTGGTATGATTTCTCAAATTTCGACAATCCCAGGTATGATCGTCGCAGGAATCAGTGATATTAATTTAGATGCTGCAAATCGAGCCGCAGATGCCTACAATGCAAGCGCTGACAAGAAGGTAGATATTTTAATCAGCCAAAACTTCAAAGACATTATTCATTCTGATAAAGTTGAAATCATTGTTGATGCAACAGGTGTTCCAGAAGCAGGTGCTCAAATTTCTTTAGAATCATTGATGGCCAAAAAACATTTAGTCCTACTAAACGTTGAAATCGACATTACTATTGGCCCCCTAATGAAAAAAATGTACGATGCGACTGATTTGATTTATACAGGTTCAGATGGTGACGAGCCTGCGGCAACGATGCAAATGTATGAATTTGCTAAGAGCATGGGGATGGAAGTCTTGGTTGCTGGTAAAGGAAAAAATAATAAGTTGATGGTTCATGCAAATCCTGATACCGCGGCTGAGAAAGCCAAAGCGCAAGTAATGAGTCCTAAAATTCTAGCTTCATTTCAAGATGGAACGAAGACAATGGGTGAAATGAATTTACTATCTAATGCCATGGGATTTGTTCCAGATGTAGTAGGAATGCACGGGATTTCAGCTGATTTAGATGGCACTGTTAAAAACTTAGACTTGAAAGAAAATGGCGGGATTCTAAGTAAGTTCGGTGTTGTTGAATACGTTGATGGCATCGCACCAGGAATCTTCTGTATCGTGAAGGGACAAAACGAAGGTGTTGCCCACGAAATGAACTACCTAATGAAGAAAGGCGATCGTGACCACCATATCCTTTATCGCCCATTCCACTTATGTTCATTAGAAACACCAATCACGATTGCTCGAGCTGTTTTAGAACAAGATACAGCGATTGTTCCAATGGGAGCACCTGTATCAGAAACAGTCTGTGTAGCTAAGAAGGATATTAAAGCAGGCGAAAAAATTGACGGTATCGGTGGCTTCTGCGTACGCGGAGTTCTAGAAACGCATGAAGACATGGTGAAGAATGCCAATATCCCAATTGGGTTGATCGCTGGCGCGGTGGCAAAGAAAGATATCAAAGACGGCGCATTCTTAACCATGGATGATGTGGAATTAGATGAATCAACAACTGTATACAAACTGCGTAAATTACAGGATGAAACATTCGCATAAAAAGTATAAGCGGTCGCAGATAGAGCGTTGCTCTATCTGGACCTTTGGTAGAAAAGAGGGTAATAGATGCAGATCCTACTGATTGTTCTTTTCTTTTTGATGATCGCACAAAGTATGACTAGTATTATTCAAGTGAAATATTATCAAAAATTTGTTAACGGCATTACGAATAAATATCAGGGAAATTCATCGTACGAGTTCTATACAGACGTTTCAAAAGGAAAGATACTAAAAACAATTGTGGCAGTAGTCGTGGATTCAGATGGAAGAATTATCAGTTGCCATGTCTGTAAAGGATTTACGGTATTCGCTCGTTTTAAGGAGGCGCAAGAATATCATGGTTTGGTATTAGAAGCGTTCCATCTTAAAAAAGGTGAAAAAAATCGGATGTCTCAAGTAGAAGATACTCTCGCAAAGGTTTACTCGAGAAAACTGGAAGCGGTTACCGCGGATTAGGAGGATTTTTAAATGAAGTATATTGAGTGGTTTGGTAAAAACTTTATTGGTTTATTTGAAGCCGGTGGAGAACAATTCATGAGTTTTATGACCGGAATCGTGCCGTTGCTTATTGTATTATTGACTTTCACTTATTCAGTCATTGCATTTATTGGAGAAGAACGGGTCGACCGGGCAATTCGCTATTGTTCAAAATATATGATTCTTCGCTATTCGATTATGCCGATGTTATCGGTCATGATGTTAACGAATCCGATGGCCTATACATTTGGAAAATTTGTCAAAGAAGAAGAAAAACCAGCCTTCTATGATTCTGTTGTTTCGTTTCTACATCCGGTTACCGGATTATTCCCATATGCAAATGCTGGGGAACTATTTGTTTATTTAGGGATCGCAAATGGTGTGATGAAAGCAGGTTATAGCCAATCAAGTTTAGCTGTTCGTTACTTTTTGGTAGGAATAGTCGTCATTCTATTTAGAGGAATTGTGACTGAAAGATTAACGAAGTTTTTAATTGCGAAGGAAGCAAAACAAGTGAAAGCTTAAAAATGAAATGGGAATACTCTAAATAGGAGGTAAACAAATGTATAAATCAGTTTTTGTAGAACCAGGAAGCAGCGGTTGGGGTGTCGGATTAAAACTTACGCCATCAGATAAAAAAAATAAAGTTGTATCAGTGACAGGAGGGGGAATTCATCCTGTTGCACAAAAAATTGCGGATCTCACCGGCGCTGAGGCTTGGGATGGTTTCAAAAACCAAGTTCCGGAAGATGAAATGCTTTGTGCTATCATTGATTGCGGCGGAACTGCCCGGATCGGTGTGTATCCGATGAAACGAATTCCAACGGTAGATGTTTTACCATCATCTCCTTCAGGACCTTTATCAAAGCATATTACAGAAGATATCTTCGTTTCTGGAGTAAAACCTGAAAATATTAAACTTACTGAATCATTAGGTGAAAGAGAGATTGCAGGGGCGGAGTATGCACATAAGGCAGATGCCGAGTCTGCGGCAGAAACAGAGAAAATCGTCACTCATCAAGAAGAAAAATTTGAAGATAAGTATGCGAAGGCGAAAGAAGAACATGCAAAAGAAAACGCGAAAAAAGACGGTTTCTTGGTTCGTTTTTCACGGGGGATCGGCGGCGTGATGGGCGTTTTCTATCAGTCGGGTCGAGATGCAGTAGATATGCTGCTAAAAAACATTATCCCATTTATGGCCTTTATCAGTATGATGATCGGGATCATCAACTATACCGGGATCGGTGATCTAATTGCGAAAGTATTATCACCGCTAGCAGGTTCCCTTCCAGGTATGATTGTGTTAGCATTAATTTGTAGTATTCCGATTTTGTCTCCGATTCTTGGACCAGGGGCAGTTATCTCTCAAGTAATCGGTGTCTTAATTGGGACTCAAATTGCAAATGGGTCAATTCCAGTGCAATATGCACTGCCCGCGTTGTTTGCCATTAATGCTCATGTAGGTTGTGATTTTATTCCGGTAGGGTTGTCGCTAGGTGAAGCAAAACCTGAGACGGTTCAGGTCGGGGTACCAGCTATTTTATACAGTCGAATGCTTACGGGTTTCACCGCGGTTATTCTGGCTTACTTTGCCAGCTTTGGTATGTACTAGTATCTTAATTGAGGAGAGAGAATGAATGGTAAAAACAAAAATTATTGAAATCGGATCCATGGTCCCAGCATTTGAAGAAGAACGATTGATTATTCTGTTTGGACCAAAAGCGACACCAGAATTACGAGATATTTCAGTGATTCATGAGGTCCAAGAGCAGCCTGCTAATTCAATTAAAGTCGGCGGCAAGCTAAAAGTCGGCGATAAAGTGTATAATATAGAAGAAGTTGGTTCTCAAGCAAATCCTAATTTTGATGAATTAGGCCACGTCTCGATTTATTTCCGTAATGAAGTTGGCGAAATTTTACCAGGAGCGATTATTGTAAGCCCTGGGGAATTTCCACCATTTGAAGTTGGGGACGAAATAGAGTTTGTTTAACAGAAAAACCTCCCTTCAAGGGGAGGTTTTTTAATAGGAGGGTAAAAATGGATGATCAAGCTGATCGCGACTTGGTAAGGGTAGCGACAATGTATTACAAAGAGGATATGAAACAATCCGATATTGCTAAGCAGTTAGGCATATCAAGACAATTAGTCTCCAAATACTTAGTTGATGCTCGAAACAAGGGGATTGTTGACATTCATATTAATAGTTCCAGTGCCTATTCTGTTCAATTGGAATTAAAATTGCAGAAAACGTTTGGTCTTAAAAGGGCGGCTGTACTAGATACCAGTTACTTGCAACCACAAGAAATTGAGCAATTAATTGTTCAAACGTCCATCTCAGCTTTTAAAAAGGATATTGCAAAAGCTAATAAAATCGGTGTTTCTTGGGGAAGGATGTTGAGAAGGTTAGTTGATGAATACCCGTATGTCAATCAACCAGATTCAACGATTGTGCCGCTTATTGGTGGAATGGGCTCTGATCAAGTGGATGTTCATTCAAATCAAATAGCCCATGATCTATCTAGAAAAATGCGAGCAAAATGTAAGTACTTGTATGTTCCTGCACTGGTAGATAGTAAGGATATTAAGGAAAACTTAGTTGAAAATGTTACCGTCAAAGATGTGCTTGAGGATGGTAAAAAAGTCGATTTTGCTTTAGTAGGTATTGCTTCGCCCTTTTCAAAAAGCAATACGATGGCTGAGATTGGATACATTGATCAAAAAGATATTGATGATTTGGCCAGCGTTAACGTAGTCGGAGATGTGAACTCAAGATTTTTTGACATTAATGGGAATGAAGTTAATTGCAGAATAAATGAGAATGTTATCGGAATAAGTTTACATGATATTCGTAATATTGAGAAGGTATGCGCGATTTGTTTTGAGGATGAGAAAAGAGATGTTCTATTTACCGCTATTGAATCAAAAATAATTAACTGTATCACGCTGACTGATGTTTTAGCAGAATATTTATTGGAAAAAAAGGTGTACTAGTGGCGGAGTAAGTGCAACTATTTTCTGATACAAAATAGAAAGAGCAACTCAAGTTGTTGGTTTAATACGATAGTCAATTGGAGAATAATAGTCTAATTTTGCTAAAATTCGTTGATTATTACAAAAATTGATTTAGTTTTCTACAATATCAATTACTCTGTCATTAGAACCAATTGGTTCTTTTAGTATGTAGAACGTTTCAGACTTTAGTGAGGTATGAAACGATTCTGTCGGTGCGTTATCTGAAGGTGTTCCTTTACTGGACATGCTTTGGGTAACGTTTTTTTGTTTGACTAACTCACAGTATCGTTTCGATGTATAAGTTGCCCCTTGACCACTGTGTAAAATAGAAGCGACAGACTAACATAAATTATGTCAATCAAGTGTCTATAATATTTAAAATTCTTTTTTTTGATTTGAGTCAATATCTTGAACACATTTTAGTAGAGATGGTTGCCCCGTTTTCTTTTTGATAGGTTCTCAAACTCCCATGGAGTTAGATAGTTAATCAAGCTATGAAATTCGGTTCCGATTATAGAACCCTTCAATGTAGCTAAATAGTGTCCGATTTGCTTCTTCAAAATCTGAGTAATTTGTTGTATATACTTCTTCCTTTTTCAAGGAAGCAGGAGAAGATTCGATTCCTGCATTATCATAAGGCGTTCCTTTTCGACTATAGGAATGCCTTATTTTGTTGGTTTTAGGCTATTTTTATACTTCGATTGCCATATACTGGCTGCCCAAATCAGTGAGTAGAAGCATTCCTTCTGGAATGTGATAATGTATTTTTGCTCTATTGAACATTTGAATGACACATTCGACAGTTATTCGTTTTGAAAATGTATAGCTAATAATTTTTTTCGGGTGTAAATCCATTCTGGTTATGGAATTAATCCTCTAGTAGATAAGGTTAATGTATTTTTGTCTCTACGAAAAGTTGTCTAAGATATGATACTAACACCAGCTCGTTTAATTTTTGTCCGTTTTTTTGCTTTTTTAGAAGAGCCATTGTGAAGTTTTTCCCTTTCGGCTATACTCTTAATGATAATGTTTTTAATTATTCGGGAGGTGGGAATTTTGCTTACTTATCAACTATGAGTTTGAGTTAAATGTGGACTTAGAGTATCTAAGTCAGCGAGTAAACAAAAATTCCCCTCCTTTCTTTAGTACGTGATGGTCATGTCTATTAACCATGGATCGGGGGAGCATACAGGTTTGTATGTTTCTTTTTTGTGCGCTTAAACACATATAATTTGCATCAAAAAAAAAAACAATTAGGAGAATCAGGATGAAAAAATTCAAATTAGCTTTTGCACTATTGGCGGTAGTTTTAGTATTGGGAGCATGCGGATCGAAAAAAGAAGCTTCGGCGGATAAAGAAGAGAAAAAGGATATCAAAATTGCCTGTAATCAAGTTTCCGAGAATTCGTTAAAAGCGGCGAAAGAATCAATGGAAGCGGAAGGCTATAATCCAGAGTTTGTAGTATTTTCAAATAATATCGAAGCTTTACAAGCGGTTCAAGATGGCAATGTAGATGCTTCATTTGCGCAACATGAGCCGTTTATGAAATCCTTCAATGAGCAAAAAGGCGGTGACTTAGCAATGATGACGCCTCATGTTTACTACACTGGAATCGGTTTGTATTCGACTAAATATGATAAGGTCGATGAATTACCAGACGGTGCGCAGATCGCTATCATGAATGATGCGATGAATCGTGACAATTCTTTATTGATGATGCAAGATGCCGGCTTGATCAAATTAAGCGATGAGAAGAAATCAGGTTATACGGCATTGGATATCGTTGATAATCCAAAAAACTTTAAATTTGTTGAAATTGAACAAGCACAAACAGTCCGCAGTTTGGAAGATTTGGATGCGGCGACTTGCTTCTTTACCTTTATGTTTAACTCAGGTGAAAATTACAAAGACTATTTGATTCGTGACCAGCATGCTAAAGATTTTCCAATCAGCTTGATTGTAAAAGATAAGAATAAAGGTACTGATTGGGCGAAAGCAATCAATGAGTCTTTTACTACAAAAGAGAGCAAAAAAGGCATCAATGATCACTTCAAGGGAGTGTTTACTTTCTATGAGTAAATTCCAAGAGCTGAATCGGCGATTGAACTATTTATTAGAATTGGAGCGTAAGGTAGTAGGAATCAGTTTTTTGCGAAATAAAGAGGATTTTGAAGCCTACGATGCACCAGCGACCAAAAAAGTGGTTCCTTATTGCCGTGCTGTTCAACAGGCAACGGAAGGTGTCAGTGTGAAGATGTCGATTGATAATTTCGGTTGCCCGGCATCTGCCGTAGCCCTAGGTCTGATTGAAAACGATGATTATAGTGCTAGTGGACAAAAGCATGCAAAAATGGGTGTTTATAAGGATATCGAAGTGAGTAAGGCAATCGCGGATGATATGGTTTATTGTCGGGAATCTTCTTATGGGATTGCGGTGGAACCGATTGAAGCGTGGAGAAATGCCCCCGATGTTATTTTGATCATTACAACGCCGTTTAATGCGATGCGAATCTTGCAGGGCAATGCGTATTTTAACGGACAAGCGAAAAATATCAAGATGACGGGTATGCAAGCGATCTGTCAGGAAGGAACCTCTTATCCTTATGAAACCGGCTTAATCAATATTTCAATGATGTGTTCAGGAACACGATATGTTGCACGTTGGAAAGATGAAGAGCTTTGTGTTGGTATTCCCTATGAGAAGTTTGAAGTCATGATCGAGGGTCTAGAAGAAACATTAAATCCAATGGAGTTATTAGAAAAGAAACGCAAAGTTATCAAGAAAATGGCGGAAGACGATGTACCGGATTTTTATGATGTTCGGAAACGGGACAATTATTTTAGAGGCGCTTATCAGGGCGTGAAACGTTAGGTGTTGAGTAGATGGAAATAGTCATCGATCAGGTCAATAAAAGTTATGGAGAACAAACAATCCTAGAAGATATTTCTTTGACGATCCCCACCGGTTCTATCATGGGAATCCTAGGAATCAGCGGTGCCGGAAAATCAACGTTACTGCGGTGTATCAATGGTTTGGAACAAAGCCAATCCGGCAGTATCAGAATCGGTACGCAGGCACTGGAGAAACTATCAGAAAAGCAATTGCGGGAGATGAAAAAAAAAATCGGGATGATCTTTCAAGGGAATTCTTTGATTGAACAAAAAACGATTTATAAAAATGTCGCGTTGCCGCTAGAGTGCAGCGGATATGCTAAAGAAGCAATCAAAGAACGGGTAGAAGAACTTCTATCAGAGGTCGGAATTGCGGATAAGGCGAACATGAAGCCACGACAATTATCGGGTGGGCAAAAACAACGAGCCGCAATCGCCAGAGCCTTGACGATGAATCCCGAGATTCTGCTTTGTGATGAGGCGACTTCGGCACTAGATCCGAATATCACGAACGGTATTTTGGAACTTCTGTTGAAATTAAATCAAAGAATGGGATTAACGATCGTGGTGGTCACTCATCAAATGGAAGTGGTGAAGAAGATTTGTGACCGTGTTGCTATTTTACAACAAGGAAAAATCGTTGAAGAAGATACGGTTCAGCAGGTTTTTCTAAACAACTCAGAAATATTACAGACGATCACAGGGGAACAGCAAACCAACTTCGGTGAAATGAAAATAGGTCATCGTATAGTGAAATTGGTGACGCAGCTAGAAACGGACGTTTTAGCGTTATTGCGCCAATCAGGAGTAGAAACGCCACATCTGTTGAAGGCAACGACCGAGCAATTTAAGGAAGAGAGTCTGACCACGTTGCTATTGTCTGTGCCTAATGAAGATGTCACAAAATTACTAGCGCTCGCGGAACAAGGTCACTTTGTTTGCCAGGAGGTGAAGGATCGTGAGTAATACGGTGTTGATTACACAAGTGCTGTTACCGAACTTGGTCAGCACAGTAATTATGGTATTGGTTTCTTCACTAATCGCAACAATCATCGGCTTTGCTTTGGCAGTTATTTTAGTGATTACGAATAAAAAGGGGCTATCACCTAATTCAAAGATGTATCGCCTATTGGATTTTGTGGTGAACATTATTCGATCTTTTCCTTTTATTATTTTGATGGTTGCGCTCATGCCCGTTACGCGTTCATTGGTGGGGACGACGATCGGTACCTCAGCGGCTATCGTGCCGTTAACTTTTGCTATGACTCCCTACGTGGCACGATTATTTGAAAATAATTTATTGGAGATCAATCCTTATACCTTAGATGCGGCAAAATCAATCGGTGCGACCCATATACAGATAATTTTCAAAGTGATGCTGGTAGAAGCTTTTCCAAGTATGATATCCAGTCTGACCTTGGCGATCATCTCGGTATTAGGCTATACTGCTATGGCGGGAACTGTAGGTGCGGGAGGATTAGGTGCCGTAGCTATCACATACGGCTATCAAAACTTCGATAATACGATTATGTATAGTACGGTTGTCTTACTGATTGTCTTTGTACAAATCGTTCAATGGGTTGGCAGTCTTTGTTATAAAAAAGCCAAAAACTAATTCCAATCAGAGAGCGCCAGACAACTCGATTCAATTTGATCACCTGACATTTGACGCTCTATTGTCCTTTATTACTTTTTTAATCAAACAGAGAGTGTCTGCAAAGAAATAAGTCTTTAAAAAGATGTGGATAAAAATTTGAATAAAGGTTCGTCGATAAGCGGTGCGTTTCTGTGCACCGCTTATTCATTTTCATCAATAACTAAGTTTTAGTATGAAAAATTAAAAAGTGCCAAACTCTTGAAAACCTATGGTAACCAATTTGTTAGTTTGTCTAAAACAACTTGAACTTCTGATTTGTTACTCTCTTTCAAATAGTCATGAGGTAAATAATAAACCGGAACAAAAAGGCTATCTGGGATACTACGCCCAATCATTTTGCTATAGCGAAAGGGGACTTCTTCATCGGTGGAGCTAGCGCTACTAAATGTTTTTGGAAAAGAGTGTAAAATTTCTTTTGATAAGGCGAATTCACTAGGAAAATCGACACCGTAAAATGAAGGAAGTAAATTTTGTTGTACAGCATAATGGTAAAGTAAGTAACGCGACATGAGAGGGTCATCCCAGATCGGCTTTTTCAACTCAATTCCTTCAATTTGTTTTGAAGAAATTTTCTGTGGTAGTAATGTTCGTTCCTCATTGATAAATGTCAATTCAGTGTATCCGTAGAAGTTGACTAAGAAATCGGGAGTCTGATTTTTTTCTTTGAGCCGTTTAGTCAATTGCAGCATTAGAAAAGCCCCGGCTGATCGCCCACAGATACCAAAGTGGCCCCCTTTAATAATAGTATTATACAGAAGCTCAACACTTGTCTCTAAGTCATCTATAATTTCAGCCAAAGAACTGTTAGGCGCTAAGCGGTAATCCAAGGCCAGTACAGAATAACCTCTTTTTAAGAAGCAATCTATCAGGTCACGGGGAAGATCGTTTTTTGATCCGTAGACCAGACCTCCGCCATGGAGATAGAGAACAAATTTATCGTTTTGAGTTGATCCATATAGATCATAGCTCGCTTGGTTTGCTAATGTCATTGTTTTTTTCAAGAGCGGTTCTCCTCATTTTTATAATATAAGTACCAATTTCATGATTCATTACTTGCAAAGAATCGGCAAGATCGATTGCTAGGATTTTTTCGATCTTATTTAGACGGTAGCGAATGGTTTTTGAATGTAAAAACATCGCCTCTGAGGTTTGTTTATAGTTTCGATTATTTCGTAAGAATTGGTAGAAGGTTTCGAAAAGGTCAAAATTAGTTTGAGACAGATTCAGTAATTTTGCGGGAACAAGTTCATTGAGTGCTTGAACTTGTTCGCTGCGAATAAAGTGTCGAAAAATACCTATATCTGCTAATTCCACGACGTTATCTTGATAGAATTCCTCGTTAAATCTTAAAATGTCCAAACATTCCATCAAAATCTCCTTTAAATCATCACGTTGTTTTAGACTGCTGATAACAAAAGTCATCGTTGGGTTTGATTCTAATACTTCGGTTAACAGATGCTTCATCTGCAATTTTGAAATACTCTTGTTCTGACTAAAATTAAAAAGAATCAGTGAATAGTTATGATGGTCAAAAAAGATTGAATCAGTCTTCAAGCTCTTCAGAAGAGTGATTGCTTTGTCTTTCAGTAATTTTGACGCAGGTGTTTTTGTTGAGAAGGCTACCGCTTGGTAATACGCATGCTGATTCATATGTGCCTCTTGCAAGAGACTTTCCAACTCATCAAGATTCTTCGGTGTGTTTTGCAAAATAGCATCGGCTAAATTGTTTAATCGCTCGTAGCGTTCCTTCTTTAATAAGTATTCAGTATTCAGTCTCTCTTGCAAAACGTCGATCGTATTTTCAATAATAACCAAATCAGTTTCTTTAACCTCCGTTTGATTCAAATAAACCAACAATAGACAGTGACTAGAATAAGGATTAAATAAATTTACTTCCAAAGCAGACTGGCTTGGACCATTTTGCTGTGAAAAAAGTGTCAGCAAGTTATAGTCGTTCTTAGTAAATTCTCCACTAGATAAATTTTTTCGTTCAAGGACAACATAGTCCTTAGGCGTTGCACCAAAAGCTATTTCTACTTGCTGATCGATCATTTTCAAGCTGCAGGGCGCTCCAATCAAATGATAAAATTCTTCCATAATTTCTTTTAAGGAAGGATGTTGGCGCTCCAATCTGGTAAAACGTTGACGAACATCGTAATAAGCACGCAAAATATGAGTCTGATGATTCAATAATGGTTCGTAAATGGCTAGCAAAATTTTTTCATAGCTAACATCCTGCGCAATTTTAATCAAAGGAATTTGATATTTGAAGGATAGTTCGATTACCCAATCGGGAATGATTTTAATCAAGCGTTCCATTTTAATGACTAATCCACTCACACCAATTTGCTGCATTTTATGGAAGAACTCTTCTAGATCAACTTCTGTAAGTCCATCAAAGGCATAGAAGGAGGTTAAAATTAATTGATTTTTTTTACTCCAGTGTTCAATATCGAGAGCCTCTAATACCATCGCTGACTCTACTTCATTCTCTAATCCAATTTCTTTTGTAAGGATTTTACTTGTTTCTAATTGACTTAGCGATAACAACTCTTTTAATTTCATCGAATTCTCCTTTTTCCTCTATTTGGATAAAAATTATACCACTTTTTTAGAATATTATCCGATGTAAACGCCATCTTTTCGTTTTAAACTGTTTCTGTAGAGGAAAGGAAGGCGTAATTAAATGTTGAAAACTGTTATTTTAAAAAATAATTATCAAGACTCTATTAATTTGATGCTGCTGACAAATCGGATCAATGATCTGCAGGCCGTTACAATGAGTCAAATTATGATGGGCACAAATGCTAATAAGGATATCCTAGACAATACAAAACTTCTAACGGATGAAGCGAAAGCGGCTTCACCAAACGATTTAATGATTGTCGTCGATAGTGACCAACCAGATATTATGGATCAAGTTTTACCTGAAATTGAACAATTTTTGGAGGATCTATCGTCAACAGGCTCCGAAGAAAAAGCAAAAGCGGCAACTTCATGGAAAGAAGCGTTGGATCATTTACCAGAAGCGAACATGGCACTTTTTAGTATTCCTGGAGAATATGGTGCGGCAGAAATGGAAACCGCTTTAAAAAAAGGCCTACATGTTTTCTCTTTTACTGACAATATTCCGATAGAAGATGAAGTGCGATTAAAACAAATGGCCCATGAAAAAGGTTTGCTGATGATGGGCCCTGATTGTGGGACGGGGATTATTTCTAGTATCCCGATTGCTTTTACGAATGTTGTGGCACCTGGAAATATTGGTGTTGTAGGTGCCTCTGGAACTGGAATTCAAGAAGTAACAACGATTATCGATCGTTTGGGAAATGGTGTGGTTCATGCCATTGGAACAGGCGGCCGTGACTTAAGCGATAAAGTTGGGGCAACTACGATGAAAGATGCCATTGTGGCTTTAGAGAATCATGAACCAACAGATGTGATTTGTGTGATTTCAAAGCCACCAGCAAAAGAGGTTCGTGATGAGGTTGTTCAACTTTTACAAAGCATTACTAAGCCAGTAGTCGCTATTTTCCTAGGAGAAAAACCAACAGCCCATGAAGGTAAAGTATATCTGGCACATACACTAGAAGAGACCGCCAAAATTGCGGTGGATTTAGCGAATGAAACTGCTGTTAAAAAGAATTATTTTGAAGCGGTGGCTAAATCAACTACAACTCTTTCCGAAGACAAGGTTATCAAAGGTCTTTATTCAGGTGGCACTTTAGCTGCAGAAGCAGGAATGTTGATCTCAGAAGCTTTAGGCTTAGAAGGATTGGTGAAAAAGGAAGGGTATGTTTTAAAATCGCATGGCTATGATGTGATTGATTTGGGTGATGACATCTATACTCAAGGGAAGCCTCATCCAATGATTGATCCAGAAGTTCGAATTAAAAAGATTCAAGAAAGTGCCGCCGATGAATCCACGGGTGTAATTTTGTTAGATATTGTATTAGGCTATGGCGCGCATGAAGATATGGTGGGAGCTTTGCTGCCAACGATAAAAAAAGTTCGTGAATCTAGACCTGATTTGCAATTCGTAGCAACAGTGGTTGGAACGGACAAAGATCCGCAAAGTTATCAGAAGGCGGTTCAACGTTTACAAGAAAATCAAATATTAGTTGCCGAGAGTAACGCAAAAGCTGTTCAATTGGCACTAAGTTTAAAAGGGATCGCGTTGACTGAAGAAGATAAGGTTGTTGTGCCGTATCAGGGAACAACAATTGAAGTACCTAAAGCAAGTTCTAAAGTGATGGAATTATTAAATTCTAAGCCACGAATTATAAATGTTGGATTACAAAGCTTTAATCAATCAGTCCAAGCGTTTGATGGAAAATCTACTCAATTTAATTGGAAACCGCGAGCTAGTGGAAACAAAAAAATGATCAAGATTTTAAACGCATTGGAAGAATACGCAGAACAGATCGATACAGAGAATCAAAAAGTAATGAACAAAATCAAAAATGCCCAACCGTTTCTAACCGATGTTGTACCAGCAAAAAGAGTGATTCCAGAGTTAAATGAATCAACGAAGACTTTGCTGCACGCTGGTCCACCAATTACTTGGAAAGAAATGACGGGACCGATGAAAGGGTCAGTAGTCGGAGCGGCGATCTTTGAAGGCTGGGCAACTAGTGAAAAAGAAGTTGTCGCATTGATTGAATCCAATCAAATCCGCTTTATTCCTTGTCACCATGTCCATGCAGTTGGCCCGATGGGAGGAATAACTTCTGCTAATATGCCGGTTTTTGTCGTTGAAAATCGTTTAGATGGCTCAAAAGGATACTGCACAATGAATGAAGGGATTGGAAAAGTCTTACGCTTTGGTGCTTTCTCGCAAGAGGTCATTGATCGGTTGAATTGGATGAGAGATATTTTAGGTCCGACTCTATCAGGTGCCCTAAAGCAAAATAAAAATGGTTTGAATTTGAGCGTATTGATTGCACGTTCGATTACGATGGGCGATGAATTCCATCAACGCAATTTTGCGGCATCATTGAATTTCCTAAGAGAAATTGCCCCCTTGATAGTCCCTCTATCAATGGATGAACAAGATAAACAGGACGTTATGAAGTTTTTAGCGGATACAGATCAATTTTTCTTGAATATCATGATGGCCGCCGGAAAATCAATTGTTGATGGTGCGAGAAAAGACGCTAAAGGAACCATCGTTACTACATTAACTAGAAATGGTGTAGATTTTGGTGTTCGTATCGCAGAGTCAGCGGATGAGTGGTATACCGCACCAGTTAATGTTCCTAAAGGGTTATATTTTACTGGGTTCTCAGAGGAAGATGGTAATCCGGATATGGGCGATAGTGCAATTACCGAAACAATCGGTGTTGGCGGAATGGCAATGGTAGCTGCTCCTGGAGTAACCCGTTTTGTTGGCGCAGGGGGATTCCAAGATGCTTTAGCTATTTCGAATGAAATGGCAGAAATCAGTGCAGGTCAAAATCCAACTTGGACGATTCCGACGTGGGATTTCCGAGGAACTTGTTTAGGAATCGATATTCGAAAAGTTGTAGAGACGGGGATTACACCATTGATTAACACCGGAATTGCACATAAAGAAGCGGGTATTGGCCAAATCGGAGCAGGAACTGTGCGAGCTCCTTTAGCTTGTTTTGAAAAAGCATTAGAAGCTTATGCCCAATCATTAGGTATTGAGACCAACTAAGAAAGGATCGAATCAATGGGATTAAATGTGATTGCTTTAGGCGGAAACGCCATTTTAGATAAAATTCCAACTGACGAAGGACAAAAGGAGGTCGTACGAAAAGTGGCGTCAGACATTATTGAGTTTATTGACTTGGGAGAGCAAGTGGTCATTTGCCATGGAAATGGGCCTCAGGTCGGTAATTTGCTGATCCAGCAAAAAGCCGGGGATTCCGAAAAAACGCCCATGATGAAGCTGGATTCAAATGTGGCAATGACTGAAGGCAGCATTGGCTACTGGATTCAACAAGCGATTCAGAATGAACTACAAAAACGAAATATGCACAAAAATGTGGTTAGTGTCATCACACAAGTAGAAGTGGATGCAAAGGATCCGTCATTTGAGACACCGACGAAACCAATCGGCCCCTTCTATACTAGTGAAGAAGCCAAAAGAAAAATGGCTAATGGTGATGGTCTTTATCAAGAAGATTCTGGCCGAGGATATCGGAAAGTGATTGCTTCACCGAAACCTAAACGAATCATTGAAAAAGAAGCGATTCTTTCATTAGTGAATGCAGGTATTATTACGATTTGTGTTGGTGGTGGCGGGATTCCTGTTGCGAAAAATGCACTAGGAGAATTTGAAGGGGTTGAAGCGGTGATTGATAAGGATTTATCTGCGAATCACTTAGCCAAAGAAATTAATGCAGATCGTTTAATTATTTTAACCGGGGTTGATAATATTTACATTAACTACAATCAGCCGAACCAGAAGAAATTAGAAAAGTTAACCATCGGTGAAGCGAAGCAATATATTCAGGAGGATCAATTTCCTCCTGGAAGCATGCTGCCAAAAGTTGAATCTGCTATTGATTTTGTTCAAGAAAGTCGCAAACGTGAAGCTGTGATTACCTCAATTGAAAACTTAAGTAATATCGTAGAAGGCTTTGGCACAAGAATTGTTTGCTGATAAAAATGAGAGAGGGGTCTAATGATGAAACGAAAAATTACGCTTTTTTTCCTGATGTTGCTGGTAGGTGCAACATCAGGAATCAACGCATATGCCGCAGAGGCACTAGATAAAGTGACGGCGCCGACCGGTTTTCAAGCACTATTAGTAATTGTTCCACTGATCTTAGTGTTGGTTCTATTATTTTTGAAAGTAGATATGATTATCGCCGGATTAGTCGCGGGGGTTTTAGCGATGCTGATTGGCGGTGTCAGTCTGATGGATGCGAATGCACAGTTGTTGGAAACAATTCCATCTATGTTGAGCATTACCGTTCCGATCATTAATTCTGCTGTTGCCATGGCAGTTTTTAAAGCCGGCAGTTATACGGCTGCTCTAACTCTGGCAAAGCGAGGAACAAAAGGGAAGGTTGAGTATGTATCAGCCTTCATTGTTATCTTATTAGCGGCGGCAACTTATATGTCAGGAATCGGTGGCGGGAGTGCCATGGTTATTGCACCATTAGCTTTTGCTGCAGTTGGGGTAGTACCGGAGTTAATTGCGGCTATGTCACTTTCCGCAGCAGTCTCTTTTACGACTTCTCCGGCTTCATTAGAATCAAGTATTGTTTCTAAACTGGGAGATGTAAGTGTTGGCAACTATGTTTCAATCATGCGTCCTTATTGGTTGATTTTTGTTGTTTTGGCTATTGTTCTGGCATTCTGGGGGACAAAGCGTCGGAAGATTGGTTTCAAAGAGACTACAGATGATGAGTTTGATAAGAAAACAAATGGGGAATTATTCAAGCTGACGTTACCAGCAATCTTTTTACTCTTTGCCGTAATCTTTGGACCGATCATTAATGATTTAATCGGCTTTGCCTTTTTTACACCTTTGGTCTATATGATCCTAACTTTGGCGCTGGTCTTCATCTGTACCGATTTTACGATGAACCAATCCGTCGAAGCGATGGTAGATGGCTCAACGTATATCCTAACGCGCTTGTTCCAAGTAGGGATTTTCTTAGCCTTCATTAATGTCATTGCCCAAACGGGAACTTTTGCGGTTATTGCAGGAGTTGCCCAAAATGCGCCTGAATTTGTTGTTGTTCCTGTAGCCATTTTAACCGGCGTATTGATTGGCGTTCCCGCGGGAGCTTATGTCGGCTCAGTCCTAACCTTAGTCTTACCGGTAGCTGTTTCACTAGGATTCCCACCAATAGCTTTAGGTTTTGTTACGATGGGCGTTGGCTTAGGAAGTCAAATGAGCTTCGTAAATATTACAATGCAGGCATTGTCATCAGGTTTCCAAATTCCAATTTTGGATGTAGTAAAAGGAAACGTAAAATGGTTAAGTTTGGCCTCTGTTTTACTTTTAGTAATCGGCCTATTCTTTGGTTAAGTAAACATCTGTTAAAGTCTGAATAAACGAATCGTCAAAATTGCTGTTATACAGTATAGAAATGAATACATTAAGTTGAATAAGGAGTGGAAAGAATGGATTTATTGATCAAACAAGCAAGATTAAATGATGGTGAAGCCTTACAGGATATCGCAATCGATCAAGGAAAAATTGTCGAGATCGCCCCTGAAATCAATGGTTCAGCGAAAGAAGTGATTGAAGCGAATGGACGAGTATTGATTCCTGGGTTGGTAGAAAGTCATATTCATTTAGATAAAGCACTGATTGCCGATCGTGAACCGAACAAGTCGGGAACATTAAAAGAAGCGATTCAAGTAACCGCAAAGCTGAAGCCGACTTTCACAGAAGAAGATGTCTATACTCGGGCGAAGCAAGCTTTGGAAATGATTATCCGCCGTGGAGCAACGACCGTAAGAACCCATTCTGAATTTGATCCGGCACAAGGTTTCACTGGCTTCAATATGATTATGAAATTAAAAGAAGAATACAAAGATTTGATTGATATGCAGGTGGTCGCATTTCCGCAAGAAGGAATTTTTAAAGCACCTGGTACTGATAAAATGATGTATGAGGCGATGGAGATGGGTGCCGATGTTGTTGGCGGTATACCTTACAATGACGCGCCGGCGAATGATCATATTGATTTGATTTTCGAAATCGCGAAGAAATATGACAAAGATATTGACTTGCATCAAGATTTTGCAGATGAGGCGGACAATACTTCAATCGAATATTTATGTGAAAAAACGATTGAAGAAGGCTATCAAGGACGTGTATCGGTAGGACATTTGACCGCATTGCATGCGATGCCAAAAGAACAATTGGATCGTGTGATTAAAAAAATGGCAGAAGCAAAAATCAATGTGATGCCGCTGCCTGCAACTGATCTGCACTTAGGTGCCCGCAACGATGAGTATAATGTTCGACGCGCAGTTACACCGATTCGCAAGTTAAGAGATGGTGGAGTCAATATTTGTTTAGCAACGAATAATATTCGAAATGCCTTCACACCCTATGGAAATGGCGATTTGTTCCAAATTGCGATGCTAGCTGTGCCAGTAGGCCATTTAGGTGGAGCGGATGATTTGCCGACGGTTCTTCCAATGATTACAGAAAATCCTGCAAAAGCATTGGGATTAACTGATTATGGCATCAGTGTAGGCAAAAAGGCTGACTTGGTTTTATTGGACACCAAAGTTAAGGCAGATGCTGTCATTGATATACCAGAACGCTTGTATGTTATTAAGAATGGCCGGATTACAGTAAAAGTAGACCATCATGTGAGTATTTTAAAATAATTTTTGATAAAGGCAGATTTAATCTGACTTTGCTTAAGATTAGGTAAAAAGATTGAAACAATCGGGAGAAAAGTTTATGGACAAAAAAAAAGCCAGAATAAGCTCCTATCTTTCAACATTGGATCATTTTGGGAAGATGGGAAAAATTCATAGTGTCTTTAAACAGTCACTCAACTTGATGGTCAATGAACATTTGATAAATTTATCAGCATCTGGGAATTTTTTGTCTAGTTTCGGTGTACAGTTGTCACCACCTGTTTTTCAAGAAATTCGCCCATTTTGTCAGCAAGGAAATGTAGTAAGACTCACTCAACAATCACTGGTGATATACAGTCAGGTGGGAATCAAACGGTTATCATTTTCTGATATCCAAATAGTACCATTAAACATAGGAGCCATTGAAACTAACATGGTGACAGTCATGATGCTAAAAGAGATTTTGACTACGAAACAATTAGAGAAGCGACTAGGTTTACCTGGTGGAAATAGAGAACGAATGTATTTTGATTTCTTGCAGAATCCTGAAATGGACGACGAGAAGTGGCTGGCGTTAGTAGAATATTTTGTAGGACGAGGCAAGGGTTTAACCCCTAGCGGAGATGATCTATTAATGGGCTATTTGTTTATACTTAAGCTATACCAGCATAAATGTTATCAAGTATTAGAATTGCAGTTGCATAAAATGAACCGTTTTACAACTGATGTTAGCTGGAACTATCTATCAGCGTTGCTTCTTGGTTATGTTAGCTCACCATTTATTGAGTTGCGGAATGGATTAGAGGAGGAGCTCCCTTATAACGAATTAAATCAGTTAGTGGAAGCCATTTTAGCGATAGGGCATACTTCTGGCAGCGATAGTTGTTATGGACTTCTTTTAGGGGTCAAAGCTCTTATGGAAAATAAATAACGATAGCTTCAGTTTCACAAATTGAAGAAAGACGAGGCAATGGTCTTTCTCTTGTACTAACCGATCCAATTTGAATAAGTTGGATCGGCATTTTGTGTCTATTCGCTATTTGAAGTATGTATAGAAAGAATATCAGCATTTTTTACTAGTACTGGAAAAATTGTTTGCTTTAAATCATTGCCAAAATCTGCTTCCTAAATTGTATCCAGTAAGGTAAGAAGTTAAAACACTTATGTTATTTATAACTGAGGTTTTGATTAATCTAGGTGTTTCATGATGTTTAATAAATACTAACAACGATAGGATTTTATTGGGAATAGCCTTATTTTCAGGTAGAAAATATGTTCTTATAAAAAATGTTTTTTTATAACTAACGTTTTGATTGATGTTTCTTTAGAATTGTTATAATCTTATAGTATTGATTCTAATCGTTTTGCAATTAAATTCTAAGGAGGAGAACATTTATGATGAGAATGGAAGATATCGCGATTCCAGCAGTGCCTACGATAACTGCGGAACACAAAAAATTAGTCGAAGCCGCACGAGCGACTTTATTAGGAAAAGGAAAGGCAATTCCTTTGGCTTTATTGGGAACTGAAGAAGTCGTCGGAACCAATTTTTGGATTCTTTGCAGAGTTGAAGTTCCTGAAACAAAGGGCGAGGAAGTGCTGACGGTCTACAAAATTTATCAAAGCCCGGAAGATGAAGTCTCATTGGTCGAAGCACATCCCTTCGAGTTCGAGACACCACACAGTGAAGGCTTTCGATTATCAGCCTAAAAAGCGAAAGTAAGCAATGGACTGGCGTGAGCCAAACAGGAATCCCTTGCTTTTTTTTGTGCGTTTTGTTAATTAAAGTTCATGAGAGAAGCGTATATGGGAGGGAAATAATCTGATTTGAAACGAGACCACCGACGGTTGTTCCTCCGCAAACCAGATAGTTGCGCTTGTTGCAAAAGGTCATTAGACTGATTTTGTAAGTAAAACGTGAATGGAGGAAGATCTATGAAATACACTGTGACAGGCGCTACCGGGAATCTAGGCAGTCGGATCATCACCCAACTATCCCAACAAGTCGCAACAGATGAATTGCGCGCGATTGTGCATACTCTCAGCAAAGCCACCCCTTTAAAAAAACAAGGGATCGAGCTTCGCCAAGGCGATTATCTAGATGTTGCCAGCATGACCGCTGCTTTGGAAGGAACCGATCTGCTGATCTACGTACCTAGTAAGACTTACCTTGTGGAACAGCGGGTTCATGAACTGGAAAATACCTTGAAGGCAGTCAAACAAGCCAAGGTCAAAAAAACTATTTTTGTCAGTTTCTTCGCGGATCAAGAGAACAACCCATTTGTGATGTCGCCTTATTACGGCTATGCGCCCCGCCGGTTGGCTTCGTCGGGCTTAGAATATGCCGTAGTAAAAAACGCATTGTACGCCGATCCGTTGATTCCTTATTTGCCTGAATTGATCCAACGAGAAAAGCTGATCTATCCCGTTGGCAAAGAAGCCCTGAGCTTCATCTCCTTAGACAATAGCGCCGAAGCAATCGTACAGCTGGCTCTCAACCCAGCACTGAGAGACCAAGGTCAAACCTATCTACTAAGCCAAAAAGAACCTTATACAATGGATCGGTTGGGAGAGCTCATGACGAATGTGACCGGTGAAAAAATCGGTTATGAACCCGTCACATTGGAAGAATTCTCCGAAATCTACGAATCCGATGGCGATAGCGAAGAACTCTCATCGATGTATCGTGGTGGTGCGATGGGCTTGTTAAGTGACGTGTCGGAGGATTTTCGAAAGATTACCGGACACGATCCCGAGACGATGGAGGAATTTTTGGAGAAGCATTATCGGAAAGAATAGCAACGATTATTTTCAAAAAAGTAGAGAACTGAGTCCTATGATTGATAGAGGACTCAGTTCTTTGTATTAGAATACTTTAAAGCAAAACAACGTACCTTGCTTTCAGAACTGACAATGGAAAAATCTACGCACAAAGAAAATTGAAAAAAGAAACGGGCATTCTCATCATGGCATTAAATATGAGAAAATTAGTTGCAACGAAACGTATAGGCACTTTGAATACATAAAGAAGTTGGCTCTCAGAAATCAGTAAATGATTTCTGGGAGCCAACTTTTTCAAATTAACGACGATGACTTATGCCACAGCCTCTTCTATTCTTTAATACAACTCTTCGTTTGGACGTTTAATATTTTCCGGGAAAGGTTGCGGTACATTGAACTTATTGAACTCTGGTAGCGCAATTGGCGGTACGACGCCAGCACCCAGGGGTTTCTTATAAGATTGTCCGCAAGATTTGTAATCATCTAATAAACCTAATTTGATGAAGATTGTTTGTTGATAAGCGATCTGCGCGTTCCATTCTAATGTTTCCATCACACGGACGGCGATGTGCAGATCAGTTGCAGTGACTAAGATGCCGTGACTGTTTAGTAAGAAGACGTTTTCCATCGCTTTATCACCAAGTTTCAGCAATGCGTCATAAACAGTATCCGCTAGTTCTTGGGTACAAGCAGGAGCGAAGGGTAAGCATTTGATTTCGCCTAGTTCGCGGGTAACTTCTGTTACATTCGGCATATCTTGCCCAATCGTTGCCCAGAACATCGAAGCTGGTGCGTGAGAGTGGTACACACAGCGAATACCGGGGTGTGCTTTATAAGCTTGTTCATGCATGTTCACTTCGCGAGTGACTTTACCGACACCGTCGACTTTTTCTAGCGTTTCAAAATCTACCACTAAAATTTGCGCCGGATGAATCTCAGAATAGTAAGTTTCTGACATAAAACTTGGTGTTAATAGGATATAAGGATGGCCATCTGCATCAAATACTTTGACGGACATATTACCGCCAGCAACATTTGTGTCTTTACGGTCGAACATTTTTTTGACGGTATGTGCTAAATCAGCACGTTCTGTCTCGAACATCATTCTCATAGTGTAAAACCTCGATTTCTTATTTTGTGTAGTGCAGGACAATTGTTTTGACACTTCACATTATACGAAGCTAGCGATTAAATTAAAGCACTATCAAAAAGATTGAAACTGTTTCACAGATTAAGTTACAATGTGTTCAGTATTATTTAAAAAAGTTCATTTTGGAGCGTGATCCTATGTATCAAAAAGAAAGACTATCCAAGTTGATGACGATTATCAGCAAGAAAAAGATCGTCGATATCAAAGAGTTGGAGCAGTTGGCATTCGTTAGCCGTTCGACTTTAAGAAGAGATTTGATCCAATTAGAGAAGGAAAAAAAACTGATTCGTCACTTTGGTCAGGTTGAGCTTGTCAGGGACACAAATATTGAGTTCGGTTACAATATTCGATTGCGGGAAAATGAAGACGCTAAAAAAGCAATGGCGGAGATTGCCGGCGATTTCATCGGCAGTAGTCAAGCGTTGTTTATTGACTCCAGCAGTACATGTATCCATCTAGCACCGTATCTACAAAACCAGAATAATTTGATCGTGATCACCAATGGGATTCACTTAGCAGCTGTTTTAACGGAACATCCCAATATCGAGACATTTATCTGCGGCGGTCATGTAAAAAGTTTATCTGGTTCGATCTTAGGCGGCGAAGCAGTAGGGTATCTAAATAACTTCCATGCAGATATTACCTTTTTATCCTGTACAGGAGTCGATGAGCATGGCGTCTATATGGCCAGTGAAGAACAAACCTTTATCAAACGCAAAATGATCGAGCTGTCTGAACATGTTGTTTTGCTGTGTGATACTTCAAAAGTCAATAAGAAAGATTATTTTAGAATGTGTGGGCATGAAAGCATTGATACACTAATCACAAATGCACCATTGCCGGAAGAGATACAACGAGTATTAGAAGCGAAAGATGTAGAAGTTCTTTATTAATAGTCTAATAGCAGCTTATTTTTTTGCGAGATGAATAACATTGGTTTTTTTTGAACCAAAAGAAAGCGGAAACATGTTAATCGTTCATCAACTTTGAACACTATTGAACTTGATTGTGAAATCGTTCTATACTTCGTGTGTAGTAAAGGACAGAACAAAAAATTCATTATATGGAGGGTTTTACACATGTTGAAATTTGAATATCCAAAATTAGGTATCCGTCCAACAATCGATGGACGTCGCAGAGGAATCCGCGAATCATTAGAAGAACAAACGATGCAAATGGCAAAATCTGCAGCAGCATTAATTGAAAGCACTTTAAAATACCCTGATGGTACACCAGTAAAAACGGTGATCGCAGATACGACAATCGGCGGCGTTCACGAAGCGGCCCTTGCTAAAGAAAAATTTGATAAAGAAAATGTCTGCGGTACGTTGACTGTTACACCATGCTGGTGCTATGGCAGTGAAACAATGGATATGACGGCGGATATCCCGCATGCAATCTGGGGATTCAATGGAACAGAACGTCCAGGTGCTGTTTACTTAGCAGCTGTTTTAGCAGCACATACCCAAAAAGGGATTCCGGCTTTTGGAATTTATGGTCAAGATGTTCAAGATGCGGACGATACTTCGATTCCTGAAGATGTTAAAGTGAAGATCATTCGTTACGCAAAAGCTGCTTTTGCAACAGGGATCATGCGGAACAAAGCCTATCTTTCAATCGGTAGCGTTGCGATGGGAATCGGCGGTTCGATCGTAGACTCTGATTTCTTCCAAGACTACTTAGGTATGCGAAATGAATATGTTGATATGACAGAAATCGTTCGTCGTTGGGACGAAGGCATTTACGATCCGGAAGAATTTGAAAAGGCTTACGAATGGGCAAAACAATATACTCCAGTGGGCCCAGATATCTATAACGAAGACAATCCAGAAAAATTCTCTGATGAAGAAAAAGCAGAACAATTGAAAAAATGTGTCTTGATGGCGATGATCGCTCGCGATTTGATGGAAGGCAACGAAAAATTAGCTGAATTAGGCTTCAAAGAAGAAGCAGAAGGTCATTACGCAATCGCAGCTGGTTTCCAAGGACAACGTCAATGGACTGACCATTTTCCTAACGGCGACTACATGGAAGCCATGTTGAATTCACAATATGATTGGAACGGCTTGCGTTCTGCGAACATCCTAGCAACAGAGAATGATGCCTTGAACGGAGCATCTATGTTGTTCAATCATTTATTAACGAATACACCACAAATCTTCGCTGACGTTCGAACTTTTTGGAGTGCGAAAGCAGTTGAACGGACTTCTGGTGTGAAAATGGAAGGTCTTTTGAAAGATGGTTTCTTACATTTGAGTAACTCAGGTGCCCAAACGTTAGATGCGACTGGGGAAGAAACAGTCGATGGTCAACCCGTGATCAAACCTTTCTACGAATTATCAGAAGACGAAGCGAAAGCCAACCTTGAAAATACACGTTGGATTCCAGCCAATATCGGCTACTTCCGCGGTGGTGGTTTCTCTAGCAACTATCGGACAAAAGGTGGCGAAAAAGGAATGCCTGTTACCATGTGTCGTTTGAACTTAGTTAAAGGCGTTGGACCTGAATTACAGATCGCAGAAGGTTATGCAGTGGATCTTCCAGAAAAAGTCTTCAATATTGTCAACGATCGGACAGATCCAGGTTGGCCATCTACTTTCTTTGTGCCAAAACTAACTGGCAAAGGCGCGTTCAAATCTGTTTATGATGTTATGAATAATTGGGGCGCGAACCATGGTGCCATCAGCTATGGACATATTGGTGCGGATTTGATCACGTTAGCTTCAATTTTACGAATCCCTGTCAATATGCATAATGTTCCTGAAGAAGACATCTTCCGTCCACGAGCTTGGGCATCATTGGGAACTGAAAACCTTGAAGCGGCCGACTTCAATGCCTGCAAAATCTTCGGACCTTTGTATAACTAATAGGAGTGAACACTATGCCTGAAAAAAATGTCATAGCGATTGATCTAGGAGCTAGTTCTGGTCGCTTGATCTCTGGGAGTTTTGACGGTGGAAAAATTGCTTTGAAAGAGCAATTCCGCTTCTCAAACCAGCCGATCAACTTAATGGATTCCTTATACTGGGATCATCTGAAACTTTTTCAATCGATCAAGTATGGTTTATCAATCGCTGAAAAAGATCTGCAGACGATTGAAAGCTTAAGTGTTGACACTTGGGGCGTAGACTATGGATTCATTGATCACCTTGGCAAGGTGATCAATGCTCCTCATAGTTATCGCGATGGACGATCAACGCGTCACCAAAAAGAATTCGAGCAACAATTTCCTCCGGAAGAGTTTTTCTTTGCAACAGGTGTTCAGCCTGATACTATCGATTCTGTTATGCAATTATTCGCAGATTTCAAAGAGCGACCTTATTTGAAAAATGAGATTGATTCGATCTTGTTCATGCCGAATTTGATTGAATATTTTTTTAGCCACGAAAAAGTTAATGAATTCACGATCGCATCGACTAGCGGATTACTAGATGGTCAAACACGCGAGCTCAGTTCGGAGTTTTTTGAAAAATTAGCATTTGAACCACATTGGTTCGGTGAGATTCAAAAAAAAGGTCGCATATTAGGCAATCTTTTGCCACAGATCCGCAAAGAGTTGGGTCTTCATTCTGAGATCGAAGTCATCTCAGGGGTCGGACACGATACAGCGGCGGCCGTTTTGGCGTTACCGATCAAAGAAGAAGAAAAATTCGAAAGCGGTTTTATCAGCTGCGGAACATGGTCGATCGTTGGTACCCAAACAGATTTGCCGATCGTCACGAAAAAAGCTTTCGAAGCGGGCTTGACCAATGAGGGCTGTTATGACGGCGGAAACCGTCTCTTAAAAAACATTACAGGTCTTTGGATCGTCCAAGAATTACAAAAAGAATGGTCCTATCAAGGCGAGATGGTGGATTTTGGTAAAATGGCTGAATTGGCAGACGCAGCCGGTCCAGCAAAAAGCTACATCAACCCGAATTATGCCGCATTTGCGAACCCCGGTGAGATGGAGCAAAAAATCAAGGACTTCTTGCTGTTGACGGGTCAAGCATTGCCAAAAGACCGCGGAGAACTGCTGCGAATCATCTATGAAAGCTTAGCCCTCAGCTATACGCAAACGATCCGTCTGCTGGAAGAAAATACCGGAAAAATATTGCAGCGAATCTTCATGTTCGGCGGTGGGATTCAGAATGATCTTTTGGTTCAACTAACGGCCGACTATACACAAAAAACGATTCAGACTGGACCAGTAGAGGCGAGTGTTACCGGCAATATTATCAGCCAGCTGATGACTTTGAAATTACTAGAAGAGAAAGACCGCGTAGCAGTTTTGAAAAATTCATTTGAAAGTCAGACGATTCAACCGCAGCTTGCTGCCAAGGAGGCCGCAAGTACGACGGCTGCTTTTGAGAAAATCGCCGAGACTTGTTAGAGGAAGGAAGCGACACAATTATGAATAATGGCGAAAGCTATGTTGAAGAAGCTAAACCCGCAACAGCACCGATCGTGTATGTCTTTGCGATTTTAGGCGGTTTTGCTGGTCTGTTATACGGTTATGATTCTGGTGCGATCTCATTGGCTTTGCCGTCGATCACGACAGCTTTCGGATTGAACTCCGTTGAAAAGGGACTTGTTGTAAGTTTCTTGCTGTTTGGTGCTTTACCGTCGATCGTCGTTTTTACCGCGCTTGAGAAAAAAATCGAACGTCGAAATGTTTTGATTTTGGGGGGATTGATCTTCATCATCGGCAGTATTTGGTGTGCATTGGCACCGAATACACTCATTTTGATGATCGGCCGTTTTGTTTTAGGGATTGCCGCCGGAATCGCTAATATGTATGGCTTGATCTATTTATCTGAACTGGCACCAAAACATATCCGCGGCTTGATGTCTTCTTTATATCAACTGAGTGTGAATGTTGGGATCTTAGTCGCTTATGGCGTTGGGGCCCATAACCTGCCGACAAACGATTGGCGATGGACACTTGGGTTAGGTGTTGTACCCTCTGCGATCTTTATGATTGGTATGATCTTCAGTCCGCAAAGCCCCCGCTGGTTGATTCGTGACGGACAGGTGGGCAAAGCTCGGACTGTCTTGAATAAAGTCCGCGTTTCAAAAGAAGAAATAGAATCAGAGATTCAAGATATCCAAAAAAGCTTGACGACTCAAGAAGCTGGTTTGAACGAGTTATTCCATACCTTTAGACCAGTCTTGATCTTGCTGTTCGTGTTAACTTTTTTCCAAGTGTTCACGGGGATCAACGCAGCAGTTTACTATGCTCCTGAGATTTTCCATAATCTAGGCTTGGCACATGCCAGTATTGTGGCCAACTTTGGTGTTGGGATCGCATTAGTGGTCTCTACCTTGGCTTCATTGCCTTTCATCGATCGTCTAGGACGGAAAAGATTATTAGAGATCAGTCTTGGAGGACAAGTCATTCCAGCGATTGCTCTATGTATCTGGTCTGACAATGCGACGATTGCTGTTGCCGCGATTTTCCTATATGTGTTCATGTTTGGTTTTGGTTTAGGTCCAGTCTTTTGGTCTTACGTTCCTGAGATCTTACCATTAAAAGCACGTGCATTAGGAATGGGTGTTATTACCTTTACACAGTATTTATTGAATGCCGTATTTTCATTGGTATTTCCAGTTATTTTAGAAAAAATTGGCATCAATATCTTCTACTTCTTTGCAGCGTTATCTCTCTTTGCAGTTTGGTACATCAAACGTTATGTCTTGGAAACTAAAGGAAAGTCATTGGAAGATATTGAAGAATATTGGCAAGAAAGAGAGGAATAATCGAATGTTAAAGAATATACCTAAAGAATTATCACCAGAATTAGTCAAAACTCTGATGGAGATGGGGCATGGCGATGAGATCTTGCTGGCGGATGCGAACTATCCGGCAGCTACGAACAATGATCGTGTGATCCGAGCAGACGGCTTAGGCGTACCGCAATTATTGAAAGCGATCCTTGAACTTATGCCGCTGGACTCCTATTCAGACTATCAAGCTATTTTAATGGAAGTCGTTGAAGGCGATCCGACCAAACCAGTTGTTTGGGAAGACTATAAAGCGCAGATCAATGAAGCTTTTCCAAATGCAGTCATCAAAAATTTAGAACGACAAGCGTTCTATGAATACTCTAAGCAAAATTTTGCGATCATCCAAACGGGAGAAACCGCATTGTACGGGAATTTGATCTTAAAAAAAGGTGTTATTGAATAGAGGAGACGGGAAAACATGACAGTCAACAGAATGATTTTAAATGAAACATCTTATTTTGGAAAAGGCGCCATCCAAGAAGTCGCGACAGAAGCTAAAAAACGCGGATTCAAAAAAGCGTTAGTTGTAACCGATAAAGGCTTGATCAAATTTGAAGTCGCAACAAAAGTTATCAAAGTTTTGGAAGATGCAGGCTTAGAATACGCAATCTATGACGGGATCGTTCCTAACCCAACGATCGAAGATGTTAAAGCTGGAGTTAAAGCCTGTCAAGCAGCCGGGGCGGATTATTTAGTCGCGATTGGCGGTGGTTCACCAATTGATACAGCCAAAGCTATCGGAATCATTACAGAGAATCCAGAATTCTCTGATGTCTTGAGCTTGGAAGGCACAGCAGAAACCAAAAAACCAGCATTGCCGATCTTAGCTGTCCCAACGACTTCTGGTACAGCTGCAGAAGTGACGATCAATTATGTCATTACAGATAAAACAAACAGCCGCAAGTTCGTCTGTGTTGATCCTCATGACATCCCAGTCGTAGCTTTTATTGATAGCGATATGATGATGGGGATGCCGAAAGGTCTTTGTGCTTCTACCGGAATGGATGCTTTGACACACGCCATTGAAGGTTATATCACAAAAGGTGCTTGGGAAATGAGCGATATGCTCCACATCAAAGCCATCGAAATCATCAGTCATTCATTGCGTGATTCTGTTGCAGGCAAACAATCCGCACGAGAAGAAATGGCATTAGGGCAATATATCGCGGGGATGGGTTTCTCAAACGTTGGTCTAGGTTTAGTCCACGGGATGGCGCATCCATTGTCAGCTTGGTACAACACACCACATGGCGTAGCCTGTGCGACATTATTGCCATTGATCATGGATTACAACAAAGACTACACCGGTGAAAAATATCGCGATATCGCCATCGCAATGGGAATTGAAGGTGCCGCTGAGATGGATCTAGCAGCTGTTCGGGAAGCATCCGTACAAGCAGTGAAACAATTAGGCATTGATGTCGGCATTCCACAAAACTTGACCGAGATCGGTATGAAAGAGGCAGATATCGAAAAAATCGCGGCAGATGCCTTGCGTGACGTCTGCACACCAGGGAATCCGCGGGATACGACAGTAGAAGAAATTGTAGCGTTGTATAAATCTATGTTATAAGCTTTTAAGGAGCGTAATAGCAGTATTTGAAAACAGTTGGTAGAAAATGCTAAAAAACAAACTTATATAAATTTATTTAGAAGAACGAAGTTACTAAAAGTAATTTCGTTCTTCTATTTTTGTATCTCAAGATAACTCCTGTCTTTATCAACTTAAAATGGTAAAACACTATGATACGCAATCAATTGAATTTTATTTAAAGGGAGTATACAAAATGGGCGCATCAGAATATAAAAATTATCTGCTAGGACTAATCTTTTATAAATATCTACCAGATAAATTGTTTCAGCAGGTCGTATTACTAGCTGATGAATCACTAGAAGAATACAATACTCCGGAAAAATTGGATTTGAGTCAATATCTTGGGCACATCTTAGTAGAGACGGTTACCCTGTTTTCTTTTTGATAGGTTCTCACCATTTTTCACTAAATTCGCTTGTTCAATTTATTGAACAATGGTGTAAGGATTATACTGTTTCTTTGTTGTGCCGGGTATTAGAAATCCCTAGAAGTGTCTATTATTTTTATAAAAACAACCCGCTGACAGCTACAGAAATCAGAAATAATAAGTTGAAAAAGAAGATTTCAACAATTTTTTTATGAATAAACAACGCTATGGTGGTGCAAAGATCTATCAAGTTTTATTAAAAGAAGGTGTTTAGTATCTCTTAAACATGTCCAAGATATTGGCTCAGATCCAAAAGTAGAGAACTGAGTCCTATGATTGATAGAGGACTCAGTTCTTTGTATTGTAACTATACTCGAATCAACAGCTCTTTATTATTCAGTATCAAAAAAAATATTTTGTTCGCTTGACAAGATAATCCGCTTTCAATAAAATGGACTCAGATATTTAATTAATCAAATAAAAAAGGCACTCTACATTCTGGTCGGACCCAGAACATAGAGCCTTGAGAAGTCAGCACCAACTGACCCATCAAGTTGCCATAGTCAGTGTATCACACCGACTTCATTATTGTACCAAATTTAAGCTTTTTTTCTAGTCTTTTTTGTGGGTAAATTTTGAGGCGTGGTATACGTTTATTTCGCTATGTCAAAGGTATTGGGCAGTTAATGTCCGATACCTTTTTTCTTTGTTTTGGATCACAATAGGTGGTTGATTCGTCTTAGTGAAATAGCTGATGTTTTTATTTGAACTCATTATTTATCAGAAAGGGTGGGAATATGGTGGTTCTTCAGGTGTTAACGCATAATGTCGTGGTGGCTCGTGAAGGGAAAGGAGAGTGGGTCTTGGTAAAAAAGGGGATCGGATTTGGCAAGAAGAAAGGAGACGCGATCGTTGCTACAAATCTCGAAAAGAAATACCGAAAAATTGAATAGTTTAACCATTTGGAGGGTGACTGTTAGGCAGGCTTGATCCATTTCACAGAGAGTGTGAGATGTGTCGGGCCTGCCTTTTTATTTTAGCCAATTGGCTGACAGAAGGGATTGGTTCTATCAAGAAAGGGCTTATTTATGGGGTGATTACCTACACGATCTGGGGCTTTCTACCGATTTTTTGGAAGTTGTTAGAAGGAATTGACTCGTTGGAATTGCTGGTATATAGGATTATTTGGTCATTTTTGGTGATGTCGCTGACATGTCTCTGTTTTTTCAAAAAGGAGATGTTCGTCGAGCAATTATTGGTGGTGTGGCGAGATGCCAAAGTACGGTGGAATCTGTGTCTGGCGGCGCTTTCGATCGGTGGCAATTGGGGAGCATTTATCTATTGTGTCGCCAGTGGTCAAACGAATAACGCGAGCTTTGCTTATTTCTGCTCCCCGCTTTTTACGGTGTTCTTTGGGCACTTTCTTTTCAAAGAGCGGCTAAATGTCTGGCAACGGTTTGCGGTGGTGTTATTAATGGGAAGTATTTTCACAAAGCTGTTCACGGGGGCATCGTTGTCGTTCGTACCGCTGTTGATGGCGTTAGCGGTGGCTTATTATGGTGTGTTGGAAAAACAAGGGGCATTAAACCCGATATTTCGGATGTGGGTGGAGACAGTGATTTTATTACCTGTAGCGCTGATGATCATGTGGTTTACCAAGATGCCGTTGTTGTTGCCGATGTTGGGTGGCAATCTGTTGTTGGCGACTAGTGGGGCTGCTACAGCGTTGCCGTTGATCTTATTTATGGCTGCTAGTAAACGTCTGCCTCAGACGGTGTTGGCGATTTTGCAGTATTTGAATCCAGCCTTGATGTTAGCGGTCTCGGTGTTTTTGTTCCGGGAGCCGTGGCATCCTAGCGATTTGCTGACGTATAGCTGGGTTTTGGTGGGAAGTATCGTATTTGTGATTGGTCTTATGCAACATACTAAGGAGGAAGAAAAACATGACAAAAGAAGAAGTTCAATTGACAGCGTTTCAGATTATCAGCATCGCCGGTGACGCGATGGATGATTTTTATCAAGGATTGAGCACCTATCTTGATGGAGTCAGGTTAGATAGTGGGATAGTGGCGATGAAACGGGGGCAGGAGCGAATGGCGGAGGTGCATAATATTCAAACAAAGTTGATCAAAGCGGAGGTTAATGAGGAAGAGGTGCCATATTCTTTGATTATGACCCATGCGCAGGACCATCTTGCCAATGCGATCTCGTGGAGTCGGATGTGCCAGTTACTGATTGATCAGTTGGAACGTGAAGAGGTAGAAACTTATGAGTAAACAACTACAGAAGTTCTCGAATGTTTTGGAAAAACTCTTTGCGCCGCTGGCGGCGAAGTTGGCGGGGAACCTTTATTTGCAAGTAATCGCCACGTCTTTTATGACGATCTTGCCGTTGATTTTGATAGGTTCTTTTGCGTTGATTTTGTCGCAACCAATCGTCGACTATCAGTTGCTATCTTCGACAGATATCTTTTATCCCGTGATGAAGGGCTGGGCACAGGCGGCGGAGGTCTACGGTTCGCACCTGAATTTCTTGTTTGGGGTGACGTTAGGCAGTCAGGGAATCTATTTGTCACTGGCAATCGCCTATAATTTGGCGCAAAAACGTCAAATGAATGTTTTTTTAACTATGTTGGTGGCATTGGTCTCCTTTTTAGTGGTGAATAGCCAATACGTGGAATGGAATTGGGACACGGCCTATTTCGGCGGTACGGGGCTTTTTTCGGCGATCATCACGACCTTTGTAGCGGTGGAAATGTATCATCTTTTGGTGAAAAAAAAGGTGGGATATATTGCTTTTCCAGATACGGTGCCGGCGTCGTTGAAGGAGTCGATTGGAGCTTTGGTGCCATTAGCGGCAGTGTTTTTGACAATGGTGTTGATTCGTTTGATCTTTGCGGAAGTCTTTTCGACGTCAGTGCCAAGACTGATGATGATGATCGGGCAACCGTTGAATCTAGCGGTGGATTCGGTCTTTGGAGTTTCCCTTGCCTCGGTGGTCTCTCAACTAGGCTGGTGGTTTGGCATTCATAGTAGTGCGATCTTGTCAATGGTGATGCCGTCTTTTGATGCCAATATCTTAGAAAATGCGGCAGCTTATGCAGCGGGCACACCGTTGACAGAATTGCCTCGGATCGTGACAAGTTCGTTTTATTTTAATTTTGTGGCGATCGGTGGTGGTGGCGCGACATTAGGCTTGGTGCTGTTGATGTTGCGCAGTAAATCCATTCAGATTCGCACGGTAGGTAAGTTGGCGATCATTCCCGGAATTTTTGGGATTAATGAACCGGTGTTGTTTGGACTGCCGATCGTCTTGAACCCGATTTTTTTGATCCCGTTTCTATTGACCCAAGTGGTGAATATTTTCTTGTGTTACGGAGCGATGGCGGTGGGATTGGTCAATCGTACGATGATCAATGTTAGTTCCACCGTGCCGGTGGGCTTGGGGCAATGGCTGTCCAGTCTTGATTACCGGGCAGTGATTCTGACGGTAGTATGTATCGGCGCCAATATGCTGGTGTATTACCCGTTCTATAAATTATTTGAAAAAGAGAAGTTGGCAGAAGAACAGCAGCCTTTGGAACAGAGCACAGAAGACGCAATCGAAGTTTACTAGAGAGAAAGGAAGAATGAGCATGAATGTATTATTGGTTTGCCAAGCGGGGATGAGTACCGCGATCTTGTGTAAGAAAATCAGTGAGGTGGCAGAAAAAGCCGGGCAGCCCCTCCATATCGAAGCAGTAGGGCTGGAAAAAGTTGGACCGGAATCCCAGGCCAAACAGCTGGTGATGTTGGCGCCCCAAGTCCGCTACGCAGTGCCTAATGTCCGTAAAGAAGTCCCTGCTGAAATCCCGATCATGGTAATCAACTCCACCGATTTTGGCTTAATGAACGCAGAAGGTGTTTATCAAAATATGATGACGGTGGTGGAGAGTCGTAAATGAAGGTATTAGTGGGATTTTTTAATTCAGAGAGCAACGAGCATACATCGAAAATGATGAATAAGGAGAGTTTTCTCTTTGCGGAAGGGGACGATATGCTTTCGAGGATGGGCATTCAGCCCATCTTCGAAAGTCTAGGCACCCAACTGATTCCGGGATTCTACGCGAATGGTCATCCTGGTGGCTTGATCGAGAGAGCGGCATTTGACTACATCCTAGAGCGTTTTCTAGCTGGAGTAAAACAGAATCTATCTGAGCTTGATGGTATTTATTTGTATTTACATGGTGCCAGCAAGGTAATGGATTCGCCGGAAGGGTCAGCGGAATTTGTGATTTTACGGGAGATCCGTAAATTGGTGGGCGCATATCTGCCAATCGCCGTGGTGATGGACCCTCACGGCAATGTGACAGAAGAATTAGTAGCAATGACCAATCTGGTGACTTGCTACCGACACTCTCCTCATACAGATATCCAAGAGACATTCGACAAAACGGCAACCCTTTTTTGTGAAATCTTACAGGATCGAACACGAGTCATTCAACCGGTATGTCGCAAATTGCCGATCATCGTGGGAGGTGAGCGTTCGGTATCTTCGGACGAACCCGTCCGTTCCATCAACCAAAAGCTCGATGAATTGGAACAAGATCAACGAATCCTTTGTGCATCCTTCAATGTAGGCTATGTCCGGCATGACAGTGATCGGTTGGGCTGTGGAGTGACGGTAGTACCAGTCGATCAGCGTTATCGAGACTACGCCAAAGAAAAAGCTGATGAACTAACTGACTTTATCCTGCGCCGACGTTACCAGTTTCACTATCATGGGAATTACGGGGAGCTAGATCAGGTATTCGCTGAGGTGGAAAATAGGACAGAGAAACCGATTTTCATTACCGACTCCGGGGATAACTGTGGTGCCGGCAGCGATGGCTATAGTACGGTGATCTTACGAAATTTATTGGAAGCCTATCCCGATTGGCGGAAACCAACCTTGATCGCGGGCATTATTGACGAACAAGCGACCTCTGAGCTGGAACACCTCACACTAGGGGACGTAGTACAGTTCAAATTAGGGAAAGATCTAGATGAACGGTCTAAAGCAGTATCGCTAGAAGGAACGATCGTCTCAAGAGGAGTGGTCAGTCAAGACTACCAAGAGACCCCCGAAATGGGTTGCGTGGTCGGGGTGAAATTGAAGGACTATCCCATCACAGTAGTGGTGCAACGAGAATCGGTAAGTTTTACAGAACTAGCACAATTTAAGTGGGCGAATGTACCCGTGGAGGACTACGAAGTGATCGTAGTAAAACAAGGATATATCTCGCCAGACTTTGACACGTATGGAGCCTATTGCGTGATGGCATTGACAGACGGCCCAACTCAACAGGCGACGGAGAAGCTGACATTTAAGCAGATTCAGCGACCGATGTTTCCCTATGATGAAGTGGATTATGAATATCTGCCGAAGCTTAATGGGGGATTTGAGTAAAGAGTAATAACTAAAAATTGAAAGCATAAACGCATCCTTTCGCAATTTGGATTCATTTTCAAAAATGCGAAAGGATTTTTTATTTGGTTTTTTTTATTGCAAATTGAGAAAGTACACAAAAGTCATCTTAAAATAAAAAGATAACTTTTGTGAAGTCATTAATAATAGATTCGAGGTTCTGTATAGCTTAATTCAATTTTTCCGGGAGATAGGACTGAAGTATTGAGTTGTTTGGAATACATTAAAGTATGACTCTCTGATGTTCTTTTTTTGGTAGTGAATCCTCTCTTCATCAATAAAATTAGTTTTACCAATTCATTTTCGCTAGATGTATATTTTGAGATTTCTAGCTTTCTTCTAAGTAAAGAAAAATCTAGATTCATATATGGATACTGTGTTTTTACAATTCGATTAAAATATGGTTCGACATGGAAAACGATTAGGTTAAACCCAATTGTTTTAGCATAAATCTCAAATGAGTCGATCAGTTTAGAAAATGTTGACAAGAAATCATTTATATCTGTTGATGGATGAGAAATAGAGAAGTCGAAGTCAACAATTTTGAAAGTTAAACCTTCTAAGGTAACGTTAATTCTTATATTACATGAGAAATCCTTTTTGGAACGTCTATCGGCATGTAAATTCAAACTTTGCTTGTTGTTATAGGGCCTGAAAAGCAACCTTAATCCAGTTGTTTCTTTTACTAATGATGATAGTATTTCTAGATTTTTTTCATTAAAACACTTATCAATTAGTTTTTCATTAAGATACTCGCTGAACTTGTAGACCTTTCCTAATTCAGAAAAAGAAATATCTAATACTTCCATTAATCTTGTCACAACATTGATTGATACATTTCTAAATGGATTATCCATAATATCTCTTAATCCTCGACGAGTAATTCCCACTTGATCTGCCAGCCAACTTTGACTGAGGTTTTGTCCTTGTATTATTTCCTTAAGCCGATTTTTATACATATTGATCCCTCCTGATTTTGAGTATATCTGATAGTGATCAAATTAGAACTGTAAAATCGAGTTTACATTGATAAGAAAAAAGTACTAGATATTACCGGACTAAACCTTTTTAGATAACTGATAATTGGAAAGACGTGTTACAACAATTTAGCAAAAGAATAGGTAACACAAGATATACACGTTAAAATTAGACTAAAGAAATACTTTGAGGATTTCCAATATAAAAAGAAACTTTCAATTGTACTTTGATTGGGCAATAATTCTTCTAAGCTAAGAATTAACGACCTATTGACCCCTGCATAGAAGTTGTTATTCGAATTCGATATCCTCATTTAATTTTTGATGGATATCTTCACGAACTTGAATATCAAGTTCATTGACTAACCAGCCATTTAAGTAGCAATTCTTGATAAACTCGTCAATCCTGTTAACACCATTAATTTCTTTAATAGTTACCACAACACCAAAGCGAAGTCCTTGGCCATGTTCCGGATTCAGTCTATTATTAGTCTTTATTTCCATACCCCAATTTTTATTTTCTTTATACGCTTTTTTAGCTTGGGAGCGAGTTTTGGGTTTTTCAGCAACATATTTCACGTTATCCCATTTACGGAAATTTGATCGAGCATCAGATTCAAGTAAAAAGTATTTTTCTGAGTCAATATCTTCTTCTTGATTTTGACGATCTCCCTTAATATCGTTTATTTTTCCGTTATCTTTGATTCTCCCAAAATGGATATTTAGTTCTGTATTTGTGTAATCTACACCTTGTGTACGCTCGCAGATGGGGAAATAGCACATTGTTGCTCTAGCTACATAAGGATATTTGTCATCTTGAGAAGGAATCGGAAATTTATAATTATATGAATTCCATTTTTCACTAATATCTGTAACTAAAAACTTTATCTCATCATCTTCTGTATGGAGAATACTTTCTATTTTGATTGGAACTGTCCCATGTCCATACAATGATATTTCTTCGGGGGTAGGTTTATCTTTCCAACCTTTTGCAGCATCAATGATTAATGCTTTCGCGACCTCACGATTCAGACCTAAAATGTCAATTAAATAAGACAGTTTTCGAGCAATCCAAGGAGCAGCGTAAGACGTACCTGCTACATTTGCTTCTCCTAAAGGTTCACAGACACGAATATATTGTTCACCACTTCCTCCATAATAACTAATGTCGGGCTTTGCAAAAAAAGATAGTGCTAATCCTCTGCGAGAGTACCTTGTAGATAATCCATTTCGACTAACAGAATTTACCACCATACTGTTAATGGAGTCAGCGGGAGAGCCTATTTTAGTGATTGATTCATTTGGCTTGTTGGTTCCCGCAATGACAAAAATGATCTCGTAATCATATTGAATTTGATCTAAGACAGCCGCTTCTGCCGAAATGAAGTTATCATTAATTTCTTGATTGCTTCCTAATGAGATATTCCATACTTTGATATCGCGGTTGCTTGCAACAATTTCTTTGATTCGTTTGATGACCATAAAAGAAGAAAAATTCTTTCCCGCTGCTACACCAAAATGTCTAACTTTAAATCTACCACAGTTATCATCTAACCAAGGGTTTAGTCGTGGACCATCAACAATTATTGAAGAAACCGCAGTACCATGTTTATAGTCATCTTTATTTTTAGGGTAGTTTTCTGAGAGCATCTCATGATAATCTACCCATTTATTAAAATACACGCGTTCGTCAAACAATGTATCAATGACACCTATCGTTGGTTCTATTGTTGGATCAGGAATTTCCATTATCTGTTGAGGAATATGTGTGTCAAAATCTTCTGGAGATAATTCATTAAAATCGGTGCTTGCCATCGCCACAAGATAAGGAGCCTTTTCCTGTAGAAGTTTTAACTCATTTTCATTCAAAAACACGGTCTGATTATCAATGATTCTATGTGAAAGTATATTAATTCCCAAACCGGATAAGAGTTTTTTTGTATCCATTTTTGTATCGTACAGTGTAATGATACTTTCTTGGAGTACTTCTTTATAGCGGTCAATTTCGAATTTTTCAATATATGAAACATCAGCTATTATTTGTTTAAATAAGGAACGACTCATATAAGAATTATCGAATGTAAGTTGTTTAAAAAGTTTTTGATCGTCAAATATTTCTTTATTTATATATCCACCAATATTTTTTGTTAGAATTTTTGCAGCCTTTTGAAGGTTGAAAATACTTTTTTCTAAGTATCTATCTTCAACGTAGTAAGTGATAATGTGCTTTGTTTTTTTATCATTGAATTTTGCACCAACAATTGCATTGTTAGAATCCTTTCCCTTAAGCAAACCAGCAATCCGATTACTCTTGGCAACAATCTTGTTATAGTACACACTGACAAATACACCTTTAAATGGTCGTGACTCCTTTATCCAAAATGAACGGATTTCACTTAATTGTTCTTGCAAATGAATCAGTTCTTCGCTAGTCACAGGCACCTTACTGTTCATGCTGGCTCCACCACCGGAGGCAGTTCTAGCCGCTTGTTTAAACTTGTTCCCCCTTAACTCTAAAACATTATTTGACATAAAAATTCCCTCACTTCAGTTAACATGCATAGTTTTAATAGAAAAAGTTATTTGTACTCTCACTTCAATATTACACAACAAATTATCAATAATTCTGGTTCTATTCAATTTAACTATAAATTGAATAGTTGTTTAATTAATTTAGTTATAACTCATTCAAGATTCTAGAAACTGCACTTTTTGATTGACCGGTTAGTTTCTCAATTTCTCTTACAGTAAAACCTTGTTCATGTAATCGTTTCATACTGGTTTGTTCAAGATTACCAACTAGAGTGTTATACAATCGTTTTAAGTAATCGTAGCTATTATGAACATCACTAAAAGCTAAAGAGGTTTTGATAATATTTTTGAGTTCTCCTGGATAGGGAAGACTATCAGGGATGCTCAATATTTTTCTAAATAAACGAATATCTTTTGAAACTGTATCGAAATTCTTAATATAAGAAGAAAAGTAAAATTCCGCTACGTCGATTAAATCAGCTTTCGTGTAACGATTAAAATTAATAACGGCATCAAAACGTCGAGAAAGTGCTTTATCAAAATTCTTATAAAGATTCGTAGTAGCAATCAGCACGATTCCTTTATTTAAATCAGTTAATCGATCCAATTCTCTTAAAATTGCTGAGGTGACTCTCCCCATTTCGCGTACATCGTTACTATTGATTCTATCTAATGCTATTACATCTATTTCATCAAATAAGATAACTGTTTTTTCAGGATAAGGAAGTCTATTAATCTCGTTAAATACATTAGCAATATTTTTATTTGTTTGCCCAAGTTTACTATCAATTAAATTATCAAAATCCACATAGTATAAGTTACGATCAAGTAATCTAGCGACTTGTTTAGCTGCTTCTGTTTTACCACTCCCCGGTAAACCTTCAAATAAGAATTTGTTTATTCCGATATTATGATTGACTGCGTTAATTATCCCCTTAAGATCATCTGTTATATCAGTTGGTAAACTTAAAGAGGAGAGTGATTTTAACTCTATAGATTTCAAAAATTCACTTTCAAAATCACTTGCTTGAGGAGCGTATAAGTTAGATTCTGAGATCAGACTCATAATATATTCAGCTAATTGATAGTCACCTAGACTATCAAAACGTTTGGCAATTTCTATAGCTTCATTTCTGAAGGCAGTTTCGTTTCGTTCGACATGGTATTTTATTAGGTTTAATATGTTTTGTTTTTTCATCGTATTTTGCCTCCTACTGTTCTTATTGATTGTACACTATTCGAGGGACAAAGTATATAAAATAAGGGACAGGTTGTAATTGTTTTTATTGTATGATATTATCAAAAATGAAGAAAAAGAAAAACAGTAGATGGCCGTCTACTGTTTTTGGGAAATTAGAAATAGCAGCAACTCTTAGGAGCTCTACTAAGTCATTTATTATCAAGCAAAGTATAGCAACTATCAAAATTATTGTAAAGTCGTTTATTTTGTCAATGATGTTTGTATGTTATATCTGATTTCTTTTTTTTCTTACGAAAATAGAAAAGAGGAATCATTATGAAATTTGATGGAGCTATTTATAAGAAAAATGGTGAAGAGGAGTTTGTATCGCTTAACAACATTGACTCAAGAGTTGATTATTTAGATGTTGTAGATAATCTATTTTGTACTGGTGGTGGTTGCGAAGCCAAGATGACTTACAATAAAAGAACGACTGGTCCATATCTAAGTAAGCATAAGGCATATGAACATACTGAATCGTGTCCATACCACGAAAATGAAACCGTTACCGCTAAAAGCGTGACAGAATACATGAAAGAACTTGGCAGAACCTCAAACAAAGGGATTAAAAAGCGGAAAAAAGAGCTCATGAGCGATATGGATGCATATTTTAGTTCTAAGGAATCCGGCGAAGAACCAAAAACCGATAAAAGACCAACACCAAAGAAGAAGAAAGCAAAGGATGGTTCTACAACTGCTAATATTGTGACTAAAGTCGAATATGATGTAGAAGGTGAAATTATTGATACTTCGAATCCTGAGAAAAAGGTAAGAGAACCAACTTACTATAAGTTTTTGCCTCATCAGATCTCAGCAAAAGATGTTAATAAAAATCTACGAACGTCTGCTTTTATTCAATCCGTAATGGTGAAAGAGAACGGGAAATATGCAGAAATTCTTGGTGAGTTTGAGAATAAAAAGATTCGATTTGTTATCCCGGAAACTTTCTTTCAAGATTCCCGAAGAAATATCGCACCAGATATTTTGGAGAGCTATCTATTTGATCTAAAAAAATTTGTTGATGAGAACGATGTAAAATTGCTCATTACGACACTTTGTCATTCAACTACTATTGATTTAGAAGATCTAACTGTTTATATTTATGAACCGGATGAGATGGGATTTCAATTTGTAAATGGTCGGAAATTTGAGCGTTTAACGGATATCGTTATTGCAATCAATACAAAGGCAATATAATTTTTATTGCATTGGTGAAATTAGAAAGTAGTTTATTTGTACGGGTATAATTTAAAAAGATTCAACTTATGTAAGTTTGATGAGTACCTAAAATTCTTAAGGAAGAGTAAGAATGGGTAGAGGATATGGAGCATATGAGCGGTTAATTGCAGAAGACGATAAGTCCGCAACTTATGAATATGCTGCGTACAATTACAACATTCCAGAGTCGCATAACAAAGAGCATGAATGTGCTGGAATCATATCTTTTCCAAAATAAATCCTTCGTAAGTCTGAAGCTTATACTAAATGTAAGGAAAGGAAAAAGATCATTATCTCGCCCCATGAGGCCATTAGTGAAAGAAGAGAAGCTACCATAAAAATGGAGTTCGCTCTCCTGATTTAGAGCATCTAGCAAACTGCTAGATGCTTTTTTCTCATAAACGAGGTTGTTGAAAAGACCTTGTTTTTTTTGAGCATAACTTATAATTTTATATCAATAGTTTTAAGATGTTTCATGAGTTTATTGACTTAAAATGGTAAAATACTATGGTACGCAATCAATTGAATTTTATTTAAAGGGAGTATACAAAATGGGCGCAGAGCTAAATCAACGTTTATTTAGTGCAGCGGATAATCTTCGCAGCAAAATGGACGCAGCAGAATATAAAAACTATCTACTAGGACTAATCTTTTATAAATATCTATCAGATAAATTATTACAACAGATCGTATTACTAGCAGATGAATCACTAGAAGAGTATAACACAACGGAAAAACAAACAGATTTATATAAAGAGTTATTATCAGACGAAGACTCAAAAGAGGACCTGATAGCAACTATCGTCGATACATTGGGTTACGACATTGACCCAAAATATTTATTCAATGTATTAGCAGATCAAGCGAAACAAAATTTATTTCAATTAAATGATTTAAACAAAGCCTTTGTGGACTTGTCTTCAAAATATGAACAGTTTAATGGTTTATTTGATGACGTTGATTTGCAGTCGAAAAAACTAGGCTCTGACGATCAACAACGTAATGTTACGATTACAGAAGTTTTGAAGAAATTGAATGATATCGATGTGATTGGACATGAGGGCGATGTCATCGGTGATGCTTATGAATTCCTGATTAGTCAGTTTGCCTCAGAAGCTGGAAAAAAAGCCGGAGAATTTTATACGCCAGCTATGGTTTCAGATATGATGGCACAAATTGTCACGATTGATCAAAAAGATAAGAAGCTATTCAGCGTATTTGACCCAACTATGGGTTCTGGGTCATTAATGTTGAATGTTCGTAAATATTTAACTTATCAAGATAATGTAAAATTTCATGGACAAGAATTGAATACAACAACCTTTAACTTAGCAAAAATGAACTTGATCCTACACGGTGTTGATTCAGAAGATATGAACCTACGTAACGGGGATACCTTGAATAAAGACTGGCCGACAGACGAACCATATACATTTGATTCGGTCGTTATGAATCCACCATATTCAGCAAAATGGTCAGCGGATGCCTCTTTCTTAGATGATTCACGCTTTAACCGCTATGGGAAATTAGCGCCAAAATCAAAAGCTGACTTTTCTTTCTTGCTACATGGTTATTATCACTTAAAAGAAACTGGCACAATGGCAATTGTATTGCCTCATGGCGTGCTATTCCGTGGTGCGGCGGAAGGTACAATCCGTCAAAAATTATTAGAAGATGGTAGTATTTATGCAGTTATTGGAATGCCTGCTAATTTATTCTTTGGGACATCGATTCCAACAACCGTGATCATCTTGAAGAAAAATCGGACAACTCGTGATGTTTTATTTATTGATGCTAGCAATGACTTTATTAAAGGCAAGAATCAAAATAAATTATCAAAAGAAAATATTGAAAAAATCGTTTCGGCTTTTGTTGAACGAAAAAATATTGAAAAATATGCTCATTTAGCAAGTTTTGATGAGATTCAAGAAAATGATTATAACTTAAATATTCCACGCTATGTTGATACCTTTGAAGAAGAAGAGCCAGTTGATATGGTTAGTGTTGGGAAAGAAATCAAACAAATTCGTGAGGAAAAACAAGAGCTAGAAAAAAGTTTATTTGAAACGATTTCTACTTTACAAACCAGTCCAGAAAACGAGGAGTGGTTAAAAGGAGCATTAGAGGTGTTTGATCATGGAGAATAAACAACCAGCAGTGAGATTTTTGGGATTTGAAGGAAATTGGAGTAGGGAAAAGTTTAAAAATTATATTAGCAAGTCTGGAAAAAGAAATTCAAGAGATGAGAATATTCCCGCATATTCGGTTAGTAACAAAGTGGGACTTGTTCAACAATCAGAGCACTTTGAAAATAGCCGATTAGATAATCTTGATAAAAAAAGCTATAAATTTGTTCATCCGAAGGAATTTGCTTACAATCCTGCTAGGATTAATGTTGGATCGATCGCTTTTAATAATTTGAATCATTCTGTGCTTGTCAGCTCATTATATGTAGTAATAAAAATGAGTGAAAAAATAGATAATGAGTATATACTGCAGTATATAAAATCAAGGGATTTCATTAATGAGGTTAGAAGAAATACAGAGGGAAGTGTAAGAGAGTATCTTTTCTTTGAAAATTTCAAAAATATAAGGTTTCCATACGTTGGAAACATAAATGAACAGAAAAAAATAGGTTTTTTTCTAAAACAATTTGATGAAAGAATATTTTTACATCAGCAAGAACTCACTACTCTAAAACAAACAAAACAAGGCTTCTTGCAAAAGATGTTTCCGAAAGAAGGGGAAAAAGTACCAGAAGTACGATTTCCAGGATTTACTGATGATTGGGAACAACTTAGACTAGGAGATATTGCTCTTTTATGCTCGAGCAAACGAATTCATTTAAGTGATTATGTAAAAAAAGGTGTTCCATTTTACAGAGGCAGTGAAATAAGTACACGAGGAGTAGCCGAAAAACAAGAGCTTTTTATTTCCGAAGAATTATATCAAGATATAAAAGAAAAATATGGAGTCCCGAGCGAAAATGATCTACTGATAACTGCAGTTGGTACTTTAGGAAATGTATGGAAAGTGGATAATAGAAAATTCTATTATAAGGATGGAAATTTGATTCAATTAAGTAACTTGAAAGCTGACTCCGATTATGTGTATTCCTATTTTGATGATGGAATCGGAAAAAAAAGGCTACTTGACAGTGCGGCAGGGTCAAACCAGAAAGCTTTGACGATGGTAAAAATGCGTGAAATAATAATTCCTGTGCCAACAAGAAGTGAACAAAAGAAAATCGGCTCATTCTTTAAACAATTAGACAAAACTATCGCTCTTCATCAACGTGAACTTGAACTTCTCCAACTAACCAAAAAAGCATTCTTACAGAAACTATTTGTCTAGGAGGTGTCATAATGAAAATTCCTCATCGGGAAGAAGCAGAAGTGGAACGTCAATTAATTGATGTCTTAGGTGAAGGCTATAATCAGTGGACTTATCGCTCCGATTTAAAGTCTGAAGCTGATCTTTGGCAAAATCTACATCAGAAAATTGTTCAGAATAATTTATCTGAAATTGGTGAACATCCATTAACTGATAAAGAATTTGAAACGATTAAGATGGAAATTTTATTGCGTACGCAGACACCTTTTGATGCGGCGAAATGGTTGAAGGGTGAGAATGGCATTGCTCGGATTACGATTGAGCGTGAAGATGCTAGTTTAGGTTCAATTTCTCCGATTATTTATTCTAATCAAGACATTGGTGGTGGGCTTTCTACCTATGAAGTGGTCAATCAAATTGCGAAACAAGGTAGTAGTGCGGATGCGAGAGATCGTCGTTTTGATGTGACGTTATTGATTAATGGTTTGCCGATTGTTCAAATTGAGTTGAAGCAAACGACTGCTAAAGATGGCGTGTACCAAGCGTTCAATCAAATCAAAAAGTATGCGGAAGAAGGAATGTTTCGGAATAATATCTTTTCTACGCTGCAATTATTTGTCATTTCGAATGAACAAACAACGCGCTATTTTGCTAATGCGATGCCGAAAGATATGCACAAGAAATTCTTATTTAGTTGGCGGACAAGAGATAATAAGAAGGTCGAGAACTTGTATGAGTTCTGCAAGCAAGTGTTGAATATTCCAAAAGCCCATCGGTTAATCGCTGACTATACAATTGTTAGTGAGGATCAAGACAATAAAGTCCTGATGGTGCTTCATCCCTATCAGATTCATGCAATTGAAGCATTATTTACTGCGGCAAATAAGCATGAATCTGGCTATGTTTGGCATGCGACAGGTTCAGGGAAGACATTGACGAGTTTTGTTTCAACGAAGCTGCTGGCCCGAAAAACAGGGATCGATCGGACGATCATGTTAGTCGATCGTAAAGACTTAGATAGTCAGACTACCAGTGAATTTACCAAGTTTGCGTCTGAATATAATACAGGAATTTCTTCTGGCAATGCCAAATCGAATAGTTTAATTGTCGGAACAGGTAGTGCGAAAGAACTAGGCGATACGTTGTTAGCAGATGCCAATGCGAATGTCGTGATTGTGACGACACGTCAGAAATTGGATGCGGCGTTGAAGTATGCTAAAAAGCAAGAAGAGAAAAATGGCACGAATCGCTATCAAAAATTAATGGGGCAACATATCGTTTTTGTCGTGGATGAATGTCATCGTGCCTTAAGCGCTGAAAATATGGAGGAAATTAAAGGTTTCTTCCCAAAATCGACTTGGTTTGGTTTTACCGGTACACCAATTTTTGAAGTGAATAAGAAACAAGCCAAAGGGCAATTAGCTCGGACAACGACAGATCAATACGGGGAAGTGTTACACACCTATACCATCAAGAATGCCTTAGAAGATGGTTCTGTGCTAGGGTTTCAAGTAGAACATGAGAATACGATTGAAACAACCTCGTTAGACAATAAAATCCATAATGAACTAGCTAAAGTCGAAAAATATGCGGACTATTCCCCCGAACAAATCAATCTGATTGTTGATAATATGAATCCGATCAAGAAGGAAAGCTACATTGAGCCAGCGGTCTATGATCATAATGATCACATTCAAAAAGTGATTCATAAAATTTTACGACCGAATAATGCGTATACGAAATTTGATTTCAGAAACGGTCGTCCAACAAAATCGGCGATTCTAACCACCAGTTCAATTCAAATGGCGAAGAAGTATTACCAAGCGATTAAGGAAATGACGAAAGAATCAGATTGGATACAACGGGAGTTTCCGAACCAACCAATTCGTGAAGGACGAACGATGGATGATCCTGATTTTCCAAGAATTGCTATCACTTATTCGTTAGATGAAAATACAGACAATGCCAAAGAACAACAAGATGAGATGCAAGGAATTATCAGTGAATATAATGCCTATTACAATACTGCGTGGAACTTAGCTGAAATTGAACGCTATAACGGAGATATCAACAATCGTTTGGCTAGAAAAAAAGCTGAGTTTAAACAGTTTGGCAGACAAATCGATTTAGTTATCGTTGTTGATCGGCTATTGACAGGTTTCGATGCACCAACGATTCAAACGTTATTTGTTGATCGGAATTTAGAATATGCGGGCTTGATTCAAGCCTTTTCTCGTACCAATCGAACCTATCCAGATAAAACTAAAGGATTAATCGTGACCTTTAGAAAACCGAATACAATGGAGTCTAACGTTGCAGAAGCGACTAAATTATATTCAGAAGTAAAAGAAGATTCTGGCCTAATTTATCCAACTTATAATGAGTCAAAAAAACGTTTCAAAAAAGCATATCGAAAACTGCAAGAATTTAGCCTCTTACCGGGTATTAGTGAAGACACGCCATTGGAAACACGGGTGGATTATGTCAAAGCCTTTCAGGAGTTAAATAACTCTTATGAAGCGTTGGTGACTTATGATGAATATAATGAGGATATTGTTGGTTCAGAAGCTCTTAAAGGTCAGGTTTCAATCTTAGAAGAACAAGTAGGCGTTTATCAGACGATAAAAGGATCGCTAGTCGATGGTGATGATGGCGGTGGAGAAAAAGCAGACCTGTCATCGATTGAATTCTTTAGTGACAATTCGATCAAGCTGTATGACATTGACTCTTCCTACATTGATCAACTTCTAGGAACCTATGCAGCGAATAGTCCAGATGTTCGTGAAGAAATCGAAAAAGCACTGAAAAAATTAAATAAAACCGAGTGCGTGAAAGATGTGTATCGTCAGATTCTTAATGCGTTCGATGAAGAACAAATTGAGCCCAATGAAGATATTTTCGTCGTTAAACGTCACTACTTTACCCAAGCAATTGATCAGATCGTTGGTCATTTTGCGGAAGAGTGGTTTGTCTCAGGTGATGAACTTCAATCCTCAAGAGTGCAATATATCATCGGTGAAGATCCGATTCCCAATATCAAAGGAGTCATCGAAAGTAAGAATTTTGAAGGGTATAAATCGCAAAATCCAGAGGCTAAGCCATTCAAATATCCACAAGCGATGAAACGCGCATGGCGTGAGGTTCTTGATGAAGAGTTGATACCTTTAGAAGATGAATTGCGATAGATCAAGACTATGTAAAAAAACCTTCGATTTTTAGGTAGTACTAGCATTTTTGTACTAAAACTCGCTGTCTACATTCAATAAAAACAAGCTCAGCTCAAAAGCCTCGTTTTAAAAATGAGAGCGTTGAGTTGAGCTTGTTTTTTTATTTATAAATGACTTGAATGTCAGCTTCTAATGGTTTACGAAATAGTTGTTAAAGAGGTCGTATAGAATGCAATCTTTGCTGTTCCTCTGATTTTAGTCTAAGCCTCTTAATAACGATACTTCTCCTTCTTATTTTGAAGTCCCTTCATATGAAACAGGTATCCAAACAATGCACCTAACAAACCACCAATGATATGGGCCATTCTCGAAATATTATCATGGGATATCACACCGCTTACGATTTCATTTCCGATATAAAGCGTGCCTACCAAAATAACTGTAAGGGGAATCCTGCCATCCTTTATGTTAGTGAAGGAAGCTAGCAGTATAAACATAAAGACGATGCCACTTGCGCCCAAAAGCATTGTATGCGGAAAGAAAATGACGTTGATCAAGCCGATGATTGCAGAAGTAGCCAGTATCATGATTAACACATTTTTACTGCCATACTTTTCTTCTACTAATGGTCCAACTGCTAATAGTAGTAGAAAGTTTCCCGAATAATGGCTCAAATCCTGATGAACAAGTGTGTGGGTAAATAAGCGTAAATACATCATTGGGTCTGCCCAGGATGAATAGTACACGGCAAATAATTTGTTGATTTCTCCATTCGTCATTACATTTAGAATCAGTACGATAAACGATGCTATGGTCAGTCCTAAAATAACTGGTGAGTTGAAGCTGATTAACTTATCTAGTTTTCTTTTTTCCATGTCATCCCCCTTTTTAGTTAGTCCAATAAGACAAGTAATGATAATCAAAAGAGCGAAATCGAAGCTTTTCTTATTTATGAAATAAGCTTTATCAAAACTGGTGTTTTAGAAAATAAACGATTCGTCAAGGCTTCATCCAAATGTAATTTATGATATATAAAGCGATGATAGCATTCAATTTTTTCTTATTCAATCAGACTTAAGCTGTATTGATTCAAGTATCAGTTTTGAAGAAACGGTTTCTAGCATTTCATAAATTTCTCCTAGGGATTTGCCGGCGGTCACTGCTTAATGATCAGGTTCTGTTTTTACCGTTATTTTTCTTGAAGGTTGAAACGAACTTCTTCGTTAAATTACTTTAATTAAGAAGATTCGATCAACTATTCTGGTGCTGTCTGGATGAACTAGTTCGCTAAGAAATAAAGCAAAAATGCCGTGTTTTTTTTGGGACTGATCACATTTGCGAAAGCCAGGAGCGTGGGGCTATTTGTTAAAAAGTGTTTTTAGCGTATAATAATCAAAAATTCTTTTTTTGAAGGGAGTGTCATAAGGATGGTAAAAATTGCTGTAATGGCGGGGACGCCAGTCGATACAAAGATGGGAGCCGCACTGATCCAAGACTTTCCCTGTGAGCTGATCGAGCTTGCTATTTCAAAAAATCCGGTGCAACAGACGTATTTCCAAACCTTGCCGACCACTGAAAAAATGCAGCAAATTGAAAAAAGAATCCAGCAACTTGTCCGCGAAAAGGTCGATCTGCTGCTAGTTTATTGCAATTCCTTGAGCGCGTCGATCGATTTTGACTATTTTGCTGAGCAGTATGCTTTGACGATTGTGACACCTTTTCAGATGTATGCTGCTTTTGCGGAAAAATATGGGCGCATTGGGGTACTGGCGGCTAACGGCCAAGGTGCGGCGGGCATTGAGAGTGTCTTAGTCCAGCATCATGCGGGCATCCAAGTCTACAATGTCACAAATTTGGATTGGGTCCAAGCCGTCGAAGCGAAGATCGCGCCGAGCATCATTGTCGATCAATTTGGTTTGACGGATTCCATGAGCTTTTTCCAGAAAAATCACGTCGAAGCGATCTTGATCGGGTGTACGCATTTTCCGTATTTTTTGGCCGAATATCAGTCGAGGACCACGATTCCCTGTCTCAATCCCGATGAGGCGCTAATTGCAACGATAAAATCAATTCTCTTTGACACTGAGAAATTTTAAGCGTTTTTCTTGAGCAAGACATGGGTATAAAACACTATTTTATTACAAAACCGCTAAGGCAAACGCCTCAGCGGTTTTGTTAACTATAAAGAGAGCAATTTTTACATGAATAGATCACTTTGCAGCAAGAATAGCCATGTCTGACTTCACGAATTAGCGTTATCAGCAATCAGCGGTCTTATTGCTCAAAAGTTATCGGAGCTCACGAAGTTTTTTTTATCAAACGGATTTTTCGGGTGGCGCTTTGGTCCAAAACGCGCTGAATTTTTGAGCGATAAAACAAGCCAATAAAATTGCTGGAAAAAACTGTAAAGGAAACAGCAATAGTAATAAAGAGGCGGTCACGATCGCTTGTTTTAAAATCACCGTCACACTGGCGGCCACGATGATCGCGGTCAAAAGCCCTGGTGTGTAAGGAAAGAGGGTGACAAAGGCAAAGCCGATTGCGGCACTAGCAAAAATCGCCGGGAAAATTTTCCCACCCCGCCAACCAAAGGCAAAAGAAAGATTGGTCAAAAAGATTTTTCCAACCGCTAAGAACAGTAAAAAGTCGGCGGTCATCTGTTGATAACTTTCTGAGAGAGGCAGTAGATCATGCTCACCAGAAAAGAGAAAATACGGCGAGATCATGGCCAAACTACCCAATAATAATCCAGCCAAGACGGCTAACAACAGCGGTCGCTGGATTTTTTCGGCCAATTTGTCACTGAATGTTTCTAACACTAAAAAGAGACAGCCAAAAGCGATGCCGACTAGTAAAGCTGGGATCGCTAACAAGAAGGCTTGGGGCGTCCAGTCAATAACCGGAATTCGGATCTTGAAAATCGTTTCTTTAGGAACTAGCTGTTCTACTAGCGAAAAACCGACCAAACCAAAGGCCGTGGTCAGGGCGTAGAGAACCAGTTTTTTCCATTTTAAACGGCGAGTCTTGCTCGTATATTCTTCTTCTAATGGTTCTGAAATTCCAGCTAGGGGTGCATTGAAGATCGTTGCCAGCATTGCACCAATCCCTAGTTTCAGAAATTCTTCCCGTCGCGCAAAAGTAAATTTCAAATGGTCACCTACCCAAGTGACCAGTCCACCTAAGATACAGGCTAAGGCAGCTTCCGGTCCTAAACTTGCCCCAAAAGATAAAACCAGAACGGCACCAAAAAAGTTTTTGGCTAATTTTTTCTCATATTTGACTGCTTTTGTCGCTTTGAATTCTTCCATGGTATCTTCCATTGTTTTAGGATAATCGCCTACATAGATTTGGAATAAGCCGACCAAGATCCCGCCGATCAATCCGAAAATGATCGGATAGTAAACAGGCAGATCGAAACTAGCAGGCACGGTATGCCATAACAGTTGGCTCAGCAGATTGACGAGCGTCAAAAAAGCCCCTGAGACTAAACCAACGCATAAACCAAGCACAGCCGCATAGATAGTGAACATACTTTTAAATTTCATTGAAAGCCCCCTTTTTAATTTTAGTTGGAGTAAGCAGTTGCTCCGATATTGGCTGTTTCGATTCAGCCATATTACTTATTGGTTCATAATTCATACAAGATAAGGGCATTGTTTTGCGTTTCATTTGGAACAGTTTCAGTACTTACTTTACCTAATATTTTAGCAAAGTTGAGTCGAAAAAGTCAGTAAAGTCCTTTTTCTAACAATGTGGAAAGGCTGTATCGATTAGTTTTACCACTGCAGAGATCAAAAACGTTAGGGTATTGATCTATGGCGATCACCAGAATGATGGATCAGACACTTTGGAAGGCTATAAAATAATTGGTACCAAGAAGTGAACGCCTCAAATGGCAGCCCATTAACGAAATAGTAACATCATCCCGGAGAAGGCAGTCGGTTCTCCGAGTTTATTTGAAACAAAGCTTTCTAAAAATGGCTGAAATCTAATTTTTAAAAATTGGTACTTTTAGTCAAACAGATTAGTTTACAGTTGAATGGCGAAGGTTCTATAATCAAATTGTACCTACCGATAGGTACAGAGAAAGTTGGAGGTTCGTCATGGAAAAATATGAAAATATTATTATAGGTTTCGGTAAAGGTGGCAAAACGTTAGCTAAAACGTTAGCTGCTAAAGGTCAAACGGTATTAGTGATTGAAAAATCTCAACGAATGTACGGTGGAACATGTATTAATATTGGTTGTATACCTTCGAAATCTTTGATTTTAAATGGTGAAAAACAGTTACCCTTTAATGAAGCGGTTGAACATAAGGAACAGTTAACAGGCATGCTTCGTAATAAAAATTATCATATGATTGCAGATGAACCAACCGGCAAAGTTTTAGATGGGACGGCTAAATTCATTTCAGATCATGTGTTGGAAGTCATATTACCGGACCAATCAACGATCCAAGTTGAAGGAGAAAAAATCTTTATCAATACCGGCGCTCTCCCAGTAATCCTGCCAATCCCTGGGTTACAAGACAGTCGCTATTTATTGGATTCTACCAGTGCGATGGATCTAAGCGAATTGCCTGAAACATTGGTGATCATCGGAGCCGGCTACATTGGCTTGGAATTTGCGGCGATGTTTGCTAGCTATGGGAGTAAAGTGATCGTTTTAGATGCCAACACAAGCTTTATCTCCCGGGAGGACGATGATATCGCTGAAATGATTTATCAGGATCTCACTGCAGCTGGTATCGAGTTTCATCTCGGTGTTGCGGTGGATCAGATCCAAGACAAAACCGATATGGCTGAAGTGACTTATACGGAAAATGGCACTGTTAAAAAAATAGCAGCGAACAACGTCTTAGCTGCTACCGGCAGAAAACCCAACACGGCTGATCTAGGCTTGGAAAACACGACGATTCAAGTGAATGAACGCGGAGCCGTTGTGGTGGACGATTTGTTAAAAACAACAGCCGAAGATGTTTGGGCGATCGGTGACGTCAAAGGTGGCCTGCAATTTACCTATATCTCATTAGATGACTATCGGATTATCTTAGATCAATTAACTGGTGCAGGTACGCGCCGAGTTTCTGATCGAAGCGTAGTTCCATACAGCGTATTTATTACCCCACCACTATCCAATGTTGGATTGACCGAAAAAGCAGCTAAAAAAGCCAATATCAACTATAAACTTTTCAAATTTATGACCGCTGGAGTACCTAAGGCACAGGTCATGGAAGATGCGAAGGGAGTCTTTAAAGTATTGGTCGACCCTGACACGGAGCAAATTCTAGGGGCCAGCATTTACGCCGAAGAATCACATGAAGTGATCAATTTGATTGCCTTAGCAATCAAGGCGAAATTGCCGTATACGATGTTACGCGATCATATTTATTCTCACCCAACCATGAGTGAGGCTCTGAATGATGTGTTGAAGTAGTCGCTTTCAGTGAAACGGACAATCGAAGGGAAGAACTTGGGTACACAGAGGAAAGGTTACTGACGACTGCAGGCGAATGAATCTATAAAAAGGACTATAATAATACATTAATCCGGGATATCTTAACAGCCGCCGATGCTGGCAAAGGCTAGCTGTATGGCTTAAGTATGCAGAATACTTATTGTCCATTCACTTATCTGTACCGTAAGAACAATCATTCATTGGTTGTTCTTTTTTTGTCCAAATTAGTCATTTATGTAGCAAGCTTTTCTTCTTATTTGTATCAGAAAATAAAGGTACTTCCAATCGGCAAGTGTAACCTCTTTAAAAAAATTCAGAGTCACAGACCCTATTATTTAGTAAGCATTAAACGTATTAGCGAGCTTTCAGTCGAATAAAATCTAATAGTCAGCCTCTCTAGGAATCATCACACTTTTTAGAAGAACTATTTTTTGTTTTGGCAAAAAGCTTTCTCCTTCGTATTTGCTCTAAGCGTGCGGGGATGATGTCGGGGGGATTGTCGACGTTTAACGTTTCTTCAGAGTGATTAATTGGTCGTGCCCTCTCTACACGATAAGTGTCAAACTCCAGCTCCAACACTTTCGGACACGCCAGCTCCACAAACTTTCCATAATTTAACGCTTTAAAGGGATTTAGACATGAAGCGGGATTAGGCGTGTCAACTGGATTCTCAGGTACGGTCGGCGGCGTTGAATCTTCTACAGGGTGCTCTTGATCGAACTGGACGTATTTGGTGGTCTCAACGTATTTACAAGTCTCGATCTCGGCATAGGTTCTCACACCGTTTTCTTCTTCAAATATATCTAATGTGGTCAATAAGACAAGGGCTTCCCGAATTTCTTCCGCGGATTTATCAACAGTTGGATTTTTGATAATCAGGTTGTGTTTTTGTCCAAGACTATTTTTAAACGTCGAGACGAGTTTTTTAGTTTTTATGATTTTCATCTTTTCATTGTCCTTTCTAGTTGGCTTAAAGAAGTCACTCGACTTGTACGGCGTGATTACCAGACAGAGTGTTTGAGGTCAAACCTCTGACAGCACTGATCGCTTTTTTCGCATATTGACGGACAGGGAAGACACGGAGATTGAGGTAGCGCCAGTCTTTTGTTTCGAAGTACTCTTTAAAATGGAAGAAGAACTTCCGCATGGTTTTCGTAATTTTTCGTTGTTTGAATAGATACTGGACTAGGTCTGGCAGGATCAAATGGAATTCACTGTCGCCTAGGCGATCGCGGATCTGCAGTGCGATCAGATATTGAATGGTGCCGTCGATGTCGCCGGAGAGTCTCAAGTACGCAGGGATACGTTTTTCCAGCGTGGATTTTTTTAAGCCAAATAGCTGTTGTTGGGTAAAAGCTTGTTCGTTCATAGGTTTTTCCTCCTCGATTTAGAAAAGACTGGACAGATGCGAGTCCGTTTGTATGAGTTTTAGTAAAAAGAGTTGTGGTCAGTGTTTCTTGATAACAGGCCCTCTCGATGGACGCAAAGGGAAGAAGATTTAAAAAAAGAAGCCGTTCCATGAGCTGATGCAATTCTTCTGGAGAGTGATCCATTCTAGGATTTATGTACTGCCAGCGTTGATACTTGCCGTCGGTGGTTTTGAAGGTAACGATGAGTTTGATCATTTGATGTCCTCCTTTTCTATTTAAACCGTCTGTCTTTCCATTGGGCTTGTGAAAAGCAAGAAGAACGGATAAAGAAAAAGGGCGGCAGAGATCACCGCCCGAGTTGTTCTAACTAGAAAATGACTGTTTCCGTGGTCTCTACGAACATAGCGCTTTCGACGGTATCATAGAGATCATCTCCTTCTTTATTGAACAGCTTTAGCGGTCCAATCCGTTCCAATAATCCCTTGATTTGTGCAGGTGCCTTGTTCGTATTCGGATTGGCAAAGCTCCACGTTTGACTTCTTCCTGTGCGGGTTTTAAAGATTGCGACTAGTTTTAACATAAAATTCCTCCTCTAATTTCTTTTCCTCTAGTTAACGATTCAGTATGTCCGAAAGTGAGTGACCTTCTAGTTTTGTTCTTACTTTCGAACATCTGAACAGTCAGGTACGAGGGTCTCATTGATGCTCTCTATCGGCTATACCGTTTTTGACTGGTCAAGATGACCCCTTTCAAGTAGCTTTCGTCAAGTGCTAGTTCGGTCATGATATCGCCAAGTTCGAGGATCGCGCTCTCTTCCGGAGCCTCTTTGACATTTTGGAAATTGATGTTCTGAATTTTTTCTGAGTTCGGTCCCTCGATCTGGACCTGTAGTTTGTTCCCAAGATTTTGAATCATTTAAGTTCCTCCATTTGCCTTTATTTGGTGGTTCCGGCCGGTGAGGTAAGAATACACCGAAAAAGCAGAAGCCAGTGAAAGAGAAAAAAGTCAAAAAGGGGTCGATTTCGTCTGTTTTGAGAGGGTTGCGTGTAAAGAACATTGATTTTATGCGTCTTTTATATTAGTCCGAGGAATGAAAGAGACCAAATTAGTCCCTTTTTAAACAAATTAACGATGGACAAACGGCGAAACAGGTTTTAGAAATGGACATTCATCAAAATGATGCATAGAAATCATAATTGCGGGTTTGTTTTTGAAAGATTAGCACTTGCCTATAATCCGTATTTTGATGAAACAGAAAAGTCACTCTTCTATTCAAAGAAGGGTGACTTTTCTATTTATTGAGTTTTTACAGCTTATGGACTAGCATGATCTATTTGTTTATATTTGAAAACTGTTTGTTCTGCTGGATTCCTTCCGTAGCACTTGCCTCAATAAAGGTCGATCCATCAGGGAAGCGATAAAGGGTGTATCCATATTCTCAAGTAGGTCAACCAATCGGAGTGAAAGAAAGAGACACAAGGCTTGTTCTGCATAGGACAAAAACTGTTCCAGCTTTATTGGTAGAGCAAGATTTGGTCCTTCCAGCATCTCTGCATATAATGAGTGATTAACAGAATATAGGTGATGAATCTTTAGTGGATTGATCCACAGGGAGTTAGCTTCCTTCCCAGTGGAAAAAAGCAAGTATAAAGGTGATACCCGAGGTAAAGGAGTATCTTTAGTGCGTAGGAAATCGTTTTCATTTATTTCAGGAAATTGATGTGAGGTCTCTAGCGCAATCATCGTTTTCAGAGAGTCATTACTACAGTGATAGGTACTCTCACTAGAAAATACTAATACTTCTTCCATATTTGGTAATGGAACAATACTGGCAACATCCAGGATAGTCATCGCATCTATCCTATTTAAGGGGATGGCGCGATCCAAACAACGCAACCAAAGACGAGACCATTGTTGACTGTCTAAACCTTGTATTTCTTCAAATATTCTCATTGCTGACCTTCCTCTCTATTACCACCGACGCCAATCGATCATATGTGGTTCTTGATCTAATTTGTCATAATGATGGAGAAAGTGGGCCTTCGCGTAGTGTCGCGAAAACGCACCTAGCTGAAGGGAAAATTGTTGCAACGATGAGCTTTTTAACAATAGATGACGATAGAAAGGAGTGGTGGAGTCGATATAATCCGTCGGCGAGTGACTTTTTACCGAAAAACGAAATAAATCTCGCCGGACTGTTGCCAATGCACTGCAGGCAACGTCTGCACGCTTTAAAAAAGCCTTTTTCTGAAGCGGAAGGACTAAGTTTGGCCCATTCACCATCTTCGCATAGTAAATATTATTCTTTACTTGAAGACAGTAGACCATCAATGGATTAATCCAAGTTGTACGCTCCGGTGATTCTATGGGAAATAAAGTGAAATAAGGACAGATCCATGGAAACTTATATCGTCCAAAACACTTCAAGGATCTTAGACAGGCGGACATGATGCCATAGCTTGGGAAGCATTGTGCAGCCGAAAGCTGATTTAATACTTCTAATCCGTTCGATTCACTGCGATACACACATTCCTCTGTAAAGATCAAAACAGCCTTACTTTCAGGAATAGGTATGATCGCAGAGATTATACCGACCCTCAGTGGATCATAAAGCAGCGCTTGCTGGAGATGAAATTCCCAGGTGTGCGACCAACAACGATCATCCAGATACTCTGACTCAACAAACTTATCCATAACAGCATCCTCCTAATAAAACAATTATAGTTACTACTACATCTCAAAGAGTACACTAATAAAAATTCGATTTAATATTAAAAATTTTTATTTCAATTAAAAAGAAAGTAAAAATAATTCAATACAGATAGGTGACACTGAGAATATCGCTGATTTATAATAGTTATTTGTTGTTGATGTAATCAAAAGAGGGTCTAAATAAACCATACTTAAAAACCACGTTTAAAAGCATCTTCTCGTTTTGGAAAGAAGATGCTTTGTTTTTTTGTTATTACTAATTAAGTTATTTATAACCCGTGATTTGACTTGGTCTTATGAAAACCAAGACTTAATGTATGTGAATAGTACAAAAACCAACTATTCATAAACATTTACTAATTCATTATAAGACATACCTAATCCACAATTAATATTTTTTGAATAAATAACTGGTTTTGAATTTATATGAGCTTTGATTTAAGAAACCAAGCAACAAAAATAATAATTAATCGGTGATTATTTGATTTTTTAGAACGTCAAATGAGCCGTCAATATAAGGAGTGCTTTTTATGCGTAGAGGAGAGAATATATATAGAAGAAGGGATGGTCGATGGGAGGGTAGATACAAAAAAGGTCGTAAGTCTGATGGTTGTGTAAAGTATGGCTATGTTTATGGTAAGACTTTGCACGAAGTACGTAATAAGCTCTATCCGTTGAAGGTGCATTATCAGACCATTCAGGAAATGCAGGGAAGCTCATGTGTTGCTTTTGAAGAATGGGCAACTCTTTGGCTTAAGGAAATCCAAGAATCAGTGAAACCAGCTACATACGCGAACTATTACTATAAAATGACGAAATACGTTTTTCCCTTTATCGGTGATGTTTTCCTTAATGAGCTGACACCCGAAATAGGCGGAAAACTACTGTTAAAATGGACTCGTTACGGACTTAAACACTCCACTAAACAAGTCATTTTTAGAATCATTTGTCAATGCTTGAAATATGCCAAGGAACAAAAGCAATTGAAAGATAACCCTTTTCTATCAGTTAAATTACCTAAGGAAAATAAAGTTAAGATTCGTGCATTAACAAAAAATGAACAACAAAGACTAGAAAATACTGCTTTGAAAGAAAAACATAATCAAGGAGTTCCAGCGTATCTAGCTTTATATACAGGTCTGAGGATTGGTGAAATCGCTGCACTTCGTTGGTCAGATATCGATTTTGAGAATAATCTTTTACAGGTAAACCATACTTATCAACGAATTGCTTTACCATTGGGTAATCAACGAACACAGCTCGTTTTTGATACTGCTAAAACGGAAGCTTCCACTCGTGTTGTACCACTGGGAAATAAATTAAAGAGACTATTATCTAAACTTAAAAAAAGTGCTACAAGTCAGTATGTTTTCTCCTATAAAAACAAACCGTTGGAACCCAGGTTGCTAACCTATCATTTTCAAAAATTACGTAAGAAGTGTGGATTAGAACGGATTCACTTTCACCAACTACGTCATACTTTTGCGACTCGTTGCTTAGAAATACAAGGAGATATCTTATCGGTAAGTGCTATGTTGGGTCATACCTCTACTCAGCTAACCTTAGATACCTATGCTGATTCAATGATTGAGCAGCGAGTAAAAATTATTTATCAGATGGAAAAAGCCATAAGTTAATTTCAATAAATTGTTTTCAAAAAAATAATTTATTAAAATTGGTGGAATTTCTTTTTCTTCTCAAGAGTAAGCGTTTACCTTCGAGATGCTAAAAAACAATTATTTTATTCTTTAAATAATTGTAAAAAGAGAAGGTTTTAGGAATGCACAATCTTTTATAAGCCGTCTATTTTAGTCAAAAAAAAGCTGAAAGTACGATTGCAACAGCCTTTAAAACAGGTTTGTTGGTTTTCATAAGACCAAGTCAAAAACAAGAACACAACCCATAAAAATGGTTACTTTTATTCTAATAATAAATGTGGACTTTGTACATTTTAGATATAAAAAATTAATTTTAATTGAAGGTGAGAAAAGAGATGAACAAAAAATTATTGACAGGCTTGTTAATACTGCTCTGATTGGTGGGGTATTAACTGCTACTGCCTCACTAGCAGAAGTAATAGCCATTTATGATTTTGACGATCATCATCACAGAGTAGGGATGGGAAACAACAGTTAATTCGTGATATCCGTGCTTATTAGAAATCGTCGAGTGATAGAGATAAAAAATGTGGCTCATTCGATGGCCTGTATTACCTAATTTGTAATATCGTTTATAGCGACACAAACAGCTCTGAAAGAAAGCGTTGACAATGATGTCTTCATGACTTAAAATAATAGCGTAAAGTACATTAGAAAAAAAAACAGATCATGACGCTGGAGTCATGATTTTGAGTATGTTACTGAATATAATCAGGCAGAACTCAGGAAAAGATCACTGTAGACACAGGTCTAAGTGTATCTTTTCTTGAGTTTTTTTTCTGGAAAGGAGGAAAAAATGAAGATCAGCCAAATCTTAAATAACAACGTTGCATTGGTGAGGCGTGGAGGAAATGAGGTCTTCGTCGTTGCAAAAGGAATTGGTTTTAGAAAGAAAAAGGGACAAGAAATATCTGAAGAGGAAGTCGAAAAAATGTACATTCTCGATTCTTTCGATATGTTGGATCATTTTAGCTACTTATTGTCGCATTCAGATCCTAATGACATCCTTTTAATCAGCAATATTATTTCCTATGGAGAAAAAGTGTTAAACATCAAGGCAAGTGATTATTTAAGTTTGGCTCTTCTAGACCACTTGGAGTTCTTGTTGAAGCGAGTGGAAAAGCAGCAGTTTATTAAAAGTCCGTTGATTTGGGATACAAAACGTTATTATCCTGATCATTTCAAAGTCGGACTGAAGGCGTTAAAAATGATCGAGGAACAAAAAGGCTTGCAATTGCCGGAAGATGAAGCAGTATCTTTATGTTTGCACTTTGTCAATATGGAAGAGAGTCGTGAAAACCGCAAAGATTACGTAATTGAGATGCGTACGTTAGCAGACTTGGTCTCCATTGTCGAGCATCATTTCAATGTTAACCTAGATGAAGAATCGACGAATTATATGCGGTTTACGACCCATTTGCAGTATTTTGTTCAGCGAATTATCGAAGGTAAAATCTTTAATGATGGATCGGAAACATTGGAGCTGTACAAACAAGTTTGCCAGTTGTATCCCGAGTCTTTTAAAGCCGTTCAGAAAATGAAAATTTATGTGCAATCACAGTTTAAATTAGATATTTCAATCAATGAAGAAACCTATTTGATGCTTCATATCAACCGTGTAACAGAAAGAATGGAGGATAAAAAATGAGTTATGAAAAATTAAACAAGCAGCTGATCGAACTGGTCGGCGGTAAAGATAATATCAAGGCAGTTGCTCATTGCGTGACGCGTTTGCGTTTGACTTTAAATGACCGCAGTTTGGCTAAAACAGAAGAAATCAAGAATTTAGATGGTGTAATCGATGTTGTTTCCAATGATGTCGCTTATCAAATCATCGTTGGAACGCATGTAACAGATGTTTACAATGAATTTATGGCGATGTTGGGCTTAACGCCAGATGGTGCAGAGGCTGAAAAGCCAAAACCAAAAGGTATCAAAGGAATTGCTTCTTCGATCTTAGTCATGATCTCAGAAACAATGACTTCGATCATTGAAGTGTTATTAGCAGCTGGTATGATCGCTGGTATCATGGCAATTATTTCTTTAACTGGACTAGTTTCAAAAGATAGTTCGACCTATATGATTTTTGATACTTTACGCGGTGGCGTGTTCCATTTCCTACCGGTCTTTATCGCGGCTTCAGCAGCGAAGCGAATGAAAATCAATGAGTATGTGGCGATGGCGTTAGCGGTTGCTCTACTTTCAGCCAATATCGATGGTGCTAAAGGGCTTGAATTGTTCGGCTACAACTTACCGACGATCGGTTACGCAAATACCTTTATTCCGATCTTGCTTGGTGTTTGGTTCTTAAGTATCATTACCAAATATTTGAAAAAAATCATTCCAAGCGGATTGCAGTACTTCTTAGTACCAGCATTGTCCCTTGTACTGACCTTCCCTGTTATTTTAGTATTCTTCGGTCCGATCGGAACCTTGATCGGCGATGGTATCAGTGCCTTCTTTGATCTGTTGATGAACACAATCGGTAACTGGATCGTAGTTACGCTTTATGCGGCCTTCCAACCATTCTTGATCGTATTAGGAGCCGCAAACTTTACTTATCCAATCGTACTGAACTTCTTAGGAACTTTAGGCTATGACCCAATTATCAACCACGCAGCGACTATTTCTGATATTGCCGTTTGTGGTGCGATGTTCGGCTATTTCTTGCGTGCGAAAAAAGGTCATCAACGCCAAATGTTTGGTACTGTGAGTTTCAGTGCCTTGATGGGGATTACTGAACCGGCCGTCTTCGGTGTCTTTGTAAAATATCGTCGGCCATTCTTAGCAGTTATTATTGGCGGCGGACTTGGTGGATTGATTGCGGGTCTAACAGGTGTCAGAACTATGGGGTTTGTTTGGGGATTGGCCGCTTTACCAACTTATTTAGCAGGCGGCACCAGCAACTTCATTTGGATGTTGATCAGTGTCATCGTAGGTTTTGTTGGTGCAGCAGTAGTGGCGTATGGTGTCGGCATACCAACGGAAGAAACTGAAGAGGAACTAGAAGAAAAAGAATTAGTTGAAGCTTTAGAAAGTAATCGAAGCCTGAAACAAGTCTGCATCGGGAAAATCGCAGAAGGTATGGCAATTCCATTAAGCGAAGTCAGCGATAAAGCCTTTGCCTCAGGCGCGTTAGGCAAAGGTGTCGGCATCTTGCCTTCACAAGCAGAGGAAACAATTATTTCCCCAGTCGAAGGAACAGTCACCGTCGCTTTCCCAACGAAGCACGCGTATGGGATCAAAACTAAAAACGGGGTAGAATTATTGATCCACATCGGTGTTGATACAGTGAACCTAGAAGGCAAATACTTTGAAGGCTTCGTTGAACAAGGTCAAGAAGTCAAAAAAGGCGATATTTTAGCGAAGTATCAAGCAGATAAAGTAGCAGAAGCCGGTTTTGATCCAGTGATCATTGTTGTTGTAACGAATTCAAATGACTATCTCGACGTCATTTCAGCCAGCAGCGAACAAGACGAAGAGTTATTGACAGTTATTTTATAAAAGGAGCAGACTATGACGTTTACGAAAGATTTTTTATGGGGCGGCAGTATCGCTGCCCATCAATGTGAGGGTGCTTGGCAAGCAGATGGAAAAGGCCCGGCAATGATGGATTTTGTTACAAAAGGATCAAATAAAGAGCCGCGAACGATTACAGAGACGATTGATCCAAAGCTAGATTATCCTTCCCATCTAGGAATCGATTTTTACCATCATTACAAGGAAGACATTCAATTATTTAAGAAAATGGGCTTCAATGCCTTGCGAATCTCGATCGATTGGTCACGGATTTTTTCAAAAGGTGATGAAAAGGAACCGAATCAGGCAGGGTTAGCTTTTTACGGCAAGGTAATTGATGAATTGCTGGCAAATGGGATCGAACCAATTGTAACCCTTTACCATTTCGAAATGCCGATTCATTTGGTTCATGCGTATGGTTCGTGGAAAACTCGACGAGTAATTGATTTTTATTTGCATTATTGCGGGACAGTGATGCGGGCTTATGATGGTAAAGTGAAATACTGGGCGACCTTTAATGAAATGAATCATCTTGATCCGCAAACGAAACAAGCCGATATTTTTACTTATCTAATTGCAGGCTTGAAATATAGCGAGATGGAAAACCCAGCGGAAGATCTTGCTCGTATTGGTTACAATATGACATTAGCCGGAGTCAAAGCCGCACGTTTAGGACGTGAAATCAATCATGATAACAAAATTGGCTGTGTCTTTGGCTTGAACCCAATCTATTCATATGATTGTCAGCCAGATAATGTGTTAAAAGGCTTTTTAGATAATGATCGGGATTATTATCAGGTAGATGCGATGTGTAATGGCAAGTTTCCGAAATATAAGATGAAACAGTATGAAGTGTTGGGAATTGATCTAGGTAATCAACCGAGTGATGTTGAAGATTTTGCTGAAGGCACGATTGATTTCATCGGTTTAAACTATTATATGTCCAGTATTTCAGAGCCTAACACACCTGTGGAGGGTGAAGCCGCATTGTTTGGTGGGATTCAAAATCCTTACTTGGAACAATCAAAATGGGGCTGGGGCATTGATCCTACTGGGATTCGCTTCGTCATGAATTACTTATACCGGAAATATGAACTACCGATTATCATTACGGAAAATGGCTTAGGGGCTGTCGATCAATTTGAAGACGGAACAGTGCATGACGACTATCGGATCGATTATTTGCGGCAGCATATCAAATCGGTCAAACAAGCAGTGGAAGAAGATCATGTGGAATGCTTTGGCTACTTAACATGGGGGCCGATTGATCTAGTCAGTGCCAGCACTGGAGAAATGAGTAAACGCTACGGCTTTATCTATGTTGATCTGGACAATGATGGCAAAGGCAGCTTGAAGCGTTCAAAAAAGGATTCTTTTGATTGGTATAAAAAGGTGATTAGTAGTAATGGGGAGGAATTGTAAAAAATGAAGAAAATTTGGGGGCTATTGTTTGTAGCACTGTTGGGTCTTAGTTTAACTGGTGGGATTTCGAGTCAAGCAAAAGAAAAAGCTTCAGATAAAAATGATGAAGTGACCATTTATCTTGTTCGTCATGGAAAGACCTTTTTCAATACAACGGGACAAGTTCAAGGATTTGCGGATTCACCGTTGACTGACAAAGGGACAGCGCAGGCAAAACAGGTTGGTGAGGGACTTAAAAAGACAAAATTTGACTTGGCTTATGCTAGTGATTTAGGGCGGCAACGAAATACCGCAAAGTTGATTTTAGCTGAAAACACAAATAAAAAACCAGCACTTTCAGAACATGACGGTTTTAAAGAGTGGAATTACGGCGGCTTTGAAGGGAAGACCAACGCAGAGATGTGGACACCGATTTTTGAAGCAAATGACTTAAAGTTTGATGAAGACTGGACAGACTATGACAAGTTGGTGAATAAGCTAGGCGATGAAGGAGTAGCCGATGCCATTGCAGATGCAGATTCGTTAAAAGTAGCTGAAACCTATGAAGAGATCACCAAACGAGGACAAGCCGCAATGGATAAGGTCGTTGCGGATGCCAAAAAGAAAAAAGCGAAGAACGTTTTGATCGTTTCCTCTGGCAGTATGATTCCTACTATATTAGAGATGCTTGTTCCTGGTGAGTACAAAGGTGAAGCTATTGATAATTGCAGTGTAACCACACTTAAATATAAAGACAATAATTATTCAGTAGCTAAAATCAATGATACTCAATATGTAGAATAAAAAAAATAACCTGCTTTCGATCATGAGATATCGAAAGTAGGCTTTTTTTGACCGGGTAGTCTTCTTCACTTAAGACAATGGATATACAATCAAAAAATAATAGTACAAATTATTATTATCTTCGACGGGCTATGTACCAATGAGCAGTCTATCTTTTCTTGCTAGACAGGCTGGTTATTTTTTTAAATGAGAACCGTCATGTCTCTCTTTAAATATAGCCTTTTGACAAATCGATCAGGTAATGGTTTAATGGTTTAAAAATAAGAACCATTAAATGGAGAGAAGTATAATGAATGAGTTAATCAAATTAAAAGCAGAATTTGCCGATATAAGCAGTTTTTTGGTCGCATTAGGGGACGAGAAGCGGCAAGCCATTATTTTGCGGTTATTGGAAGAGGAAAGTTGCCAAGGTTTGCGGGTGAATGAGTTGATCGAAGCGACCAATTTATCACGGCCCGCAGTTTCCCATCATCTTAAAATTTTAAGAGATGCGAAGCTAGTGGATTATCGTCGCGAAGGAACGAAGAATTACTACTATTTAACCCATGTTACGACTGAGATTGATAAGTTGAAACAATTATTGACGAATGTGACGACTGTTATGGAGAAAGGGAAAGTGTAAATGGTATGAAAAAAGTATTAATTGGGAGATACGGATGTTTTTCCGATGAGAATGAGCTTGAATATTATGTTGAAAATAGCACAATACTCCCAATCAATACCCACTTGAAACTTGCTGAATTGGTTCGACTTGTTTATCAACAAAAAGGAGATAGTCTTCAAGCTGCGCTAGTCTAAATTTATTTGTTGAAAAATAGGTTAGTTTTTATCAAGGCCAGAATTTTTGTAGAGTATTCCTTCGAATATTTGACGAATCAACGATTCGAGATTTGGATCAAAATTATTAGAATAGATTCTTTATATATGAATCATGTATATTACAGTGAGATGCAGGGACAGTAAGAACCCCCAATCTGGATATGTGGATGGGTGAAAAACTAGCGCTATTCTAGTAAATAGTAAACGTACCATAAGGGGGGCTCTTTTAGCCTAATTAGTTGGAAATTCATAGAATTCTTTGGGATCAAATTTCGTTTTGAATTTGAATATCTAAACTAGAGTGTTCTATTATTAACTCATTATTCTTCAAAATTTCTTTTATAAATCTAAAATTGTTTGTTGACAGTGTTAATTCATTTTGTTATTATTTCCATGAAAATAAAATATGATTTGTTAGGTGAGGCTCCTATGCAAACATAGGCTACTGCCCAAAAATGTCGAGAGACGCCAATGGGTAGAACAGGGATTGTCGAATACAAGGCTTTTCTTAAGGTAGCTAAGATGTTTGTCTTTACGTTGTATAGTGCCAAAACTCAACGATTAGATCGACGTCTTATTTTGTCATGTGATTTGATGATTTTAGAACGGTTTTTCGCGGAGTTTTTGTGCGAAAAACCGTTTTTTTTTATTTAACATATTCATTTTTATTTTTAATAACCTAGAGAGGAAGTGATGGTATGAATTTTTAATTATGTTGCTTATGAGTGTACTGGCAGGTGGATTGATTGGAATTGAACGTCAGTGGCGAAAAAAACTAGCTGGAGTACGTACGATGGTTTTAGTTTCACTGGGAGCAACAATTTTTGTTTCTTTGTCTTCGACATTTACGGCAGATACTAGCCCAACAAGAATAGCAGCACAAGTAGTTAGTGGGATAGGTTTTTTGGCAGGGGGTATCATTTTACGGGATGGTTTTAGCGTTACAGGTTTAAATACTGCTGCGACACTTTGGTGTACAGCTGCAGTAGGAGTAATGATTGGTGCGGGATCGATTAAAGAAGGTTTCTTGGCAGCAATTGTGATCACTTTTGTTAACATTGTGATACGTTTTATTTCTCATCGATTTGATCAAATTGCGGAAGTTTATCGACCTGATACTGTAAATAACGTGCAAAATTCCTTTTTGATCATTACAGGTAAAATTTCGTCCGAAGTTTCGCTGAGAACAGAAACTATCGCCCAATTAGATCGGTATTATTTATCATTCTGTCATTTTGTATGTCAAGACCTTGCTGGAGGTATGGTTCAATTACAAGTTGAGCTTGAACCCGCTTCAAATATGGATCTGGCAATGAAGGAAATCATTGCTCATTTATCGAGGAACAAAGAGGTACTTGAAGTTTATCAGCTAACGAAGGAGGAAGAAACATGGTAAAACAGTGTTTACTATAGTTAGATGGGATAGTCGAACTTATCGGGAAGCGATTATCTTACGGAATGAGTTGTTGAAAGCCAGCGCAGGGCAACCCTATATGACAGCTTCACCTATTAGTGAGATAAATGACATTCATTTGGTGGTCAAACGGAATGGCATGACAGTAGGTACTCTACTAATGCATCCCTGTTCTTCAAATTGCATTCAAATCAAGCAAGTGGCTATTCATCCAGATTATCAAGGAAGAAGTCTAGGGAAAAGACTAATTGTGTATGCCGAGCAGGTAGCTAGAAATTTTAACTTTTCCATCATTTTTTTAACTGGAAGAAAACAAGCCTGGGGATTTTATGAAAAAATGGGATATTGTGATTTAATGGATGCTTATTATAAAAATGGGTTGACATTAAAAGTATTTAAGAAAGAATTAGTATATTTTTCGAAAAAAAAGGAGATGAAAACAAATGGATGACAGTAGTTCGAAGCAGTTGGGTTTGCGGAAAAAGAGTGAACTAAAAACAAATCAATTATTATTGTCTATTTGTTTTTAGTTCCTGGACTCTCCAAACCCTAGCAAGGAGGAAGTTTTATGAAGACGCTAGGAAATATCATTCTATACCTAATGATTGGGATAGGATTGTGGCGAATTTTTTTTGGAGAGAAGGAAAGAAGAGTGGAAATTAAAAATAATGGGAATCACGATGTAAATTATGGTTTAATGGCACGAAAAACAATTGAAAATCTTTTTGATACATTTCAAACATCAAAAAAAGGACTGTCTGAGGGACAAGCAATCCGAGCAAGAAATGAATATGGGGATAATAAGATTTCATATGGAAAGAAAACCCCCTTTTTCATTGAAATGGTAAAAGCCTATATCACTCCCTTTACGTTAGTTCTGATTGGATTGGGGATTACTTCTTTTATTACAGATGTTGTCATTGTAGCACCGGAAGATCGTGATTTTTTTGGGAGTAGTATTATTTTCGCAATGGTTTTGATCAGCGGAACAATGACTTTAATTCAATCTGTACGATCAAATCAAGCGGCGGAAAAACTAAAATCGCTCGTAAAAGTAACGGCAACCGTAAAACGGAAGAACAAGTATGATGAAATTCCTATGGAAGAAATTGTCTGTGGAGATATTGTCAAATTATCAGCTGGGGATATGATTCCGGCTGATATCCGACTCATTGCAACTAAGGATTTGTTTATTTCACAATCCGCACTAACAGGAGAAAGCTATCCGGTCGAAAAGCGTTCAGAAGCTATTATTACGCAAAATCATTCTGAAACTAGCTACGAGAATATGGTGTATATGGGAAGCAATGTTATTAGCGGAAGTGCCGAAGGTGTGGTAATTGGAACTGGCAATCGTACTCTATTTGGAAATGTTGCTGGTTCATTATCAAGCAAGCCGATTCAAACAAGTTTCGAAACGGGCATTCGAAAAACTTCTTTTCTCTTTATCAAGTTTATGGCTTTGATGGCACCAACAGTTATAGTCATCAACGGATTTACTAAAGGGGATTGGATGGAAGCTTTTCTATTTGGTTTATCTGTAGCGGTTGGTTTGACGCCTGAAATGTTGCCTATGATTGTTACAACCAATTTGGTCAAAGGGGCAACAGCTATGGCGAAGAAAGGAACGGTTATAAAAAATCTCAATTCGATTCAAAATTTCGGTGCTATTGATGTGTTGTGTACCGACAAAACAGGAACACTGACACAAGATAAGATCATTTTGGAGTATCATTTGGACTTATCTGGCGAGGAAGACGACCGTGTATTACGTCATGCTTATTTAAACAGTTATTATCAAACAGGATTAAAAAACTTGTTGGACGTTGCTATTATTGATGCGGCAAAAGAAGAACTGGATACGAAAGAAATACGTTACAAAAAAGTTGATGAGATTCCTTTTGATTTTGAACGTAGACGTATGAGTGTGGTAGTAGAAGATACTAGTGGAAAAACCCAAATGATCACTAAGGGTGCAATTGAAGAAATGTTGAGCATCTCAAGCTTTGTGGATTTTAGAGGGACCGTTACAGAATTGACTGATGAGGTTAGACAAGAAATATTGAAAAAGGTAAGCGAATTAAATGAAGACGGCTTACGAGTGATTGGTGTTGCACAAAAGACAAATCCTAGCGTTGTAGGAGAGTTTTCAGTAGCAGACGAATCTGAAATGGTCTTAATTGGCTATTTAGCTTTTTTAGATCCTCCAAAAGAAACAACTAAACAAGCATTAGAGACTTTAAAGACGCATGGAGTTGGTGTGAAAGTGTTGACTGGGGATAATGCCTTGGTAACACAATCAGTTTGTAAACAAGTTGGCTTGGGGACAGAAAAGTTAATCAGTGGCGAGGATATTGCAAATATTTCAGATCAGAGACTTAGCCAACTAGTGGAAAAATACAACGTATTTGTAAAACTTAATCCACACCAAAAACAACAAATTACGCGGATTTTACGCGAAAATGGTCATACTGTAGGATTTCTTGGTGACGGAATCAATGATGCACCAGCTATGAAAGCAGCGGATGTTGGTATCTCAGTGGATACCGCAGTTGACATTGCCAAAGAATCTGCCGACGTTATTTTATTGGAAAAAGACTTGATGATTTTGGAACGAGGGATTATTTCTGGACGAGAAACATTTGGAAACATCATGAAATATATCAAAGCCACAGCAAGTTCAAATTTCGGAAACATGTTTTCAGTTTTAGTTGCCAGTACATTCTTACCATTTTTACCGATGTTACCTTTACAAATCCTCTTTTTAAATCTTATCTATGATATCTCCTGTGTATCGATTCCTTGGGATCACATGGATAGAGAATATCTAGATGAACCGAAACGTTGGGAAGCTTCTAGTATTGGGAAATTTATGATTTGGTTAGGACCAACAAGTTCCGTGTTTGATATTACGACCTATTTACTCATGTATTTTGTCATTTGTCCGGCTGTTATTGGCGGAGAATTTCATACTCTGACACCAGCTCAACAAGTCGCGTTTATTGCTGTGTTCCATGCTGGTTGGTTTGTGGAATCCTTATGGTCACAGACTTTAGTACTACATGCATTACGGACGCCGAAGATTCCGTTTATTCAAAGCAGGGGTTCATTTATCATGACAGCTATTACTTCACTAGGTATCGCTGTAGGGACGGTCTTGCCATTTACAAACTTTGGACAAAGCTTAGGATTGGCGGCTTTGCCGACCGATTATTGGTTATGGTTAGCAGCTACTATTGTGGCGTACCTGGCTTTAGTGACCATCGTGAAACGATTCTATATCCATCGTTATAAAGAGTTATTATAAAATGGATTATCTTACAGTATACAGTCAAGTAGGCAATTTTTCAGGTTACCCGTCATCAAAAAAATAGTGTGTTTCTTTTACGAAGGGAACAACGAAAGAAGTGGGAAGAGTGAGATTGTTAGTGATTTTTATACTTTTCTTGTTGTATATGTGTGTGTGTCTGTACTGGTCGTTTGTGATTCAAAGCAACAGAAATATAGTGAAGACTCCATTTCATTATCTATTTATAATTAATGATTTTAATGGAGACTTGTCAATAATATTCTGGTGAAGAGATCATTAATCTCGAGGGAGGGAAAAAAATGATTCGAGGAAAAAGATAAGGCTATGTCCCACGAATGAACAATTAATGAAGCTATGGCAATCCGCGGGAACTGCTCGTTGGGTCTATAATTATACAATAAGTATGCAACGTATGAATTATCGATTTAATGATGGGGGATTTCTTTCCGACCAGATGATTCGAAAACATATTACAAAAATGAAAAAACGGCCTAAATACTATTGGTTAAGCTTAGTGTCGAATAATATAGCAAAGCAAGCTGTTAAAGATGCTTGTGATGCTTACAAAAAGTGGTTTCATGCAATAGATGGGTCAAGTAATTTATATGTTGAAATTCCGAAATATAAAACTAAGAAGAAAACAACTCCCTCATTTTATAATGATTCAACACGTATAAAGTTTAAGGATAAGTCTGTATTGTTGGAAAAAATAGGTTGGGTAAAAACGAATGTAAATTTGCCGGTGAATAAGAAAGTATATAATCCTAGAATCTCTTTTGACGGAAAGTATTGGTATTTGGCTGTGGGATTAGAAGTTGATCAAATAACTTATCCAATAAGTGGTACTTTGGGAATTTGCTTGGATGGAACTTATCCAGTTGTGTTATCTACGGGGGAAAAATTTACTTCAATAAACCAAACTAACACAATAAAAAAACTTGAAAAAAAACTAGCTAGACTAAAACAACAACATCGTCGAAAGATAAGGATGAATGAAGATAAATTATTTGTTGAAAAAAAGAATCTTCACAAGTTAGAGATAAGAATTCAATTGATCTACAGGAAAATTGCAAATATTCGTGAAAACTATTGGCACTATGTTACCACAACCATTCTCAAGAAGCGCCCTGAGAAAATAGTGATTTCTTATTTACCTCTTCATGAATTAATGAAAAAACAAGAACATCAGAAAAGGTTATCAAAGGAGTGCTATTATGAATTAAAAAGGCAACTCCACTACAAATGTGAAGAACTAAATATTGATTTTACCGAAGTGGCCCCAACTTATCCTTGTAGTAAAATATGTTATAGATGTAAAAGTATGAACTTTAATCTTTTAGAATCTGGAGTTGTATACCAGTGTCTAGAATGCAACAATACAATTTTAAAGGATAGAAATACTAGTTTGAATTTAATCGATTATAGTATTAATTAGATAATGTAGGACGCGTTGCATCCGAATATACGCCTGTGGAGTGTTATGTTTCTATTCATTTTTTATAATTAATAGTTTAGCCTCAACACGATGAATCAGGAAATAAACAATATTTATATTGACTTTGATAGATATTGGCAACGACTCCTAGAATGCATGTTAGTGGGTCATAATAGTATTCTTTAGGTATTTATATCAATGATTTTTAGCCAATATTTTTTGGAAAGTATATAAAAATCATGTTTCTATGGTGGAAAAAGATGTTTTAGCGATAAAAACTCCTTACGATATACCGATAAATGGTTATCAACCGTTTATTTTATCGAAAGGAGTTTTTTTATCGTAAACGGCGAGAGTATATAATATTTTGTGTAAGTTTCAATAGTAAAATGAAATAAAACAATTCGGGAGGAGTGACCATGAGGATGCTCTCTAAAGATCAAATTAAAGAAATGATTCAACACTATGATATTAAGACTATTGAGACATAAGAGACGCGTTTAAGGAAGAAGTTTGGTGAAACGGTTCAAGAGATTACGGAAGCCAAATTGAAGACACACCTCGCTACGAAAAACACGACAAAAAGACTAAAACAATTAGTCTTTTTTTTGTTGACGCCATTTCAATGGAGTCAGGTGAGCAACTTTTTTGAATGAGCGAATAAAGTAGCTAGGTTCCAGAAAGCCAAGCGTATCACTTATCGCGTTAACTGAAAGATCAGTAGTGAGTAACAATTCTTGTGCCCAATATATTTTCAGCTTTGCATAGATCTGGCTGAAGGGTTCACCAAATTCTTTACGCAATAGCCGGCTGAGATAGTTAGGACTTACATTCACTAACTTAGCAAGAGTTTGTAAATCAAGATGCTGATCTTTATTCGTAAAGATTGCATCGATTGCAGGTTGGAGTAGTTTATTTTCGGCTAAGTAGATACCACTGTCTTGCAGTCTTTTCTTTAATAGCGAGTAACGTAAAGTATCATTTAAAAAGAGTGGGTCATGTTGCTCTGAATCTTGCTGATTACCGGCTGATTTTTTTGAAAAACGTAAAGTCTTGTTATACGACATAGCAAGATAATCTTTTTTGACGGCTTCACTGACGATATATTCAGATAGCTCTTCTAGCATGTCTGCCGTAAGTTTAAGGTCATTTAAAGATACCTGAGGATAATTCTCCAATAACTGATAGTGATCACTTTTAAAAGTAGCAACTTCTGGCAGATTTTTCAAATCTAGTACTTGTTCTAAATCATCTTGATCATGATTTAACATGATTTCTCCTGCCATAATCGCGCCGACGTAACGTCCCTCTATTGTAATTGGGATTGCCATGTCAATAATATCGAAATGACATCTATAAATGAATGGCCGGTAAGTTCGGGCAGCCTCAAGTCCGCCACGAGCATCACACTTTTCGCAGTATTTGCTCATTTGAGGGTCGGTACGAGCTAAATGGCAAAATGGCTTTACCTGACTGTGGCACGTTACTGGAACGCCTCGATAATCAACTAATAGAATAGCTAAATGTGTAGCACTAGCAATTTTGTCTTGAAGCTTTTCCCATTTTTCTATATCTAGTACAGTGTCAAGTTCAAAAGCATTTTCCACTCGAACCGCCTCCTTTTGTATGATTATACCTCTTTTTTTATTAATGACAAATAATCCTATTTTGTAAGATAATCCTGTTTAAACTGACGAGAAAGCGTCATCATAGTGTCATGCTTTTTAACTGAATCCGATATATGATTCAAATATAGAAATCAGTATTTAGCGACAAGTGAAAAAAGTAACTTGTCTAAAATTTTAAAAAGGATGATCGCAATGAAAAATAATTTTGATTTTATGATGCCTAGTGTGAACTTCTTTGGTCCTGGTGTAATCGAAAAAATTGGTGAACGCGCGCAATTACTGAATATGAAAAAAGTATTATTAGTAACTGACAGTTTTTTGCGTAATCTTGAAAATGGTCCTGTTAAACAAACGGAAGCAAGCTTAAAAGCTGCTGGTGTGGAGTATGTGTTTTTTGATGGTGTAGAGCCTAACCCTAAGATCCGTAATGTAATGGACGGTGCAGCGATCTATAGAGACAGCTTATGCGATTCCATTATTACCATTGGTGGAGGTTCAGCCCATGATTGTGGTAAAGGAATCGGTATTGTACTAACTAATGGGGATGACGTAACAAAGTTGGCAGGGATAGAAACTTTGAAAAATCCATTGCCGCCACTAATGGCCGTTAATACAACAGCCGGTACCGCTTCTGAAATTACACGCCATGCGGTTTTGACAAATGAAGAAACGCATCTAAAATTTGTGGTTGTGTCATGGCGTAATGTTCCATTAGTATCTTTTAACGATCCGTTGCTGATGTTAGATGTACCTACCAAATTAACCGCTGCAACTGGTATGGATGCACTATGTCATTGTGTTGAATCTTATGTATCTGAAAATCGAAATCCTATCACTGATGCACAGGCAGAAAAAGGGATCAAATTGATTGGTCAATACTTGCGTCGAGCGGTAGCAAATGGGCACGATTTGGAAGCACGGACCAATATGGCATATGCTTCGCTTTTAGCGGGAATGGCCTTCAATAATGCAGATTTAGGCTATGTGCATGCCATGGCTCACCAATTAGGCGGACAATACGATGCACCGCATGGCGTATGTTGTGCGGTATTGATGCCAACTGTTGAACGCTGGAATATGATAGCTAGTCCAGAACGGTTTGCGGATATTGCTGTCTTTTTAGGAGAAAACATTGAAGGCCTAGGTAAAATGGAAGCAGCAGAAAAAGGGATCACTGCTTTAGAAAGAATTTCAGAAGATGTTGGTATTCCAGCGAATATAAAAGCAATTGGTGCTAATCCTAAAGACTTCGATCTGATGGCAGATAACGCATTGAAAGACGGAAACGCTTTTTCTAATCCGCGTAAAGGTACCAAAGAAGATATTGTAGAATTATTTACTCAAGCTTACAATGCGTAGCTTTTATTGATAAATCATCAACAAGTTAATCTTGAAAATTTTGAAGCAGGCCGTTGATTTAAATTGAAAAAGAGTATTCAATCAAAGGGGTGTGAATCCCGACAGTAAAATGTAACTTACCGAATTGCCAAAATAAGAGAATCCGCTGATCCAAGCTAAATAGAGGATCAGCGGTTTTTTATTCTGCTATTTCATTGATTTTAAGGATGATTTTGCCCTTTGCTCTGCCTGATTTGGAATAACGAAAGGCTTCCTCAATTGCAGCAAAAGGTAGGACTCGATCGATCACCGGTTTTATTTTGTTTGCTTCGATAGCAGTTCGGAGTGTTTCTAATTCTGCTCCGCTAGGCTTCATAAAAAGGAAGATGTATTCAGCTTTAGCGGCTTTTTCTAAAGCGGTCAGTCTGCTAGTAATCAAAGCAAAAATTAGTTTTTTCCAAAGTGGCAATTGATATTCTTTAGCAAATCGCGCATTGGGTAACCCGGTGATACTGACGACTTTTCCGCCAGGCTTAATGATTTTGAAGGCATCCTCCAAAATTTTGCCGCCTTGTGTATCAAAAACGTAATCATAGTCAGATAGTTTATCTTGAAATTTTTCTATTTTATAATCAATGACTTGGTCCGCTCCGAGAGATTTAACTAGCGCAAAATTTTTGGCACTAGTCGTTGTAGTGACATAGGCTCCTAACATTTTTGCGATTTGGATGGCGATGGTACCAATGCCGCCCGAGCCGGCTTGAATCAGAACTTTTTGGCCTGGTTTGATCTTCATGATATCATGTAGCGCTTGATAACTAGTCAAGCCGACTAATGGAATCGCCGCGGCTTCTTCAAAACTTAGATTTCGTGGTTTTCTAGCGATGTCATTGTGGTCGACAGCGATGTATTCAGCGAATGTCCCAATTCGATTCTTTTGGACGCGACCATAGACAGGATCGCCGACGTTGAAAGCAGTGACCTTTTCGCCAACGTGTGTAATGATTCCTGCGAAATCACTCCCTAAAATTAATGGCATGTTGTATTTTAAGAGCATTTTTAACCCACCATCTTTGGTCTTTAAATCAATCGGGTTAATACTAGCAGCAACGACTTTAACCAGTACATCTGTAGCACCTATTTTAGGGATTTCTACTTGTTCTATAATAGGAAATGCTTGTTTATAATGTGTGATTAAGGCTGCCTTCATTGTATGAGTCAAAATAAATTCCTCCAATTTAAAGTTATCGTTTAAAAATTTAAACGGTTATTAAGGAGAGTTTACTGCCTTGGTTTAAAAATGTCAACCATTAAAACGTACATTCTATCGATGGATAGAATGTACGTTTTTGTGTTTGCTGGTCTGAAAATTATTTAGTCAGGTGCAACGTTATATATGGAGAAAAGGTTCATAAGATATTCTCTAAATGAGACATCTTTTATAGTTTCTATTTGATTTTTCAATTATAAAAATAATCTATTTGTATTCTTTCTTGCTAATTTTAGTCACTATTTGCTACACTTGAATGGTAGATAAAATTCTTTTAATAACTTTTTTAATAACTGTTTTTTGTAAGAAGCCAAATGTAAAGACGGACTTGTATTTTTAACTAATTAAATAATATAAGGAATGAGGGTGAGAAAAATGGCAAAAATATGCGTCGGATGTGATAACAAGATTGGTGCGTTAAGCAGTGGGTACAAATTAGGCGATGGTGACTATGCTTGTAAAAATTGTTTCAAATTAGCTGGTTACGGGGGGAGTTTTGCGGATCTCAAAGAATTGAAAACGATGACAAGTGCTGAGTTTAAAAACCGCTTGCCAGCGGATGCTGGCGAGGTTAACGCAAAAGATCTGCATAAAAGTCAACTAGCACAATTTAAAGCGTATGCCAATTTAACGATCAATGATGTGCTATTTAATGACCAAGAGCAGGCTTTGCTGATCAAGAAATCGATCATGTTTAATCGGCCGCAGTCGCTAATTAAATACGAAGACATTGACAGCTATACACCGATTTTTGATAGTGGTAAGATGCGTAAAGGTACTTTTAGCCGTGGCGTTGTCGGTGGTGTCGTTGCGGGACCGTTAGGATCATTAGTTGCTTCTAGTACGGGCAAAAAGAGTATTGAATCCATCAGCCGTTTAGGAATTGATTTTCATTTAAAAGATGGACGGGAGATTCAATTTTTATTAGCTGAAACAGATGTCAAATTAGATTCCATCACTGGAAGAGCATTAGTCGATGATTATAACAAACTGGTGGAAAAACTAGACAGTCTCTTTGCTCCTGAAACCAGTGCTTCTTCAGCAGAGATACTTTCACCAGTTGATGAAATTCGTAAATACAAAGAACTGTTAGATGAGGGTATTTTGACACAAGCAGAATTTGATGCTAAGAAAAAAGAATTACTAGAAAACTAGTCTGAAGACAATCAGTCACTTATTTAAAGCTATACCTGCGGATAACTATCTAGGCAGAAAACAATTTATATTTGCTAGACAAAAACCATGAAGCAATTGCCTTGAAAAAGACACTTGCTTCATGGTTTTCTTTTTGTGGTACTAAAGAAAACTGTTTAGTCATTTCTTTTAGTATTATCAAAGGTTTGCTCGTTACAACTAACGACTTGTGCCTTTTTTAGTCCAATCAGTTATTCATTAATCAGCGCATACAGTTGCATATCGATTACACATCCATCTTTCACCGCATTTTTCCGTAAAGTACCCTCTAATTGAAAGCTGCACTTTTCTAGTACGCGACAAGAGCCAAGATTGGTTGAAAAGGGCTCAGCGAAGATTCGAATAATATCTGTCTCAGTAAAAAGATACTCCGTCAGTGCTTTGACGGCAGCAGTCATAAAACCTTTTCCCCAGTATTCTTCCGATAGATAATAACCCAGCTCTGCTGAACGGCGATGAATATTTTCGCAACGGAACGCACCAATGCTGCCAATGACTTTTTCTTGATCAACGATGGCAAAAGCAAATGTTTTGGCAGGATCAGCCTTTAACATTGCTTCAATGAAAAGTTGTGCATCTTTTTTCGTATATGGATAGGGAAGACCGTCTCGTAGATTCGCTTGGATTTTTTTATTATTCAAAATATTGGCTAATGCTTCAGCGTCTGTTACCCGCCATTTTCGGAGAACTGGATTCATTGTTTTCACTCCCCAAAGTGTATTTTCCTTAATAATATCATCTCTGAACAAAGAACTTAAATCAGCCACGATTGATCGATCTGTTTATTCGAAAAAAAGCCGGGACTATTTTACTGTCCATGCTCCTAAGCTTAGTCAAAATGGATTAACTGTTTCAATTTTGCTGGCCCAACGACCTTGATCAGCAGCGGGATTCTTGGGCCGTGATCTTGGTTCAAAGTCAGTTGATAAATGGCCGAAAACAGTTCTTTTTGTTCTGTGCGCTTTTCTTTTTTATCGGTGGCATCGGAGAGATCATAGATTTTTTGCATCAGCTCGTCATCGCCTAGAGTTGTGGCTGTCTCTAAGAGCTGAGCGAATTTTTCTAGTTGCTCTTTGACGGTCGCCGGTAATTGCTCGTAAGTCTTTTGATCAGGTTGTTGATTGATGGTGACTAAACGTGTTTTCGCGTCATTTTCGATCCAATAGCTGGCGCGAGTCAAGATATAATCGATCGCTTCTTCGGTATAGGCGGCTTCATTTTTCAACAAATCTTTGGCGATTGCTTGGTTGTTGGCGGTCAAAGATAAGATGCTGACGACATGATTGAAGCTAGGATAGTTTTGCTCCAAATCAACACCGGTTAATGTCAGTAATTGCTGGTTCATTTCATCAAGTTCACTTGTTTTGGCTTTTTGAACGAGCCGTTCAAATTCAGCATAATTTCGTAAAACATCATCGTCTAAGCCTAAATCAAATTGGGCCTTTGGCTGATATTTGGCGTATAAATAAAGCACCAATTCTGGTGTGTAGATCGATAATAAATCTGGCAAGGTCAAAATATTTCCTGTCGAGCTGGACATCTTCATCGTTTGGCCTTTGATATTTACGAAATCATAGGGCTGGTATAGCGGTGCTTGCCAGTCAAAAATTTCTTTGGCGATGGCTTTTGCCACGTCAAAGCTGCCGTTTTTTGATGAATGGTCCTTACCGCCGGGTTCAAAGGCGACTTTTTCGTAGCGCCAACGCATCGGCCAGTCGATCTTCCAATGGAGCTTGATGTGCTGTTGCTGACCAATTGTTTGCGTGCCGTGATGGCCGCAATTTCGACACTCATAAGGGAGTGTCTGGCTTTTTTCGTCATAAGCGGAAATCGTCGTCATGTCATGGCCGCACTGATCGCAATACAAAGAAATCGGGAAATAGACTTCGCGCTCTGTATCATTGGCCGCCTCGGTCCGAAAACGACTTAAAATGTCATAGATTTTTTTGCGATTGGTTAAAACTAAAGCCAGCTCGTCATCATAAGCGCCGTTTTCATAGCGTTCAGTCTCAAAAATGAATTCCGGTTTGATATTTAATTTAGCCAAATCGTCAATAAACATCGCTTCAAAATAAGCGCCATAGGAAGCCGCGCTCGTCTCACTACCAGCTGGCGGAGCGACCTTCGTGTAAGGCATACCGATATTTTCCTCTGCAACACCGGTGACATTTTTCGGTATTTTCCGTAACCGGTCATAGTCATCCCAAGATAAAATATAACGGGGTGTCGCGCCAAGTTCCTTCAGCGCGCGGGTAACAAAATACGTCGTGGCGATCTCCCGAAAATTTCCCACGTGGACATAACCGGACGGGCTGACACCTGAGGCGCAAGTAATCGGTGTTGGTTGATCTTCATGTTGTTGAATCAAGTTTGTGGCGATTTGAAAAGCCCAATGCATAAAAAGTACCTCCTCTTCCTGATAATCATTAACCGATCTATTGATAGTCTCATTGTATCATTACAGCTGAAAAAACTTGAAGCTGAGGGTCCTTGGCTGGAAAGAAAATTGTGAGAACTTGATAGACACAAACAAGAGCTGGAATATTATTAATATTCCAGCTCCACTATTTTCTTGAATGAAAAAATTTACTGTAGCACCACTGTTGAATAGGGACCATGCTCATCACTTGGTGAAAAGGCCAGCACGATATTTCCGCCTCTATTCAGATAGGAATAAATCCTAGTATCATCACCATTGAAAGGTTGGAAAAATGCAAGATTTGGTTTACTACTGTCACTGGCAGGTAGTTTTAACTCGGTGTTTATTTTAACGTCTTTCGTGAGGCCATTTTCAACCACCGAAATTCGGGTTGTCGGGATTGTCGTCGGATACAAAGTGGCTGACTCACCGTTGTGGGCATCCTGTGAGTGAGACTCTTTCGGAGTATAAGAGACGATCAGGGAGTCGTTCGCTAAATAAGTCGTGACCGCAAATTTGAAAGAAACATCTTCTCCCATTAATACATCGCCCTTTGGAAAATCAACGGCATAGGCTCCCGTTTCTTCCAGCGTAGCGCTTGGTTCTGTGGAGCTGGAAAGTTTAGTCGTCGTAGAAGTCGCGGTCGATGCTTGAGAAGAAGTTGAACTTCGAGTAGTTGTCGGGATGCTGTGACTACTTGCTGGGATTGCAGTGGGTTGAACAAATTGCATCCCCAAAATAAAAGCGACTAGGCCGATAATAATCACGCCCACCAGAATCAGTAGCTTGTTTAGGATGGCATTCCTTTTTTGATTGTTATGCTGGTCTCTTTTCATTGATTTACCTCATGTACTTGATAATTATAATTATACCTGATAAAAAGTGAACGAAAAGAAAAATAAGGTGAAAGTAAGTTATGCAGAAACTATGAGGTTATGGTTACAAAATAGATTTTTGATAGGCATCTGAAACATCGTTGACTGGAAAAAATAAAAAAATACAAGAGATCTCTCTCTTGTATTATCAGTCTTAATTACTAGCGAAATACGCATCGATAGATTTCTTTATTTCCGTGAAATTCTTAGTTAGAAAGAATTTTGCGGGAACTTTGATGATTGGAAGCTTGTTTTCATTTTCAAAAGGAAAATAGGGATCAGGGACGACCAAATAATCGACGGTGTCTTTGTCCCTAAGATAATTGATTGATACATCATAATATTCGGAGAAATAGTCTTTGAAATCACTATTATCACTAAAATTTACGGGTAAAAACACTGTAATGTAGCTTAGTCCAATGCTGACTGTTAAGACAAAACATATTTTTTTCATGAGTCATCCCTCTACTATAAATAATAGTTTATGCGAGTACTTCGCTTACATCCAACTAGAAAAATTAGTAAAGAAAGAGCTGAAAGCAGCAACCAAGAAAATAAATGCCAATAATAAACCGCTCCACAGTCCGAACATAATGAATGGTGAAGTACCTTTATCCCCATTTTGTTTAAGGTTTTTAAATGCTCGTTTAGCCATGATAAATTGCCAAATACTTAGTAATAAAAAAATAACGCCGATTACGTAACGCATCCCTATCACTCTCCTTATAATAGTATAGCACTCTTGGAAATCGCTAACAATGAAGCTTTCATAGGAAAGCAAAAAATGGGTGAGAGCATTCCTGATTGATCGAGATCTTACCATCTCTAATAGCAAACACGAAAGTGAGCTGATTTCTCTAACAAATTGTTGATACTAGAGTGGGACTAAGAAGGAGATGGCGAGAGAGGCACTATATGAAAGAAGACTGGAAAATAAAAAAGCTACTGAAGTTCAGTAGTTTGTTCTAAGCGGCGATAGTTAGTTTTTTTAATGCTTGTTCAATCGTGATTCCAATCGCGAATTTATGAGGATTGCTTTTATCATAGACGAGAAATTTATCTAATTTAGTATTAAATACTACACAGACACAACGGTTATCTGAGTTTGTGTGAATCATGTTATCCTCTCCTTTCTATGTTCATTATGAACTGGGATTGTAAATAATCTGTTAGATAAGTGTAAAAAAGCGGATAACTTTAAAAAAGGAACTGATAGAGTGTCCGATAACTAAATTATTCTATATAAAAATTAACATTGTCGAAAAGTTTGGGATTTTCAAGATTTATTTTGTCAATCTCTCGTGCCGTCGAAAGAGGTACTTCAAGTTTATTTTTTTCTATCTTTTTTTGTTATTCATTTAGTGATAAAGTTAGTCTAGACAATAATAGATGGAAGTCACTCTATTATTAAATAAAAAATATTTCATTCGTTTTTGGAGGGATCATAATGAAAAGAAGTAGTTATTTAGTATTGGGTCTTTTTTCAGTATTTTTATTAGCCGGATGCGGTTCAACAGAGGGGAAAGAAAATTCAGCTTCAAGCAGTATATCACCGGTATCGTCAACAAGTAGTTCCTCAACTTCACAAACAACATCGTCAACGAGTGTTTCATCGACTTCAGAAACAACCACAGCAACAAGTCAATCTTCGACAACAACAGAAGAAACAGTTAGTCAACCAGTGAATGTCGCAAGTAAAGGCGCTCAACTGAGTGACGCACAAAGAAATCAAATCAATCTGGCGTTTCTAAATTGGGCTAGTCAGCGGGCGGCAATCGGGAATATGGCGGTTAGTGAATGGTACTTTGATCATGGAGCAGCAGGGCATGGCGACTGGTACGCCAACACACCCGATGGTCAAGTCCAAGTCCAAAATAATAATCTTCCTGGGAAAAATGCGTTTCCGATTCGTGGGATTGGTGGTTGTATTTTTTATACTGCGAAAGATGGCGGTATCGGTAGACAAGAATTGTTTGCGGACTCTTTTGCGGCCAATTATTCGGTTAAGCTAGATCATACTAAACCTGTCAGCAAATATCTTTTAGGGGATAATGGCGTTGTTTATGAATTAAAGACAGGCAATGGGATGCCGGTAAGTACCAATACGGGATTTGGGGAATATGCGGATGACGGGAGCCAAGGAAGCTATACACCGGATTTAAATTTCCAAGTCTCAGAGGATCAAGCCGCTCAAGAAAAATTAAAAGAACTGATTCAGTCTTATTGATAGAGTATTTTAGTATCTGACCTTGTTCAGTCAAAGATGATTTAACGTTATTCGTGTAGTTTAGAACGAATACCGTTTTTTATGTTGCAGAAAAAGCAGCCGTTTATTAGCGATATTCTTCTTTAAGGATGGGCTTCCTGCAGCATTTTTGAAATAGTGCCATAGCCCAATTGATCCGCATAATCTTGTGCGGATTTTCCATAATTATCCAAAATAGTTGGATCAGCGCCATTTTTCAATAATTGGGCGACGATTTCCTGATAGATTTGTGAGCCATCTCTTAATGCAACGGCTTCGATTAATGCGGTATAGCCGTAATTATTTTGATGATTGACATTTACTCGCTTATCAGCCAGCAAAATTTTTACATTATCCAGATGACCTTTTTCAGCAGCGGGAATCAAGGCGTTTCCACCAAATCGATTGGTGATCGCTTGGTCAGGCGTTGCGTGAGCGAGCATATAAGTCAATATTTCGGTTCGACCTTCCGCGCCAGCGTAAAGGTAAGGACTGTCTTGAAGAACGTCTTGTTTATTGATATTCGCGCCCGCATCAATTAATATTTTTGCGATGGCTAGGTGGTTGTTATGGACCGCGATCATTAAGGGAGTCTCCGATTTCTCATTGACTTCATCAATCGAAGGCTCGGTCGAACGAAGGAGCTCTTTTGTTTGTTCAAGATCATTAGCGGAAACCGCTCTAATCAAACTGCCTGGTACATAATTCACATTTGTTTCCTCCTTTGATTGTGGCACAGACATAGAGTGGGAAGGACTTGCTGAATTGGTCGAGCTAGTCTCCAAAGAGTTCGATTCATTTTCGGAAGGTTGCACCTGGCAACCGCTTAAAAGAGTAAAGAAGAGAACGAATACAAAGGCGATACACCATTTTTTGAGGTTTAAAAAAATCATGATTGATTCCCCTTTCCGATTAACAAGTATTATAACATTGGGTCTAATGAATCAAGAATGATCTAGCTTACAAAAGGCGGGACAGATAGTGTCTGTAAAAAAAACTCTTAAAATGAGAATTTAGATTTTTGGTTATGAAGGATCTGATTATAAAATTTCGTTATTTATTTCGTTGTTTTTATGGAGGTGGCTTCAATTGTTCATCATGACAAGGTTCTTTTTGATTATTGTATTTAGGTAATAAACAGTTAAATGATTTGCCATAATTTTATTTTAAAATATCATATTTGCTATACTTTCATTTAGATAAAAGGAAGGATTGATCCTATGAAGAAGGCATTATTTGGGATGGTATTATTATTTTCAATAACAGCATTTACCGGATGTACCAGCAATGAGTCAAAAGCGGCACATTCATCAACAGAAGCTACGAGCCAAGTTGCTCAGGTTCGTTCGACAAAAGTAAGTAGTTCAACAAGCACATCAACACAATCTACAAGTGCTTCAACGAGTCAAACGACCAGTAGCACTGCTTCTAGCCAAACCGAAGAATCGACTATAGTATCACAAGCGGTCAGCACTGCCGGAACGTGGAATGCGACTAAATCAGGAGAACTGCAAGGATTCATCAGTACTTGGGAACAAGCGATGGGTCAATCGTATAAGGAATATGCGCCAGGTAATAATGTGAATTTCTATGGCTTGCGATTACCTGATGGCGTGATCGGTGGATCAGAAATGCCATTGTCGGTGGACAATCAACCTGCGACAGCAGCGTGGTCCGTAGACGGCACATCATCAGCGGAATATTCTGTTGTAGCGGTTTATTCCGATGCGGAAAATCGCGGACGGATGGACAATCATGTCTACTTCTTTGCTTTTCATAATCAACAGCCTGTTGTTTTAGTTTCTATGCAAAACCAAGGAATGGAAGACCATGCTTTCCATCTTCAAGAAACTGGAAACCAAGAGCTGAAAAACGGCTTTGCCGCGATCGTCAACGAATAAAATGAAAACAGCACTCGCATGAATTGCGAGTGCTGTTTTTTTGTAGAAAATTGTCTATAAAACCTTCTTATTGTTCGTACAAATTAGCCATCTTCTGTATTCGTCGTTTTATTTCCTCCCGTACACAAGGCGGTGCTAAACATTCGCACTTATCCCCAAAACTGAAAAGAATATTATAGTAATAATCGTTTTCTATAAATGGAAGACGAAGAATAAAATGCTGGTTGCCATCTGGCGAAAGCGCCTCATATGTGCAATAATCTAGAATCCTGTCCAGAACGGAATAATGGATTCGTAGAGTGATTTCCATTTGCGTAGGTGCTGGATTATCGGAAAAGTTTAATTGCGGCGGGTGATGTTCTCGTGGCGTGAAGGTATTATTTGGCAGCTGGAGGTTTGACAGACGTGTCAATTTAAACAGGCGAAAATCGTTTCTTTGATCGCAATAGCCGTGGAGATACCAATGGTTGCCTTTCAAGACTAGTTGATAAGGCTCGACATTCCGAGCGGTTTGGTTCCCATTTTGGTCGGTATAATCGAAGGAAATCACTTCATTTTTTCGCAAAGCGGTTTTGATCATTTCTAAATAGGGTTGGGTATTGAGATTGCCCTCCCAAGGACTTAGATCAATTTTTATTTGATTGGTTTTTAGCTCAATCGCTTGCGCTTGTTCGGTAGGAATAAAGCTTTTAATCTTTGCTAGCGCATGCTGTGTCTCGGTACCGTGCATCGTATCGGGAAGACTAGAAAGTCCCAACAAAAGTGTAGAAAGTTCGACGGTGGAAAAGACTTTTTTATCCAGTTTGTATTGCTCCATGATCTCAAAGCCGCCGCCGACTCCGGAGGTTGAACGAATCGGGATTCCTGCTCGATTGATGGAATCGATGTCACGATAAATGGTGCGAGGGGATACTTCAAATAATTCTGCCAGCTCTTGAGCGCCGATTCTTTTTTTATCCAACAGAATCATAATGATACTGATTAGTCTTTCCACTTTCATCCGTCCGCCGCCTTTCAAAAAAAGTTCTTTTTTTAATTGTAGATTGTTGCCATATAGCTGTCAACAATGGTTAGGTATAATGAAGGTAATCAAATTGAGATGGAGGATTTTTTATGGCGACAATTTATGTTTATCTGCTGGAGACGCTGGCGGATTGGGAATTAGGCTATGTTACTGCGGAATTAAATTCTAAGCGCTTTTTTAAAAAAGCGGCACCTCCAATCGTACTCAAAACAGTGGGTGCTTCGAAAGAACCAATCCAGACAATGGGAGGAATGACAATTATGCCTGATTGTCTGATTGAGGACATCATGGTAGCTGAAGGAAACGTCCTGTTATTACCTGGTGCAGATACTTGGAATGACGCAAGACATAGTGCGATTATTGAAAAGGCCCATGAATTCCTTAAAGCAAACGCAATAGTGGGGGCAATCTGTGGAGCGACTGCGGCACTTGCTAATGCCGGGTTGTTGGATCAGCGCCAGCATACGAGTAATGGCCCTGGATTTCTGGAGATGGTTGCCCCAGCATATCAGGGACAGCACTTTTATATGGATCAGCCCTCCGTTGCCGATGACAATCTTATTACCGCAAGTTCCACTGCTGCTTTATTATGGGCGAAACAGATCATCGAGCAGCTAGATCTTTTTCATACAAATACTTTAGAAGCTTGGTATGACTATTTTAATACCGGTGAGGCAAAATATTTCTATGCGTTGCTGGAGACGTTGCCAGATAGTAATCCTAAAAATTAAAAAAAATCAGTTCTATTACCTAGGAGGAGATACAAATGAAAACAGCAAAATGTTTGTGCGGAAAAGTGTCAATCGACGTGGCGGAGTTTCATTCCGAGGTCGGCGCTTGCCATTGCTCAATGTGCCGCCGCTGGGGATCAGGGCCACTGTTAACGGTGGAAGCAGGTTCAGGAGAGAGTGTCACGATTAATGGAGAAGATTTTGTTTCTAGATATCGTTCTTCTGAGTGGGCGGAAAGAGGCTTTTGCTCAAATTGCGGCTCGAATCTTTTTTATCATCTAATCGTCAATGATTCGTATAACATCCCGATCGATTTATTCGAGGACCAAGCGGAGGCAACATTAGAAGTCGAAGTTTATTATGACCAAAAACCCGCCTACTATGAATTTGCCAACGAGACTAAGAAATTAACGGAAGCGGACATTATGAAAATGGTTCAGCAGCAATTTTTTGATGAGTCGAAATAAGGACGTTCAAAAAGGGTCTCAAAAAGTATTTTGACATGTCTCTTTTATTTTGATTGGCGATTTTTAAAGACAAAACCCCTTCCGACTATAAAAAGTCGAAAGGGGTTTACTAGTTAAATAGATAAAAATTAACTCATCGTCTGTTTGATGGCTTCGATCACCGCATGACGAAAACCATTTGCTTCCAAAGCAGCGATGCCTTTAATTGTTGTACCGCCGGGGGAGGTGACGCCGTCTTTAAGCTCGGCCGGGTGTTTTCCAGTTTCTAACGCTAGTTCGGCGGAGCCTTTGATCATCTGCTCCACGATTTGATAAGAGGATTTCCGATCGATGCCATAAAGGACCGCTGCATCAGAGAGAGCTTCAATAAAGACATCCACGAAGGCTGGTGCGCTGCCACCGACAGAGCCGATCACGTCTAAGGTAGCTTCCTGTGTTTCAAATAATCTTCCTAATGGTGTAAGCAGCTCTGAAATGATCTTTTTAGCGTCCGCTGAGATTTTTTCAGCATAAGCAATACCTAAGACGCCTTGATTTACTTCAACTGCAGTGTTCGGGATACTGTGAGCGAGGGGGTAGTCAGCACCTAAGACAGCGCCCATTTCATCAAGTGACACACCGCCAGCGACAGAAACGATCGGGATACGGTTAGCTGTCACTTCTTCTGGTAAAGATTCTAAAACAGACAAGACACTGGCTGGGTTGGTGGCAATCAAAATCAATGATGCTTCAGCCAGTTCTGTTAAATTGTCGATCAAGGTCAATCCTAATGAATCTGAGACCTTTTTGGCAGTCTGACTACGACCACCTTTTACTAGCACATCTGCTGGGCTGAGCGTATTTGTCCGCAGATAACCGCGGATCATCGCGCTGCCCATTTGTCCAAGTCCAAAAATACCGATTTTCATTTAAAACCCTCCTAATATTTGCTTCTTATTTATTATAAGGATGATTCGAAAATAAAGACATTTAAACAGCTTGGAAAGAAAAACTCTTGGGAAAAGACTATTTACCACAAAAATGAAACCAGCAACCCTTCCCACTAAATAGAGGAGTGATTCGCTGGTTTAGTTTATTCGGCGATTTCGTATTTAAACACGCCGTTATTCTCGTAGTTTTCCAATTTTGCATCGGATAAACGACGTTCAAAGAAGGAGCGTGTGTTGCCATTTTCAGCTATTTTAGCAGGCAAGACTAAGGTTGGCTCGCTTGCTGGCACGGGTTGTGACAATTGATCTTTTAAGACATCAATGTGACGATCGTAAACATGAGCATCATCGATACACCAGTGCATCGTACCTAGTTCAAAGTCTAGTTGGTCAGCGATCAAGCGGTGTAAGACGGCGTACTGATAAACGTTGAAGGGATTTCCTAAAGCCATGTCGGCTGAGCGCTGTTTGACATGCAGGTCAAGGACGCCATTATTGACTTTCCAATTGGTGGCCCAAACACAAGGTTCTAAGGTCATTTCATCCAAATCATCGACATCCCAAAGACTGGTCATAATACGGCGTGAGCCGGGATTGTTTTCTAATTGATGCAAGACGTATTCGACTTGGTTTAGTTTTTCATCATGATTAGGCAGCTTGCGGCATTTCTTGGCTAATTGATAGCCATAGGCCTTGCCGATGTTGTTATTTTCATCGACCCATTCGTTCCAGACCTTACATTTATGGTCTTGCAACCAAGTTACGTCGTTGGATAATTCTTGCCAGATCCATTCTAATTCGACTAAGGGTGTTTTTTGGAACACGCGTTTTGATTTTAAGATCGGGATACCATCCGCCGGCGTGATTTTAAAATTGACTCCTTGGATAAAGCGTGTCGGAGCAGGCGTGCCGTCCGCGTATCTCGCACGAACTAAGGCGGGGTCTTGATCGGTGCCCTGCGCAATGATTTCCATCACAATATCGCGATAAATTTTGTCGAAGCCAGTATATTCAGTCACAAGAATTCTCCTCTTTCTTTCTTTTGTCTGAGTTTAACACATTTGCGGGAATTCGTGGATTAAATTTTCTTTAGAAGGTATCCATTTGTTATTGTTTGCAATTTTCATTTTATTTCAACGGCAATCGGATTTGAAAAACCACGCCTTTAGGTTGCCAATCTCGCACTGTTAACTTGCCTTTGTGCTGGGTAATGATTTGTTGGGCGATGGCCAGACCTAAGCCATAGCCGCCGGTTTCTTTAGAGCGCGAACGGTCTTCTCGATAGAAGCGTTCGAAGATGTGTTGCTTGTCTTCATCACTGATGGTGGGGCCGCTATTTTTGACTTCGATCAGCCAGTCGTTGTTTGAAATCTCTGACTGAAGAACGATCTTATCGGCGGCTTCCGTATATTTCAAGGCATTATCTAATAAAATCACCAAGACTTGATGGATGCGTTTTTCGTCGATCAGGACGGGGTCCTTGGCAAAATTTTCCAATACAAATTGTTTTCCGGCCATCTCAGCGATTTCTTGGAAGGGCTGGACTAATTGTTGGATAAAAGGTTGGGGATCAAGGCTTTCTTTTTCCAAGAGTAATTGATTGGAGTCGCTGCGAGCCAGCGTCAATAAATCGTTGGTCAGCCCGCTTAATCGTCGGGTCTCATTCAAGGCTTGAGCAATCGGTTCTGATTCTTCTAAAATTGTATGATCGGGCTTAGTGAACAACTGCTGCAAACTGTTTTGGATTATGGCAAGGGGCGTCCGCAGTTCATGGGACGCATTTTCGACAAATTCTTGCTGTTTCCGCCAAGAATTCATGACTGGCTGCATGTTCATTTTTGAAAGGTAAAAACTTATCCCAATTGAGATCAGCCAAAAGATCACCATACAAATAATCAGCGTCGTTTCAAAGGTGGACATCGAGTCAACGATTTGATTCGTATTCGCTAAAAATTGAATATAACTGATGTCGGTCTCTCCGTCATAGCGAATCGTGTAGGAACGAAAATACAATTTTTGATTAGGGACTGTTTCGTCTGAGATGTTTAACGTTTTTACGGCATTTAAATGTTCTTTATCCAAAGTCAGCTTATCCAGTTCGGTAAAGCGGCCGCCTAAGACCTCCTTATTCAAAATAGTCCCCTCTTTGGACCACAAGATGATTTGGGTATTAAAGCGATTATTGCCGCCAGGCCCATCACCGCCAGGATTTTGATCTAAAAAGGGGTTATTTTGTTGATAACGATTAATCTCCATCTGGATTAAATGATCATTGTCTGCCATTTGCGACAAGGAAAGATCCGTTTGGCGATAAGCGGAGCTTTGTAATAGTTGTAGTGTAATGAATCCTAGCAGCAGAAAGATCACGGCAAAGGCCGCGACGTTCATACAGAAAAATTTTAAGCGCTGGTTTCTTGAAAGTTCTGTGTTCATAGCCTCAATCCTTTTGTAAAATATAGCCGACGTTTCGTAATGTTTTAAACAGCTGATCAACACCCGTCGGTTTCAAATGTTTCCGCAAATGACTCATATAAACCTCCACCACGGTGATGGTCGTGTCAGAATCAAAGCCCCAGATGCGGTCAAAGATTTGTTCCTTCGTCAGGATCACTCCTTTGTTTTGAATGAAATAGACTAAGAGATCGAATTCTTTGCCTTGGATTGGCAGTGTTTCTTCGCCAGTGGTGACTTCTTTTGTGGCTAGATTACAGGTGATGTTTTGATAGCTTAACTGATTTTCGGAGAATAAGCCTAAAGAACGCTTCAATAGGGCTTTGACTCGCATAATCAATTCTTCCCGGTAAAAAGGTTTGGTCAAATAATCATCGGCACCCTTTTGAAAGCCGGTAACTTTGTCTTCCAAACTGTCTTTGGCCGTAAGGATCAAAACGGGCGTCTGAATATTTTTTTCCCTTAATTCTGCTAAAACATCATACCCATTTTTCCCAGGTAGCATTAGATCCAAGACAATCAAGTCGTAAATGCCGCTTTCTGCCTCGAATAAGCCTTCTTCACCATCATAGACCTGCGTGATTGTTCCCAGGTCGGTCAAAATTTCTTTGATATTATCTGAAAGCGTTGCTTCGTCTTCTACGATTAAAAGATTTATCATCATTTTTTTCCTTCCTATTCTTATCTCCCATAAGTGTACCATGCTTTCCTAAAACAACCTTAAACCTCCTGACGTTTCGCTTAAGCTTGGGTTAAGGCACGCTATTTATGCTACAAGCAACAATTAAAGGGGGAAACAATCTATGAATTATATCAAACGCGCACTGCAAAGCCTGTGGGCCAAGAAAGGACGCAGCTTACTGATGATCGCGGTCTTTTCAGCTATTTTAATTTTTGTTTTAGCAGGACTGACGATCCGCAGTGGGGCGGAGCTTGCGACGACGAATGCCAAAAAGAGCGTCGGGGCAACCGTCACCTTATCTACTAACCACGAGGCGATGTTTAAAAACCAACAGGACTCGAATTCAGAGAATGCTCGGCCTGATCCGGGGAGTTTTCAGCAGACGCCGGTTAACCTTAGCGACGCGGAAAAAATTGCGAAGTTGTCCAATGTGAAATCCTATTCTTTCGAAGCCAGTACGTCGGCGGATAAAAGCACTGGTATTACACCAATTTCCAGCGAAGAGAGCACAACCTCGTCTTCTGAGGATTCCGCTGATCAAAAAATGGGCGGACAAGGTGGGCCAGAAGGGATGAGCCAAGGTGATTTCCAAATCAAAGGCGTCTCCCAAAGCAGTTCCTATAGTGAATTTTCCGCCGGCACCGCCAGTCTTGTTGAAGGAGAAGCGCTTACCGCGAAAGATGAAGGCACTAGCAATGTCTTAATAGAAGAAAACTTAGCGGAAGCCAATGATTTGAAGGTCGGCGATACCTTCAAAATCAAGAACAGCGACGATAAAGATGTGGCAGTTACTGTCAAAGGGATTTATAAAACCAGCAGCTCTAGTGACAGCATGGGGGTTCGCTTTAATTTTATGAACCCAGCCAATACGATTTTTTCTTCCTATACCTTGGTCAATACATTGACCGGCTCAGATGGCAAAACGATTGATTCGGCTGTTTACAATTTAAACGATCCGAAAGAAATGGAAAGCTTTGTTAAAAAAGCCAATAAGTTGATTGATACTGATACTTTCAGCTTAGAGACCAACGATCAAATGTATCAACAGATGCTACAGCCGTTAAACAATGTCTCTAGCTTCGCAAAAAATATTGTGATCTTAGTCGCGGCAGCCGGTGTGATTATTTTGACGCTGATTATCATGCTATCGATCCGCGAGCGGAAATACGAGATTGGTGTCTTGCTATCATTAGGAGAGTCACGAGTCAAAGTGATCTCACAATTTTTCGTGGAGATCTTTGTCTGCATGGTCTTCGCCTTAGGGATCGCCGCCGCCAGCGGCAATCTCGTCGGTAACGCCGTAGGAAATCAACTACTTAGCCAACAAACTAGCAGCCAACAAACCGATCAACAAGCTAATGCCACTGGTGATCGCGGGCCGGGTCAAGGGCAGGCACCTAATGACAATGGCGGTCAACGAGGTGGCGTCCAAATGGGCGGCAATCCATTTGGCCAAACAAAAGAGATCCAAGAACTGAAGATCTCATTACAGCCAACCGAAATTCTTAGTCTAGCAGGAATCGGATTAGGCATCAGCCTCTTCTCGATCGTCCTCTCCTCCGCGGGTATTCTGCGGCTGAACCCTAAGAAAATTTTGATTTCATAAACAGAAGGAGAATGAGCTATGACATTATCAACGAAAGATTTAGGTTACTGGTACGAAAATAACGGGCCGCTATTTGAAAAAGTCAATCTGACCTTTGAAAATGGTAAGATGTACGCGATCTTAGGCACTAGCGGCTCGGGGAAAACGACTTTTTTATCCTTGATCGCCGGACTAGACACCCCTAAAAGTGGGGAGATTCTCTATGAGGACAACTCCTTAAAAAAAATCGGATTGCGTGAATACCGACGCAAAGATGTCTCAATTGTTTTTCAAGCTTATAATTTATTGCCCTACTTATCGGCGGTAGACAATGTAGTGACAGCGATGGAAATCGCCCAAAGTCAGCAAACCGATAAAAAAGCCTATGCGTTAGCTAATTTAGAAAAAGTCGGGATCACTAAGGAGCTGGCAGAGAAAAAAGTCACGCTCTTATCAGGCGGACAGCAGCAGCGAGTCGCCATCACCAGAGCCTTGTGCTGTGAACACGAGCTGATCGTCGCCGATGAACCGACTGGAAACCTTGATGAAGATACATCCGGTGAGATCGTCAAGCTCTTTCAAGAAATCGCTCATCAACAACAAAAATGTATCATCTTAGTCACCCATGAACAGGAAGTCGCCAAAGGCTGCGACGTGGTCTACGAGTTGAAAAATCAGACGTTTAATCAAGTGTCGTGAGTTGAGAATTTTAATGTAAGTGAGAACTTTACTCATTGAACATATGATAGAGCACTATTTAACAAGACTATTCAGATATGATAAAAAAGCCGCGGGAAATGTAGTGACCCCAAAAAGTTAGATTTTTGGTCTAATATTTAGGGGTCGCTTCAAATTACGCGGCTCTTTATCATCTAATTGACAATAAATTTTTTTCGATAAGTAGAGGGAGAAATATCAAGTTTAGAATGAAAAAATTTTGAAAAATAGGACGAGGAAGAAAAGCCAGACTCAAAAGCAATTTCAGTGATGGAAAGTGAACTTTTCCGTAGCAGAGAGCATGCTTTTTGTAATTTTAGCTCTTGAATGTACTCGCTAGGGCCCACGCCTTTATAAAGTTGAAACAGTTTGTAAAGATAAGTTCGATCGATGTTATTGGCTTTTGAAATTTGATTAACACTAAGATTTTCTGACATATTATCATCGATGAAGTTCAGAATATTCTTAAATAAGAGTTCAGCTTGTGAGGTTTTGTCTACTTTTAGATTCATTCTATCGATTGTATCGAATAGAATAAAAGAAGCGGACATCGTTTGGAAAAGATTATCCTTTTTAAAGGATTCGTAGATGTCTTGAAAAAGAACATCTATGCGATGATCAAAGGAATGGTTAATCACGCAATTGTATTGATTCAGTTCTAATTTTGAAAAGCATCGATCTATTAAACTTCCGGAAAAGCCAATCCATCTGTATTGCCAAGGATTTTCCCGATTAGGATAATAAACATTTTTACAATTTGAAGGGATGATAAAAAAATCTCCAGCCGTAATTTTTCGTTCAGAGAAAAAAGGCGTGGAGAAAAATCCTTCGCCTTCAACACAATAATGAATGACCCAATAATCGATTGGAGCGTATTCAGTTGGCTTTGTTGAGCGACATTTCTCATAACCAACCTCACAAACGTTGAATTCTTTACTTAAATTTTCATTGTTAATTAGGATGCTGACGTCATTGGGCAATGAGTTATACATTTAATCACTCCTTAAAAGAAAAATGGATAAGTCAACATTATTACAAGTATCTGGAAACATTTCTTATTTTTTATATCATGAAAGCGCTATAAAATCAATGTGTAAATAACTATTGAAAGGATGTTTAAAAGATGGAGAATTCTAATTCAAGACAACGGCTAGGTTCGGTTGCGTTGATGTTGATGACATTTTCAGCAGTCTTTGCATTTCCTAGCATTGTCAACAATAGTATTCAAATTGGGTTGGCGACGATTCCCGGATACTTGTTTGGCACTATTTTTTATTTTTTACCGTTTATATTGATGATTGCGGAATTTGCTTCTGCTAACTCAGGAAAAGAATCAGGAGTTCACAGTTGGCTGCAGTCAGTATTAGGAGAGAAATGGGCATTTTTAGGTGCATGGTCTTACTTCTTTGTGAATCTATTTTTCTTCTGTTCCTTGTTGCCGAACACATTGATTTATGGTTCTTATGCATTTGGTGGAGCTAATGTTTTTCAGGGTGGCAACAGTACGATTATTATTGCTATTATTTCGATTTTTCTCTTTTGGTTAATGACATGGGTCTGTATTAAAGGAGTATCTTGGATCTCGAAAGTCACAAGTTTTGCTGGCAGCGCAAGGTTATTCATGGGGGTAGCTTTCGTAGTTTTAGCATTTATTGTTGTTTTTGGATTTGGTAAAGAACCTGCACAAGAGTTTACGATGCAGTCAATTAAGCCAACCTTCAATTGGACTTTTTTCATGACCATGGCTTGGATTTTACAAGCTGTTGGCGGTGGTGAAAGTATTGGTGTATACATTAAGGATGTCAAAGGTGGAAATAGTACTTTTGTTCGGACAATGATTGGTGCAACTATAATTGTTGGTATCATGTATGTTTTAGGCGCGGTTGCTGTTGGCTTTGTGGTTCCTTCAGATGTATTAAAGGGCAATTTTTCAAATGGGATATTCGATATCTTTAAAATCTTGGGTTCTTATTTCCATATTCCAAGTGGAGTGATGGTCCGCTTAGTTGGCTTGATTTTATTTATTGGTAGTCTGGGTTCATTAGCGTTATGGACTGCTGCACCGGTCAAGGTCTTTTTCTCAGAAATTCCAGAAGGTGTCTTTGGAAAATGGCTGGTTAAAACCAATGAAGAAGGAAATCCGACAAATGCCTTAGTAGTACAAGGAATTATCGTTACAATGTTGCTGATTATTCCTGCATTGGGAATTGGTAACATGGATAGCTTTCTTGCAACGTTAATCAATATGACTGCTTCTACCTCATTGTTACCAGTTTTATTTTTATTAATTGCCTATATCGGATTACGGTTGAAAAAGGACTCGATGCCTCGAAGCTTTAAATTTGGCAATCGTCATTTTGGTATTTTTGCGGGTATCACGTTATTAGTGATTTTCATTTTCGTATTCTTCATGTCAACGGTTCCTGATCCGCAGTTGATTATGGCTGAGATACATGGAACATTACCAGCGGGTGAAGCAAGTCCCATTGGAATGCTGATTTATAACATTGCTGGACTAGTAATATTCATGGGCTTTGCCTGGATTTGTTGGAATCGCTATGAGAGAAAATCAAAATTAATAAATAATAAAGAAACAAAGGTAGAGGTGACTGGCAAATGAAAATTTGGGAAAATTATCAATTGGATCATATCAATCAGTTAGAACCACGTGCACACTTTTTGAGCTTTCCAACAAAAGAAAGAGCATTATTGAATGAAAACAAGTATACACATGCTTTTAAAAATTTAAATGGACTATGGAAATTTTTATTAATAGATGCTCCAGAATATAGCCCACGTAACTTTTATGCACCAGATTTTGATACAAAAGAAATGTTCGATATCAAAGTTCCAGGCAATTGGCAAGTTCAGGGATATGGCAAAATGCATTACTCCGATCTTTGGTACAATTTTCCAATTAACCCGCCTTATGTTCCAACAGAAAATCCAACAGGGATTTACAAACGACAATTCACTGTTGATGAAAACTTCAAAGGAAAGAAAGTAATCTTGCGTTTTTGTGGTGTAGATTCTGCGTTTCATGTTTGGGTCAATGGGCAAGAAGTCGGCTACAGTAAAGGTGCAAGAAATGAAGCTGAGTTTGATGTTACCAAACTGATTCATGAAGATGACGCAAATGATTTGACGGTAAGAGTTTATCAATGGTCTGATGGGACATATTTAGAGGATCAGGATATGTGGTGGCTTAGTGGAATCTTTAGAGATGTAGAGCTGCTTGGGGTTCCTTTTGCAGGGGTTAATGATATTAAAGTGGTCGCAGATTTGGATGAAGACTATACAAATGGGTTGTTGGATCTGTCTTTCAAATTCCGTGAAGAAAAGTCGCAGCGCATAGAGGTAGAATTGATCGATTCAGCTGGGAAACAAGTTAGTCAAACGTCGGTTAACCAGCGAGAACGGATTCATATGGAAATTCCTAAGGTTGAACCTTGGACGGCTGAAACACCTAATTTGTACCAAATGATGATCTCTGTTTATGAAGGGGATGAATTGATCGAGGTTATTCCACAACAGGTAGGGTTTAGAAATATCCGCTTAGCGGGCGAGGTTTTTCTAGTGAATGGTGTGGCAATCAAGTTCAAAGGCGTTAATCGTCATGATTATAATCCAAGAAATGGCCGAGTTGTCTCAAAGGAAGAAATTGAAAAAGATATTATTTTAATGAAGCAATTCAATATTAATGCCATTCGAACAAGTCATTATCCAGCCTCTTATTATTTGTACGATCTTTGTGACCAGTATGGAATGTACGTCATCGATGAAACGGATTTAGAATGTCATGGATTTGAATTAACTGGGAAATATGATTGGATTAGTGATGATCCTGAGTGGGAAATGGCCTATGTTTCTAGAATGGTTCGAATGATTGAAAGAGACAAAAATCATCCATCGATTATACTTTGGTCTCTTGGAAATGAATCTGCTTTTGGAAGCAATTTTGTAAAAATGACCGAGGTAGCAAAAAAGATGGATCCAACTCGACTAGTTCATTATGAAGGGGACTTCGAGGTAGAAGCAGCGGATATATACTCAACCATGTACACTTGGCTGGAACATCCAACAAAAAAACCATTGATGAAAACCATTATTGAGGAATCAAAAAAACCACACATCTTATGTGAATATTGTCATGCGATGGGGAATGGACCTGGTAACTTAAAAGAATATCAAGACTTATTCTACGCTCATGATAAGTTGCAAGGCGGTTTTATTTGGGAATGGTTTGATCATGGAATTGAGTCATATACTGAAAAAGGAGAAAAATATTATCGTTATGGCGGCGACTTTGGCGATGATCCTTCCAATAAAGATTTCTGTATTGATGGGATGCTGATGCCAGATCGCACTCCTTCTCCAAGTCTGTACGAATATAAAAAGGTCATCGAACCTATTCAGACGACAGAAATTGACCTTGCTAAAGGAAAAATTGAGCTGTTGAGTCATTTTGATTTCCAAAATTTACAGATTTTTGATTTATATTATTCAGTTATCGAGGATGAGACCGTGATCGAAGATGGAACAATTTCACTACCTTCGATTTCAGCACGTCAAAAAATGGAAATGACCTTGCCTTATTCGTTGAACTTTGTACCCCAGCCAGGAGCAAGTTATTTCTTGAAACTTTCCTATCGACTTAATGCAGCCATGGCGTATGCACCAAAGGGGTATGAATTGGCCTCGGCTAATTTTGAACTTCCGATTAGGACAGAAGGCCTTGTCGTCGAACCAAACGGTCGTTTGCAAGTCGAGCAAGATGAAACAAAGCTTACTATTGTTGGAGAAAATTTTTCAGTAATGTTTGATACTGTGAGAGGAACGCTTTTGAAGATGGTTCGAGATGGCCAAACGCTGATTGAACGAGGACCTAAGTTTACTTTATGGCGGGCTCCGATTAGTAATGATATGGAAATCATTGATGAAATGAAAAAGAAGCATTTCCTTCATTTGGAGCATGAGATTGTTCATTCGTTTAATTGGGAAAAGGCAGATCGATCAATTAAGATCATTGTTGAAACGATCAACTCGACTACAAATAGTGCTTGGCATTACAAGTGTACTTATAGTTATACAATTTTTGGAAGTGGCGATATTTTATTTAATATAGAAGGAATTCCTAGTGGGAAAATCGATACAGCCCCAGACATGCTTCCGCGACTAGGAGTATCGATGCATGTAAATAAAGCTTTAAATCAAGTGAAATACTTGGGCCGAGGACCAAGAGAAAACTATGCGGATTCAAAAGAAGCAGGGTATCTCGGAGTTTATAGTTCGAGTGTTAAAGATATGTTTACAAATTATGTGGTTCCTCAAGCGAATGGAAACAGAATGGATACTCGGTGGGTGGCACTAACTGATGATCGAGGACAAGGTGTATTCGCTGCTGAATCATCTGGATTTAACTTCAGCACTTCTTATTACGAAGAAGCTGATTTAGACCAGGCAAAGCATACTTGCGACTTAGAAGAACGGGATTATGTAGTTGTAAATATCGACTACAAGCAAAATGCATTAGGAAGCTTTTCTTGTGGACAGTGGCAGTTAGAAAAATATCGAACAACTTTTGAAAAATTCGATATTTCCTTCCGCTTAACTGGTTTTAACAGAAAAGAAGCTGATATTTTATCGTTGTCCCATGAAGTCTTAAACTAATTTTTGTCCTAACTAAAGATGCTCCTTCAAATTCGTTTACTAGCAGATTTTATCATTGCTAGAACAGAATTTGAAAGGAGTATTTTTTATTGGAAAAAAGGTTCATTGTAAAATCGGATATGGTGTAACAATCAAATTATCAATGAAAACGTAGCTCAAGATATGAATAAAAAAATAGATTGAATTTCTTAATTAAAAAATATGTTACTTTAAGATTGGAACATTTACTTTTCACTAAATCTCATCTTTCAAAAGCTGATACAACACTTGTGCGTTATTAGCTTCTACATTTTTCGCACCGTAGACAAGGGTCACATCTTTTTCCTTTGCGATCACTGTTTTTAGCTTATCTAAGGCTTCTTTTTGTGGACCCGTTTGCAGCTCTTCAAGATATTTCGCTTGAAACTCAGGGAATTTATCGTCGTCATGATTGAACCATTTTCTAAGTTCAGGACTTGGGGCGATTTCTTTTAACCAAAGATCGATCTGTTCAATCTCTTTGGATTTTCCTCGCGGCCATAGTCGATCGACTAGGACACGATAGCCATCTGCGTTCTCCGCAGCTAAGTAAGCTCGTTTAATTTTAAGCATAGTTGGACACTTCCTTTGTTTTTATTTTATCAAAGCGGGTGAAAAATGAAAAAACATTAGGTGCAAAAAGAAATCAAAAAGCAACAAGCTTGATTTGTGGTTAGTTTCAACAAATGACGTTTATGGAAATAGAAGGAGAGAGGGTTTAGAATCTATGTACCTTTTTTCGTTTCATTTATAAAGAAACTAGGAAAATTCAGCCCAAATAACTAGTAGAAAAATCAGACCTTTGCCCTATGACAATTATTCAGAGCTTCGGCATAATATAAACATAAGATAGCTACTTGGTTATGAGTAGTAAAACTGACATTCAAGGAGAAAATCAAAATGACGAAAAAATTGATGAAATCACAAAATAATCGAGTATTAACAGGGACTTTGGGCGGTATCGCAGAATACTTTGGGATTGATGCTACTACTGCACGTATTATTTATGTTTTCACTAGCATCTTTTTAGTTGGTGCACCAATTTTACTTTATGTGTTACTGGCAATTTTGGTTCCCTCTGCTGAAAGACGGACACAAGTCTACGAACAAGCGCAATCTGATCAACCAAAACAGGCAGAACCCGTTGCGGAGGGTTCGTGGAGTGACTTTTAATCAATGGGAAAATATAAAAAATAAAGACGGATTGCCTTAGAGCGATCCGTTTTTTTGTTAGTAGCTATGTTAAAAAGATACTCATCTATTTGAGGGGCTATTGATTTAATCAATTGATTTCAATGGACCCTTATGTGACGCCGTAATCAATTGTGGCAATCCAAAATTTAGTCAATGAGCTGTCCGAAGCCCAAAGTAAACGTTCCAAGCAATGAAAAAAGTTCCTCACATTGATATTGAATGTGGGGAACTTTCTGTTTACTTAGATATGGTTATAAATATTTCGCCAAACCGGCCGCAATCCCATCTTTATCACAGGAAAGTGTCACATCATCAGCCACCGCTTTTAGTTCCTCAACGGCATTGCCCATCGCAACACCGACACCGGCGTATTCGATAATGGTACGGTCATTTTGACCGTCGCCAAAAGCAATCATATTGTACGAATGAATCCCTAAATCAGGAAAAACGGTGTTTAAGGCTTTCGCTTTATCAATCCCTTTATCTGTAAATTCAAAATAGAAAGGGGCTGAAAAAGCGGCAGTCACAACCTCATCAAAAGGTGCGTGGATCGCTTCAACATTTTCCTGCAAGTATTCTGGTTGAGCCGCGATCAAAATTTTATTGATTGGAAAAGTGGCGAAGGCTGCGAGATCATCGATTTCGCATAGCTTAAAATTGCCGCCGCGAGACTCATATCGAATGATATTGAAATCTCCTTCTGGCAACTCTAAGTTATTGTTGTAAACGTCATTTACATACATATAGTCTTCTTTGTCAATCATCGGCATCACATCGAACTTTTTCAAGTGCTCCAAGATTGCTTGTCCGGTTTCAACACTCATGGCTTGATTGAACAAGACTTTCTTGGTCTTGCAATCGGTCACACGAGAACCGTTATAGGAAACGAGATAGCCTTCATATTTCGTCATTTCTAGTTGCTCAGCCAGTTCAAACATTCCTGTCGTAGGGCGACCGGAAGCTAAAATCACTTTGATCCCTTTTTCTTGAGCGTTGATCAAGGCCTGCTTCGTTTTTGGAGAGATCATTTTTTTTGAAGTTAATAATGTACCGTCGATATCCAGTACGATCGCTTTGATATCCATGTCATCACGTCCTAATTTGAGTATAAATTAAGTCTACTATTGGCTAGAGGTGATGTAAATGGTTTTATTTGTAAATCCCGTTGGAAAATCAAAGGGTTCTTAATAAGAAAAGCCAGCCTTTCAGTCTGGAAAAATCATTTCCCAATAAGGATCGTGAAGCTTCACTTCATGGACTTTTTGCCAGCCTTCTTTTTCGTAAAAGGCTAATGCCCCATGGTTGCGAGACAAACATTTTAACCGGATCGGTCGCTGGGTAACTTTTTTGGCTTGCTGCATCAGCAAATGACCGATGCCCAGACCCTGAAACTCATGGTGAATGAACAAGCAATGGATAAAGTTTTCTGGTAGGTAAATGGAAATAAAGCCCACGATCTGCTGTTGTTCGATCGCCACGAAAATCTGCTCGTCTTGGGTATCGCGGTCAAAATCCTCTTCGTGCATCAGCAGTGGATCATCCCAGTAAAACGTCCGGCGACGGCTCTCTAAATAAAGTTTCCGCAGACTTTTTCTATCTTGGGGGATCATTTCACGAATCTGCATATAGTTGGTCCTTCTTTCAAAAAAATTAACGTAAATAGGGCATCAGGTTCTGCAAGACGATCTGATAACCTGCGGGCAGTAAGTGAGCCCCGTCAAAGCTGAGCTCTTTTCGTAAATTTCCATCACTGTCAGCTAATTGTTCGTTGACGTCGATGTAGCTGTAACCAAAGGTTTCTGCCAGTTGTCCCAGCTGATCACTCATTGCCTGCAAATTTTGGTTCGTCCGTTTGTCTGAATAGCGGCCTTTTTCTCCTGAACGTGGGTCAATAAATTCATCGACGGCGTTGATCGGGTAAAATTTCATGACGTAAACCTGTGTTTCCGGTAACTGCTCCTTGATCTTGGTTAGGAGCTGGCGATAATTTGTCAGTGTTTCAGTCTCGGAGAGTCCAAAGCCAATGTCGTTGGTGCCAATGTTGATAAAAATTTTCCTCGGTTTTAAGTCAAAAATCAAGGTGTCTGAGTGGTCTAAGACATCTTTTGTTGTGGTAGCTCGGACGCCGCGATTGTAAATCGTTAGCGGCAGTCCCAAATTTTCTTCTGCTTGAAATTTTTCAATCGGAAAAATTTCCATCAAGCTGGAACCAACAAAGACGATTTGATTTTTCTTAGCGGTTTTATTTGCGGCAGTATAATGACTACGCAAATCATCTTGGAATTCTTTTAGTTTAGGATTTAGTTTAGTGAGTTTGACGGTTTCGTCTTTCATAGAAATGCCAGCTTTCATTTTTATAGTTAGATATCTAATTGTTTATGAGTTTAGTCTCTTGCTGCGAGACTGTCAATTATTCTGGCTGCCAAAAAGGCAGGATTTTTAATAAAAATAGTCCTTTCGACCCATGACGAAGAGCTAAAGTTCTTGCATAATAGGCTTATAGAAAAACGACAAGGAGAGAGCCGTATGAATGAACGGGAACAAATCTTAGCGTCAATCAAAAAAGGGATCTTGTCCTCTGAAGAAGGTCTAGATTTATTAGAACATCTTGAAAAAAATCACGCTGCAGCGGAGCAATCAGCAGAAGCAGCGGTAGAAGATACACCGTTACCAGCTGAAATGGCAGCTGAAAAACCAACGACAACTTTTGAAAAAATAGAGGAAAGTAAACCAACTACGAAAGCAGAACCAGAGTTCCCTCGAGAGGAAACTGAAAACGTAGATATCGAAGTCGGATCTAAGTCAGACTCGTCAACGGTTAGTGAGCCAAAAGTAGCTGAAAAATCCGAACCGGAAATCAAACCTACGCCGCAACCAACCGATAGCGTAACCAGCTTACTCAATGAATGGGAACACATAGGTACAACTGAATCTACTACCTCAAAGGACTCAGTAACGGAAAAAATCGATGAGTTCGATCAAGCTTTGCAAGCGAAAAGCAAGCAGCTGCGGGAAAATCAGGAAGAATACCGTGAACTGAATCTAGAAGCAGAGTTAGGTATTATTTCAGCCGAAAATCAGCCGCGTTATCAGCAATTAAAAGAAGAAATCGATCAGCTAGAGTCAGAGATCCAACAATTAAAGCAAGCACGTGAAACCCCGGAGACGGAGTATTATACGGCTTCAGAAGAAACACCAAACTTTTTCGGAATCCCGGATGATTTTGATCAACAGCACTATTCGCCACTGGATCGACCAACGGAAGAACCGCAAAATTTTGCGGGACGATTAGAACGATTAATGAATAAAACCGTTCAAGCCGTTTCTGAAACAGTCAATGGGAGTGGGGCTTTTAAGGACATAGGCAAGCAAATGCCGCAGCGTAGAAACGTACATTTCAGCCATCAATTCTTATTTGAATCGATCGATGCGACCTTGCTGGATATCAAGCTGGCCAAGGGAAAAGTCATTCTCAAAGCATGGACCGATGAAACGGTTAGTGACGTGAAAGTCGATGCTGAGGTTACGCTATTAGCTGCCGTTGAGGACGCGGACCCGCTGGAAGCTTTCTTGGAACGTAGTCAAATCGAGATTGACGATTATCAGATTCGGTTTCATGTACCGAATAAACGGGTAGAAGCGACCTTGACCTTCTACTTGCCAAGACGCCACTATCAACAGGCAAAACTTCAGCTCTTGACTAGTGATCTGCAGGTTGAGGAGTTAGCAGCCAAAGAAGTATTGATTAAGTCCACCGCGGGTACAATTAGAATTGAAGATCTCGATGCGTCGAGCTTAGAGATTCAAGGAACCAACAATCAGATCGAACTACAAGCTGGCGATATCTTAGAGGCAACAATCGAGACGGTCAATGGCACGATTATTTCCAAAGCGGCGATCATTAGTGGCGACTATGCTACGATCAATGGCGACATTAAGATTACTGCTGAAAATGAAAACTTGAAAAAAATCAAAGCCAGCGCTGTCGATGGGGATGTGAAAGTTGCGTTGCCTAAAGGGTTAGGCTTAAAGGGAACTGGAAAAACGGATCAAGGAACGATCAATTACCGCTTCGCGAATTGCGAGACGGTTCGAGAAAGAAACGAAGGAAATCAAAAAACGTTGCATTTCCAACGATCAGCGGAAGAAACTGCGCAAATCACCGTTTCTTCCAAGGCTGGAAATATTTTTTTAAAGGATTCTGATAGTTAAAGGAGCTGCAATGATGAGTAAAAAAATGACTAAATCACAAAATAATAAAATGTTGACCGGTACATTAGCCGGCGTTGCTGAATATTTTGGCATCGATCCAACAATTGCTCGAGTGATCTTTGTATTTGCAACGATCGTGCTTAATGGCGGACCGATCTTGTTATATATTTTATTTATGCTGTTGATGCCAAAAGAAGCTGGCCAACAACGTGATAGACAAAGGGCTCAACGTCCTAAACGGGAAACAAAAGCGCAACGCAAACGTGCTGAAGACGATTGGAACGACTTCTAAGAGCTTCACTAAAAAATTGAATCGATTGAAAAAGTGAATAGCCAAATCGGCTGTTCACTTTTTTGACTGTAAAAGGAAGTATAAATTTTTAAATGAATAAATCGCTTTACAGCAGGTCTAGCCATGTCCGGCTTCACGAACTAGCTTTATCGACAATAAGCAAAACGATTTCGAAATTTGAGAAACAATTTAGAAATCGTTTGGTCTTATTGCTCAAAAGCTGAGCGAGTTCGCGAAAGCCTTTCTCAGTTTTTACCTAGCGGTGCTGTGATACAATAAGAAGGCATTAGAGATAAGTAGCAGCAGGCAAAAAATGAAAGTAGGGAAAGTATGGAGAAGAAGGTATTTTTCTTTGATATTGATGGAACCTTAACAGATCGGAAGACCGGACAAGTCGTTCCAAGTGCCAAACGGGCGTTGGAGTTGCTAGAAAAAAACGGTCATTTCGTTTCTATCGCGACAGGGAGGGCTCATTATAAATGCCGCGGGTTGCTTGAGTCGCTTGGCTTAGAAAATATGGTCTGTTCCGGCGGAATGGGACTGGTTATCCATAATCAGCTGGTAAAAAATACGCCATTGGATCGAAGGGAAGCGTTAGCGGTGATCCATCACGCTGAGCAGTTGGGAATTGGTGTATTAATTGCTTTGGATGATTCGGAAAAAGTCTATGCCGCTAATGATCTTTTTCGCGAGCAGGTCGGCCCACGGCAAGAACCGACAGAATATCTGATTGACCCAGACTTCAAGATAGATGAAGCCCCAGAGATTTTTAAATTTTATTTGGCGTTGTCAAAAGAACAGGATCAGTTGATCCCAGAGCCGGTAAAATTTGCTAAGTTGCGTTTTGTGCCAGAATATATCATGTGCCAGCACGATAATAAAAAACAAGGGATTCTCGATGTGTTGGATTATTTAAGTTTGCCGCAAAAAGAGGTAGTCGTTTTTGGCGACGATTTGAATGACTTGGTCATGTTCGATCCTAGTTGGACGAGTATCGCGATGGGCAATGGTGCCGAGAAACTGAAAGCGCGGGCGGATTACGTAACGGATCGTAATGTCGATGACGGTATTTATAATGCGTGTGTGAAATTTGGCTGGATTTAAGGCCAGTTATACTATTGGAAAATCCTTCAATTTGGAAACGAGTTGAAGTTTTTTTCGTTATCAAGTCTAGAAAAACTTTGTGATTCCAACAAGTAATGCTACGATAGAAGTAACCAATTAAAGGAGACCGTCGATGATCTCATTTATTTTATTATTCAGAAGCCTCTGGCATATTCTAAAAATTTTATTCAAACAAGAAGAACAAAAGGCCGTGCTATTGGCGGTCTTATTTATTCTAGTGATTGGCACATTCTTTTATCATAATGTTGAGGGGATGGCCTATCTTGACGCGCTGTATTTTGCGGTGATGACCCTTGCGACGGTGGGTTATGGCGATTTTATTCCCCACACGGCACTGGGTAAATTATTTACCATCGTCTATGTGCTGATTGGCGTGGGAATTCTTACCGCCTTGATTGCAAATTTCAATCGAGCATTGATAGAGTATCATAAAGAAAAACGCGGAGCTGCCGCTACGAAGGTAGAAACTGAAAAATAAGATCAAATGAACGGCCCAAAGAAACTAGTTGAAGTTCTTTGGGCCGTGGCTTGTTTTTAGCGGATCATTGGCTCAATGACTTGCTGGATCAGTTCGATCCGGTCTTTGGTCCCCTCCATAAATAACGAGGCAATCGCAATTACCAGCTGCTTTTCGCGATTACAATAAATCACATTACCGCCGTCACCGATCGCGGCGAAAATCTGCTTTTCTTGATCAATGATCCACCACAAATAGCCATAAGAAAGGTTCATTTCCAGCCATTTACTGTGAGGACTGGTACTTTCAGCTAACCACTCAGGGGAAACAATCTGACTATGATCCCATTGTCCATCGTTTAAATATAATTGACCGATCGTTGCCATATCCCTAGAAGAAAGGGTCAACCCCCAACCGCCGGCATTCACACCCTTAGCATCACAGACCCAGCCGTTATAAGCGATCGATTGATTGAAAGCCATCTGTTCTTCCGCTGAAGAAAGGGTGATATTTTTTTCGATGGTGATCCCAAGCGGAGCAAAAAGATTTTCTTGAGCAAATGTCAATACAGATTGTCCCGTCGCTTTGACTAGGACCGCTGATAAAATATCCGGCCCGATTAAAGGCGTGTAATGAAACGCTCCAATCCTCCCTTGCCCGCCTAATAAATCCAGCGAAAAAGTCGCCCAGTCACTACTCATAAAATACTGGCTGTAGATGCTTGGATCCGTCGTATCATAGTTGTAGGGCGCTGTCATGGTGATTAAATCGCGCAGTGTAATCTGCTGAATGGTCTGTTCCTTTGCTGCGACTGAGTACGCAGGAAAGAACGTTAGTACCTTTTGTTCTAAACTGTTCAAATATCCTTGATCGAAGGCGATCCCAACTAAAAGAGAAAGGATGCTCTTGGAGACCGAATAGACATGTAGCTTGCTGGTGACGTCACAGCCATTAAAAAAGGCTTCACATACCGTTTTGCCGTTTTGTAAAATGGTGATCCCGGCGATGTTTGGATGATCCGATTCGATCAGTTCCACCAATCGTTTTTGATTATTTTCTTCCATTAATAAAAACTCCTTCCTGTCTCAAACCTAGCGTAAGGCTTCCAGTAAGAGGAAGGTCAAGGAAAATTGTTTTCGGACTTGTAATAATGATTAAGGAGAGTAAATAAGCCAAAAAAAGGAGGCATTTATGAAGTATACAATTAGAGAATTAGAATTAGCAGAATACCCATTACTGGAAATTTTTTTACACGAAGCGCTGTTTCAGAGAAAAGGACAGACACAGTTGCCACGAAGCATCATCAATGAACCTGAGCTGCAAGTTTATCTCAAAAACTTTGGTGAAGGACCAGATGATTTTAGCCTTTGTGCCGAGGTCGATCAGAAAGTCATTGGCATTGTTTGGGTACGCAATATCGCTGGCTACGGAAGTGTAGACGCAGCTACGCCTGAATGTGCGATTTCTTTGTTAAAAGAGTATCGCGGATATGGAATCGGAACCGAATTGCTACAGAAAATGCTGCAATTATTGATTGAAGGAAAAGGATATAAACAAGTGTCACTGGCTGTTTAAAAAGATAATTATGCTCTAAACATGTATCAAAAAGTCGGTTTCCAAATTATTGACGAGAATGATGAAGAGTATCTTATGATCTATTTGTTAAAATAGTTCGTTTCACTAGTAATTTATGGAGAAAAACAAACGACTGATATTCGGCAAGCTCGTCGAATATCAGTCGTTTTAAAATGGTTTGTGAAATTATCATGGAATACTTCTATCATAGCCTAAATGGCGCCGCTTGATCATTCAATTTTAAGGACGATACTAAAGAAAAAGAAATTTTTGATAGGATCATCCGATAATCGCCTGTAGCATTACTAGCAGCAGGCTGATATAAATAGCCAATCCCACCAGATTACGAAGATTCAATGAGATACCATACCCATAATATTTTGGAATAAATAATTTCTTTTCATGGGTAGGAACGATCAGAAAGCCGACAGTTACTGTTAGTAAGATAACAGCAAAGCTGATGATCGCAATATAATTTAGCTGTAAATCTACTAGTAGTGTGTTTTTTAAGAATAGTAAGAAAAGAACAAAAAGCGCTAATCGACTGTATTTTTTTGCCTTCAACCCAGTAATCGTCCTTTTTTGATTTAGTAAACACCTGAAAGAATACTTTGAGGGAAAAAATAAAACAGGGCCCGCAAGTTGCGAGTCCTGTTTTCTCAAAGCAGATAGAAGGGTGTTACTCCGCTCTATTTGCAAAGGCTGGGATGAATTTCAAGCAATAAAGCGCACACAACCCAACAACAATATATATAATCTTAGCCAAAATAGCTGTACTTCCACCTGCAATTGCTGCAACTAAATCATATTCAAAAAGACCGACTAATAACCAATTGATTCCACCGATAATTAATAACACTAAAGCAATTATATCTAGGTATTTCATGTGGTTTATCCTCCTTTCTGATTCCGTTAACAGTACCATACTTAGAGAGGGATACCTATCTATCTGCTCATAGCGAGGTGGAATTATCTCAAAATGTGGATGATAGAAAAGAAACTCAGAGTAGCCACGAGCGAACTACGAAGTTTTATTGAATACTCTCAATAAATCGATCTATAATATTTTTTCCTGGATATCTTTGTTTAGAGCTGAGTAATATCCTTAGAACAGGTATGAAATAGTTCTGCAAGTTGGGGCTATCACAGAAAAAACTTCTCCTAATAATAAGAGAAGTTTATCGCCAAAATTTTTCATAATCTTTTTTGTCAGTGATATTGAAAGAGATCATTTTTTCTAACAGTGCAAAGTTGATTGGTTGCTCCCAATCGATCCGAAAAATATTATCAGTATGGGAATACTCACTTTTCTCAACATCTTTGAGAAATTTATTGAGACAGTAGACTTCTGGTGAGACAGAGAAAAACTTTTTTGCTGCACTAAATCCAATAATGAAAGTTCCATGATGGGTAAACATTGGTGTACTCCAGCCGATTCGTGTTTCTAATTCTGGAAATTTATCTATAATTTCCTGTAGCAAGTTTCCTAACTTATCTCGATGAACAACATTTTCGATTGATATAAGATAATCTTCAAAAGTTTCCATAGATTTCTCCTTTTTGATAAAAAATACCAACACTTAGTAAACATTATATCAAAATGATGATGAAATTTGGGAGGTGAAATTCAGGTAACGGACGGTATCAAGAAGAAAAACAAATAAATTATAAGCTAAAGAAGATTTTGAAAAAATGGAATCACTAAAAGAAGAATTCGGAGAGAGCGAACGTTTCACAATAAGCTTAAATCAAGGGTGTTTAAACGTTGGAAAAGAAATAGCGACACAATTATTCAATTAATCCCCCCATTAGAGAAGTAAATATAGCCAATTTAAAGGGTTTAATATCTCCCAAAAAAGCTCAAAGAACAGACTTTTAAATGCTATTAAAAAGGGTTCACGGGTTCTTAATGCTTTATAGATAGCCACAATCAAGGCAATAAATAGGCATAGTGGTATATAAATCACTAAGAAAATAAAGGTGGTAAGTAATATATTTTTTATTAGGGACAACAGCGATACGTCCTTTATCTATAATTTGATAGGGAAATCATAGCATCACTGATCAAGAAAGCAATGGTTTAGAAAAAATGTGACAAAAGTGTTAGTGAATACAGCGTATTAAGTAGAAAAGAGGAAACCATTTTCTAATCAATAAAAAAGTTTTTGGTACCCTAAGCTAGTCCCCACAAACCCAATGGGCATAGCCGTACTAAAATGATTTAGGAAGGTTTATAAAATATAGTAAAGCTGGTACTAAAAAGTTATATCTTCCTTAATAAAATAAATGCAATCGTGGATCAGTTCTAGTTTGGCTAACTAAGAAATCGGATTCACTAATCTGAAGTTCTTCAAGGATCAGATTCTTCATTTCTAATTGTGAAAGTAGAGTATTTACTCGATATATTTTTGTACCGTAATTAAATCCATTCGCCGGCATATAACAAGCCGCCTACTCCACGTATATCTGGCTTACCATTGTAAAATAAAACCATAAAGTCTTGTATTCGCTTTCCTTCATTTGAACGCAAAGGATTTTCTGCATCTCGCTTAATGGAACGTCCGATTTTTTCATATAAGGTTAAAGGATTCCGGCCCCATATATCGGGGTTAACATCGTGATTATTTTTACTTCTACTCCTATTTTTCTTTTTTGAAAACATACGCTTCCCTCCAATTGGTGATATAAAAGTATTTTTCTAATGAGTGAGACAGTGACGTATCGGCTAAAGGTATTCACTTAAAATTATACGTGTTATAAAAAGGAAGGCAAGTTGTGAAAGTTTGTAGATAGACGAAATATATGTAGTTTGAGGCTACCATAACGATTAATCCATTACAGAATAAATGAAAAAAAGACAGCTTCTAGCTGTCTAAAAACTACTGCATCAAAATCATTGCAATCGAAGCCATAGCATTATTTAAAAAATGAACCATAATTGAGACTTCTAAACTTGCGGATTTGTAATAAGCTATCGATAGGACTAGTCCCATGGATGCATATAAAAAGAAGTTTGGAATATCTGTTGTCATATGCATCATTCCAAAACAGATACTGCTTAATGCAATACCTAGAATGGGTAGTTTCCGACAAAGCAATTTAATTATCCCGGCACGAAAAACAATTTCTTCCATAATGGGTGCAGAGATTGCAATTAGCAGAAAAAGTAAAGCGGGATTAACAGCATGGAACATAGTATTTAACATGGCATCATTATTGCTAGTCTGTTGTCCGCTACTTTGTTGGATAAGTAGTGTGCCCCCAATAGCTACGAGTCGCAACAGTAAGGTTGCGCCGAGGATAATTAAAATATTTTTTCTTGTGACCCAAGAAAAATTTAACTGAATAAGTTTCAGTCTTTTAGCTAGCCATAAAAGTAAGGCAATGTTAGCAAATACAAATAAAAACATGACTAGTAGACCTAAACCAGACAATGGCTTCGTGAGACTTAATTGAACAATACTAAAAACAGTCATACTAAGTTGGCTTAAAACAAATAGTGCTAAAACGATAAAGAAATTTTTGATATATTGCAGAATGATCCTCTCCTTAATAATAAATTCCAATTTTTTTGTTTATTTCCAATAATTATTGACCTCCTGTAAGCTACGATAACATTGTGCTCGTAAAAAAAGCTAGATAAACCGGAATCTTACAAAAACGAAAGATCTACTAACGGACCCAAAAAAGACTGATATTGAGTAGAATATCCCAGTGTTAACGGGCTTAATTTTAGAAATCTACTACATTAGCAATTGATTACATGTGTAGAAAAAAATCTAAGTACCCTGTGCCCAATCTTTTATACAAAAATAAACATGGGAATGACTATAGAGGTGCGAATTTAATACAATAAAAAAAGCCCTCAAAGAGAGAATGAGTTCTTTCTTTGAGGAAATTTCAAATAAATTAATCAATATCCTTTACATTACTGATTTCATATAATCCAAAAAGTGAAAAGAACATATTTCGATTGATTATTTCAGTGATCTCTTCAATTGTTTTATCTTGAGAGCTTCCATACAGCCAATCATGAGCTAATTGAATATTTCCACCAACAATATAAATGATTGCTGTATGAAGCGTGTCTTTTGGAAAGAGATATGCGAACTCACGCGGTACAGCCTTTTGAAAAGCACGTGTATAGCTTCCATATATCTTATTCTGAATATCAAGTATGTGGTTGTGTTTAAGTAACGAATAGAGGCAATCTCTTTCTGATTTCAGATATAGTAATATTTCTGAAGTAGAAGATTCTCGATCCTTTAGAAACTCGCTGAGTGAGGGCCTTTTTTTGGGAAGGGTGGCATATGCGGACTGTTTATCAAAAGTGTCTTGAAGACCGTCTAAAAATAAAGATACACAACCAGATAGAATTTCATCAATGTTAGAAAAATAATAATAAATTGTGGAGCGGCTGATCTTTAATTCTTGAGAAATCATAGTTATATTTAAATCTTCGAGAGGGTAACGATTTAAATGATCTAACGCACAAAGAAGAATCCTTTTTCGCTGCATAGTTGGTCCTCCATAGTTTAAGTTACTAGAATTAGGTTCTTCTTATACCACAATTGAACAAAAAAAGAAAGTACAAACACTGCAGAAATGTAGTGTTATGTACTTTCTTTTTTATTTAAACTATATAAGTTATGGAAATTTATCTTAATAGCATTTTTTATAATAAAAATGTTTCTTGTTTTATATAAAAACAAGAAAAAAGCTTAGTACGAAGTATAACTAACGTTATTGTCACAACATAAATCATAAAATTCATATTAATTATAATATATATATATTGATTGGGCAACATATCAGCTAAAAAAAGTATTTAAAAAATTTTATTATTAATAATCAACTCAATGTCCTTGTTATTAAATCAGCAGAAATTAATTTATTCGATTACTAAGTTAGAACGTCAAATAAACCGTCAATGGAGAGGATTGTCACATGAGTAGACGAGGGGAAAATATTTATAAACGAAAAGATGGAAGATGGGAGGGACGTTACCCAATCGGGAATAAAATAGACGGAAAAATACGATACCGTTCTATTTATGGAAAAACGTATCAGGAAGTAAAAATAAAACTTTATCCATTAAAAATTGAATCGGCCTCTAAAATGCTTTCCAAAGGAAAGTGTGCCACCCCTTTCTATAAGTGGGCATTTTATTGGCTAGATTCAATCAAAGGAGACATTAAACCCTCTACCTATGCAAGTTATAGATACAAGCTTGAACACTATATCTTTCCTTATATCGGGGAAATCGCATTAAACCAGTTAGAATATGATACATTGCGATCCTTAGTTGAAGAGTGGAAGAAAAAATACAAGCCTTCAAGCATTCATGTCTATTTTCAGCTACTTAAGGGATGTTTGGCTGCGGCTGTAAAAAAAAGCTTAGTTACCCTTAATCCCTGTCGAGAAATCATTTTACCAAAAAGAAAAAAGAGTAAGATACATGCGCTAAAAAAACAAGAACAGAAGAAGCTTGAGAATGCAGCTAGAACCGTTTCTGGCCAAAAAGGACTCCCCCTTCTTATCAGTCTGCAAGCCGGACTACGTATTGGAGAAATTGCAGGATTAAAATGGGAAAATATCGACTTTGACAATAAAACAATCACTGTCGAACAAACCTATCAGCGAATCTCTATTTTTAAAAAGAGAGATAAAAAAACTTCTCTAGTTTATCAAGAAGCGAAAACAGAAGCTTCAAAAAGGGTTGTTCCAATGACAAATGAACTATTTTTGAAGCTAAAAGAAAAAAGAAAAAATAGCCAGTATGAGTTTGTATTTACATCCGGGTCTCGACCTTGTGAACCACGACTACTGACGTATCATTTCCAAAATATTGTCAAAAAGGCAGGACTTTTTAGTATTCATTTTCATCAATTGAGACACACATTTGCGACTCGCTGCCTAGAAAAGAATCACGATATTGCAAGTATCAGTAGGCTGTTAGGGCATGCATCTACACGGATGACCTTAGATGTTTATACAGATTCTCTAATGGAACAAAGAAAAGCAGTGATTCATTCCTTAAATAAATAAAAAAAGAGTGTTATTTTAAATAACAGGGCCATTCTTTTTGCTTTTTCTAAGAAAGCGCTTTTTTGTTTTTGTTTTTTTAAAGTAGGTAAGTAAAAAGATATTTTTGATCCTTTCTTTTTGTTTTTTTAGTCAAATTCAACTATGCAAGGAGCTATTTACCGTCGGTAAATGGTCAGGACACACAGTTTTTCTCGATAAGTCAGTGAATGTTTGATGTTTCTTGTTTTTATATAAAACAAGAAACATTTTTTACTATATATAGATCCTTTAATTAAATTAACAAAAACAGGATAACTTTATTTCTTTATTTATGGTATCAAAAGTCCAGACTTTTTGATATAGATGGAACCGATTAAAAGAAGAGAAAGGGGTATGGGTATAAGGAAATCGTAATAGTTAGTGGTTTTATTATTGTGGTTTTTTCATTGTACTAATTAAAAGAAAAGGGGTTTTAGCATGAAAAAGAGTAGTAAAAGTAAAGTTGTGAGGTTGGCAGTGACGGCATCATTATTAACTTCATTAGGTGTGGGTTTGTATAGTGCTTCACTAGGTAATGGAGACGTTGCAAGGGCGGAGCAAACGATTAATAATAATCCGATCGCAGATGAATCGTCTAATCGTTCTATTACGATTTGGAAGTATCAAGTCAAGGATGTTTCTGAAATTGGGGATCGTGGTGATGGGAAAGAAAAAGATGTAGATAAAGAACCACTATCAGGGATTAACTTCAAAATTCAAAAAGTCACGAAAAAAGCCGGTGGCGCTTCATTGAAAGATCCGCTGAAACAAAAAGAAGGTACAGACTATGATATTGATGAAAGTTTTGCGGCACAGACACTTCCTACTGGAGAAGAAGGGGATGCCAAATTTAATTTGGGTGTAGGGACTGATTATGATGGTATCTATTTAGTTACTGAGTTGGCAGATGATCGAGTATCTAAACCAGCAGATCCTTTCTTTGTTTACGTTCCACAAACAGATCGCCAAGATCATGGCTCATTAATTTATGATGTCGAAGTACAGCCTAAAAATATTTTAAATTCATTGCTTGAACCCGACAAGACAGTTGAAGAAGGACGAGGATACTCTGTTAAAGCCGGTGAAGAGTTCAGCTGGGAAGCCCAAGCAAATGTACCCGAAGGGTTATATCAAGTAGCCACAAAAGATGGTGTTATTAGCCCTACCTATACTGGTGAAAAAGATGAGAACGACGAATGGATTAAAGGCCCAGATAAATCTGTAACAAAAGATGAAGAGATTTATGCCAATCATTTTACGATGACCGATACATTGGTGGAAGAATTAAAAATCAACAATGTAAAAGTTCAAGTGAAGACAGACGAGAGTAATTGGACTGATTTAGTTTTAGGAACAGATTATAAAATTACCATTGATGGAGACGAAAAAACAAGTAGTACGAATACAGATGCTGAAAAATTAGTTGTCATGAGTTTAGAACAAGCGGGGATGAAGAAAGTTTCACAGGGTGATTTTACAAAAATAAGAACTGTTTATACGACGGAGACAGATAAAGACTTCAATGGCGTTTTAAGTAACCATTTTGAAGTGAAGTATTTATCTCCAGGTCTTAAACCTATCACTACTGAAAATCCAAAAGAAAAAGACCCAGAGTACTTTACTGGTGGCTTTGACATTGAAAAGACGGCTGAAGATAAAACAGCGCCTGATAACAAGTTGGCCGGAGCAGAATTCATGTTAGCAGAAAGTAAAGAAAATGCAGAAAAAGAAATCTTCATTGCATCCGATGGTAAGAGCTACCATAAAAATGATACCCTACCGACTCCAGAAGGAAAGGATCCAGTGGTATTTCTTAAATCAACAACTGATGGACAAGGACATGCAAGTTTTAATGGATTGGCATTAAATTGGTATGACGATGCGAATAAGAATGGGAAACAAGATATTGATGACGAACCAACATTTGAACATAAAGATATTAAAAAAGACTATTGGGTAGTTGAAACAAAAGCTCCGCAAGGATATGAACTCCTTAAAAAGCCAGAACAAATCACAGTGACTCTAACGACGAAAGATGATGCGATCGAGTTAGATGTAGTGAATAAACCCGAAACAGATCTACCGTTTACAGGTGGCGAAGGAACGATGTTGTTAGTCGCAATCGCAATCGGAGCAATCACTATCGGTACTGCTACGATTATGATTGAAAAGAAACGTCGCCAAGCTTAATGACAAGGGGACGAAAGGATGGATAGACGATGCCAGAAAGTAAACGAAACAAGCAGATAGTCGCCGTTCTTCTTCCACTCTTTTTCCTACTGGTAGGCATAGTTACTGTCTACCAGAAGGTTCCATTGAAAGCAGAAGATCAGAATTATCAATTGGTCGATGTGAAATACAATGGAGAAAAAGTCAATGTAGACTCTACTTTTTCAGATGAAGTCAATCCGATAGAAATTAGTTCTAAAGAAACACAGATACTAAAATTTAAAGGATCAGACAACTATGGCGTAAATGCTGTAGATGAAAAGGGAAATGTCCTTCCTTCAAAAGAACTTACACCGGAAGAACTAGTGGAATACGTTGATTTTATTGAGAAGAAAGAGACCCGTCAAGCTAGCGGAGAAACTGAAAGTTCCGATAAGGTGGCAGAAAAAAAAGATTTAGAGGAAGAGACAAAAGAAAGTCAGTTAGTTTATGTGGGAGAAAAAGAGAAAAAAACACCGTATGTCTTGATCCACAAAGATCAGCCGCTTTTATTGAGTGTGTTTAAGGATTCAGAAGAAGAGGAAGTTCCGGTCACTTTTGAAAAGCCAAATACAGCAGAAAAGCAAAAGCTGTTTCGTTTTATCGAAAAGGTGGAGCAAGTACCAGAAGAGAGCAAAAAAGCGGGTCAAGAAACAGCCGAAGTAACCAATGATCAAACGATAGATCAATTAATGAAAAAGAATTATAGCGAAAAAGATTCGTTTAAGCCAATTGAACTTCCCGCTAAAGAATTATCTCAAAAACAACCGAATGATACCTCACAGCCATTGGCGGTTACTGGAGCAAAAGTGACAGTAAAAACAGGGACAGCGAATACTAATGGAAAATTTGATGATAACGATCTTCCTGGATATGACTCTTCTGAGAGCAACGATATAGTTCGTTCATTTGACTCAAATTTTTATTTACTATCGTTTTCTATAGAAGCTAATCATACAGATACAACGTATACAGACATAAAATATCGTGTGGATATGGAATTACCACATGCCTATGGCCTATCATCTGGTAAACCTCGTTTCAGATATGAAGTAGTGGATAATGAACACGGGGAATTGGTAGATGCTCCAGGAAACCAAAAAACATCAAAAGGATATGTGGAGTCTACGATAAGTGCAAATGGTCAGGTTTTTTTACCAATTGTAGTAAATGTATACGGGGCAGAGCAAGGGGATCCAATCTATCCTGAAGCAAAAATAACTATACTCAGTGCCAAAAATGAACAAACTGGAGAAACTGAGGAGATCAATAAAACTTATACGAAAACCGATATTCGAAATTTAAAGTTAAAGGATACGTATGTTTCAGCAAAACCTTCCGTTGAAGCAAATTTAGTTTTAGGTAGTCGTACGGCACCTGAAAATGTAATTCCAGCAATAGGAGTAAATAATAATCATGAATCTGTAAGTTTAGGTGTCACACTCGGATTATCACCTATTGAGGGCAGAGAAAAAGGTGATTTTAAAGGATCCACATTTCCAAATGGTGCAATTAATGTGACTATCGGATCAGATTCCTTTTATCAAAAAGACAGTACTAGTGCAATAACCCCAGTACCAACGATTGATGGTACTGATTTCTCTAAGTATACCAAGCCAACGAAAGCGACTACTTCAACAATATCATCTAATAACCCTACAGACTGGAATAAGATTTTGTATGCAGGTAGTGAATTAAAGATTCCTAATGGCTTTACTAATATAGCTGTTCCAAATGGTAAGTCAGAACAGCTTCATGTAGTAGAACCACAGGTTGGTTTGGAAGAAAAGAAGCAGATTGGTGTCTATGATTCAGGGAAAACAACAGTGACAAATTCTGATACTGATCTAAGTATCCATCTTAAAAATGAAGAATATTCACCAATCTATAACCCGTACACATATACTTTGAAGGGGGTAAAAACAAACAATAATGAAAAACTTTTTTCCAGTTCTACGCTATTAGTTCTCTGGCCAAAACATTATCTCATTAGAAAAGGCGTAGGTCTATTCTCTACAAAATTAAAGATATCTGAAGTTAGTTATGAAGGGCAAAAGAAGATTCCTAATCCAGCTTCTACTGTAACAATTTCTGATTCAAAGGAAAAGAGTGGTGCTTATATTGGGTCTACTGCTTACGCAAAGAAAGTAAAAAATAATTTTATTGGTTTAAATTCTACTGGAAGAGTAGATGTTACAGCTGGTGATGGCACAGTTGGAAAAGGAGAAAAAGATATTTATGTTGGAGGGACGTCGGTTTTTGACAAGATGCCTGATGTGAAAAAAAGTATTTCGTATATTCGATGGAATGCTAATTCGTTTGAATACGACCCTACAAGAGAAATAAATGTAGACCAAAATGATTCAGTAGAGTTAGTTGAAGCCGAAACTAGATATGGTGTGGGCAAGACCAAAGATTATCCAACATTAAAAACCGATACTGAAAAAAATATTTCTGGTCAATATAATTGGTATTCTAGTCCTCAAGAAGCGACTAAGTATGGGAAAATTTCTGCAATAAAAGCTGTTTTTAATAAAAAGAAAGATTTGTGTACCTATTGGTTTGGTGCCCCAGTAAATGTTATTGGAGAAGTTGGGCAAAATGATAAGTTTGGAAATCCTAATGCCATAATGCACGGTTTTTATTTCTTTGATTCAAACAATGTTTTAATAGAAAATTTTCCGGGTATAAATGAGTCGTATACTCCAAGTGTTTATGATTCGTCTGGAAAGGCGACTAAGCCGAATACATCACGGGGTGGCGATAGTATTTTTATCAAACCATTCAAAATTGAGACAACCACTACACCAGAAAAGCCAACTTATAAAACAAATGAAACCATTCGCTGGAAAGTTGAAGGCAATCTATTGGGAACAACAGACACTAATTATGGCTCACGATTAACGACCTATTTACCAAAAGGTATCAAATATACCCCGGGAACATCCGTTGATAGTAATGGGAATAAAATACCTGAACCTACGGTGACTGAAAATGCTAGTAATGGGGTTACTACCCTTGTCTGGCGATTCTCAAATATCAATCCTACAAAGGGAGATCTGATTGAAGCGCATTTTGATACGACAGCGGATGTGGCAGATTTAACGTTCGATAAATATTCACTTGCAGAAGTAGAAGCTCGTACTATAGGTGAACTATGGCTTCAAAGCGATCCTAATCAAAAGGATACTTCTGCTGCGTCGACAAGAACTTCTTATGGCAAGGTCAATCTCCATCAAACCCAACAGATTATTCTGACAAAAAAAGAAGACAAACCTGCGATTGAAGCGGGTGAGAAAGATCCTGTCGGAGTGGATAATAAGATCACCTATACCATTGATATGGCCAATGAGTCTGTTGAAGATATGATTGATGTTCAACTTGCTGATGTTCTTCCGTACAACGGTGATTCTCGCGGCTCAAAATTTAATGGAAGGTACACGGTCGAAGATGTACGCTTTGACAGCAAATCTAAAGCAACCATTAAATATAGTAATGATGAGATAGACAACAAGACTGATCCATCGAAGTTTCCTGAGGGGACAACTTTTGAGCCTGGAAAAACGGCTATAGAGGACATTAAAGATGCTAAAGCAGTCTGGGTGAACTTAGATAGGGTAGCCGTCGGAGAGAAAGTCAGATTGACAGTAACCATTAAGCCTAATGGTCAAAAAGCAGGCGATCTCTATGTAAATAATGCTGGAATGAACTCTAAGTTGGATCTTCCAGTAAATTCACAAAATGTAAAAACACTGGTTTATGGGCGTAATTTATCCGGTGTTGCCTGGTATGACGATTTACCTGATGGATTAATCGGAAAGGCGCCTAATGGTTCGCCAGAAGATTTTGTAAAAGATATTCCTGTGAAACTGTATCGTACGAGTCTAGTTGATAGTTCCTATAAGGATGAACTTGTAAAAGAAAGTTTGACTGGACAAAAATTCATTGACGAATCCGGAAATTCTTTGATCAAAACAGATAACAATGGGAAATATCTTTTTGAAAATCTCCCTGAGGGAGAGTATGTTGTTGAGTTTATGATTGAAGACATGGTTGTGCAGAAGAAATTCAAGGTAACTGAAAAACTAGTAGGGGATGATCCGAAGATCAACTCAAAAGCGGATACTACTACTTATAAAACCGATCCTTACACACAACCAAAATTAGAAGATGTCGCAAAATCTGACGAATTTATTCACAGTGTTCCGGATCTAAATATCGGTTTGATACGCGAAACTGCAAGTATCCGCCTCTTCAAGTATGCTGCTGGCACAGCAGTAGACCTCAACAAAGATGGCGAATTGACTGATAACGAGAAGGCCACTGGAACCCCATTAAAAGGTGCTGTTTTTGATCTCTATGAGGGTGATAGAGAGAAGAAAATTGGTAGTGCTACTACAGATGATATGGGAATTATCAGATTTGATGATCTAGCGCCGGGTGAGTATACGTTAGTCGAAACCAAGGCACCAGATGGGTACGAGCTTTTACAAAAGCCAATCAAAGTAACCATCACTGAAAATAACCAAACCGTTCAATTGTATCAGGATAATGACGCACAAACCTTGTTACCAGAGGCTGGTGGGAATAATCCGTTACTGATTGGTCTGATTCTTTCATCAATAGTGTTAGTTGGAGGATTAGCGGGTGTAATGTACTATTATCGAAATCCTAAGCAAAGGGGGAAACTATGATGAAAAAAATGCGTGTTTTACTACTTATTTTTCCATTGTTACTCAGTGTCCTCCTCCTGCCAGTAAGTGGTCATGCTCAGGATACGAATTATAGCATTACGATTCAAAAGTATAAGTTGGGTGAAGGAGTTAATTTATCGGTGGATGTTCCTCAAGATGGAACAAAAGCTGAAAAAGTGACAGATGATAATGGGAATGATTTAGAAGCCTTTGAAGGGGTTTCTTATGAAATTGTCCGGGTTTCTCCAATGGAGGGAACAAGTGAGTTTCAAGCGGTTCAAGGGGAAGATGCCTTTTCTACAGAGATTACTACAGATGCGCAAGGAATTGCTCATGTGGGAAATCTTGTGGCAGGAACCTACCGTGTAAGTGAAAAGGCAACGGAACTAATACCAAATGTAATGGAGCCCGTTATTTTTGAGCTACCGTTGCCACAACGAACAGGAAACGCACTTTCAGATGTTTACCTGTATCCAAAATCAAGTATTCAAACACCAAGTACAGGGACCGATAAGGACAAAGATAAAGATACCCCGACTTCACAAATGTCTAAAAAAGATGGAAAGGTGACCACCGCTGCGAAGGAGCGGCTTCCACAAACGAGTGGGAACTTGGGAACCATGCAGCCACTTTATCTTTTAATAGTACTGATTTGTGTGATGGGCGCAATTGGCGGTTATTTCATTCAAACAAAGAAACATCATTTTTAAAGGAAAATAAAGAGTAACTCTTTAAACAGAGCTGCTCTTTATTTTCAATAGTTGATAAGGATAGGGGAGTAAGAAATGAAAAAAGCATCAGGTAAAGGAAAGAGCAAATCCTTTTTAATGATCTTTGCGATCGTCATGATTGCGGCCGGAGTGGCTCTCTTACTCTATCCTATTGTCGGTAATTATTTAGCAAATCGTGAACGAAGTGAAGCCACATCAAAATATGACAACGTGCTAAAACGAATGAGCGAAGAAGATGTAAAAAATCAGTGGCAACTGGCCAAAAAATATAATCGATATGTATTTGAAAAGCAACAAGGCAATCCCGTTGAACCCATGGCTTATAAAAATATCGCCAATGTTGGAGGGACCATGGGAACCATTGATATTCCAGCCATCGATATAAAAAAGATGCCCTTTTATCACGGGACCTCTTTTCAAACGTTGGATAAAGGGTTGGGACATATAGAAAGTACTTCTATTCCCGTAGGTGGAAAAGATACACACGCTGTTATAACAGGACACAGCGGCGTTAAAAACCAAGTACTCTTTACGGATGTGCGAAATCTGGAAGAGGGGGATATCTTCTATATTAATATTCTCAATCGACGTTTGGCCTATGAGATTGATTCATTTGAAGAAATATTACCGAGTGAAATAGATCGAATCAAAGTACAACCGGGAAAAGATATTGTCACGTTACTAACGTGCACACCACCTGGGATCAATACGTACCGCTTATTGGTTACAGGGCATCGTATCCCGTACAAGCAAGCACAAGACAAAAAGGTGAAGAAACGAAATCTCTTTAGTTATCAAAATGTTGTTCTAGCTACGTTAGCTTTCAATGTTTTATTATTCATTATTTTAATGGTGACCTATCGTTATTACGTAAAACGCTTGCGTCCAGAGGATCAACAGGTAAGGCTGCGTGCAGCTAAAAAATTAAAACGATTGTTCTCTATAACAAAAGCATATTTCTTCTTATTATTACTCGCCATGTTAACAACGATTGGATTTGCGATTTATGGCTATACGCAAATGCAGGAAGAAACACAAATTGAAGATATTCAGGTTGGAAGACAAGAAGAATTAGCAGATTACAACTTAGAAAAGATTAGTCAGGCGGAGTATGGTGAAAAACAAATTGCCAGTGTCAATGTCGCTGACTATGCAAAAGCAAAGAACATGTTAATGGATACAACGAATACATGGGGAATAGGGAAACTCGTTATTCCGAATGAAGAGATTCAGCTTCCTATCTTAGCGGGGTTATCCAATCAAAATCTTTTAACTGGGGCAGCTACATATAGTGCCGATCAGCAACTAGGTAAAGGGAACTATGTGTTGTTGTCCCATAATATTTTTGATCAAGACCTTTTGTTACATAGGATTCAAAATTTGAAAGAAAAGGACCTTATTTACGCGACCGATTTCAAAACTGTTTTTCAATATGAAGTGACCGTAAATAAAGTCATTGAAGACACGGAAGTGTCTTATATAGAAGAAAAGGACGGTATACAAACCCCTATCATTACCTTATTACGTTGTGAAGGAAATATAGGCACGCGTTATCGTCGGGTTGTTCAAGGAGCATTAGTCAAAAAAGAGCCAGTAGATGCAGTAAGTAAAGAGCAGTTACAAGAAATGGGAATAGAAAAGACAGGCACGATAAAAAATGGAGAATTATTTCAAAACGATCCAGTACCTGCCCTTTCAAAAACAAGTATGAATATTGCCGCAAAGATCATTACTGATCCAATGCAGACGATAGTACCGTTATTCCTGATGCTCTTATTACCGATATTATTTTTCAGTTTTATTCGTTAGGAGGGCAATGATGAAAAAGGTCGTATTAGGCGCTGGATTACTTGTTTTAACATTTGGGACAGCTTTAAGTCTCTCGAAAGGTGGAGACCTGAGTGCTAGTGAAGAGGCAGCTACCAGTGAAAGTAGTCAAGTTGGTATGGAAAAAGTAAAAGAGGAGAACTCTACTAGTAGCTCGTTAACAGAGATAGTAGAGAGTTCTGAATCTACAGAAAAAGAGATTAGGGAGGAAGAGGCGCCCGTTCCTGAGAAGGCACCGATCGTTACTGTAGAAGAATCTTCTGAATCAAAAGAAACAGAAGAGAGTACCGAGTCAAGTAGTAATGCAGTTGAATCTTCCTCTGCTTCTGAAAGTACTACACCAAGTGAGGCAGAAACAAGTTCCTCTAGTATGGAAACAACTCAAAGTTCTAGTGAAAAACAACCACCATTAACTACGGAAAGTACGAGTCAAGCACCGACGGAACCATCCACTGAACCAACAAAAGAACCGGAGAAAGCAGGAGAGAAACCGGCACCTACTGTGCCGGAAAATAAAGAGGAATCCCAATCGGCATCAGAGTCCGAAGGATCTTCTAATGCCACGCCAAGTATCGATTATTCGGAGCAACCTTCTGTTTTGTCGAATGATTCCTCTATTCCAACGATTGGTTCTTCCGATCCTCTAGGGGAACATGACGTAGCGTTAGATAAGGAATTGGAAGTTCTTGAATTAGCGGAATCGGATTTTAATGGGTATGAATTACCGTTACTTTCTACTTTTTCTGATAAGAATCAGGCCATTCTGGTTTACGAAGGCTTACGACAATTAGGAGAAAAAGAAACAGATTACACGGCTCAAACGTTAACGACAGACCTATACAAGCAATTATTTGATCGATCAATGGATGATTCTTCTGCCGAGAGCATAAAAGAAACGGAATTTCTTCCTGGGGATGTCATACAAACGAAGGATGGAATCATTGGTCTGTATTTAAGTGAGGACTATTACTTAACTGTTAAAGAAAAACAGAAAAATAGTAAAGAAGAAAACGAAGAGGAAGAAAATAAAGAAGAGAACAAAGAAGAACAAACGGAAAAGAAACATGAAGTAGTGGTTGCTCGACTATCAGAGCTGGATGAAAAAGAGGCCCTTACGGGTCAAAGATTTACAAACTTGACGAAAACAGAGCATGCGGAAGATGTCGAGAAATCTTACCCAGCTTCTTTTGAGATTTCATCTAATGAACAGACGAAAAAATTTGTAGAGCAGATTGGAAAAGAGGCGCAAAAATTAGGCTTAAAGTATGACGTATTTGCTTCAGTTATGATTGCCCAAGCTATTTTGGAAAGTGGTTCGGGAACGAGCGGGCTATCGGTTGCGCCTAATTACAATTTGTTTGGGGTAAAAGGCAGTTATGAGGGTCAATCCGTAAGTATGGCGACACAAGAAGATCGCGGAAATGGAGAATTATATACTATTTCAGCCGCATTCCGCCGTTATCCAAGTTATGGAGAATCCTTAGGGGATTACGTTACCTTGATTCGCGGGGGAATCTCTGGAAATGATGGGTACTATAAAGAGGCTTGGCGTTCAGAAGCAAAAAACTATTTACGAGCTGCCAGTTCGTTAACCGGAAAATATGCGACAGATACTTCGTATCATAAGAAAATCAGTTCCATTATTGCCGTCTATCATCTGACTCAATACGATGAAAAGTTACCTGAATCTAGTGAAAAGGCGACTGGTGGCACAACAAGCAGCGGCATTTTCTTACAAGGAAAGGATACGATTCCAGAAGAGTATCGGAAGAAAATGACTTTACCAGATTATAACGGGAAAAACTATAATCGATCCGGTTCTTATCCAGTTGGGCAATGTACTTGGTACGCCTTTAACCGAGTAGCCCAACTTGGTGGAAAGGTCGATGACTATATGGGGAATGGTGGAGAATGGGGAGTAAAAGGCCGTCGATTGGGCTATGAAGTAACCCAAACGCCTAAAGTAGGCTATGTCATTTCATTTACCCCAGGAACGGCAGGATCAGATCCACGTTATGGTCATGTGGCAATTGTCGAGGCCATTACAGATAACGGAATTCTCATTTCCGAAGGAAATGTAGTGGGCGGCTTGGTTATTTCCTACCGGATCATTCCAAACGAATTAGCAAAATCTGACTTGGTTTCGTATATCAAGCCGAAATGAGTGTGCGAGCTGTTTGGCAATTAATAAGAAAAAAAGTAGATCAGAAGACGTTTATTAAAGGTAGCATCTTTCTGATTGGCTTGGTCCTTCTATTTGGGTGGGTGCATACGAATTATCTCATTCACCCGGTAGCGGGAACATCAATGGAAGATGCCTTGCAAAATGGAGATAGAGTGTTTCTCAATAGAAAATCTTCCATTACTCGTTACTCTGTAGTCGGATTTTCCTTGTCAAAAGAAGAAGGAATGTTTGTCAAACGAGTCATTGGTATGCCTGGGGATTCTATTGTAGTTCAAGGAAACCGGTTGACGTTAAGTGTAGGAGATCGATCATTTAATACTACTTACTCGTTTGAGTTAACAAGTGACGTTTCACAAGAAATAAAAGATCTGAAGAAAATCCCTCCGCGCTCCTATTTTGTGATTGGAGACAATGTTTCAGTATCAAGGGATAGTCGTTCTTTTGGGCTAGTAAAAAGACAAAAGATAGAAGGAAAAGTTCAGTATAAGATCTATCCGTTATCTGAAATCCGTCCTATTAATTAGAAAAGAAGGAGAGTTATCATCATGTTCGTATTGAGTATTCTAATCGCTGTATTGGTGATTGTAAGTCTACTACTAAGCGGTTACCGTTTCATGATCTATTATCGAATCAATCAGTTAGAAAAAGATACCCGGGTAACAGGAGCCACTCGGCGTAAATTAGTACGAATTAAGCAAGGTGAACAAGAAAACCATATTCGTATTTTATTAATTAATGGGCTGATCACCGGGTCAATCATGATGTGTTTGACTGTTTCTATGCTTTTAATTGATAAGAAAATTGACGTACTGCGTTCCCAAAATGAAGCGTTAAAAGATGAAACGTACTCATTAAAACAGGAACAAAAGCGATTGATCACTAAAACACCGATAAAAGAGTATCCCAAAGATGGGATAGGACTAAAAGAAAATCCTTGGGATAAACTTTTTGAGGATTCAGAGAAAAAATCATTGCAATCTGAAATTGAAACTAATTTAAGTGAGAAAGTGGTGCCTTATTTTGGTCTTTCCACTTTGGTTGTATCTATTGATGTTCCAAGTAAGACACTTAGTGTCTCTCTCATAGGCAGTGTGAGTTATTCAGGAAATAAAAAAACACTCTTAAACAATATTGAAGCATTTGTAAAAGAAGCAGAATCAATTTCACAATTGAATCAAATGCATTTTGAGATTGAAGAAGTTTTAAAGAAGGGAAATACTACCGTCTATAGTTGTACGTATGGTAGAGAAGATACAGACAAGCCTTTTGAACTATTAAATGAATCTAACAAAGGCAGTAAAGGGGAGTAGATGCGACGATGAGAGATAAAAAAGAAAAGAAAAAAGATGGTTGGTTTTTTTCAAGGAGTTTATTAAATGAAATAAATGAGATATCAGAGGGAGTAGAGGAAAAAGAGACACCAGAGACAACGGATTCTAGCCCTGTTGAAAGAGAATTACCTGGAAAAGCCAAAGAAAGTGTAAAAAATAAAGCGGCTACCTCATCTGAAACCAGCAAAAAAGAAACGGATAAGGCTGAGGAAGTAAAAGAACTGGAAGAATTAGAAGAGCTAGATTTTCCTACACTATCGATTGAAAAGGAGATAGAGAAACTGGGGATTCCAGAAAGCCCTTCTATCCGTAAAGATCCAAAAGAGAACGATACATTGAAAGAAAAAATAATTGAATTAGAACAAGCGAATCAAGAGCTTTTAGATAATCAGGCAAGTTTTTCTGTAGTGATAAAACGATTGATGAAACAAAAAGACCAAGTATTAGAAGAAAATAAAAGAATACTAGAAGCGAATCGTAAAAATAGTGAAATGATTCAGAGACAAGAAAGTTTAGAGAAACAGCAGCAAGCACAAAAGATTTTACAGTTGGAGCAAGAGTTAGAAAAACAACAACGGATGTATAAGAAACTGCAAAGTTACACAAAAGGATTAGTGTCAGAAGCGATTGAGTTGAACGAACTTAGAAAAGAAAAAGAAAAGTTAAAAAAGGCGGTAACGTCCGTTGAAGGACAGTATGAAGATCTCCTTAGTGAGTTAGTTGAAAATGGGACATTAGATTTTTAAGAAACGAACAATTCCTTAATTATTTGTCGGAATAAAGCAACTGAACTCACTATGAAAGAGTGCATTAGAATTAGTAAATTGGAGAGAAAAGAATATGGGAGTACTAGCTCTTATTAGCATTATTGTCACTTTATTCATCATAGGAGTTCTTGGGTTTCGTGCTTTTATTGACTATAGATTAGCAACCATTGAAACAGATGAAGATCATACGGAAAGTTTTAAACGAAAATTAGGTTACGTAAAGAGAAGAGAGCAAAGCAATCATATCTATTATCTGATCACGATTAGCGTAGGAATTATTGTAGGAATCCTTGTTTTAGTAAGTCTCTTGTTTGGTCTTCAAGTAGGCTATAGGGCTTTAGAAAAGAATACGAGCGATATAACGAACGAGATAGAAGAATTAAACGAGCAGCAAAAAGAATTAGGATTAGGTGTCAAAACGAGGACAAGAATTGTAATCAAAGACTATCCCCGAAGGGGAATTGATTTAAGTGAGTATGATTGGAACCAGCTATTTGAAGAGCCAGACAATGATCAGTTAAAGGCGGATATCGAATCAGGAGTTACCAGAAAAATCCTTGATTATTTCAAGCTTTCTGATTTGAACGTTTCAATTAATGAAAAAGATAAAAGTATCACGATTGATGCGGTTCAACAGGCCGAGCACTTAGATGTTGAGAAAACGATTGAGCGTAATCTTACCCACTTTGTAAACGAAGCGGAGGGACTGCCACACTTGAAGGAAATCCACTTTCGATTACGAACAAATGAAAAAGATGGAATAGTAAAAGTACAAACGGTTCATTTTAATAGAAAAACAGATAAAGCTTCCTTTAAAAAGGTCAATGATTTTGAACAGGATGTCAAGCAAGGGGGAGAAAAGGGCTAGCATGAAAAAGAAAGACAGGCGTAGTAAATGGTTCTCAAAGGAATCACTAATCCATTTTATTGATGATATCCCTGATAAAAAAGATGAGGATAGCTATGACGAGTATGAATATGAGTATGATCCCAATATCCAATGGGGAGAAGAAGAGACGCACGATCATAATCTGGATATTCAAGAGGAAGATAGAGCTACCTCTAAATCTATGGAAAAACTATTGGAGAAGAGAGAAGAGACCGTTGCTTTGTTAAATAGAGAAATTCAGCAAATTACGGAAGAAAATGAGCAGTTACTGAAGAACAGAGAAGAACAAAAAAAGACCATTGAAATTTATAAAACCAAAGCGAAGTCTTCTAAAACGAAGGCACTAACAGACTTAGAAATGGATAAGAAGCGATTAGAAAAGGAATTAACTGAAGCGAAACAAACAAATAAGCAAAAAGAAAGACAGCTTCTAAAATTAAAAGAGGAAAAAGAGCTTCAGTTGGCAGAAACAACAAGAAAACAAGAAACTACTATCGATCAAATAGAATCGTACGTAATGGAACTCCTCGAGGAAAACGAGCGAAACGAACGAATACACTCAAAAGAAAAGCGGCTAAGAGAAGAAGAACTTACTTATTTAGCGGAACGAGAAAGCAGTGTTAAAGAGGATCTTACAGAGTCGAATAAGGAACTTGAACGTGTAGAAAAAATTCTATTTGAACAAGAACGACTTATTGAACAATTAGAGGATTCTCGAAGAGAAAAGGAAAACTTAGAACAGGCACTAAGAGAGCAGGCTCAGATATCTGAACTGAGAAGAACCGAAATAGCTTCGCTAAAAAAAAATAGTGATAGCCTCATAAAAAGAATTGAAGGGCTAAAAATAAAAGTTCATCAAAGAGATATGAAGTTAAAAAAGGGAATGATCCTTCGAAAGAAATATAAGGATCTAACTCGAAAGTATAAGGAGCAAGCTAGTAAAAATGAAAAAAACTTAAAAGAGCAAGAAGCTGCTTTAAGTGAAAATAGAATTATGAAGAATCAAATTAATAACCAATTAATAAAACTAGGAACTAAAGAAACTACTATAGAACAACTGAGTCAAAAATGTCAGCATCTAAAAGAAGAAAATGACTTGTGGGTTGAAAATAGAAAAGAATTTGAGGAATCATTAAATAGAAAACTGGAGGAAGTTCAAATGGCACTAGAAGAAAAAGAAAGTCAAGCGCAAGAATTAACTGAGGAAGTTACTAAATTAGATACCCTAGAAGAGGAAAAGGAAGCATTGAACAGTGCCCTATTTGAAGCCCATGAAGAGATTTCAAAATTAGCAGAGCAGGTTCAAGAGGTTGAAAAAGCTCGAATGGAACAAGCGGAACAATTTGAGAAACTTAGTAGAGCAGTGGATCCGACCCCTGAAGAAGAAGAGAGTGAAGAAATTGTTCTTGCAAAGCAACAGATCAATGAATTGATGGAGCAAAATGAAGCGTTGAAAAAAGAGGTTGTACAGTCGCAGCAAGAAATCGGAGAGGTTCTAATTTCAGCAAAGAAGCAAGCGAATCGTACGATTGTTGATGCGCAAATTGAAGCTAAGCATATGATTAGTTCGGCAGAATTAGAACTGGAAAATATTAGTAATCGTGCCAGAAAAATATATATTGAAGCAACAGAGTCCAAAGAGAATGTGTTAATGATCTATGATGAGTTGCTTTCAAAAATCGATCAGCTTTCTAAAGGAGCCTTACTTAAAGAACGCTTGAAAGAAATTGAAATAGAAAAAGAATAGGAATTAATTTACAGAGTACTAGTGAGCTATTCGTAGAAGAATGAGTAGTTGCATAACAAGGAATAGACAAAGGGAGGTGAGAAAGATGAATCAAATCTTGATTTTAACGCGAAATGTGTTATCAGAAAAAACAATTCAACAAAAATTGCAAAATTTGGACTATGAAGTTTATTGTTCCTCTAGTCTATTTAGACTTTTTAATAAGGTAGAGTCAATACCGGAAATATTCATGTATTTTCAATTTGTCATTCTCAGTGAGACGATTACTGAAATTGAAGTTGCACAATTGATTCCTTTATTGAGGCAATTTCCAATAAACATTATTCGGAAATTTGATGAGAAACTGTCAGATACTGAGCTTATGTATATAGAGGAGAACCAAATAAACGGCAGTATCTCTACAGAGTTTTCGATTGATGAACTACGAGAATGTTTTCACCAATTTAAGGAACCATTTAAAATGAATGATTCATCATTAGAAGATTATGGAAAACTTCAAACAATGGAAGAAAATATGTTAGGAGAGTTATATACCCCAATAGATATAGATAACATGGTTAAAGAACAAAGGCAGCTAATGGATACAATCGAACGGCTGACACCGACAGAAGCAAAGATTTTACGAATCTTGATAAATTCTGAAGGAAATACCGTAAGTAGGGAGGAAATGTGTCAAAAGATCTGGAATGGAGAAGTTAATAATTCACATAAAGTTTCACTATCTAGTGCGGTGACACGAATGAAGGATAAATTTAGACAAAATAATATAGGGAACAATGCGATCCATACTATATGGGGAAAAGGCTATCGAATTAATTTTGATTTATTTGAAAAAATAAAAAAAGATAAAAAGCTTTCTTCACTTCTATTAATCGCATAGTTAGGTTAGAAGGAATGATAACTACTTTTTATCAAGCTATATGGACAAAGATTATAGGATTAATTTCTATTTAATAAAAAAGAGATAGGAGTCTTTCAAAATTTTTATCTAGTAGTTCATTTTTTGTACAAGGAGGTAAGAGAAGATGCGCGAACCGCTTTATTACTGGGATATGGATGAATACACTCTCTTCTCGGAAAATCCCTGTCATAGTCATCTGGCGTATTATCGAAAACAATCTACAGAAGCACGAAGGATCATTGAATCGATTTCACCCCAATCGATTGTTCCCTCGATTGCCAGACTTAATATGATTGATGAAAAACTGATTCTGCTCTTTTTTTTCAGAGACAATTTTTTTAGAAATTTTAGTGAGTTAAAGGAACCAGAGCACGTTATCGAATTGATTGAAAAAGACTACAATAGCGCTTTCTTTGAAGTTCTACACCCCACGCCATATAAAGAAATTCGCCAACGATCATTGATTTGGAAATTAGAGGGTGTAAATGACGGTTTAGAGACTCTTTGGGATGAGACGTTTAAAGAAAAAGTAGAAACAACATCCATAGTCGATGATCTTCCTAAAATGAGAATTGTTCAAGAATTTTATCAATTGTTAACATGTAAAGCAAAAACCATTTGCGACGAGATAACTAGTCAGAACTTCAATTCAACGTATTCTTACTTATTGGGAATTGATTATGTTCTCCAAGAACTTTTAGAAGTAATGTATCGTATTCAAGATTACTCGGATGATTGGTTTGAGACCAGTGAGTTATTAAAACAAGATTCAAGATTTTTAGGGATCGAACAATATGATGAATCTTTTGGGCGGTATTCCAATCGATCGATGCGCCGCCAACCACAAATCGATGAGTCAATTTTCCTATGAACTCAGTTAAAGGTTAGTAAGAACAATAGAACAAGAGATAGAAGTAGTTAAAAGAGATAAAAAAAATAAAGGAGGGAATATGACCAACTTCTTCAGACTAAACCTATCTTCTTTTACACTTTTATATAAATAAAGCTTAAAAAAAGGGGACCTATCATGAAAAAGAAATTAGGGTTATTTGGCGTCACGTTGTTATGTAGTTCATTTTTAGCATCATTTCCAGTGAATGTTTCAAATGTTTATGCGGAAGAGACTGTAAAAAGTGAAGCACCTGCGCCTGAAAATACAAGTGGATCTGAAACTTCGGTAGCTGAAAGTACGGGTACATCGGATGTACCGGTGACAGAAAGCAGTAGTACACCGGAAGCACCAGCTACACCTGAGGCACCAGCTACACCGGAAGTACCAGCTACACCGGAAGCACCAGCAGAAGGGAATGCCCCCCAAGCATTAAATTCACCTAGTGAGCAACGTTTGAAAGGATTGTATGATAGTGCATTAGGGTACCTTGCGACACCCGAAAAGTATACGCTCTCTTCTTTTGGCACGTTTAGATCTAATATGGAGAATGCAAGTTCAGCTTTGGGACGTAATTTAAGTGATGAAACATTTAATTGGTACTATGATCAATTGCAGGCGGCTATTAATGGTTTAGTTCTTGTGGATACTCCACCAACAGAGTCAAGCACGACAGAACCAAGCACGACAGAACCAAGCACGACAGAACCAAGCACAACGGAGCCAAGCACAACGGAGCCAAGCACAACGGAGCCAAGCACGACAGAACCAAGCACCACAGAACCTGATGTGAATACGCCTGTCATCCAAGTTTCTGATAAAACGATGTCTGTTGGAGACCGTCTAACCGAAGAAGATATTTTGGCTTGGGCAACGTTTGAACATGCGGAAGGATTGAAGGTTGGATTTGAAGTAGTAGGAGATCCTATTCAAGTTACCGCATTAGGTAGCACATTGGTAAATCCGGGCACCCATTCCATTCGATTCTATATCGGAGGAACAGATAGCAATGGGGAGAAGGTCGATATTGAAAAGATCATTACCTTAACGATTCTAGGGGAACCTGAAAAGCCGGCTGAAGAACCTACCGATGTCGACAATACAGTTGTCGTCGAAGAAGATGTTGCAACACCGCTAGAAAATCCAGAGAAACAAGCTGAGACATCTGAAACAAAAACAAGTGAGACAACAATTGGGAAACATAAAGAAATTCCCGAAGCAACAAAACAAATAAAAGGGGTTTATTCAGATAAAGATGAACTACCTAAAACAGGTGAGGAACGTTCAGCTTCAATGGTTGCATTGGGCGTTGGGCTACTAGGAGTTAGTTTATACGTAGGCTTAAAACGTAAAGAGCAACAAAACTAAAAAAGATTGAACGATTAGGTAAATGAAAGAGACAATAATCCCGCTTAAGTAAGTGGGATTATTGTTTTATAGGCTTTAAAAGATTAGTAATCGTTTGATATAAAAAAGATTGGAAAAGAGCCAGATATAGCAGCGGAGCAGTATAACACAAATTCTTAAAGAGGTGAAGACGTGTGAATAAAAGAAAGACCTTTTTATTTTTACTGAGTGTTTTAGCCGTCACCAGTGGCTGTAGTGGGGGGAGTGAGGATCCAGAAGATTCTCAAAAAAGTTCTGTCGAAAAATCAAGTGTCGTAAGTAAAGAGAACTCTACTGCGGAAAAAAGTGTAGATATCTCTAAGGAAGAAGCTACGGAAGAGTCAAGTACCGCTTCAGAAGAAATGACGAGCAAGTGGACGGAGATCAAGGGTAAGCTACAAAAAGAGACAGAAGCAGAGAAAGTGGAAACCCTGTATGAAAATAATGACACTTTGGAGAATAGTAAGGACGGAATGGGTGTTACGATCCAGGGGTATTCCTACCTTAAAATCGAGAATTTTTCAAGGAATTTACGGGTTCCATTTGGTGATCAGACGTCAGAAGGCGGTGTGATATTGATTTCAGCGACAATCAAAAATGAGTCGCAGCAACCAATCTATATTGGCCCAGGTTTTTCACTGTCGGTCACAGGGGTAAATTCTTCTATAGAAAGAAGTAATCGTTTACTTGAAGATGATTTAGTCAGCCAATTGGTTGAGGTAAAAAGAGAATTCAAACCAGGGGATGAACGATCTGGTTATATCGCACTGCCAATAAAACCAGAAGTTATGAAAAAAATTGAAGAGTATAAAAAGGCACGAATAGAAATACCTGGAATTTTTGATAAAGCAGATAGTTATGGGAAAGAAAATACAATTGTAGAAAAGAAAGAGGTATCTATTGCTTTGTCAGGTGAAGGTGAGGGTCAAACAGCATCATCTGAAGCGTTTTATCCGGATAAAGTAACCGCTGAAGACTGGGGGGATAAAAAGGGCTTAGTATCAAATACAGTGAATAAATCAGTGGAATTTGAAGGAGTCAAAGTCACACTTGATGGGTATCAAGTCGTTGATTTTACCCCGAATGAAGATAAGCAAGCCAGATTTAGTAATAGTGAAGCAGGACTCGTCTTGGTGACAGCAAAAATTACAGCGGTAAATAATGGGAAGGAGACGCTCAAGTTTGACAATACCTCAGGAACTTTAACGATGGGAAAAACGGTGAAACTACTAAATACGAATATGTTAGAAGAAAAGGCCTCATCCGAAGACTTAGCACCGGGAGGAACAGGGACGAAATATTTAGTATTTTTGATGGATAAAGAGGAATATGAAAAAAACTATAAAAAATTAAGTAACTTGCTAGATATCAGTATCTACGATCAAAGCTTTGGGAGAATGACTAAAATTGGCGACCTATCTTTTGAATTAACTGAGTAAGTTTCAAAGACATATAGGGAAGTGACCCGTGAAGATCATGATGTCTAACGGATACTAAAAAGAAGTGAGGGAGAGAGCAAATGATGAAAAAGATGAAGAAGGTCAATGGGTTGATTTTATTGAGTAGTTTACTATTACTATTGAGTTCCTGCTCGGGCAGTGATGCTAAAAAAGAAGATACTAAAGAAAATAGTGTACAAAGCTCAAAAGTAGAATTGAGTATTGAAAAGGGTAGCTATATCGTCCCTAACGGGAAAATGATCGACGATTCCACTGGTTTTTTAGCGTTGGATATTAAAGTTAAAAATAAATCAAAGGATAAATTAGACGTTACTTCGAATGATTTTTCGTTGTATGATGAGTCTGGGAAAAAGGTCTCTTCAGAACGAGTCTATGATTCTAATGATAATTTTAAAGTAATGGGAAGTGAAAGTTTATCAGAAGATAAAAGTTTTACAGAGCCGCTTGTTTTTGAGGTGAAAAAAGATGCCAAATACGAACTCCATTATAAGCCGTTGTATTTAACGGATGAAGAAAAAGACGAAGGCGTAGAATTAAGCCTCAATACCAAAGAGTACAATGATGAGTCAAAAGCTGTACAAGCATTGGTTGATAGCTATGTGACAAAGGTTTTCTATGGCTCAGATGAGGTATCGGAGGAAGATAAAAAAGCCATAGGTAAGCTAGAGCTAGCTAATGATATCGAACAGGAGCGGAATACATTCAAAGAGGATGGCGTCAACGCTTTAAAGGATGTCTTTACTCACTATGAACCAGCGTCGGCAGAACTAGAAAAGGTCATTGACCAGATTCAAAAAACAAATGCCGAAAAAGGAAAAGTAACATATAAATTCAGAGAATTTTTCCCAGAGTCGGCGGTTATCTATGTACGTCCTGAGGTAGTCTTATTGGATGATGTTGATACAAAGGCAATCGTAGAAAAATTTGTGGAGGAAAATAAAGGTCAATACACTGACTACGCTAGTGTTCAACGGGATGCCGAAAAATTCTTACTGCAAGAATTGCCAGAAAAAATCAATGAGACACAAGTGAATACAGAAAAAAATATGAATGGGGAAGGGTACCAAGTTAAACTAGAGAAAAAAGATGGAAAATGGGAAATCAATTCTGCTAATGAAAGTCGAAATTATTACTTTAAATCAATGAGAGAGACCTTTAGGGGCGGGATCAATGACTAAAAAGACAGGAATAAGAATAACGATCACGATTGTTCTTGTAATCCTTGTCGGAATCGTAGGCTATTCGAGTAAAAAAAATAGTGAAAAGGCTGTAGTGAATCGGTTAGCAAATGCGCTGATTGAAAATGATCAGACAGTAGTGAAACAGCACATGCCAAGCTATTCTAATAAGAAAAAAATCTCTAAAGCTGCACGACTGGCTTTTCAAAAACAATTTAAAACAATGAAAAAGGAGAAAGTAGTGGATTTTTTACAGACAGAAGAAAACTTCGTGATTAAAAAGTCCACTTCTTACTTCAAGCCAGCAAAAATTTATCCTAATCCACGTTTTCTGGTTTTGGAATTGCCAAAAGGATCAGAGCTGCATGCAGTGTTGGAATCCGAAGAAATTTCAGGGAAGCATGAAGATAAATGGAACAAGTACACATTTGGACCGCTTGTACCAGGAAATTACCAATTGACATACACTATTGTTCATCCAAAGTTTGGGTCCAAGAACGTCAAAAAGCAGATTGACCTCGAAGAAAAAGATCAACGTTTTTCGGTCAAGGAGACCAGTTTATATGAAGGAAACGCAGCCTTTCAGAAACATTTATTGAGTTCGGCAGTCAATTACTTCAATACGTTTAATGATGCAGTACGCAGTGGCTTTGATATGTCAAAATTAGTTGCCTCAAAGAAATACAAGGAGACGCTGCAAAGCGGCTTCGATGAACTGAAGCCGTTTATAGAAAGGTATGATCAAGAATTCCAAACATTAGAGATCAATGGTGATTCGATCTCAGTCAATGCCGCTCAAACCAAAGTACAGTTGGACTTATATATAGATATGAAACGTTCGATGAAATTGGTAGAAGAAGTTGGTGCCGACGAAGCGTTAATTTCTGACAAACAGAATGCCATTGCAATGTTTACTTTTGATAATGAAGAAAAAAAATGGTTGATGGACGATCTTGACTTTGGAACCTACCAACAAGCACCTGAGAAATGGGAACATACTGAACGCTACCGTGCTAAGCACCCGAAGAAAGCGCATTGGGATAAAGCAGAAGGTGAGAATGTCTTATGAGGTTTGGTTTGACCGTAATAAGTGTACAAAAAATGGTCCTTTTTTGTACACTTATTTCATTCATTTTTTAGGTTACCTTGAGAGCTGTTTCACATAACTTTTAATAGATAAATCGCTTAAAAATAACAGTCCTGATTTGAAAATCTATTGTCTTTCTCTATTCTATATTCTTTTGACGAGTGCGGCCTTTTTGTAACTAATCTATTGTATTAAAAGATGAGGATTTATATATAAATTAGTTCGCAATATAATTTTTGTATTGACCTAATAATTAAATAACAAAATGATAGGAAATAAGTTACCTAATTTGCAGCTGAATTGTTTTCAATATTATAAACTGCTGTGCTTTCCCCCTACAACAAACGTATATTTACCACAATTCAATTCATCTTAGCATACACTATTCAAGAAAAATCTAACAAAAATGATAGATTTTTTTATAATAATTTAAGTTATATTAAATGGTATCAGCATAAGCTGATTAATAATTGTCTCTAGGGAGGGGATATTTCATTGTGAAAGTAATAAAAATTGAAAATGATTTTTAACAACAATTAATTAGTGGTGAATGAGCATCTTAAAAAAACTAAGAAAGACTAAGTCTGGGAGTGTCTTTTTAAAGAAATGAGGAATCGGATATGGATATTACAAATATCAAAAAATTTGAAGCCCAAATGGAGTTTCTAAAAACAGCTATTTTTTTTGATTTTCTAAAAAAAAGGAGTTTGTACTTTCTACTAATTCCCGTTATTGCTTTTCTTGCTGATTTTATGAATGGAATTACTTGGTGGACTGTTGTGAAAGCAATACTCTTATTATTAATCGAAGGATTCTTTTTTTATTGGACATATCATTTTTTTAAGCGTATAGCAACTAATAAACAAACTTCTATTTTAAAAGGACAATTATTTTTCGGGTATTTTTTTAACTTAACTCTATTCTGGTTTATTTTTCAATTAGATTTTAATAAAGTCTTTTCTGGAAATTTCTATTCTTTATTACTTGGAATAGGTGTAGCTATTGGCTTCGGGTTTACGCTAGGTGGTATTTTTTATGTCTGTATGAAAGAAACGCTCAAAGAATATTTGAAGCACAACACTATAGTTAAAAAGGAATCATAGACTTCACAATGTAAACGAAATTGATATCAAGGGAATCACTGATTCTTAACGTATAATCATGAGACCAATGTAAAAAAAGTTCTTGGTCTCCTTTCAATATTTCAAAACTTAGTAGTTTTTGAAACGATAGTTAGAATGTCGATTTAGTGTACAAAAAATGACTAGTTGGTACTCAGGTTAGCAAGTTTTTTAATCCGGATACGGCAAGAATTAAGGACTGAGCAACTTATTAAAGGAGAACATAAATCACTGTATGCTCCTTTCATTGTTTTAGATATGTCATTTTGTTTCAATGGGGTATATGGAAAATATCCCCCATTAAAGTATTATTGATAAGTAGCATATGTAATCAAACATTAGGGGGGATTTTTTTGACTAAATTAAAATGGTTTTCTGGAGGGGAAGATCGTAGCGAGCAGGCGATAGCCATTATCAGATTGTTAGTAAATGATTTAAATCACGATATGAAAACCAATAATTTAAGACAGGTTTTAGAAAATTACAAAATAGAGTTAGAAAAAAAGGATGCCTCTATTCCTTTCATTTTGAGCAAAATGAATGTTGATATATCAAGATGTCTTCGAAAATATCCTATCACTTTATCAACTTTCCAATCAGATAAAGTGAAAAAGCTAACTGCTCTGTCAAATATTAGATATGGTTATTAAAAATTGAAAAATAACTGAATTTGAGTTAATATCTTGGACACATTTTAGTAGAGACGGTTACCCTGTTTTCTTTTTGATAGGTTCTCAAGCTCCTGTGGAGTTAGATAGTCAATTGAGCTATGAATTCGGTTCTGATTATAGAATCCTTCAATGTAGCTAAATAGTGCCCGATTTGCTTCTTTAAAATCTAAGTAATTCGTTGTATATACTCCCTCCTTTTTCAATGAAGCATGAAAAGATTCGATTCCTGCATTGTCATAAGGCGTTACTTTTCGACTATAGGAATGCCTTATTTTGTTGGTTTTAAGCCATTTTTATACTCCGATTGCTGTATACTGGCTGCCTAAATCAGTTCCTGAAAACTCGCGAAGTTTATGGATAGGGATCTCCGTTTTATAATATTTTAAAATCATGGCGAGACAAGCTATACCACAATCCTTTTCATCTTGTTGCGGTACGAAAGAAAATGATCTCATATACTACGTTACATCCTTTCAAATAACTAACCGACTGTTTCTCTAAAAATCGTATGACCAGTATTCGCAATCTAATTCTGAAATAGAAAAATAGATGCGCACACTTACCTGCTATTTGTAAAAAAGAATTCCCATTAAAAAGATTAAATTGTTTTGCTATCCAAGACATATAGGTTAAATACTCATAGTCTGTTAGTTTAATAGCTGATAAATAGGGACAAAAACTCTTGAAAGGATTGTGTCCCTATTTGGTAATTTAGAAGAGTTTTCTTCAATTACATTACATAGCGACAAAATCTATTCTTGTTTTTACGAATTCATTCCGCCGACTATAATTAAACCAGGACCAAAACCTTTGTTTATGAATCTATGGCTAGTAATTTTAAGATAAAAGGCACCCACTTCTTTAGATAGTTTACTTTGAATTGCGAGAGGGGTTAAACTTATTTCTAAATCTTTAATTATTTTGGGAAAATATACTTTTGATTCAAATTGATTTTGAGCTTCTTCCAAAATTAATCGTTCTTGTTTAGAAAGATTTCCTTTCAACAATCGTTCTACGTCATTTAAAATTTCTGTTTCTTTATCTGCCATAATTAGACCTTCTTTCTAATTTTTTCGAGATGCCCATCCACCACCAAGAGCGTTTCCCCATCCCTTAGCCATTACACGAAAAACAGCTTCAGATGGCGTTTTTGTGACTACATATCGATAACGACCATTTCTGCCACGTGTCAAATACCCATTCGCACCTTGGTAAAGTTGCCTACCACCTCCATTAATTGTTGCCAAAACATTATTTTTGATTTTTGTTACTTTCAACATAAAACATCTCCTTCATTGAATTAATTATTAATCAGCTTATGCTGATACCATTTAATATAACTTAAATTATTATAAAAAAATCTATCATTTTTGTTAGATTTTTCTGAAATTATATATGGTACATTGTGACTATCAATTTCAATTAAAGTTGAAAAAAATAGTTTTAAAGGAGTGTGTTGAACCATGGTGAATATTAAAGAATTGATCGTTCAAGAAATGCAACAAATTAATGGAGGGGCAGGATGGAGAGTAATACCTTTTACATCTAAATCGTGAAGGACGACCAAAGGTAACGATCACGGGACCTAAACAGCACGCCTACGAGCTAATGCAGCAAGGCATGAATTATAAAGAAGTAGAAGAAAGAACCAGATTTAGTCGAAATACTCTCTGTCGAATTAAAAGCAAAAAAAATATGTTAATTTAGATAAAATGTAGTTTTCAAAATGAATGATACGGAAAAAAAGCAACCTTATAAAATTTGGTAAAAACTGCTCTTTTTGATATTTTTCAAGTAGAAGACTAGGGTTTGTTGAATATGCTCACATATTATATAAATTACCATAATTTTAGCAAATAAAATCTAACAAAATTGATAGATTTTATTCTGATAACAAATGTTATATTATTGGTGTCGATATCAGTTGATAATGACAAACAAAATGGTTAGGATCTAAAAATTAACTATTATTGAGAAGGAGGAATTCAGTGATTTATCTGTTTAGTAGTATTGGCATGTTGATATGTTCATTGATTTATGTCTATAAAAAAAGGCTTAACAGAGAAAACAGGAAAAATTCTATTTTTTCGATAATACGTCAATTATTTTCATCCTTATCATAAATTTTCTAAATGGAGGATATATATATGGAACATACGCGACAAAAAAATACAGGAAAAGTGAAGGACATAAAAAAAACTGGATGGATGGTTTTATTTTATACTATTGTTTTTTCTGGCATCGTTTCTATTGGTGGCACTCTTATGGGTATGATAGTTACACAAAGATATCAAGGTATTCTATCCCAAGAAGATATCTCAAATAAACTAGCAAGTAGTGGGATGCATTATATAGTAGCCCTCTGTGCCGGATTATTAGTTATTTCTTTATTCCGAGGTAAAGAAGGGCTCACTGATTTTACTCATGTTAATCAAAAAATTGATTTTAAAATCTTTTTCATGCTATTTAGCGGTTTTGTTGGAATTCAGTTTTTAACAACTTATGTTGATACGGGATTAGAAACTATCTTTAACCAATTTGGACTAACGTTAAAAAGTCAATTTTCTGCCGCTTCAGCAGGCAGTACTACATTCTCTATGTTCTTATATACTTCTTTTGCCGCTCCAATAGCCGAAGAATTGGTTTTCAGAGGAGCAATCCTACGATCATTAGAGAAGTATGGAAAATCTTTTGCTATTGTTGCTTCGTCCGCTCTATTTGGAATTTATCATGGTAATTTTAGTCAAGGGATTTTTGCCTTTTTCGTGGGTTTGATACTGGGGTATACAACGATAAAGTTCTCTCTAAAATGGGCAATTGCTCTTCATATGTTTAACAACTTTATTTTAGGTGATTTACTATCCCACTTAACTTTTGGCTTACCTATTCATATCCAAAGCTTGATTAGCTACATAATCATTCTGCCTTTTTTCGTTTTAGGAATCTTCTTCCTCATTAAAAATCGAAAAGCTATTTATCATTTCTTTTTCTCAACTTCAGTTAGCTTAGGTGCAACAAAAACTTTCTTGACCTCTATTGGCATCATTTCATTTACAGGAATAAATCTTTATTATGCCATCAATTCAGTCCATCAATTGATTTCCTAATTTAGGTAACTTGATTGCTATTACATCATTTCTTTAGGGGGGATATTTTTGAGAAAAGCGCTAGCTAGTTTAGAAACCAAATTAATCATACTTAGTCAACGAAAATGGGCAACAATTACTTTAATTATTTTATGTACATTGATTACACGAAAATTCGGTCAACTATTTGGTCACTATCCCTTTTTTTCTTTCTTTGGCCTATCAATTGTCTTTTTAAAATTGGTTCTTTTTTTGATCATTCTATATTCTATTATTTGGATCTTAATCAAAATTAAGTTTTTGAAAGTAAATGAGGATGATAATTCATATTAGGAGTGTCTTGGTGTTTAAAAAAACTTTATTAATTGTAATGGCGCTTAGTTTGAGTCTTTCAGCTATTCCTGCCTATGCGGAGGATGATATTTTAACAATTACTCGAAATGCAGGTTATAAAGATGCATTGGAAGTCAATAAACCAAAATCGTCTATTATTGTTGATGGAACTAACGGGCAAATTCTTTGGCAAGAGGACCCTGACATTCCAAGGGATCCCGCAAGTATTTCAAAAATGATGACTGTCTTTTTAGTTTTTGATGCAATAAAAGAAGGCAAACTGAACTTAGATACTACAATTACAGCTACTGAAAAAGATCAAGCAATTAGTGAAATTTATGCTCTTAGCAATAGTAAAATTGTTGCAGGAGTCGCTTATCCTGTAAGAGAATTATTAAAAATGGTAACTGTTCCTTCATCTAATGTTGCAACTGTGATGTTGGCCAATGCTGTTTCAAAAAATGATGCAGGAGCTTTCATTCAAAGCATGAACGAAAAAGCCCAGAAAATTGGGATGAAACAGACATACTTCCATAATTGCAGTGGTGCTTCTGCAGTAAGTTTCGCCGGTTTATATCAGCCACAGGGATTTAATGCGAACGAGAGTAACCGTTCGACAGCTCGAGATTTAGCCACCATGGTCTTTCATTTGTTGAAGGAATATCCTGAAGTACTGAATTTTACAAAAAATCCAAAGGTTACAACGATGGAGCGAACTCCCTATGCTGAGAGCTTCGAAACCTACAATTATTCTCTTCCTGGCGCCAAGTATGGACTGGAAGGGGAGGATGGTTTAAAAACAGGATCCGGTCCCAACAGCGCGTTTAACTATATAGCAACAGCTAAACGTGGACAAACACGATTGATTGAAGTAATCCTTGGAGTTGGAGACTGGTCTAATCAAGATGGAGAATATTATAGACATACTTTTGGCAATGCAATTTTAGAAAAAACATTTAATGAATACTCCTATCAACGTATTTTGCCCAGTGGTCAGCATACTATTGATGGTAAAGTGATAAAACTAAAACAGGATTTTTACGGTGTAGTAAAGAAGAATGAAAAAAATGAGCTTGCCATTCAAGGGAATAAAATAGTTTTAAAAACACCATTACAACAGCTTACAGAAAGTATTCCTAAAGTAGCAATGACCTATCAACGTGCTGGTAAGAATTCATCCGAGAAGAAAGATAGATTTTTTTCATTGAAATCAGTGATATCATCACTAAGTGAATTATCTAACTTAGTTAATCAACTCCAAAGAAGTTTTCTTCAATTGAAGTCAAAAACGAAATGATTGTCACTTATGGAGAAATAGATATAAACGTTCTCTGAATTTTTGCGAGGAATTAAAGTACTATTTTGAAAAGACAAGACAGATCCGTAGTTTAAGTTTTTTGATAAACTTTTTGATCTTTCGTTGAACCTTACTTGTAACACTGTAGTAACCATAGAACGTATCTTGATTTTATTTACCTTTAATTAAATCATGTAGAAAATTGAAATATATATATATAGGACAAGGTCGTGGAAAACGCGATAAAATGAAAAAATACTGGTGAGTTGTTAAAAAAGCTGAAGTGGGAAGTCTTTGACGGTCGGAAGCCGTATCATCGACCTGAAGACGTTCAGTTGCGCACTTAGTTTAGGTATTACTATGTTGAATTTAATTATTGTAGTGAAAAGTTTATAATTAGCAGTTTTTAAGGTACTAAATACTGCTTTTTTGATTGTTTACTGAACTTTATACTTAAACTGAATCAAAATATAGTAAAATAAACTGTAATTGTTAGGATACCTTACATTATTCGCTGATAAGTAACCGCTACTAAATCTAGGAAAATTAGGAGGAACTTTTATGGCTAAACAAGTATATTTTAAAGGACTATTATATGGAACAAGTTCTGCTTTTATCGTTTTGGCGAATTATTTTATTTATCCATCAAAAGAAATCTATCTTTTAAGTAATATTATAGTTTTAGTTTTTTTTAATTTAGGAATTTCATTTCTAGAAAATAATATGATTAAAGTTAGTAGCCAAATTAGACTAGATCTATTGGCAAGTAAAAAGAGTTGCATTGAATTATCAAAAGAATTACAAATAAGTATTGATGAATTACATGCTCTGCTCCAAAAAAGACATAGTTTTACAAGCAAAAAATTAAAATGTATAAGAGGGAAATTAGAAACATTGAATAAAGATTAATATGTTATGTGGGTGTTTTTTTAAAGAAGAAATAAGTGAACTCCTTAAGATCGATTCTGCTATTGGAATTGACCTCAGTGTAACTGATTTTGCTATTTTCTCGGACGGTCAAAAAATTGATAACAACAAATTCACTTCGAAAATGGACTTGTCCTGTTTGTTATACCCAACATGAACGAGATATAAATGCTAGTATAAACATTCTTACCGAAGGTCTACGAATAAAACGATTAGCCTAGATAAAACTAAGAACCATAGGAACTACGGGGATAGCTTGGTAAATAAGAGACACCGCTGATAGTAAAGAAATACACTATCAAGTATGCTCTATTCCCAAGAAGCTCCCACTTCAAACGTTAAGAACCGTCAGGTTTAGCAAAGTGGTGAGTAGTTCACTTGTAATATCATCATCCAGTAACGGTTCAATGATTTCCAAAGCTTCAGGAGTGTTCCTAACAAATCGATCTAGTTTAGTGACAACGATCATATCGCCTGATCTCACTTTATTCAACATGATAGTGAATGCTGGATGATTACTTTTGTACCAGTAAATTTATCTGAAAAAATATTTTTCTTTGGAATACCAAATTCTTGTAATTGTTGCATTTGCTTATGGGTGCTTTGAGAAAGGAGAGGGACCCGAGCGTAACCATATTGCATTTCAAAAAGTCCCTTTTTAGTATAGATTGTTTCTGACTTTTTCCAATTGTTCGACAGCGAGTGAAAAAAAAACTCTTTTTCAGATTGGATAGAAATAGGATATCCTTCTGACTGGTATTTTTGGGCTAAGGCTTCTTTTTTTGAAAGAGCGTCTATCTCAAAAATAGTTTGGTGGTGAACGCCGACAACAAGAATATCTGACTTTTTTTTACGGCATGATGAACTTCGCCATTTAGAATGGTGACTAAATGGTGTGCTTTTTCTCTGGTCATCGTTTGTAAGGTACCTGTAAAAACAATTTTCTTTTGGTAGAGGAAATTATTTTCACAGGGAAGGGGAGAAACTGATTTTTCATCCAAATTATTCACCACTTTTTGGCATTAGTTTCTGACATGCTGCTAAAGCCAGTATAAAGCGTTTTGACACAAAAGAGGTTCTAATTCTAAAATTTTTTTAATCAAATCAAACTATCTTAAAATAAGCTAGCTTGTAGCTTACCAATAGATTCCATTAGTTCTTCCCAGTAACTGAAAAATAAAATAGAAAACGAGATAGAGTACTAGCAACCATTTAAAGAAATAACTTAGCCATTGTCTGTGTAATATTCGTTTATACTCTTTAGATTGAATATCAATGCTATGCTTCTTTATAATACCGTTTGCCTTTCCAAAAGTCGTTTTTTGGAAATCCATTGATTTTAATCCGCATTCACTTAAAAATAATATTAATTTCTGTATGTCTTTTTTATTTTGATTAATAATTCCTATAGAAATAAACATACACTTATAATCATTTTCAGACTGTATAACATTATGTGAGTTTTTATTATAATATTTCCCCCATACATGAGGCATTACTTTAAATTGTAAAGTGTATGTTGTAGTTGAATTTATAGTAGTCGAATCATATGACATTCCTAAAATATCATCCAAACTAATCACTTTATCTTTTCTTAGGCCATTCTCTATATATATTTTTCGATTTTTCTTATCAATAAAAAAATGATACTTTTTATTCCACAAAACGAGTTGATATATGCAGCCAAATAGAAAAAAACAAAACGAAGCCACTAGTATAATGTATATCCATCTATTATTATCAAAATCGAAGGAAATTATGGAATGACCAAAAAAAAGAGCTAATAAAAACATTAACAAAGTTATAAAAGGTCTTTTTCTATATTGTAATTTTAACTGTTGTTCATTCAATTAATTATCTTCCTTTCTTTTCAATATAAATAAATTTAATTCCTCTCCATTAACATCCTCAGATTTTTTCATCATAAGTATCATTTCATCAGGATTTTTTCGGTTGTGAATAAGCATATAATGATTTGAAGAATCTTGTTTATCATAAAATAAGTAGAGTATGTGATCTTTATCAAAAGGCTTGCGAACAATTGAAGGACGACTCGATTTTGACCCATAGGTAATATGGATTTTTATATTACTATCTATTGCTATCTGACTAGGTGCTACAATCACTTCTTTAGGTATTGATTTGAACCCATATATAATTGAGCTATCGCTACTAACTATCCATGTTCTTTTCATATTTGACTGTAAAAAATTTGAATTTAAACTAATAGATATAACTAAAGACAGAACAAATGCGAAAACAATTGCCCATTTCTTTTGGTAACTGGTAAAAAATCCTGATTACTTTTTTCCATAAATCTTCCTTTTTAATCTTTTATATCGAACAATTAGTCCATCATCATATTGTATGATCCTACTTTATGCTGACTTAGTTACAAAAATAGTTGCATCAAAACCGCTATCTCGAAAGTCGTTTTTCAAAACGTGTAAAAGAACTTTAGTAACTAAATAAGTTCCATTGGTTGTGACGTTGTGGCTGTTTATTTGAATAAAATCATTTGTTCGAGGAATCACCTTAAAGTTATAAATAACATCTAAATGGTAAGTTCCTTCGAAATGTATTTTAACTTTATACATTTTTAACCTCCTTTTTAAATACAATTATAACTTTTGCTGAATTTATGTTCAATATAGTTACAGAAATTTATTTTATTGTTATATTAACAGTTTTTAGTATAGAATTACTAAAAAGAGACTTAGGACAAATAAGTTGAGTAAAAGATATAAAAAATATCACATCGATAGAATTTGATTTAGTGATCATGAAATCAATGTGAGTATCTACGGAATATGTATCGTACGTTACCTTATTTAATATATTTGTGTTCAACTCTCAGAGCAATACTCATTATATGTGTGAGTGGTGGCGCCCATATAACCTTTATGACCTATTCCCAATATATTAGAATAGTATCAATAACCTTGTAAAACAAGTTTTTTTCATATTTATTATCATTAATTTATTATTAATTTTATTTATTTTATATTTTTACTCCGTAATTAACATTAAAAACCATTATTAAGTGGAAAGACATACAATTATGCATTATAATAACTCTAGTTATATGTTTTTTTGAAATTTTCTCAGGAGTCTTTAAATAGTTGGTAAGTTTAAACAAGAATGGTAAAGGGTAGGGGAGAAAAAATGAAAAAGAAAGTATTAGGTAGTGCTGCTACGTTATTTGCTGTGACAAGTTTAGGACTTGTAATGCAAATGGATGCAGAAGCTTCAGAAATTACAACGCAGGAAGCAATTGAGCAGCCTGTTCAACCAACAGAGGAAGGTGAAAATGAAAAGGAGCAGAGGGTCTCATCTTCAGAGCAAATTGAAGAAGTAGAAACAAGCGAAGAGTCTATAGATTCATTTATATTGGATCAAGAAAAACCTGTTACCCAAGAACCCCTTGGTGAATTGGGGACTTCAGTAATTACACAAGAAGATGTATCTGATCAATCTGTCCAAGCGACAGAAGACAATGTAACAGAGCCTGAACAATTTGAGAATAGTCCAATTGATACTGTACAAATGAGAGAAGAGGTTCAAGGGTTGAAAGAAACTGTTTCCCAAACTAAAGAGAATTCTCTTGCGTCGAGAGAAACAAAGAATTTTGAACAAGAAGACGCAGACAAAGAATTACCTGAAAATGAAGAAGTAACAGAAACCAGTGAATCAAAAATAGAGAAGATAAAAAACAAAGATTCTGCTGAACCAGACCCACAGCAAGCTGTTGCAGCTTCCGCTCCGATTGCTGATGATCTCACACAACAAGGAAATATAGCAGGTGTTGCGCTAGAAGCAACAAATTTCCCTGATGCAAATTTTAGAAGGTTCATTTCGCAATATGATACTAATTCAGATGGGTTCCTATCAGATGATGAAATCAGTAAAATTATAGTTTTATCTACTCCGGCAAATGTTCAAAATATGGAAGGAATTAAATATTTTACTAGTTTGGAAAGATTGGATGTTTATAATAATAAAAATATAACTAATATAGATGTATCTGGTCTAACGAATTTAGTTACAATAAAATATTCGGGCAATCGTAATTTGAAAACGCTTGATTTCAGGAATTGTCCTAATCTTGTGGTCGCTTATCATTCTATCCAGCAAGAAACGGTTTATATTTCTGCTGGTATGACAAGCTTTATTGGATGTGATTTAGTACGTCGTCATACAGGAAACGTAGTTATTGACTTAGATGGCTTTTATACTATTAATACAGATGGTAGTAAATCGGTAGACTTAACAAAAGTACTATCCTCAGAACTTATCAAAGTATTTGAGAGGAATGATCAACCAGAATACGATCCTGTAACAAAGATATTAGTGATTCCTAAAAACGAAGTAAAGAGCGTTTATGTAGCTGGTATAGATAACGATGGGAATGATACTGATTGGACCTTTTATACAACTCTTAATCAAGTAGATGACATCACTATCATGTATGATAGTAATGGGGGATCTTTAGTTGAGGGACAAGTATTAGAGATCGGAACGAAGGTCACTGCTCCGATAGATCCGGTAAGAGAAGGTTTTACTTTTAAAGGCTGGTACATAGACAATACACTGACAGAACTTTTTGACTTTGGAATTCCACTTTCTGAAGATAAAGTCGTGTATGCAAAATGGGAAGAAAATGAAGCACCTGTAACAGAAAAATACCCAGTTGATTTTGAAAGTAATGGTGGCACTTTCGTAGAGACACAAAATGTCGAAAAAGGGAAAATAGCCATGGAACCGACCGCTCCTGTAAAGGAAGGATCAACTTTTAAAGGTTGGTACACGGATGAAAGTCTGAATACAGTTTATGACTTTACAACAGCAGTGACAGAAGCAATCATCTTGTATGCGAAATGGGAAAAAAATGAAGCACCTGTAGCAGAAAACTACCCAGTTGATTTTGAAAGTAATGGTGGATCTTCAATAGATAGTCAATCCGTCGAAAAAGGAAAAACTGCTGTGGAACCGGAGGCACCAATAAAAGAAGGATCAACCTTTAAAGGTTGGTACACGGATGAAAGCCTGAATACAGCTTATGATTTTACAACAGCAGTGACAGAAGCGATTACTTTGTATGCAAAATGGGAAGAAAATGAAGCACCAATAACCAATGATGGTAAGGCTACAATGACACTGACAAATTCAGATGAAAACGCTGCTACGGGTGCTCATAAAGCAACTAAGAGCAATAATCTGGGAAACAATAGTATCCTATCGAAAAGTAAAGGAACAGCAATTAAGAAGCTATCTAGCACAGGCGGAGAAACAATAGGTAAAGAGTTACCAAAGACAGGTAGTGAGAGCAATAGTTGGTTTACAGCATTAGGCTCAACACTGCTTGGACTTATGGGCTTGTTCTACTGGAACAGGGATCGTAAAAAAAGGGGAAAACATGCTAAATAGAAGTTATTAGAAATTTCCTTTAAAAAACTATATTAAGGAGCGTTTATATTGTTAAAAGTTTTTGTACAGAAAAGTCACTCATCCTGTAAAAAATTGCTAAATTGGTTGGAAAGGCAGGATTTTGATTATGAAAAACGTTTTATCGATAAAGACCCTTTGTCAGCTGAGGAAATTTTAGGCCTCGTAACTTTTACCAAAAATGGCTTTGAAGATATTCTGAGTTATCGATCACTCAAAATTCTATTTAACTTTACTGAAAAAGATATTGAGTCATTCACAGTAAATGAATTAGTTGCTCTAATGGCAAAACATCCAGCTTTGATAAAAAAACCTATTGCACTCAGAGGAGAACAACTATTTACAGGTTACGATAATACCCAAGTTTCCGAATTAATTCCAAAAGAACAACGGTTCTATCGAAGAATGAAATTTTATGTAATGTCAGAAACTAATGTCAAAAGGTGATGAGTATTTGGGATTTGAATCACGCTCTCACCTTAAAGAAATTAGTTTTATATAGCATCTGGAAAGAGGTAATAAATTGATTAATTATGTTGATGCAATAAAAACTTAAATAATATTTCATTCCAAATTGAAAGATACAAAAAATTAGGAAAAAATTTCTTCAATTGACACAATTTTTACCATAATCTTTAATTTGTTAGTTTACATCTCTAGATTTTATTTAATAAAATCTAGAGATGTTTTTTTGTATGTTCTGAAAACCACTTGCTCTGCGAGTGGTTCCGGAGAGCTTCCAGCGTGGTATTAAAAAGACCTCCCAAAATTGATAAACTGATGTTGGTTTCCCGACCGCATCACAATCAAATTTAGGAGGAGCCCTTATGAAAAAGGATACTGAAAGTTTAGCACATACAAAATGGAGATGTAAGTATCACATCGTATTTGCCCCAAAATATCGGAGACAAATAATTTATGGAAAATATAAGCAAAGTATTGGGTAGATTCTTCGATAACTATGTGAAAGAAAAAAAGTGGAGATTATAGAAGCCAATGCCTGTAAAGATCATATCCACCTTCTTGTAAGTATTCCACCAAAGTTGAGTGTGTCACAATTCATCGGGTACTTAAAGGGAAAGAGTAGCTTAATGATTTTTGATCGTCATGCAGAGTTGAAATACCGATATGGAAACCGAAGATTTTGGTGTAAAGGATATTATGTGGATACGGTAGGAAGAAACAAGGAGCAAATAGCTGAATATATTCGTAATCAAGTACAGGAAGATTATGTAGCAGATCAGCTAACATTGTTCGAAGAGCATGATCCGTTTACAGGAAAGAAAAATAAGAAGAAGTAGTGAGAGATTCTTTTAGAATCAGCGAGTAAAAGTGGTGCAAGAGGGAGACCTTTCAGAAAGCCTTTTAGGCTGTGACCGGTAATAGAGGCTTCCAGCCGCAGAACAAACCACCCGTTCACACGGGTGGTTTTGATTGTATGTTCTGAAAACCACTTGCTCTGCGAGTGGTTCCGGAGAGCTTCCAGCGTGGTATTAAAAAGACCTCCCAAAATTGATAAACTGATGTTGGTTTCCCGACCGCATCACAATCAAATTTAGGAGGAGCCCTTATGAAAAAGGATACTGAAAGTTTAGCACATACAAAATGGAGATGTAAGTATCACATCGTATTTGCCCCAAAATATCGGAGACAAATAATTTATGGAAAATATAAGCAAAGTATTGGGTAGATTCTTCGATAACTATGTGAAAGAAAAAAAGTGGAGATTATAGAAGCCAATGCCTGTAAAGATCATATCCACCTTCTTGTAAGTATTCCACCAAAGTTGAGTGTGTCACAATTCATCGGGTACTTAAAGGGAAAGAGTAGCTTAATGATTTTTGATCGTCATGCAGAGTTGAAATACCGATATGGAAACCGAAGATTTTGGTGTAAAGGATATTATGTGGATACGGTAGGAAGAAACAAGGAGCAAATAGCTGAATATATTCGTAATCAAGTACAGGAAGATTATGTAGCAGATCAGCTAACATTGTTCGAAGAGCATGATCCGTTTACAGGAAAGAAAAATAAGAAGAAGTAGTGAGAGATTCTTTTAGAATCAGCGAGTAAAAGTGGTGCAAGAGGGAGACCTTTCAGAAAGCCTTTTAGGCTGTGACCGGTAATAGAGGCTTCCAGCCGCAGAACAAACCACCCGTTCACACGGGTGGTTTTGATTTTAATTACGGGTTAGCAAGGTGAATTGTTATTTTTTCTATTATTAAACCGGTTGGGCAAACTAATTTTAGAGTCTCGAGGACCAAAAATGAATAAAATATCCTTAATTAGAATACAGCAACTATCAGATAGCTTATATAAAATATAAGGAAGAAAAGGTTATTGTCACTGACAGATCCCTAGTAAACCGCTAAAATACCTTAATAATCTGATTGAAAAAGACCATCTAACAATCGAGTGTCGGAGTAAACTTTACCAAAGCCTTTACACGGCTTCACCCACGATTCAAGGTCCAGAGTTCCTTAGAGGAATATGCTAGAAAACTCGAAAAGATGGAATTATCTTCGATTTTTCAGTCTGCATTGAAATGGAAGTTCTGTTGGGAATTAAAGTTTGAACTTTTTCTGAGACAAGAAGTTGTTTTTTTAGAACTATCCTTTTTTACAGAACCAAAAAGGAGTATATGTTCCATACATATTCGAGTATATCTCTTAGCAAAAAAACTTCTACCAAAGAGCTGTCTTTAGAAAATTTAAACGATTTTGCGAAAAAAATCCGATCGTTACCAAAAATTGGATGGATAATTGGTCTGAAATGTCCTCCTCTTTCCAGTATCCAGAATACTTAAGATAAATTATTTACACAATCTCTATATGTATGAAGATATTTTTGAACCAGAATTGGTAAAGAACTTAGATTCAGACGAAGAATCTCTTGTCTTCAAATCTGAGAGAAAAGAAGTAACAGATAAATTATGATATATCGAATGGTATAGAGTTATCCCATCAAACAGCCGTATGGCCTATTATGTACGAAACAATGATCATTATGATTGTAGTTGGGATAACAAAGGAGAATCAGAAAAAACGAAGACAGTCTGTAAGTGGACGGAGTAACATAGCTCTTATAATTGGGGCTATCAATGACCTTTTTTAAATGGAAAAAGTTTGCAGAGCAAGCTAAAATAAATGAAATATTATTAGTCGGAAGATTTGAAAAATGCCTAGTAAATGACCAACGCTATCTTTTGTTATCACTTTACTCTAAAATGAGGTTCATCAGAAAACTTTGCAACAGATCCACAAAAGGAGCGGAGCCAATGAATAAAGACTTAAAGTCCATTAAATATTTAAGTATCACGATAGTTGTTACTTTTGTCTCGGCAGTAATAACTTATATTATTAATCCCAATATATCAGATACTTTAAATTCTGTATCAAGCAATATTCCCAATTCAGTATCACAAAAATCAGGTTTAAATTTGGTAGTTGCTTATATTTTTAACAATGGATTTAAAGTCCCAATAGGTATGTTGATATTATCAATCATACCTATACGATTTTTATATTGGGTCCAGCCAATTTTCACAGCTATATTATCTGGAATCTTATTTGGTATAGTGTTTAGGTACTCGTTAGTAAAAGGATGTGTGATTTTGATTTCATCTCTGCCACATATGCTAGTTGAGCTGCTAACATTTTGCGTTTGGATGGTAGCTCTTGATAATTTTAACCAATGGATCAGATATAAAATATCCAAGAACACAGAAACTCGGCTGTTTGATGAATTGAAGCTTTTACTAATATGTTATGTTAAGTACGTCATCCCACTAATTGTTATAGCAGCTTTTATCGAAACTTATGTTGCTAATTGGATTAGTCATGTTTTAAGGTAAAAGATATCCATTATTTGGAATGGAAAATTACAGATAATGAATGATAAAAGAAATGCCATTAATTATATTATCAGTATTTTCAGGTTCTACAGAAGAGAAAGTACAATATCTCTTTCTTAAAAAGATACTGATCAATTGGTACTATTTTTAAATCAGAAATGGTTACGCAATCAGACGGTATAGAAGAAAAAACGTGATAACAATGAAAAAGCTTACTTCAGCGGAAACTGAAGTAAGCAAATGAAAATGTAAACAATTCGTACTAAAAGTATAACACATAAAAATTAGTAGATATAAAAGCGAGGAGTTTATTGATGTTCATTTCTATTTTTTAAGGACAGATAAAGCTAAGAATCTTTACTTTTTGTTTTGTCTTTTATGTTGTTCGAAATAGTGATCCCAGTGATCATTCCACAGCTGGCTACTGCAATCCACCAAATAGCTATGATAGGTAAGATACGACGCATTTTCAACTTAATCACCCCTAGTTAAGTATGCAGTATCTATAGAAAATGAACAAGAAGAAATTTGCCAAAGATGATAGGGAAATCTTTCAATTAATATAAGTTTCATCAAGAAAGACGAAAAAAAGGACAGTCATAATCGACTGTCCAAGTACTACACCTATTTCCTCCAGGGCAATTCTATTATATGCTCAAACACTTACAAAAAGGAATAGGTATAAAAAAAGGGTTGATATTAGAATCGCTGATTAAGTAATCGAAGGCTATCAACTACTTTTTATAATATGGAAAAGACAATCAACTAGCGATTGTCTTTTAGAAAATTATTAATTATTTTTGTGATATCCGTAGAAAAAAGAATAAGAGCCAATCCCAAAATATTAATGAAAAAATTGAAATTCAGAAAAATTGCATTAAGTATGATGAAAACTATTCCCACATATAATAATGAGTTTGATTTGAGTAAATTGTCAATTCGCATAGTGATTCCTCCTCGTTATTTAACTATATTGAAAAAGCGAGAAATTGTAAATGGTTTCTCTATGAAGGTACGAAGTTAAGGAGGTTTCAACATGACTAAAACACGAAAAGACGTTTATAGGATTCTTCAAGAGGAACATGGCACATTTGGAATCCCTATGTTTCATGGCAATCTGGATGAGCCTATAAGTGATGATTTACATGATCAAATAATCAAATCGATGGTTTCATTGTTTAATGATTTAGATAAAGATGGCATCGATGAAGAATATCAAACAATACTAAATGATTTGGAGGACGGCGAATGATTAAGAAGTTAATACAGTTCAGTTTTGATTTGTATGATATTAATTCTGGAAGCACTTTAACGGTTGAATCAGATCATTTAATAAATTAATTTTGGCAATAAACGTCAAATTATTATCTGGGTTGTTTATGACAACTTATTCCCGGAAATAGTACATGGCTTTGAAGAATCAGAAGCTATCGAATTTGAAATAGTGAAGAAAGTCATGGACTTAGTGGAATCATATATTTAGTTCCGCTAACCACGCGAATTAAATAGAAATAGTATCTATAAAAAAAGAAGTGGTTGTAAGCCACTTTGTTTGAAAAGATTATCTAATTAAAGAATTCAAAATAGGTTTAGGGATATCAGTAGATTTAATCTCTTCCCAACCTAAGACCCCTTTTTTATTGTTGTAATGAATGAGTAAATAAGCATTTTTCCTTATCTTCTTATTCCCAACAGATTTAAAAGTAATTGTATGTTTAACATTTTTTTCATCAAAACTAGGAAGTTTGTACTTGTAATGAATAACTTCGCCGTATTTATCTTTACCTTCACTAACTCGCCGACCATCATGAATAACTTTTGTGTAAAGATCACGAGATCCAAAATTTTGTTGATATAAGTACCAACTTGAACCACCGACAATAACAAGAAAAACTAGTAAACTAATTAGACGTTTCATGTGTTAATCTCCTTTCTATAAGTAAGTTAACACAAATGATTTCAAAATGTATCAGTCTTAAGTTCTAATAAATTCAAAAAAAGCGTTTAACTCAACCTATCACGGAAACATAAACGTTAGTATCCTAGCTCCTTAATAGTAGTTCTAATGTAATCAATATATTGAGGATATTCTGTTTCAAGAATATTGCTTTCAAAAATTAGAGCCGAAAGAGGGCTTTGAACGTCATTAGCAGTTCCACCTTGCGCAATCGTTTGTTTTTGGTGTTCGACGGCGGCATCTCTAGCAGAGACTAATCGATTATAAATATCTGCTTTAGCATTTTTTTTAAACTTCGGAGAGACTACTAACAGGGAGTTGTTCAATAGTAGTGTTTTCAGATTCATCAGATTTTTGAGTTTCTTCATTTCCTATAGTTTGAGATGACAAAGTTGAATTTGAGGAGGATTGATCCTTGCTGGATTGATGTGCTTCAGTAGTTTTTGAAGAGTAATCTTTTTCTATTTTTAGTTGTTGTGCTCACAGTAGTTTCATTTTTATTACTACAAGCCGATAGAGTGATTAATGATAATAGAAAGAGTAAGATAACAGCATTATTTTTCATAGTAATCTCCTTAAGTTTATCTTATAGGATAATAGTAGCATAAAAAATATAGCAAACTGGTTCGTCTTGTTTAAAGTCTTTAAAACATAGTTCCACTAATCGACGCTATCAAGTAGAAATTACAATAGGTACTACTATTGCAAAAAAGTTAATAGATGTTTTTACGAGGAGTTTGTGTTTCCAGGTAGCAATTGTACGATGGAAGATAAATGGTGACATCGTAAGGTGAAGAGAAAGTAGATGGAGAGAAGGATGATAAAATCAAATATTACTACTGAAAAAAAAGCAAGGAGCCTCTCAGCTGTAATCGATTAAAATGTGGACGACAGGAATCGAACCTGCACCTCATGTGTAAATGAAACAAACCGTCGTTTTAAGTCCCACTCGTGAGTTCAAACACCAAGTTCATCCACAATTGCAGTGTACAAGGCAAAGCTTAGAGAAAGCTTAACGCACAAAATTTTTCTATCAGAAACGTCTATCTGATCAATTTTTGCGGTATAATTTTCGCAAATAGAAACTACGAAAAAGGAGGTGCTTGATTGACAGACGATGAAAAGAAACTCAGCAGACGAGCAGGCTTTTTACCTCAAGCCAATGAAGTCCGCATGCCACCAGCTTTAGCCTCTCGCATCGAGCTGTTCCCAGAGAACAAGCGCCGCCCGGTCAATAAGACGGTCTTTAAAAATGATTATTTTCAACTGACCTATAATACACGAGACAACTCCTTGAGTATCTCAACGAAGGGGGATTTGGTATATTCGGCGATCCCTTATGATACCGCGCGAAATTATATTCAGCGAGCGGGAATTCAATACTTGTTACGGCCAGAGGGAGTTCGCCAATATATCGAATTGCACCAATCAACGATCGAAAAATACTTGGTCAAAAGTATTTTTCAAGTCTCAGGTCAAAAGGTAAGCGAAAACTCTTTTGAAGTGAAACAAGCCTACAATGCGATCCTACAAAATCCTTTACTAGAGATCCAAGTAACCGGGCGTTTGATGCAGCACGACGAGACGGGCCCGCTGTCAGCCAATTTAGCCGGAAAGTTTTTATTTAGCGAGAATCTTAAAACCGGTATCTCCGGTTATCTTTCGGAATATTTGAATTTTGTTGTACAGGCGACCAATGCGCTGCCCTTGATGATCGATGGAGGAAATGTACAACTGTTGGATTCGACTGAACCAGATCCTTTATTATTAGAAAATAATTTGTCGATTCATTCGAATATTGAGCCAGCTCTAGCTTTATTGCCGCAGGAAGTGCAGCAAGGCATCGAAAATGCATTGCGGCTGACGAATCAGCCGCTGATAAACACTCGGCCATTATTGCGCTCGGAATATGGCAAAGAGCTCACCTATTTGCGCGAGAATTATATTGCCCATAGCGTCCATCCAGATGAATTGGCGAAATCTTTTGGAAACGTCCATTCTACCGAAAACCGGAACTTGATCAATGTACTTTCGGATATTCATGCGACAGAGGGGCAGTTGCCTTTCGTCAATCGAAACTTTAATATTTTAGCGGGAGATGTTTCAGATTCTAAAGTAGAGGATCAAAAGATTGCCGGAATCTATGTTATGGGAATGCACGAATTACTGGATGTGTTGCCAGAAAGCGCGGATACCACGACGAATGAGTGGAAAAAATGGCGCTCATTTTTCCACTATGAATGGTTTAAAGCTTTAACGACTGATCCAGCTGAAGCCTCATATCTATTGCCGATTGGCGATGATTCTTTTTATGGAGTAGTGAAAGAAGAGTTGACGCAACGTTTTGCGAAAATGCACGTATTGAACAATGAAAGTCTGATCCATGATGGCGTTCGTTATATTGGGCTGACGATTCCCGTGGCTTTAGTCCAAAAAAGAGCAGCTGTTCAACGTTTTATTTTGAAAACATTGAACGAGTTGCTGGGAGAGGATCGAGAAATGCCAACAGTGATCGTCTCTCACGCGCCATTGTTTAATGAGCTGAGCTTACTGTCGCCAATGAGCGAAGCGTATAATAAGGAAAATATTTGTCAAGAACCGGGAATCGAAGAACTTTTTGCGGAATACAATATTCTCGGTGTGGTTCATGGACATCATCATATTCCAGCTTCTTCCCGCCGCTTCGCAAAAGTTGCGTTTGGCGGAAAAAAACTTTTTGTGGTTTGTTCGATCTATTCAAAGGTTAATACCGGGTTTGAGTTGCTGAGTCTTTTAAACAGCGAAAAGTAAAGGGATCTAACGAATTCGTTAGATCCTTTTTTTGTAAAATAATAGTTGACTTATCAACGAGCTGCTCTTAAAATAATAGTTGACAAGTCAATTAATAGTTGGAGGTAACTATGGATAAAGTCCCTGGAAGATTGATCTCGATTTTGTATCGCAAGAATCAGATCTATTTGAATACTGCGTTGAAACCTTATCACATTACATCCGCGGAGCAGCCGGTTTTGATGTTCCTCTATGAAAATCCGGGAGTGACTCAAGAAGAGATTGCTCATTATTTGCAAGTGGACAAGGCCTTGATGACTCGGACGATTCAAGCTTTGGTGCAAAAAGGGTTTGTAAGAAAAGAAAAGGATCAAGTAGACAAGCGCTGTAACCGCGTCTTTTTGACAGACGAAGGGGTGGCCATCAGAGAAGGCATCAAAAATAGTTTGCTTGAATGGAATAGGATTTTGTTGGGGGACTTTGATGAAGAAAAACAACAAGCCATTTTTTCCATCTTAGAAGAGTTGGTAGACAAAGTGGATGAGTTTGAAAAAAACAAGGAGAAAGACTCAACGATCGATCGTTAAAAGTTTTAGCTGAGAAGTTAGTAAAAAAGTCTGAACACAAGTGAGGAGAATAAGATGGAAGAAACAAATCCTTTAGGAACCGAGAAAGTTTCAAATTTATTAATCAAGTTTTCGATTCCAGCAATTATCGGCATGATGGTCAACGCATTGTACAATGTGGTGGACCGTATTTATATCGGCAATGCGCCTGATTTAGGCGCGAACGGACTAGCAGGCATCACTATCGGTTTTCCTATTATGATCATTCTGCTTTCCATCGGATTATTATTTGGTGTCGGAGGAGCGACACTTTTTTCCATGAAACTGGGAGAGAAGAAGCCGCAAGAGGCAGAATTGGCTTTAGGAAATGCCTTTTCTTTGCTACTTTTCAGCGGAGTGCTGTTTATGATTTTAGGGCAGCTTTTTTTAGGACCGGTTTTACAGTTGTTTGGTGCCAGTGAAACGGTGTTGCCTTTTGCGACAGAATATATGCGCATCATTTTCTTTGGTGCTGTTTTTCAAATCGTTAGTCTAGGTTTGAATAATTTTTTACGGGCAGACGGTCAACCAAAATTGGCGATGATCACGATGTTTATGGGTGCCGGCGTCAATATTATTCTTGATCCGATCTTCATTTATGTCTTTAAAATGGGCATGTCAGGGGCGGCGGCCGCGACGATTTTGTCTCAATTTATTTCGATGGCTTGGATTCTTGCTTATTTTTTTAGCCGGCGCAGTCATCATCAGATTCAGCTGAAAAATATGCGGATCCGGCTCCATATTGCGACGCGGATCACGGCGCTAGGCTTGCCTAATTTCTTATTGCAGCTAGGAAATAGCTTGCTGAATGTGGTGTTGAATATGAATTTATTGGCTTATGGCGGAGATATCGCTGTCTCTGGAATGGGGATTGTCAATAGTGTGCAAACAATTCTCTTGATGCCTATCACCGGCCTGGTCCAAGGGGCGCAGCCAATCGTTAGTTTCAACTTTGGCGCTAAAAAATATCAGCGGGTCAAAGAAGCACAGAAGTTAGCGATCTTAACCGCCACGACGATTGTGGCTATTGGTTGGATCATCACCAGAGTGGCGCCAGAGCTGTTAGTCAGTCTGTTTAACCGTGAACCAGAGTTGGTTGCTTTTGGTAGCAAAGCCTTACGGTCGTGGTTTTTATTTTTACCAGTGATTGGTTTTCAAATCGTCGCTTCGAACTTTTTCCAAGCCACTGGACGGACTCGTTCTGCGATCTTCTTGACCTTGACACGGCAAATCATTTTATTGATCCCGGCTATTTTGATTTTTTCGCGACAATGGGGCATGGACGGTTTGCTACATGCGGCACCGTTTGCTGATGGGGTTTCGGTAGTATTGACTGGCATTTGGTATTACACGGGGATCAAACAGTTGACGAAAGAAGAGACACTAGCGACGGTTGATTATGAAGGGTAAATTAACTCATAGAAATAGTTGGCGAATCAAGCGGTATTGCTTGATTCGCTTTTTTCATAAAATAGATTGACAAATAGATCAGAGCATTGTATGCTATTTATGAAATCGATACCATAAGGCGGTGAAGAATTGGCAACAATCAAAGACGTGGCGAAAAAAGCCGGACTGTCTGTCTCGACAGTCTCAAGATATTTGAATCACCATCCCTATATTTCTGAAGATAAACGGAAACGGATTCAAGCCGCAATGGCTGAATTGGATTACACCCCAAGTTCCGTAGCCACCCAGCTGCGTTCGAAAAAGGGGACGATGATTGGGATCTTAGTCTCTCGCATCGCGAATCCATTTTTTTCTCATTTGGTGGATTCCATCGAAAAAAATGCCCGGCATCATGGCTATAATGTTTTAGTCATGCAGACCTATGATGATAAACAGGCGGAGACTAATATGTTGGAAATGTTGAAACAGCAAGTGATTTCTGGACTAATCATGTGTTCGATCGAAGGCGATGCCAAAGTTATTGAAGCCTATCAAGAGTATGGTCCGATCGTATTATGCAACGAACAGATCCCTGATGCAAAGCTACCGCAAGTATTTACCAATCAAGAGGCGGCAAGCTATCAGGCGACGGAATATTTGATCAATCAGGGCTATAAAAAAATCGCCTACTGTACAGGTGGAACATTGACTCGCGGCGGTCATGGGAATTCTCGGACCGAAGGATTTGAACGAGCTTTAAATCGCCATAACTTGTCAATGAAGATCGATTGGATTTTCAAACAGATTCATTCAATTGAAGATGGCCGGCAAGTTGCCGAGAAGATGCTGTCGCTGCCGGCAGAGCTTCGACCTGACGCAGTGTTCACTAGTAGTGATGAAGTGGCTAGCGGTATTTTAGAAACCTATCTCTCACAGGGAAAGCAAGTTCCAGAAGATTTAGCGATTTTAGGTTTTGATAATCAGCCCTTTACTGGGATTTTGGCGGTACCGTTGACGACGATCGCTCAGCCAATCGAAGCATTAGGCAGAGAATCGACCAACCTGCTGATTGCGAAAATGGAAGGGAATAGCTATCAGTTAGATCAGACAGAATTAGTTTTAGAATTGATTATTCGAAAATCTGCATAAGCGGATTTTCTTTAAAACAAATGTGGTATCGATACCACAAAAGGAGATTTAAATTATGGAGATGCTTTTAAAAGAAAAGAACTTGGTTGATGAAGACAAAAAGTTTTGGAAAGAAGAGGTAGTTTATCAAATTTATCCGAAAAGTTTCTATGACAGTAATAATGACGGTATCGGCGATATCAAAGGAATCACGGAAAAGCTGGATTATTTAGCTGAACTAGGGGTCACGATGCTATGGATCTGTCCGATTTTCACCTCGCCAATGGTTGATAATGGGTACGATATAGCTGATTATAAAGGTATACAAAAAGAATTTGGCACAATGGCAGACTTGAATGAGCTGATTGAAGCAGCCAAAGCGCGAGGAATCAAATTGATCCTTGATCTGGTAGTCAACCATTCCTCGGATGAACATGCTTGGTTTCAAGCGGCGTTAGCCGATGCCAAGAGTCCTTATCGTGATTATTATATTTTTAAATCAGGCAAAGAGGGGAATCCACCCAATAATTGGCGTTCGATCTTTGGCGGCAGTGTCTGGGAACCAGTGCCGAATGAGGAGAACCTGTATTACTTTCACACGTTTGACAAACGGCAGCCGGATCTGAATTGGGAAAATCCGGCATTGCGACGAGACATTTATGAAATGATCAATTGGTGGCTGTCAAAGGGAATTGCCGGTTTTCGGATCGATTCCATCACTTTTATTAAAAAAGATCAGGACTACAGTGATATTGCCGTGGATGGTAGTGATGGGCTTGGTAGTGTCAAAGAAAAGACCCGCAATCGCCCAGGGATTGAAAACTTTTTAGCTGAATTGAATCGGGAAACATTCCAAAAATATGAATGTGTCAGTGTCGGGGAGGCGCCAGGCGTTCCTTATGAACAATACGATCAATACATTGGGTCGGACGGCTATTTCAATATGATTTTTGATTTTCATTATGCGGACGTGGATGTAGAGAACGGAAGCGAGTGGTTCCGCCGAACGAATTGGCAGCCACAAGATTTAAAAGAATTATTGTTCAAGAGTCAAACAGCGATTCAAAACAGCGGCTGGGGGGCGAATTTTTTAGAAAATCACGATCAGCCTCGGTCCTTATCGAAATATATCACTGATGAACGCTATCAAAATGAGATAGGCGCAAAAGCACTAGGAGCCTTATTTTTCTTCTTAAGAGGAACGCCGTTTATTTACCAAGGCCAAGAAATCGGCATGAAAAACTTCCAACGAACAACAATTGAAGATTTCAATGATGTTTCCAGTATCGATAACTATCAGCGTTCTTTATTGGAAGGCTTTTCTGAGAAAGAAGCATTGAATTTTGTTAATCAGCGTTCGAGAGACAATAATCGTACCCCTTTCCAATGGGATGCCTCGGACAAGGCCGGCTTTAGTGAAGCGACTACCTGGTTAAAACTGACGGGAGATCAAAAACAAGTCAATGCGGCTGATCAAATCAATCAAGCGGATTCTATTTTGACTTTCTACAAAAAAATGATCCAATTGCGGAATCATTCAATCTATCGCGACACATTGATTTACGGCGATTTCGTACCATTAGAAACCGCGGATGCAGTGATTGGTTATGAGCGAGTAGGAGAAAAGACGCTTCAGATTTTTGTGAATTTAAGCAATCAAAAGCACAAGGTCCAAGCTTCAGGGGAAATCTTGTTAAATAATTATCCTACGGTAGAACTGACGGATGGAACGCAGGTATTACAACCGTACCAAGCAGTTGTAATCAGAAAGGGTGAAAATCATGACTAAAACAAACTATTCGGAGATCGCAGAAAAGATCGTAGCAGTGGTAGGGGAAGACAATATTGTCTCCGCTACTCACTGCGCCACACGTTTACGGCTGCAAGTCAAAGACCGAAAAGCGATCGATGATACTCAAGTGGAAGAAGTGGAAGAAGTCAAAGGCGTCTTTTACAATGCGGGGCAATACCAAATTATTTTAGGTACCGGCATTGTGAATAAGGTCTATGCGGGCCTGCAGTCGCTCTATTCTTTTAATGAAGTTTCCAAAGATCAAATGGCCGAAGATGATTCTTCACCATTGCAGCGGGCTGTCCGAAATATCGCGGATATCTTTGTTCCGATCATTCCTATTTTAGGTGCTACGGGACTTTTCTTAGGATTAAAAGGTGTCTTATTCAATGAAACCGTTTTGCACACGATGGGCTTAACGCCAAATAGTATTCCAGCATGGTTGAGTGCCTCTGTGACTGTTTTAACGGATACGGCTTTTGGGTTTCTAACGGCCTTTATTTGCTGGTCAGCTTTTAAAAAAATGGGGGGATTGCCAATCATTGGTTTCCTAATCGGTCTGATGCTGGTCTCGCCGTCCTTGCCGAATGCCTACGCGGTAGCAGGGGGAACGGCTGAACCAATTATGGCTTTCGGAGTGATTCCTTTAGTTGGCTATCAAGGCTCGATCTTAACGGCGCTGATCACCGGTATGATCGGTGCCACGTTAGAGAAAAAATTACGTAAAGTAATGCCGAATGCGATGGATCTGATCTTCACACCTTTTGTTGTGATCTTAGTTTCTGTCTTTGTAGCGTTGTTTGTTTTAGGTCCTATCGTCCATACGTTTGAAGGCCAAGCGGTCAAAGTAATCGAAATGTTCCTGCATTTACCATTTGGTATCGGTGGTTTGATCATCGGATTCCTTTATCCTATCGCAGTAATGACCGGGATGCATCATATGTTTATCATGATTGAAACGTCTTTGATTGCCACGACGGGCTTCAATCCATTGATCACGGTGTGTGCGATGTATGGTTTTGCCAATGCGGCAGTTTGTTTAGCGATTGCTTTGCGAACGAAGAGTGCTTCAATTAAAACGGCTGGGATCTCTGCGACTGTCACCCAAATGCTAGGGGTCAGTGAACCGGCGTTATTCGGTGTGGTGATGCGGACAGGAATGAAAGCGATCTTAGTCATGTTAGGAAGCTCTGCAGTCGGCGGCATGGTTCTGTCATTATTAGGCATTCAAGCAAATAGCTACGGATTGGCCGTGTTGTTATCACCATTAATGTACATTTATCAGCCTTATCAAGTCATTACGTACGTTTCAGTCGGAGTCGCTACCTTTGTCTTAGCCTTCATTTTGACGAATCTGTTTGTTACCAAAAAAAATGATACCAAAGTCGAAACCTTTCTTCCAACGGAAGGACACACAAAAAATGTAAAAGTATATTCACCAATTGAAGGGGAGATCATTCCGATTTCAGAGGTCAACGATCCGGTTTTTGCCAGTAAAATGATGGGGGAAGGCTTTGCGGTATTACCAAGCACCGAAACAATCAAAGCACCGGTCTCAGGTATGGTAAAAATGATCGCGCCAACGAAGCACGCGGTTGGAATCGTGGCTGACAATGGGATGGAATTATTGCTTCACCTTGGAATAGACACCGTGGAATTAAATGGTGCGCCTTTTGACCTGAAGATCAAAGTCGGCGAAAAAATTAAACAAGGACAAGCAATCGGTACGATCAATTTAAAAATGATTGCAGAAAAAGGTAAAGATGCGACGGTTATGGTGATCATCACCGATTCAAAAGAAGCAATCGCAGGGCTGGAATACAATCAAGATTACGTTTTACCAATTCTTGGATCGTAGGTGGAGAAAATGGAGTGGAACCAAGAACAACGCTACCGTTTCTATCAGGACTGGCCAGCGGAATATCTTGAACATTTAAAAAATACCGTTCAGGATTCTAATTGGCGGTTGGATTATCATGTTCAACCAATTACCGGTCTGTTGAATGATCCTAATGGTTTTAGCTTTTTCAACGGTGAATGGCATTTGTTTTATCAAGCGTTTCCCTTTGGAGCGGTGCATGGTTTGAAATCTTGGTATCATGTTAGCTCGTCGGATTTGATTCATTGGGAAGAAAAGGGATTGGCGCTAACACCAGATTCTGTTTATGATGCTCAGGGTGTTTATTCTGGCAGTGGACTACCAGTGGGAGAAAAATTATTTCTAGCTTATACCGGAAATGTACGGGACCAGGCTTGGGAACGTCACAGTTATCAATTAGGAGCTTGGATGGAAACTGATGGTGTAATCGCAAAAATCGAAGAACCTTTGATCAAGCAAATGCCTGAGGAAATCACTGCCCATTTTCGTGATCCACAAATTATCCGCTACAAAGAAACTTATCTAATGATCATTGGAGCACAAACGACTGGGGAAAAAGGAACGATCCTCGTTTACGAAAGTTATGATTTGAAGGAATGGAGGAATCTAGGAACACTCGCTATTTCGCAAGACCTTGGTTTTATGGTTGAATGTCCGAATCTATTATTTATTGAGGACAAGCTACTGCTTTTACTTTGTCCTCAAGGGTTAGACCAGAAGACGTTGCCTTATCAAAATGTCTATCCTAACACCTATATTTTGGCGGATGCTTACAAGAAAGAAACGAACTGCCTGGAAAATCCCACTCCGCAGCAATTACTAGATGAAGGATTTGATCTTTACGCCACCCAAGCCTTCACGGCGCCAGACGGACGCTGCTTGAGCATTGGTTGGGTCGGCTTGCCGGAAATGAGTTATCCAACCTTTGAAGATGGCTGGGCCCATTGTTTAAGCTTAGTCAAAGAACTAAAAATAATCGACGGACAGTTGCTGCAATACCCAGTCGCTGAGACAAAAAAATTGAGAAAAAGCCATGAGCAGCTGATAGTCGAGTCCAATGAAGCCGTGACCAAAGAAACTACAAATTGCTACGAGTTAGAAATGGTTATCCCGAAAAATACGCAAGGAGTTGTTCAACTATTCGCGGATGAAAAAGGCGAACAATCTCTGTTATTAACATATGATACAACAACTGGTAAAGTCCGACTTGATCGCCGAAAAACCGCCGAACCACTAAATCCTGCCTTTGGTGAAACACGCGAGACGGTTTTGAAAGAAAATAGCCCTCTTCATTTGAGATTATTTGTGGATCATTCCACCTGCGAACTATTTTTCAATCACGGCTTAAAAACGATGACCGCAGCTTATTATCCAACGACCCAGCAGCGGAATTTATTTGTGAGGGGAAATCGAAAGTTTCGGTTAAATTATTATCTATTAGAAAAATAATAAAGTGAAGGTTCTTGACGCGCGTATGGACGAGAGCCTTCACTTTTTTTTGTAAAAAAGATCTGAGCAAAACAAGTTGACTTTTAGCAAAATAAGTTTATACTAAATATAGTTAGCCAGCTAATTATATTTAAAGGAGAAAATCATGGAAAGATTTACGTTCAAAGATCGACCCAACAATCAGCGGATGCAGGTGACTGTTGATCAATATGCGAAATCTTCAAATTCAGAACAGGCACTACTGTTTTTGGATCTGCAGTGGACCTATCGTGAGATGCAGAAGGCTTATGATCAAGTCTTAGCGCAGTACGGTCTGTCTGAATCAAAGTTTATTATTTTGATGTTTCTGAATTCAGCGGAAGAAAACAGTCTGCTGCCATCTGAATTAGCAGAAAAACTCGGGGCTTCACGAGCAACAATCACCAAGCTGTTAAACAGTATGGAAAAAGAGCAGTGGGTCAAAAAAATCCCGTCACTAATAGATAAACGGGCGGTTCAAATCCAAATGACGGATCAAGGAAAAGAAGTTCTGGAAGCTTTTTTACCGGATAATTTTGAATTTGTTAATACACTGACGGAGGAATTGTCCGAAGAAGAGATCGACCAGTTTTTCTACCTATTAAATAAAATTAAACAAGGCACCACCAAATTAACGAAAGAAATGGAGTAATAAAAATGAACGAAAAGAAAATTGAGCTATTAAAAACCTACTTGAGCCTATATATCAACCACTTTGTTGTTTTACAAAATATGGATAAGGAAGATTCCCCTTACGTCGTATTAGATGTCCGCAACGCTCCAGCACAAGTAAAAAAAGACCAAATCAAAGGTGCAATCGCGATGCCGGCTAAAGATTTAGCAGATCATTTAGCTGAATTGGATAAAAATAAGACCTATGTTGTCTACGACTGGACTGGTGGAACAACGTTAGGCAAAGAAGCTCTGTTGATTCTGTTATCAGCCGGCTTTGAAGCTTACGAACTGGCTGGTGCGATGGAAGGCTGGAAAGGCATGAACTTGCCGATCGAAGAATTATAAAAAAAGAGTGGTTAACGAAGAAGGAATCGTTAACCACTCTTTTTTTAGCCAATAACTATTTTTCATAACCGACAGCGACAGAATTAAAACCAGTGGAATTCACAAAGGCATTGATAACAACACCATTTTGAGGCAGATAGCCATCTTTTTCGGTGTTTTTGTTGAATTCTTTCACAGTGAAGACAACGATATGCTTGAATGTCATAGGGACCTCCTTGCTTTTATTTATTACTTAAACAGTACATAAGTTGAGGGGGAAAGGCAATGGTGATAGCGATTAATTTTATTTGAATTAGGGTGATGGTCAATCTATTTGGTAAATTTCCTAGAAAATCTTCCGAACTGAAAAGGCTTCATTATATTTGGTGATGAAGTTGAATCTGGCTTTTCAAACGCTAGTCTTAATGCTATTCTAAATGAAGAATAATAAACGATGGAAAGGTGGTAGATATGAAAAAAACGCGTGTGTTATATCTGGAAGTCGCTGAAAAAATAAAAGAGGATATCTTTTCCGGTAAATACCCGGTAGGAACGATGTTACCATCAGAGACTGAACTCGAAAAACTTTTCAAGGTAAGTAAGATCACAGTTAGAAAGGCCATCGAACTGTTAGCGGCTGATGAATATGTGGAGAAAAAGAGAGGAAAAGGGACGACCGTTCTTAGTGAGCGTCCATACAATAAACTATCAAAAGCAATTAGCTTCACTCAGATACTTGAAAATTCACAGCGAAATGTCGAAAAGATTATTCTAGATGTGAAAAAGATCAAGTTAAAAAAAGAAGATCCAGTGTTTGAATACTTTGGTGAGGAAGCGATTTGTTTTCAGCGAATGTACTTGCTAGATGGAAAACCTTATATTTATTTCAATCATTATTTGCCCGTTGGTTTGGACAAAGTTACTAAAGCGGATCTTGAACAAGATTCACTCTATCGGATTCTTTACCAAAATGGGTTAGACATTGATCGATTTATAGATGATTTTATAGCAATTGCATTAAACGATGAGGAGCAGGACCTTTTAAAAACAAAAGAAACGCTAGCTTTGAAAAGAATTCGAAAATCCTATGATTATGATCAAAAAGTGATTGAATACTCGGAAGCATTATACAATACATCGGATCATGCCTATCAAATTGAATATGAGACCTAACAAAAAGCTGTGGTGAATTTACCGCAGCTTTTTATTTATAGAGAAAATAGCCACGAAGTCAAGGATTCTAACGTATTTAATCAAATTTGAAAAAAAAATAAAAAAAACGGAATCAAAAAAAGCGTTTACAGCTGTAGCGTTGTATGATAGTATTCATTTGTAAACATTATAATGTTATAAACGGAGGTTAAAAAATGGACAGACTTGTAAATTCACTTGAACAAAAATTGATGCCTTTCGCGAATAAAATCGGAACACAGCGACATATGATGGCAATCAGAAAGGGAATCGTAGCAACAATGCCGCTGACGATTGTCGGCTCCTTTTTTACTATTTTCTTAAATTTCCCGATTCCGTCGATTGCTGCAATAATTGAACCTTATTTGCCAATTTTAGATATTCCATTTCGTTATACGGTCGGTATCCTAGCGCTGTACGCAACCTTTGGTATTGCCTCTCAATTAGCGAATAGCTATAAAGTAGATTCTTTAACGGCTGGTATTTTATCGGTGATGTCTTTCTTAGTCACCGCGGCACCTCCATTAAGAGTCTTTGATAATGTCGATGGCGTGATTGATGCTGGACGTTATATTAATATTGCTAATTTAGGCGCAGCATCATTGTTTGGTGCGATTGTGACAGCAATTATTTCTGTTGAGATTTATCGAATCTTTATTGAAAAGAACATTACGATCAAAATGCCTGAGGGGGTTCCACCAGAAGTGACCAATTCATTTATGGCATTGATTCCCGGTGGTGTTATCCTGTTGTTCTTCTGGATAGTTCGTCATATGATCGGCTTTGATATCAACGGTTTTTTAAGTAATTTATTGATGCCGTTTAAAGATGTTTTGGCTGGTAATAGTCTGTTTGGTGGATTGTTGACTGTATTCCTGATTTGTTTCTTCTGGGTACTGGGAATTCATGGGCCTGCGATTATGGGGCCGGTTATCCGTCCATTCTGGGAATTGTCGATTGCTGAAAATATGGAAGCTTTCGCTGATGGCGCAAGCGCTCATGCGATGCCAAATATTTTTACAGAGCAATTTTTACAATGGTTTATCTGGATTGGTGGTGCTGGAACGACATTAGCATTAGTTGTTTTCTTTATGTTTTCAAAATCAAAATATCTAAAGAGCCTAGGCCGCTTGTCCTTCTTACCTGGATTATTCAATATTAATGAACCAATGATTTTCGGCGCACCAATCGTAATGAACCCGTTGCTAGGGATTCCCTTTATTATTGCTCCGCTAGTTACTACAACACTTTCGTACTTTTTGACGGTATCAGGAATAATCCCAATGATGGTAGCGCGTTATGGATTTACCATTCCAGCACCGATTGCGGCTTGGATGAGTACGGATTGGAGTATCGGTGCGGCTATCTTAGTTATCATTAACTTTTTGATATCTATGGCAATTTATTATCCCTTCTTCAAGGTTTTTGAAAAACAACAATTGGCTCGTGAAGCAGCTGAAGTCGAAGCTGAAGAGAAAGCGAAAAAGGCCAAAGCTGAACAGTTACAAGGTGCAACTTCGAATTAAAAAGAAATCAAAATTTACGTAGAAGGGATTTAGAGGATAGTCAACTGGCTATCCTCTTCGGTGATAGTATGAATCTGATTTATGTAATCATTCTATTTTTTGCAAGTCATATCTATTTAGAAAAAGGGAAATTGCCTGAAACGCTTCAAAACATGAAACTTAGATATATTTTATTAGGATCATTAGGAGCTATTTTTCTAGCAATCGTATTGGGTATTCTTTTACATATCGCTTCTTTCTTGGTGATGACGATTACAGTCTGTTCAGCTTCTTTGATTGCTTATAAATACCGCTCAAAATTTGATGAAATGGAACGAGGGAAAAGCGTATGAAACGTGTATTAGGAATTTCAGTTTATCCAGATCACAGTGAGCTTGATCAAGATAAGGCCTATATTGAATTGGCTCATAAGTATGGATTTGACAGAATTTTTATGAGTATGTTGGAGGTCACAGATGGCAAGGAAGTTGTTAAAAAGAAATATAAGGAGTTAATTTTCTTTGCGAAAGAACTTGGTTATGAAACAATTTTAGATGTGGCTCCTAATATTTTTGAAGAGTTAGAAATCTCTTATGATGACATGCGTTTCTTCCACGAATTGGGAGCTGATGGTATTCGCTTAGATTTGGGATTTGACGGGAATAAGGAAGCGATGCTGACTTATAATCCCTTTGGTGTGGCGATTGAATTGAATATGAGTAATGATGTAGCCTATCTAGATAATATCCTAACTTATGAAGCCAATACGCCTTTTTTGTATGGCTGTCATAATTTTTATCCGCAGGAAGGCACGGCATTGCCGTATGATTTCTTTGTAAAATGCAGTGAGCGCTTCAAAAATCATGGAATCAGAACGGCCGCCTTTATTACTTCGCAAGCTGGAAATATTGGTCCTTGGGACATTAACGATGGCTTACCAACGCTGGAAATGCATCGTCATCTGCCGGTAGAGACAGCGACGAAGCATCTATTTGCAACCAAATTGATTGATGATGTGATCATCGGTAATGCCTATGCGTCTGAGTCCGAGTTAAAGGCGATGGGAGAAGTGGATCGTTATCAAACAGCGTTTACTGTGGAGTTTGTTCCCGACGTCAATGAAGTAGAAAAACAGATTGTTTTGACTGAGCAACATTATCGTCGCGGAGATATTACTGATCAAATGGTCCGTTCGACATTTGTTCGGAAAAAATATGGGCAAGAGACCAATCCGCCTCATGATAACTCCATCGAATTTCAACCGGGGGATATCGTGATCGGCAATGACACTTTCGGAAAATATAAAAACGAGCTGCAGGTTGTTTTGCAGCCGCATAAGGATTCGAGAAAGAATAAAGTAGGGCAGATCATTGAAGATGAAAAAATTCTGTTACCTTTTATTCATCCATGGTCAAAATTCAAATTTACAGAAAAGTAGGAACGAAAATGTTGGATTTAATTGTACGAAATGCCAAATTGATTGACGGACAGAAATTTGAATTAGGAATTTCTGATGGGAAAATAGTTGAAGTTGCTGATAAAATCATGGATCAATGTCAAGGGGAACTTATTTTAACAGAGGATCAATATGTTTCTCCTGGCTGGATTGATGACCATGTACACTGCTATGAAAAAATGACTCTTTATTACGATTATCCTGATGAAGTCGGGGTAAAACGCGGGGTCACAACGGTGGTTGACGCTGGAACGACGGGAGCCGAAAATATTGGCGATTTTTGCCGATTGACTAAAAAAACCAAAACAAATGTCTTTGCACTATTAAATATTTCCAAATGGGGAATCGTTAAACAAGATGAGTTGGCAGATTTAACGAAGGTACAGCGTGAAGCTGTCCAAAAAGCACTTGAAGAATATCCCGATTTTATCGTTGGTTTAAAAGCCCGAATGAGTAAAACAGTGGTCGGTTCCAGCGGAATTGAACCATTAAAATTAGCCAAAGAATTTCAAAGTGAGTATAGCGAATTGCCCTTAATGGTACATGTCGGTTCTGCGCCGCCAGAATTATCAGCGATTTTAGCATTGATGGACAAAGGAGACGTACTGACGCATTGCTTCAATGGAAAAGAGAATGGCATCTTTGATCGTAATACTAAACGGATAAAATCGTTTGTTTGGGATGCGTATAATAAGGGGATTATTTTTGATATTGGTCATGGAACGGATAGCTTCAATTTCTCGGTGGCCCAGCAAGCATTGAATGAAGGGATGAAAAGTCATTCTATCAGTTCAGATATTTATGTACGTAATCGTCAAAATGGCCCGGTTTATGACCTAGCAACTACGATGGAAAAACTGTTTGTAGTAGGGTATTCTTGGGATGAGATACTCAAGCAGGTGACAGAAGTACCGGCAAGAAGCTTCCATTTAAAAAATAAAGGGAAATTAGCTGTAGGTTATGATGCGGACATCACGGTCTTTACTTTTGACAACTCGAACAGAGAATTAGTTGATTCTAATGGGAATATCCGTTCAGCAAAGGAAGTCATTATGCCTGTGAAAACGATTATTGGGGGTCAAATCTATGACAATTAATTTTGAAAAGTTAGGATTGAAAGAAGTAATCAACGCATCTGGTCGCATGACTATCTTAGGTGTATCAAAAGTCTCGGAAGCAGTCTTACAAGCGCAGCGTTTCGGTGGTGAGCACTTTTTTGAAATGGCTGATTTGAGCGAAAAAACAGGCGCTTATATCGCTCAGCTTTTGAAGGTTGAGGACGCACAGATCGTTTCTTCTGCATCAGCTGGAATTGCTCAAAGTATTGCAGCAGTCATTGGGCAAGGAGATCGTTACCACGCCTATCATCCTTATACTGAAAGAATAACAAAGCGTGAAATTGTTTTACCAAAAGGACATAATGTAGACTATGGAACACCTGTGGAAGTAATGGTAGAGCAAGGTGGCGGTCGAGTGAAAGAAGCCGGTTACGCCAATATGTGCTCAGGGGATCATTTAGAGATGATGATTACTGATGAGACTGCAGCGATTTTATATATTAAGAGTCACCACACTGTACAAAAAAGTATGCTGTCAGTTGAGGAAGCCGCGGCGGTAGCGAAGAGAAATCACGTACCCCTGATCGTTGATGCAGCTGCAGAGGAAGACTTATTCTTCTATAGTAAAGCCGGGGCAGACCTAGTCATCTATTCAGGTGCAAAAGCGATTGAAGGCCCTAGCGCTGGTTTAGTGATCGGTAAGAAAAAAGAAATCGAATGGGTTCGCTTGCAAGGTAAAGGGATTGGCAGAGCCATGAAGATCGGCAAAGATAATATTCTTGGCTTCACTCAAGCGATTGAGGATTATTTGAAAAATGGCAGCGAATCAGGTACAGCCATGAAGTTGCGGTTAGAGCCCTTTATTGAAGCAGTCAATCAAATCAATGGCTTGACTGCTTCGATCGTCCAAGACGGTGCGGGCAGAGACATTTATCGTGGAAGTGTGAAAGTTTCTGGCAATCAAACAGCAAAAGAGGTGATCGCCAAACTGAAGACGGAGTCTCCGGCTGTGTATACGAGAGAGTACCAAGCCAATAATGGCATTATCGAATTTGATGTTCGGTCGGTCAATGAGCAAGAAATGCGTATGATCGAAAAACGATTACAAGAAATTATGAAATAAAAGGAGTAAGAGAATGTCATTATTACCTAACTACTTAGAAGATCGAATTTGTTTAAATGTTTTAGCCAACTCCGTCGAAAACGCTAAAGCTTGTTATGAAGCAGCGGAAGGCCATGTTGTTTTAGGGGTATTATCAAAAAATTATGCCAGCGATGAAGCGGCAATCACCGATATGAAAAGCTATCAAGCCGCTACCAATAATGCGTTGTCCGTTGGCTTAGGTGCGGGAGATCCAAACCAAAGTCAGATGGTCTCGCGCATCTCAGGAGAGTTGCAACCACAGCACGTAAACCAAGTATTCACTGGAGTAGGCACCTCAAGAGCACTGTTAGGTCAAACGGAGACAGTTATCAACGGCTTAGTATCTCCGACAGGTAAAGCCGGCTATGTAAATATCGCAACGGGCCCTTTTAGTTCACAGGGAGCTGCGGGAATCGTTCCAATCGAGACGGCGATTAAATTATTACAAGACATGGGTGGAAGTTCAATCAAATATTTTCCTATGAAGGGTTTAGCCCATAAAGAAGAATTTAAAGCAGTGGCAGAAGCTTGTGCAAACTATGATTTTTATTTAGAACCAACCGGCGGAATCGATTTAGAAAACTTTGAAGAAATTCTCCAAATTGCCGTGGATGCTGGTGTTAAAAAGATTATCCCGCATGTTTATAGCTCAATCATTGATTCAGAGACAGGGGATACACGTCCCGAAGATGTCGAAGCATTGCTAACAATGTGTAAGCGTGTTTTGAGCTAACTGTTATATTTTAGAAATAAAAATGTTTTACGAAGGAGAACTGCTATGAGATTTGCGGCTTTCGGCGAAGTTATGCTGCGATTAACCCCGCCTGAATCTTTCTTATTAGATCAAACAAACGAATTGCGGATGGACTATACGGGGACTGGAGTCAACATCATGGCTAACTTGGCCCAATTCAATTATGAAACTTTTTTAGTGACGGTGCTTCCAGATAATCGCTTAGGTCAAGTAGCCAAATCAGCGCTTATGAAATATGGGATCCGACCAAATTTACTACACTTTGCCCACCAGCATATTGGCAGCTATTTCGCAGAAAATGGCTTTGGTCAACGCCCCACTCAAGTCACTTATCAAAATCGTCATCATAGTTCATTTGGAGTAAGTGACTCGACAGCTTACGATTTTGAGGCAGTCGTTGAGGGTAGTGACCTGATTCATATTTGTGGAATCTCTTTAAGTCTCACAAATGACACACGAAATGCCGCTCATGAACTGGCAAAAAAAGCTGCTCAAGCGGGGAAAAAAGTCTGTTTTGATTTTAACTTTCGTCCTAGTTTGAATACTGAGCCGAATAAATTTGCCTTCATGAAAAAGCAATATGAAATGATCTTACCTTATTGTGATATCGTTTTTGGCAGTACGAGGGATTTGACTGAATTGTTACAGATGGAGAAGGTCGCGAGTGAGGAGGCATTGATCCGAGAGTTTATGGAAAATTATCAAGTAGAATGCTTCGCTGGGACAAAAAGAACAAGCGAAAAGAATCAAAAACAACTGCAGGGCTTTCTTTATAATCGTACGGAACAGGTGGTTAGTCAGAGACATGAACTAACTATCTTGGATCGGATTGGTGCTGGCGATGCTTATGCTGCTGGTATTTTAGCTGGCTATGCTGAAAGTTGGCCAATAGTTGAGACGGTAGAGTTCGCAACAATGAATGCCGTTTTAGCCCATACGATTCACGGAGATGTTCCTTTGACGACCAAAGAACAGGTTCTCACGGTATTAAAAAATCCAGGAATCGATTTGCTTCGTTAATTAGAAGAAATATGATGATAAAAAGCTGAACCCATTTACGAATGGTTCAGCTTTTTGCTGTTGTATTCAGGAGGATCTAGGACTAAAACTGTACTTTTTTATTGAACATGACACTGAATCTGATGGGCCTCCAAGATCTCCTTAAAATAATCCAACTCTTCAGAATGAAGTTGTGGAACATCTTGCATGGGATAGCTGCGTTCTAGAAAGGTATATTTTTTTTCGCCGAACTGGTGAAAAGGCAGCAGTTCGACAGCTGTGATTTCCATTTGGTTAAATAATTTTGCAAAAGCAGTGGCGTTTGCTGGCCCGTCATTGAAGTTAGGGATCACTGGAACCCGGACGATTAACTGCTGTTGTTGTTTAATAGCTAACGCGAGATTTTTCAGGATTGGCTTTAGTGAGACGCCGGTTCCGGCTTTATGTTGCTCTTCATCGTGATGTTTCACATCAAAATAAAGTAGGTCCACTTGCTCGAGATAGTTTTTGAACACTTCTGCTTTAGCAAAGCCAGTGGTTTCACTGGCAGTATGAATCCCTTTTGCTTTTAATTGCCGCAGCAATTCGGTGGCAAATTCTGCTTGATACAAGACTTCGCCACCGGAAAGAGTGACGCCGCCACCAGATTCTTCGTAAAAGACTTCATCTTTCATAACTTCTTCGATGATCTCGTCGATTGTTTTATACTCACCCACGATCGTCGGCGCCTTCTTTTGAGCGTCCCACATTTTTTCCGGCTTTCCGGCTTGGGACTCGGGATTGGAACACCAGTAGCAACGTAAAGGGCAACCTTTGAAAAAGACCACGGTCCGAATACCAGGCCCGTCGTGAATACTAAATTTTTGGATATTGAAAATGCATGCCTGATCAATCATAAGAAGTCCTCCTTTTAGTCAAGTTGAGTGTATCACAAATATTTATTAACGTAAATATAATTTGTTACGTTCGAAACATAAAATAAGCAGAAAGTTGTTCGAAAGAGAAAATTATGATAGGCTAAAGCCAATGACAGAAGTGAATGGAGAAGAGCGTATGTCAAGAGAAGAAGAGATTTTGGCAATCGTCAGTCAAAAAAAGAAAATCGAAGTGAATGAGCTTTCGGAGTTGTTGAATGTTTCGAAAGTAACGATTCGCAAAGATTTAGACAAATTAGAAGCCCGTGGTCTTTTGCATCGCCAGCATGGTTATGCGTTGTTAAACAATATGGACGACATCAATTACCGCTTGGCGCAAAACTATGATCTAAAACATAAAATCGCGTTGGAAGCTAGTAAAATCGTCAATGACGGCGAGGTGATTATGATCGAGTCCGGCTCGACTTGCGCCCTTTTAGCAGAAGAGTTGGCTTTTAATCGTAACGACATCACCATCATTACGAATTCCTGCTTTATCGCGTCTTACATCCGCAAGGCTGAATCGGTCAAGGTGATCTTGATCGGTGGGGAATATCAAAAAGAATCACAAGTTAACGTGGGGCCGTTGGTCAAGCAAGTGATTAGTGAATTTTACGTCGATAAATTATTTGTCGGCATTGACGGGTTTGACCAACGCCGCGGCTTTACCGGTAGCGATATTACACGTTGCGATACTACTCGAACGTTAGCGACGGCTGCCAATCAAACGATTGTTTTGACCGATTCTAGCAAGTTTTCCCAAAACGGTGTTGTTTCCGAGTTTGCTTTTAGTGAGATCAGTAAGGTGTTTACCGATCAGCGAATTGATCAAGCAGCGTTGGAATTTATGAAAAAGCAGGAGATTGATGTGTATACAGTATAAAGTTGGTGGAATCCTTGGAGATAGCTGTAAAAAAATTAATTTCTCGTTCACGGGGGTTGTTAGTAAACGTAATAAGCGCTCAGATTTTTTAAGATATTGCACATTGGTGCAGTATCTTTTTTTGTTTTGGAATCGTTTTAAATCCGCTTGACTGTATTTCTATTCACATGCTACTATATTTACGAAAGAAGATTAAATAAGTTACGAATGAAAAAAGGGGGGGCTAATCATGAGTATCCAAACCAAAGAACTGAATGCGCCGTATTTTGGTCAGTTAACGAATCGTATGAATCGTTTTCGGGAATCTGTTCTGACGAAAAAACCGTACATTGATGCTGAGCGGGCGTTGCTTGCGACGGAGGCCTATCAACAGCATCAAAATCAGCCGAGTACAGTGAAACGGGCGCTGATGTTGCAGAATATTTTAGAAAAAATGACGATCTTTATTGAAGAAGAGACGTTAATCGTAGGCAATCAGGCTTCTTCTAATCGGGATGCGCCAATTTTTCCTGAATATACGATGGAATTTGTGCTGAATGAATTGGATCTGTTTGAAAAGCGTGATGGCGATGTTTTCTATATTACGGAAAAAACGAAAGAAGATTTGCGTTCCATCGCACCGTTTTGGGAAAACAATAACTTGCGTGCGAAGGGCTGGGCACTGTTACCAGATGAAGTCAGTGTCTTTATGGAGACCGGCTTTTTCGGGATGGAAGGTAAACTGAACTCTGGCGATGCTCATTTGGCGGTAGATTATGGACAAATGCTGCGAGTGGGGTTGAAGGGTTATGAAGAACGAACGAAAAAGGAAAAAGCCGCATTAGATTTGACGATTCCAGAAAGTTTGGATAAGTATCAGTTTTACAAAGCAGTTTTGATTATGATTGACGCAGTGAAGACTTTTGCGGAACGCTTCTCAGCGTTAGCCAAAGAAAAGGCGGAAACTGCGAATCCTAAACGGCGCGCAGAATTATTAGAAATTAGCCGGATCTGTGGAAAGGTTCCTTATGAACCAGCGGAAACGTTTCAAGAAGCGGTTCAAGCGACATGGTTCATTCAATTACTTTTACAAATCGAATCAAATGGTCATTCCTTATCTTATGGGCGTTTCGACCAATACATTTATCCTTATTTAAAAACAGATTTGGAAAAAGGGGCGATTACGGAAGATCAAGCGGTGGAGCTTTTGACGAACCTTTGGATCAAAACTTTAACAGTCAATAAGGTCCGTAGCCAAGCCCATACGTTCAGTAGTGCCGGTAGCCCGCTTTATCAAAATGTTACGATCGGCGGGCAAACCCGCGATAAAAAAGATGCAGTTAATCCGTTATCGTACTTAGTTTTACGTAGTGTTGCCCAAACCAAATTGCCGCAACCGAATTTGACCGTGCGTTATCACGCGGGGTTAGACAATCGTTTCATGAGTGAGTGTATCGAAGTGATGAAGCTAGGTTTTGGCATGCCAGCTTTCAACAATGATGAGATCATTATTCCCTCCTTTATGAAGGTAGGGGTGACGGAAGCGGATGCGTATGATTATAGTGCGATCGGTTGTGTGGAAACGGCGGTTCCAGGGAAATGGGGCTATCGTTGTACTGGTATGAGCTATATGAATTTCCCGAAAATTTTGATGATCGCTATGAACGACGGGATCGATCCTGTTTCAGGGAAACGGTTTGTTCAAGGCTATGGACATTTCAAAGAGATGCATTCCTATGAGGAACTTCAAACGGCTTGGGACAAAACGGTGCGTGAGCTGACGCGCATGAGTGTGATCGTAGAAAATGCGATTGATTTAGGATTAGAACGGGATGTACCTGATATTTTATGCTCGGCATTAACCGAAGACTGTATCGGTCGCGGCAAGACCTTGAAAGAAGGCGGCGCGGTCTATGATTTTATTTCTGGATTGCAAGTTGGAATTGCCAATATGGCGGATTCATTAGCGGCCATTAAGCAGCTGGTCTTTGATGAAGAAAAAGTCACGCCAAATGAATTGTGGGAAGCCTTGATGACAGATTATGCAAGTGAGCGCGGTCAAGAAATCCAGCAAATGATCTTAAATGATGTACCGAAATACGGAAACGATGACGATCGTGTCGATCAATTAATTACAGCAGCCTATGACAGCTACATCGATGAGATCGCCAAATACCCTAATACGCGCTATGGACGGGGGCCAATCGGTGGAATCCGCTATTCCGGAACTTCATCGATCTCAGCGAATGTCGGCCAAGGGAAAGCCACCATGGCCACGCCGGACGGCCGAAATGCGTGGGTACCGCTGGCAGAAGGCTGTTCACCTTCTCATAACATGGATAAAAACGGCCCAACAGCTGTCTTGAAATCCGTGTCGAAGTTGCGGACCGAAGATATTCTTGGCGGTGTGCTACTGAATCAAAAGGTTAACCCTCAAACACTTGCCAAAGAAGAAGACAAACAAAAATTGATCATGCTGCTGCGGGCTTTCTTCAATAAGCTGCATGGGTATCATATCCAATACAATGTTGTCTCAAGAGAAACCTTGATCGATGCGCAAGAACACCCCGAAAAGCATCGCGATTTAATTGTTCGTGTGGCTGGTTATTCGGCGTTCTTCAATGTATTATCGAAGGCGACCCAAGATGATATTATTGAGCGGACGGAGCATAGTTTGTAGATAGACCAAACGCAAATAATTAAAAGACTAGGCAGATTCCAAGATTCATGGGTCTGCCTAGTCTTTTTATAATGTTCGTATTTAATTTTTTGAACTTACAGCCGCAATTTTTTCCAAACGAATGTCAGGAATAAAAGTCTTTAATTGTTCCTTATCAATCGTACCGTTTGTTTCGAATTGAGCGTTGGAAATACCACAGGCCATAGCATATTTAATGGCATCTTCAATTGAAAAGTTCTGACTAATGGCATAAGCCATACCACCAACCGTAGAATCCCCGCAACCTGTCGTATTAACGATTGGAACCTCAGGAATCCGAACGTTGTAAATGGTTTCATTATGTTTGACGATGGCGCCGTCACCACCGCAGGAAATCATGATCGTCTCAATTTCGGCAAAAAGATCCGTTTCTAAGATGGTGATGATTTCTTCTAGTGAATCGATCTCTTTTCCAATCAATTCACTTAATTCGTGCGTATTAGGTTTAATAAAGCTAGGTCGAATAGCAGGATTTGCTAAACAATTTTCCAATTGTTCACCGGAGATATCCATCAATATCGGGAATTCATTGCCTAAATGTTCCCGTAGAAACTGCAATAATTTGCCGTGAAAATTGGGATCGTCGGAATTGACGGAACCGGAAACACAAATCACATTGATGGGGTATTTGTTTAAGAGCAGAGCAAGATGTTGGAAGAACCTTACTTCATCTTTTTTTGATAAATAAAGACCACGCTCTACTAACTCTGTATGAATATCATCATCGTGCATGATAGTGATTGCGTTACGAGAGTTGCCATCAACGGTTAAAAACTCTAGTTGATATCGATCTTCTCCTATCAAGGTATCTAGGATATTTTGACCAACTGGGCCGCCAAGGATGCCAGTTAAGATGACTTTCTCACCTGACTGTGCAATGACTCGACCAGCATTAATCCCTTTACCGCCAATGGAAGTATGAGGATTTTCTACACGATTGACTTGATCTAGCGTAAGCGAAGAAACTAAGTAATTATAATCCATCGATGGGTTTAGAGTAATTGTCAAAATCATGCCTGCTCCTCCTTCAAAATCTTAGTAAAGGTATTGTAATAATCACGAGTTGTATCGGTTAACTTATCATCTGTAATCAAACAATCGATATCTGACAACGAATAGAAGGTATAGACATCGGACCGATTGAATTTTGAACTATCAGCCACGACATATTTCTTCCTAGCGTGTTTAAAAGCAACACGTTGAATCGAACCTTCAATAGGATTAGCAGTGGTTACATTATTGTCAAAAACACCATTAGTAGCAGCAAATGCTCGATCAATGTTGATGTTATCGAAGCTTTTTTCAGCGATTTCACCATAAAATTCCTCCGTTGTTCGAGAAAACTCTCCGCCGGTCAGTAAGACACGATAATCCGTGTTATGAATTAAATAATTAAAGGCCAGCAAACTATTTGTGATGACAAATAAGTTTGCTTTTTTGATTTCGGGCAGGGCGTGGAGCATAGTTGTTCCAGCTCCAATATAAATCGTATCATTATCTGAAATAATGCTATTCATTACTTTACCGATAAATTGTTTTTCGGTCACATTCGTATCGATTTTTTCTTGGGTCGATAATTCTTGTTCAATCTTCTCTAGCTTTTGAGCCCCGCCATAAATTTTTACTAATAATGATTGCTCCGCCAGTTCATTGATATCTCTTCTGATCGTCATATCTGAAACATTTAAGTTTGTCGATATTTCTGGAATTGATAAGTAATCGTTCTTATGCAGCAAAGCTAAAATTTTTTCTTGCCGCTCCTTTTTCAACATAGAAAACACTCCTTAATAAGTAAGCTCTTACAAAATAATCAGTCAAGCTAGAATTCTTATATACAATTAATAGCATTAGAAAAGAAAAAAAGCAAGTGAAAACTGTTAAGTTATGTTAATGTTTGTTAAATAAATTGGGATATGCTTGAAATTAAATGTGCATTTTTGATAAAAAAATAAAAGAAAGCGTTGACAAATGAAAATCAACGGTTTATATTTACATTGTAAAACAAATCTTAACAAAGATTAACAAAACGTTTCAACGTTTATTAGAAAGGAGCGAAATGATGGATTACAAGGAGATGTTCGATCAAGAACTGATTAGCCTTGAGTTAAAGGGAGAAAATGAGGTCGAAGTTTTTCAACAGGTTGCTAAACACTTAACGGAGCTCGGCTTTGTAAACGAGGGTTACTTAAACGGGATTATCACTAGGGAAGAAAAATTTCCTACCGGATTGATCACCCAGCATGTCAATATTGCACTACCGCATTCTGATCCAGAGTATGTTGAGAAGCCATTTGTATACATTGCTCGCCTTAAAGATGAGGTGAAAGTTAAGCAAATGGGCGATAGTCAAGAAATGAAGGTGAAAAATTTATTTTTCTTGGGTATTAAAGATCCGAAAGGTCAAGTTGGTTTACTGCAAGCGTTTATGGAATTATTCATGAAAGAAGAGTTTGTCACTGAATTTATTAACGAAAAAGATATCAATAAAATCTATCAATTGTTTACTAACAATATTTAAGAGAGAAGTTTAGGAGGAATTTATGATGAAAAGAAGACTGATTGTAGCATGTGGAAGCGGCGTAGCAACAAGCCAAACAATCGCGAGTAAGATCGCTAGTTTGTTAGAAGATGACGGAATTGATTTCCCGGTTGATGCGGTGGATTATAAATCGATTCAAACCGAATTACCCTCAACTGGTATTTATGTATATGTTGCGCAGCCAGATGATGAAGTCTTAGAAAAAGCTGATGAACTTGGTGTTAAGGTTTTCCCAGGAATTCCTTTCTTGACGGGGATGGGCTCAGAGCAGATTTATGATGATATCAAAGCGTTAGTCGAATAAAAAAACTTACTATAGAAAGAAGTGGAAAAAGTGCAAATATTTCAAGACATTATTAATTACATCTTAGGGTTGGGTTCGGCGATCTTTGTCCCATTGATTATCTTGATTTTAGGCTTAGTTGCTGGAATGAAATTAAAGAAAGCATTTATGTCAGCGATTACTTTAGGGATCGCCTTTACCGGAATGTCGATGGTCATCGGTTTCATGTCCAACGCAGTTAGCCCGGCTTCAGAAGCGTTAGCTAAAAATACCGGGTTGAATCTTCCAGCGCTGGATTTGGGCTGGACTGGAGCGGCGAGCATTACTTGGTCATGGTCTTACGCATTTGTCTTTTTCGCAGTTGTCTTAGGAGTTAACTTCGTCATGTTGATTTTGAACTGGACGAAGACGCTCAACGTTGATATGTGGAACGTTTGGGGCAAAGCTTTGACGGCATATCTAGTGTATTTTATCAGCGGCAGTTTATTAGCTGGTTTTGCTACAGCAATCGCGCAAGTGATTTTAGAATTGAAGATGGGGGATATGTTCCAACGCCATATTGAAGATTTAACAGGTATTCCATTGGTAACGGTTACTCACTTAATGAATATTTCAGCAGTCCTTTTGTTGCCAATCAATATCATTATGGATAAAATTCCTTTCTTTAACAAACAGGCGGATACTAAAGCTTTAAAGAAAAAAATCGGGATTTTCTCAGAAAACTCAGTAATGGGCTTCATCATCGGACTGGGCTTAGGATTAGCTGCGGCATACGGTGTATCAGGTTCATTGAACTTGGCTATTCAAATCGCTACAGCGATGGCATTGTTCCCAATGATCTCTAAAATGTTCATGCAATCACTTTCCCCATTAGCAGATGCGATGTCTGAAATGATGAAGAAACGTTTCAAAGATCGCGAAGTCTATATTGGTTTGGACTGGCCCGTATTAGCTGGTCGTTCAGAAATTTGGGTAACAGCGATTCTTTTAGTACCCGTCTTTATTGGCTACGCAATTATTTTGCCAGGCAACGCAGTTTTACCACTAGCTGGGATTATTAACTATTCTATCGCAGTCGGTGGGCTGTTATTAACTGGTGGTAATCTTGTCAGAATGCTGATCATGGGCGTTATTTCAATGCCAATCTATCTATACGCAGCAACTTATTTAACTCCGATTTTAACTGGTTTAGCAGATAAAACCGGAGCGGTAGAAGGAATTAAAAAGGGCCAGCAAATCACGTGGTCATCAATTGAAGGGCCAGAGTTTCGAATTTTATTTGCTGAAGCTTTTAAAGGAAATATTTTAGGAATCGTTGGTGCGATCGCCTTTATTGCCATGTTTGTTTGGTTGTACAAATACATGAATAAAGCCAAGGTTCCAAGCCAAAGATACGAAGCAACAGTAGATAAAAAAGTCAGTGGCGTGAAAGTCGCTGGTTAATTCAAACCATTGAAGGGTAGGGAAAACGAATGACTAACAATAAAGAAAATAAAGAAAAAACGAAATGGCTATTGGTTCTCTTTCTTGCGATTATTAGTTTTCTCTTAGCCTTCATGACCCAGCAGCTGATCTTTAATTTTATCGCCATTATTTTGGCAATCTGTGTATACAAGTATGGCAATCCGATCTTATTTAAAGAATACGATGACCGCAGAAAGCGAAAGTACAAAGAAGCGATGGAAGTCAGAAATGCGGCTCAAACTGCGATTACTAGTAAAAGAATTTTCAAAAAATAGAAAAGGTGGTCTCGACTATGTCAGACGGACGGATGATTTTTGAGAGAGAAAGAGAAGATTTAGCACGAATTGTGAAGTTGATCTTCGCACGAAAGAATACGAATGTTGCGGGAGGAAACTTTTCTTTTAAAACAACAGATGATTATGGAAAAGAATATATTATTATGACCCCTACAATGATGTCAGAGGCTTATCTAGGTGAGGTCTCGCCAGCGCAGATTTTAGTAGTAGAACCACACACTCGCAAAGTGATCGATGGAGTAGGACAATTAACACGGGAAATTAATTTGCACGAAGCAGTTTATGATACAAACCCAGAAATTAAAGCGGTGCTACATGCCCATGCCCCAAACGCGATGTTTTGGGCAACTTCTGGATTGGATATGCCCAACTTAACGGAAGCGACTCAAAAAATTGGCTATGTGCCAGTGCTTGATTTTGAACCAAATTGTTCGACGGAATTAGCTGAATTGGTTTCTACTTATATGGAAAAAGAGCAGTTAGCAATTCCAAATATGTTACTATTAAATAGTCATGGGGTCTTGATCAGTGCTCCTGGTGAAACAGGAATCGAAGCGATTCATAAGGCATTACAGATTCTTGATACAACAGAATGGAATGCTGAAATTGCCTATAAACAAACGGTTTTCCAATCATTGGGTCTGCTAGACGGCTACTATTCAAAAGGAAAACAAATCGGTACGATCGAAGATTTAAAAGACCATACGCCGCTTTATAACCGGGAAGAAATTTTTGCCGGCGGTGATTAAAGTTAACTAAGTTACTTGAACAAGAAAATCTCGTAGATTTTCTTGTTCAAGTTTTTTTGTTTTTGTTGATTAAAGACCGAATAACGAAACTAAAGCTAGAACATTTCAACAAAATTTGATACTCTATCATTGAAGAGAGGCGATGAAATGTTAAAAACGGATCGATTTCAAGCAATCATGTCTTTGTTAGAAATAAATGGAACCATTCGCGTGAGTGATATTATGGAAAAGCTATCGGTATCAGATATGACGGTGCGGCGCGACTTAGATGAATTAGAGCGGCAGGGGCTTTTAGAAAGGGTCCACGGTGGGGCGAAGCTGAATGATTTTTATCGTCATGAAGAACTTTCACATACGGAAAAACAAATTCTTTTGCAGGAAGAGAAACAGCGGATCGTGGAAAAGGCGAGTGAGCTGATTCATGATGGGGATACGATTTTTTTAGGTCCAGGAACAACAATGGAATTATTAGCGAAAATTATTCGCGGTGAAGGGCTACGAATCGTTACGAATTGCTGGCCGGTTTTTGAAGAGCTAAACAAGCACAAAGACGATCGGAAAATTTATTTACTAGGCGGCGAAATGCGGGAGACGACGCAGTGTTTTGTAGGAGAAATCACCAACAAATCCTTGCAGGACATGAATTTTCACAAGGCATTCTTTAGCTGTAATGCCTTGAATGAGCAGAAAATCATGACCTCTACCTTTGAGGAAGGGCAAACCCAACAGATTGCCTTGAATAATTCTATAGAACGCTTTTTATTGATCGATAGTTCGAAGATTGGAAAAAAGGATTTCTCGGTCTATTATAATTTGGCGGATGTGACGGCAGTTATTACGGATAGAGATGAAGCGGGACATTATGAAAAGATTGAAAAAGAAGAGAAATATGTGGTGTGATTTTTGAATTTAATACAAATGAAAATAAAAGCGACGATAAAATTTTTGATCGTCGCTTTGTTTGTTTTATTTTGCTTCAGCGTAAGCAACGTTGCCGTTAGCAACTGATGGTGCAGCCTTTTGTTCTTTTTCTGCAGCATAAGCGGCGTTACGTTTCTTCATTTGGCGTGCATACCAGATGAAGATTAATAGGTAAGCAGCCAATGCTAAGCCGGCGTAAAGAACGAATTCGATTTGTCCTTGTGACGCGTTACCAACTAAGTAACCTAAGAATTTTTCGATTGGTCCTTCCATAGTAGTATGAGAGATTTGAGCTGATGCGCTTAGTCCTGAAGGGAAGGCCCCGACGGCTTTGGCTGTTTGAGTAACGAATGGTGCGATCAATGTACCTGACCATAGGAATAGTGGCAACTCGATGGCACCGATCACGATCATACGGATCAATTTACCGCGAGTAACGACTAACAAGGCTGGAGTCACACCCATGGCGATGATTCCGCCAAGTGGCAATAATTTATTTCCTGGTAAGATGATTGCTTCTAATAACATGATGGGCGCTAATACGTTTGCGGCTGCCCAGATTTCAGCACGGCCGGCAAGGAAGGGCCAGTCTAAACCGATATTGATTGTACGTCCTTTTAAACGTTTGTTAGCAAAGTCGGTGATCCCTTGTGATAACGGTTCTACAGCCGCGATGAACCAGGCACCAATCAAAGAAAACAATTCTAAACAGACAGCAGCTGTAAAGGCTAGTGAGAAAATCTGTGTTGGTGTTTGGCCAGCTAATAAGCCTACGAAAATTCCTAAATAAATACCGATAGCAAATTTTGATCCCCAGAAGCCGATCTTGCTATTCAATTTAGCAGCATCGAAATCGTATTTATCTAACCATGGGAATAGTTTATCAAAAATTTTGTCGAAAACCATGATCACGGGATTCATCATATAGTTCATATGGGTCGTCGTCATTGGGTTACTTTCTGGCGCATTCAATAAATCGTTAAAGGTTGGTTTCATTAAGTCGGAGTTCCAGATTTTAAGAACACCGATGAAAATTACTAGTGCAGTAGCGATAAATAAGTTCGCGCCACAGAAGATCGCGAATAGGCCAACGATCGCTAAATGCCAAATATCAAAAATATCGACGTCTAAGGTGTTGGTTTTTTTCATTGCCAACATCACGATGTTTACAATCACCATGATCAATAAGAAGTAAAGTGTATAGGGTGAGCCCCAAGTGATAGTCGCTAAAGGTGCCCAGCCGACATCCGTAATGTTTAATGAAATTCCTGTTCGTTCAACAAAAGCGGTCATAGCACCTGAAAAAGCGGTTGTTAAAATACCAATAATTGCTCCGATACCGGTTAAGGCGATCCCTAGTTTAATCCCGCCTTCTAGGGCCCGAGTCGGTTTTACTTTAAAAAATAATGCGATAACAGTTAATACGATGGTCATTAAAGGTGCCGCCCCAAGATTGATAAGTGGGGTAAAGACTGTATTGGCGATATCGATAATTGTACTCATTGTCTTATCCTTTCCTGATACGAGTGGAAAGTAGGTTTCCCACTATTGTATTTTTTGGGTAATCGTCTCCTTATTCAGCTTCACGAAGAGGATTTTGTCTCACTCGTGAAGCTGAACGTTAATTACTGGATTGATTGGATTGCTGATTCCATTTCTTGATAAACAGGTTCTGCCATAGCTGGAATACGGTAAAGAATCGCACCCGCATCGATTACTGGGATATTTACGTTGAAACCTAAATCAGTGTTAGCAATTTGGGCAAAGATGTCGTAATGAGACAGCATTTCTTCATTGATGTCTTTGATCATGACTGCGTCACAAGAGACTTGATAGCCTCGCTTGCCTAGTTCACCTTCTAGTGCACTTTTGATTTGATGACTTGAATTAACTCCTGCGCCACATGCTGCTAAAATTCTAATCATTTGTATTCGCTCCTCGATTTTAATTTATTTTTTATCCTGCAGATTATGCAGAAACCTCCACATTAAAATGTTCTTCTAAAAACTGATAAATTGCTTCAGGACTTTCCAACTTGAAAAAATTACATAGTACTTCTTGATCGACTGAATTGATGAAGTCCATAATGTCTGCTAACATTCCGGCTTGTGCTTCACCATTTTGATTCAAGATCATAAATAAGAAGTGAGCCGAAACTTGATCGCTAGGTGAAATCATGTTATGGAAAGGGATTTCATTTTTTAGCTTGATTGGAACAATTCGTGTCGTTCGTACGAATTCGCTCTCAGTATGAGGGATCGCGATATCCGGCAATATTTCAGATACAGGTGATAGATCTAAACCTGTCGGATAGTTTTCTTCTCGTTCCAAGAGATTCTCCAAAAAAGCTTCTGTTACTAATTGTTTATTTAAGAGATCTAAATAAATTTCTTCAAATACCTCTGACTGAGTCAACTTGTCAGAAACATAAGTGGTATCTTTGAAAAAAAAGTTTTTCAAACAAAACCGCTCCTTTCTAAGTTCGTTAATGTTCGTTCGTTGTTGATAAGTTGAGTATAATCGCTTACATAAACTTTGCCAACACAAAAACGAAAAATAATAAACATAAAACTGTTGATAAATGTTTGATAATGTTTTATCATAGTGTCGTGGAGGTACAACTTATGCTGAAAACTGAACGACAACAATCGATTTTAGCGATGTGTGATCGCTATGGAACGATTACGGTCAAATTCATTCAAGAGACATTAGCGGTTTCGGACATGACGATTCGCCGTGATTTAGAAGAGCTTGCTCGTAAGAAAAAACTCCTGCGAGTCCATGGTGGGGCACAAAAAATGAGTCCTCAAAAAGAAATCAGTTCTTCTTTTTCTACTATAGAAGCAAATGAGCTTTCTCATTCTGAAAAGAAAAAGCTGCATACGATTGAGAAGGAATACATTGCGAAGAACGCGGCAGCTCATATTAATGAAGAAGACGATACGATCTTTCTTGGATCGGGAACGACTATCGAGTTGATGACCCAATATATCAAACAGTCTTCTTTACGAATCGTCACCAATAGTCTGCCGGTGTTTAACCTATTGAGCGAGACAAAAAAACATGAGCTTTACTTGATCGGCGGCTTGTATCGCGAAAAGACGGGGGCCTTTGTCGGATCAATCGCTAACGAGGCGGTGCAGAAAATCGGCATCAAGAAAGCCTTTGTCGGAGTGAATGGACTGAAGGGTCCTGAAGTCTCTAATTTCAGCATTGAAGAGGGCACTTTACAGAAAATCGTCTTAGACAATGCGGCAGAAAAATGTTTGGTTTCTGACGCAAATAAATTCGATCATAGTGATTTTTATACCTTCTATGATCTGAGAAAAATCGACAGTTTGTTTACGGATGCTACTCTTTCAGCCGAGCTGAAGAGTTTTTATCAGCAATATACCAACGTCATCCAATAAGTTTAAGAGGATGAGGTATTAATAAGAAAAAAGAATATAGGAGGAAACAAAAAATGCGTGTAGTAATTGGTTCAGACAGTGACGGCATGAGACTAAAGGAAATAATCAAGGAAGATTTGATCGATAAGGGATTTACTGTTGTCGATAAAAGTGAAACCGCTTCTGAGGATTTTGTGGAATCGACTTTAGCGATTGCGAATGACTTGAATGAAAATGAAGGCAGTTTAGGAGTGGCTTTTGATGGTTATGGTGCCGGCAGCTTTATTACAGCAGTCAAAGTTAAAGGGATGGTAGCGGCGGAAGTTTCTGATGAACGTAGTGCGTATATGACGAGAGAGCATAATAATTCTCGCATGATTACGTTAGGTTCAAAAATTGTTGGGGACGAATTAGCGCTGAATATCGTCCGGGAATTCTTACAAGCAAACTATGATGGCGGCCGTCATCAAGTACGTGTCGATATGTTAAATAAAATGGCGTAAGCAAAATAAGAGAGGATGAATGAAATGAAAATCGCAATCGGCTGTGACCACATTGTCACAGATACAAAAATGGCAGTATCAGATTTCTTGAAAGCGAAAGGCTATGAGGTTTTAGACATGGGAACCTACGATTTTACGCGGACTCATTATCCGATTTATGGTAAAAAAGTCGGTGAAGCAGTAACCAGCGGCGAAGCCGATTTAGGTGTGTGTCTATGTGGAACCGGTGTCGGCATCAACAATGCGGTCAATAAAGTTCCTGGCGTCCGCAGTGCGTTGGTGCGGGATATGACCACCGCAATCTATGCTAAAGAAGAATTGGATGCCAACGTGATCGGCTTTGGCGCACGAATCACTGGAGAATTTCTGATTTGTGACATTCTCGAAGCTTTCATTAAAGCAGAATATAAAGAAACCGAACCCAACAAAAAATTGATCGCTAAAATTGACCATGTGGAAAAAGCTAGTGCAGATCAGTCTGATCCTCATTTCTTCGACGAGTTCATCGAAAAATGGGATCGTGGTGAATACCACGATTAAGCGATCATTCTAAAGGAGTACAGACAATGATTGTAACGATTACTATGAACCCATCAATTGATATCTCGTATCCCCTAGAAAACTTTACATTGGATACGGTCAATCGAGTCAAAAATGTTCGCAAAACGGCTGGTGGTAAAGGCTTGAATGTGACCCGTGTCTTGAAACAATTGGAGGCGGATGTGACTGCCAGTGGTTTGATCGGCGGCGTACTAGGTGAAGCGATTAAACAGGACTTGGATCAGACCGAGATCAAACATGCTTTTTCTTCTATTAAAGGCGAGACTCGCAATTGTATTGCCGTCTTACATGAAGGTCAACAAACGGAAATCTTGGAAAGCGGCCCAGTCGTTGAGCCCACAGAAGCCGCGGCGTTCTTGCAGCATTTTAAAAAACTAGCAGCAACTGCAGAGATTTTATCCTTTTCCGGCAGCCTGCCTGAAGGCTTGCCCACGGATTTTTATAGTCAAATGATCCAGCTTTGCCAACCGAAGCCAGTCGTCTTAGATTGCTCTGGTACAGCCTTACGGCAGGTCTTGCAAGGTAAGGCTAAGCCTTTGCTGATCAAGCCGAACAATGAAGAGTTGTCTGATCTATTGGGGAAACCAATCGGTAAAGATCCAGTTGAATTAAAGGAAGCTTTGTCAGATCCGTTATTTGCGGGAATCGAATGGATCGTGGTTTCACTAGGCGCTGGTGGTGCTTTTGCCAAATACAACGAGACTTTTTATCAAGTGACAATTCCTAAGATCGAAGTCGTTAATCCGGTTGGTTCTGGCGATGCGACTGTGGCGGGCTTGACCGATGCTATTGCCAAAGGTCTTTCACCAGAAGAAATCTTAAAGTATGGAAACGCCATGGGCATGCTGAATGCGCAGGAAGCAACGACCGGCTTTGTCCAATTGGCTAATTATCAAAATCTCGTCGAACAAATCAACGTAACGAGTGTCTAAAACAATACCTAAAATGAATAAGGGGCGGTTAATATGGAAATGTCTACAGAAAAAAACAAGTATATGAAGCAATTATGTAACGAAGATGGTGTAATCGGAGCTTTGGCGATCGACCAACGGGGCGCATTGAAGAAAATGATTACGAATTTTAAAGGATCTGACGCGACTGAAGCCGAAATTATTGAGTTCAAAAAAATCGTGTCCGCTCAACTTACCCAGTATGCCTCATCAATCCTATTGGACCCAGAGTATGGCTTACCAGCCGCTAATGTTCGGGCGGACAATGCCGGACTGTTATTGGCTTACGAAAAAACGGGTTATGATGCGTCAACACCAGGTCGTTTACCCGATTTATTATCGATCTGGTCGGTTAAACGCTTGAAAGAAGCGGGCGCCGATGCTTGCAAATTCCTACTTTATTACGACATTGACGAAGCCAAAGAAATCAATGATCAAAAGCACGCCTTTATTGAACGCATCGGCTCTGAATGTCAAGCCGAAGAACTGCCATTCTTCTTAGAATTAGTTTCCTATGATGCCAATATTTCCGACGCGACTTCAAAAGAATACGCGAAAATCAAGCCCCATAAAGTTATTGATATGATGAAAGAATTTTCTGACCCTCGTTACGGAGTGGATGTACTGAAAGTTGAAGTGCCAGTCAATATGAATTACGTGGAAGGCTATGGCACAGGGGAAACGGTCTGCACCAAAGCCGAAGCTGCCAACTACTTCAAAGAACAAGCTGAAGCAACCAATCTGCCATTTATTTTCTTGAGTGCTGGAGTTAAAGCAGATTTGTTCCAAGAAACCCTACGTTTCGCTAAAAACGCCGGCTCAACCTTTAACGGTGTTCTTTGTGGACGGGCAACGTGGGCTGATGGTGTCGAGAGCTTCATCACCAAAGGCCAAGAAGCCACCATCGAATGGATGAATACACAAGGCCGCAAAAATATCGAGGAATTAAACGCTGTCTTGAAAGAGACAGCAACACCTGTTGACCAAGCCACTGTGTTGATCAATGGCTAGTGGTTGAATAAGTAAATAAGCTGATGGATTTTCCTGAATGAAGGGAGATTTGTCAGTTTTTTTTATAATAATGAAAATAAATCGACGAGCTATTTCATTTCAGATGATTGCTGCTCTTGTTTGGATAACTGTTCAGTCCGAGAGGGTGATTGATAGGCTACAAACGTTTCAAAATTGAATTGACTAAAAAAATCCTCCTACTAATTGATAGTAAGAGGATTTTTTAATTATCTCAAATTTGAAAACGCGCCAAACTTGGTCAATAATTCGTCAAAGCCTGGGACAGTTTCTTCGCGGTTCCAATCGCGTTGTAATTCGCAAGCGAGTTGGGCGATTGAAGTTAATTGCGCGCCGGCTTGTTCGACCCGACGTAAGGCCGTTTCGTGAGCAATAGTTGAAGTACCACCAACAGCATCGACGATGGGATAAACTTCGTAGCCTTCTTTTAATGCATCCAAAGTTGGGAAGGTTAAGCAGGCTTCAGTCCATAAAGCCAGGATCAAAATTTTCTTCCGTCCAGTTGCTTTAATCGCTTCGTTGTATTCTTTATCTTCCCAAGCATTGATGGAGCTGCGATCATAAGAAGGTGCGTCTTCGCCGACTGCTTTTTTCAAGACGGGGATAGTATCGGTGTTCCAACCTTTTTCGACATTTACTGTAGAGAGCACGATCGGGATATTGTAGAGTTTGGCTAGCTCAATCACGATCTCAGTGTTGCGGATCAGCTCAGAACGGTTCATGGAATTGATGGAATTGATTTGGGTTGGTTGATAATCAATTACCGTCAATACGGTATTCTCTGGAGAAAGTAAATGATCATCGGTTCGTTTTTCATAACTTGTCATAGGTGACACTCCTTTGAATTTAATACATTTATTGTACAGCGAAGTAATCAAAAGTACGAAGAATTTGTCTTGAATTTGAAAGCCCTTCCCGGACAGTGGTTAATGAGATAGAGGGAATTGCTTATTTGGTTGTTGCCAACAGATGTTCTAAGAATAGCTTGGCCGCATTAGAAAATATCTGTTTTCTCTTCCAAATGACACTGATTCGAGAAGTCAGCATCGGTTCAAGAGGAAGAAACAGTAGGCCGCTGTCTTTAGTATTAACAATTCCGTCAATACATAGAGCAACGCTGGTTCCTTCTTTGACTAGCAAAGAAGCGTTGTAGAGTAGATTATAACTGCCGATTATGTTGAAATTACTTAGGTTTCCTCCTAACCATTCAGACAGCTGATTGTTTACTAAGGATTGATTGGAAATCAAAAGGGGCTGATCTTTTAAGGCCGCGGGTGTAATGGTTTTACGATTCGCTAAGGGATGGGTTTCATTGATTAGAACACCCCAGTGATCAGAAATCGGCAAAGGAAAGTATTCGTATTTTAATTTATCTACCGGATCGATCACTAGCCCGAAATCTAACAGCCCTTTGTCGATTTTAGCCTTTACGTCATCCGCGTTGCCGCTGTAAAGATGGACGTTGAGATCGGCGTAATCTTGCATCAAGTCATTTAGGATCGTGGAAAGGAATTGAAAGGCTAACGTCTCACCGCCACCGATCATGATATCACCGCCAATTACTTCATTTTTTTGTAAGTTAGCGGTGGTGGTGTCCACTAATGAAAAAATTTCCTTTCCTCGATTTTGCAAATAAACGCCATCTTCAGTTAGCGTGATTTCACGATTGCCTCGAGTAAACAGCTGCACACCTAATTCTTCTTCCAAGTCTTTTAATTGTTTTGACAGTGTGGGCTGGGAAAGATGTAGCACAGTTGCGGCTTTACTGATGGTTTTTTCTTGTGCCACCGTCAAAAAATAATTTAGAACACGTAAATCCATAAAGTTTCCTCCTATAACAAAAAACGATATCTATCTATTCTATATAAGTATTATTCATTGTTAGTATAACCAAGTATACTAAAGACAGCAATGAAGGAGGGACTAAAGATGAGTAAACAGGAATTAATAGCTCAACTTCAAGACCGTGAGATTTTACCCGGCTCCGCACTTTTCGATCAGATCCATGAATTAAAAGGCGACAACGAAGAGTTGGTGATGGAAATGAACGGGAAATACCATACCAATAAAGAGGTGTTAACTTATTTAGCTAAAATCACAGACAGAAAAATTGATGCCTCAGTTAAAATTGCACAGCCGTTCTACACAGATTTTGGCAAGCATATTTCCTTTGGTAAGGATATTTTTATCAATCAGAATGTCACCTTTGTCGATTTAGGCGGGATCGTGATTGAAGACCACGTTTTGATTGGTCCCATGTGTCGAATTATTTCCGTGAATCATTTGGCAGATCCTCAAAAGCGCCGAGGACTGTCGGTTGCGACAGTAAAAATTAAAGAAAATGCGTGGTTAGGTGCCAATGTCACGGTTTTACCCGGTGTGACGATAGGCCAAAACGCAATCGTGGCCGCCGATTCTACTGTGACCAAAGATGTTCCGGACAATGTAATCGTCGCAGGCTCTCCCGCCAAGGTGATTAAAGAAATTAAATCAAGCGTGAAAGAAAATGCGTTGGGACAAGTACTATAATAGTAGGTTTACGATTTGAGGTTCATTAAATGAAACGAGTAGCGTCCTTTTTATTAATTGCTTTGTGTGGTATTAGTTTTAATTTGACAGCTTGTACTCACCATTCATCGGAAAATCCACAGGTAAAAATGAAAGAAATAGCTTTATTATTAAATGGTTACAAGCATCGCATCCTTTTAGAGGGAAATGCATCATCGCAAGAATTACAGCGGATTTTACCAACGAAATTTAGCATGGAAGACCTGCATCAAAATGAAAAATACTACCGGTTGCCAACACCGCTTCCGACAGCTGAAGAGTCAGTAGGCAAAGTTGAAGCAGGGGATGTTTTATTGTACGTCAATCAAACACTGGTGATTTTTTATCACAGCTTTGAAACGGAGTATCGCTACACCCGAATCGGCCGGTTAGAGTTGACCAAAGAATTGTCTGACCAGTTAGGCACAGCGCAAGTAACAGTTGAAAGAAACGAAAGTGAGGATGAATCATGTTAAAAGAAAATTATACATTGAAAAACGGCGTAAAAATTCCTAAGATCGGTTACGGTACTTGGATGATTGAGAACAAGCAAGCGACTGAAAAAGTGTTGGAAGCCATCGAGCTAGGTTATCGCCATATTGATACGGCCCAGGCTTATGGCAATGAAGCAGGTGTAGGAGCGGCACTTCAGGCGACGAAGATTCCGCGGGAAGAACTGTTCATTACGACCAAGTTGGCGGCGGAGATAAAAGATTATCAGCAGGCAGTCAACGCGATCGATGAATCGCTGGAAAAAATGAACTTAGAATATCTTGATTTGATGATTATTCATAGTCCGAAGCCGTGGGCGGATTTTCAAGGGACGAATCATTATTTTGAAGGAAATATTGCCGCGTGGCGGGCATTAGAAGAAGCGTACCAAGCAGGCAAGTTGCGGGCGATCGGTGTTTCTAATTTTGAAGTGGTAGATCTTGAAAATCTTTTCACTCATTCAACGATTCCGCCAATGGTCAATCAAGTCTTAGCCCACATTGGCCAAACGCCTTTTGAGGTGATCGAGTATTCGCAAAAGCACGACGTATTAGTGGAGGCCTATTCGCCGATTGCTCACGGAGCAATGCTGAAGAGTCAGACGATTACGACTTTAGCGGAGAAATACAACGTCTCGATCCCTCAATTAGCCATTCGCTACTGTCTGCAATTAAACCTTTTGCCGCTACCGAAAACGGAGAACCGAGAACACATGCAGGCGAATGCCGAAGTTGATTTCGTGATTTCAACTGAAGACATGGCGCAGCTAAAAGCGTTAAGCAGTGATTTTGATTATGGTAAAAGTAACGATACGCCTGTTTTCCGTAAGATTTTAAGCGATCGATAATAAAAAAAGTCTGTCTCGCTTTTGAGACAGACTTTTTTTGGAGCGCATCAAGTTTTTTTGTTTCGTTAATTGATTATTGATTATTACTTGCACCACGGTTGGCGTTAGCGTTGGCCATGTTTGCTTGCGCGTTTGCATTGTTGGCTAATGTCCAAACAACATTGGCTTGGTAAACACCTGCTTGAATATTTTCATTTTTATTGATGGTCAAGGTTGTTCCTTTTTGATCCACCATAACTTTTGTCGTATCTAAGCCCGTGTCTTTAGCAGCCATTAAGACAGATTTAGCTTCACCGTTCATGCTACTTAGACTAGTAGAAGTGCCAGCGACGCCGTTATCGCCCATCAATTTTAGATTCAAAGTTGCATCTAATGTGTCGCCAGCTTTATCGGTCAGTGGGGTAATGGCTGCAAATAGTGACCAGCCCATGCTTTTATCGCTCATTGTTTTGTCATTGATTTCGACTAGCCCATCTTGATTGCCGTCAAAGGCCATTTTTTCAGCGCTGGTACCTTTTTCGACTTTATAACTGTCAGCCATTAAGGTCACATTGCTTTTTTTTATATCTTCCTTCTTAGTACCACTGAAGGCGATGTTTGGTACACCATCTAAACGTAACGTTGCTTTTTCAGGTTGTTCGCCAGCTTTGGCAGGTTCTAATTCAAAGGTCGTTCCTTTTGAAGTTTTCGAAACTTTTACTTGAATCGTTGAGGTAGCGCCAGCGGCACTGGTTCCAACCCGAGGTCCGATGTAGGTTGAACCACCTGAAAAATAACCTTTATTTGCTTCAGGCATTGAGATATTGTATTTCTTTGCCATCGTGCTGCCAAGCGCTGCGCCCATTGGATTGCGGGTTTCTTTGGCGCCTGCAGTAAAGTTTGCGGCAGCGTGAGCGGTGGTTGAGTTCGTATTAATTAATCCTCCTAATGCGATGCTGCTCAAGGCAGTTACGACTGCCACGGTTCCAAATTTTCTTGCGTTCATAGTAAAGACTCCTTTTTTTTGATTGGTTGCTCTTAACGGGTATAAATGTACGTCAGAGAACATAAAAAAACAAAGCAGCTGTTTCTTAAGTAAAACCTAACTAGTGAAAAATCAAATAAAAAAATTCGGCAAACGAGTGATTATAGTTATTTTTGATCAAAAACAAACAAAATAATCTTGGATAATTGAATTGGAAATGAGTCGTTTTTTATTTGCTAGATCTTTTCAGTTAAGTATTTTTAGGAAGTTAGTTAAGGATCAGTTAAGACTTATTTTAAGCTAAATTATGAGTTAATTGAGTGCTTTTTTTGAACGTCTGGATTAGTATAGGGCGTGAGGTGTAAGCAATGCAAAAAATATTAGTTGTAGACGATGAAAAAGCGATCCTAGAAATCGTTTCCCGTTATTTAGCACGAGAAGGCTACAAAGTTTTCGCTGCTAATAATGGTAAAGAGGCGTTAGCGTTCTTTGAAAAGGAAACATTAGACTTGATTATTACCGATATCATGATGCCTGAGATGGACGGTTATGACTTCATTGAAAAGGTACTGGAAAAGGCTGATGATACGCCCTTTATTTTTGTCAGTGCTAAAGATCAAGAGAAAGACAAAATCTTTTCTTTGACTTTGGGGGCGGATGATTTTATCACAAAACCTTTTAGTCCGAGAGAATTGACCTTAAGAGTGAAGAATATTTTGCGTCGGGTCGGCAGTCAAGAAGAGCGTAAAGAAAATCCGATTGAAGCAGGGCCGTTTAAAATAGATGAAGATAAATTTCAAGCGACACTATACGATCATTCCTTAGATTTATCTATTAAGGAGTTTCAATTGCTGTTATTATTCTTACGCGATATAGGTAAAGTATTTCCAAAGTCTGAGTTGTATGAAAAAATTTGGCAATCGGAATATTTTGATGATGCCAATACCTTAAATGTTCATATTCATAGTTTAAGAGATAAATTAGCGACGACCGCCGATGGATTGCCTTACCCGCATATCCAAACGGTCTGGGGCTTAGGCTATAAAATGGAGGAGTAAGCATGAAGTTAAGAGATATGATGATTCTGTCCTTTCTGTCTTCCAGCTTAGTGGTCATCGTGATTGTTTGGTTTAGTATCCGTAAGATGTATCTGACCGACCAAGATGGTTACTTGATCATTGCGATTACCATTTTGGCGAATATTTTAGGTGCGGCGTTGGGGCTTTTCTTATTGCGAAATACCTTCCATTCGTTAAATAAATTAAGTAAGCAAACCAAAGTCATCAAAGAAAATCAATTCACCAAGATTCATTTGCAGCACGCCCCTAAGGAATTACAGACGCTGGCGGAGGATTTCAATGAAATGGTCACCGCGCTAGCCGACAGTTTTACCGCCTTAGAAAAAAGTGAACAGGATAAGAGTAATCTAGTGGCACAGTTAGGCCATGACATCAAAACACCGATTACCGCTATCAAAAATCAAATCGAAGCGATCCAAGATGGCATCATCGCCAAATCAGAAATTGATCAAACCTTAAATCAGATGGCGTATCAAATTGAACGTTTGACCGCCTTGACTAAGCAATTGATGGAAGTCTCGATCATGGAAAAAAATTCCCCAAAAGGCCCTCAGAATAAGGAGCAGAAAATTTGGTTGGACCAGTTTTTGTTGACCCTTTTAGCTAGCTTTGAATACATATTAAAAAAGAAAAAGCAGCAACTTAAGCTAGAAATTGATGCAAAGGTAACGACGTTGATCACGGATGAGGGAAAATTAAACCGAATCTTGACCAATTTAATTGAAAATGCCAGTAAGTATTCTGGGGAGCAGACAACGATTTATTTGAAAATCACCGCTGTAGCTGACCGAGTCATTTTTTCTGTCACGGATGAGGGCAGCGGAATTCGTCCAGAAGATCAAACCAAAATCTTCGACCGTCTTTATCGGGTAGAAAAATCCCGTAATCCCGAAACAGGAGGCTCTGGTTTAGGACTATATATCAGCAAAAATTTGGCGGAACAATTAAATGGCCATTTAGAAGTAGAGAGTGACTTTGGAAAAGGCAGTATTTTCCGTTTAACTTTATCAATGGAACCAGAAAAAGCAATGCCCGTGTAAAACGAGCACTGCTTTTTTCTATAGAATACTTAAATTCGTCGCTGGATCAATGATGTCTTCCAGTTGAAATTGCTGATCTTCGTAAGCCAAAGTGAAAATCGCACAATTAGGAAATGCGCGGATTAAATCCTGTTTCTCCTTCTGCCAAATCGTCTGCAAAAAACTAATACAAGCACCGTTATGAGAGACTGCTAAAACCGTCTGATGATCATCTTGCTCCATGATTTGGTGGAGGGCTTTGGTCATTCTTGTTTGAACTTGGACCATCGATTCGCCACCAAATTGTAAATAAAAAGAGTCAAAATATTCCTGTCCTTGCGGTTGTAAAAATTGCTGCTCACCTTCAAAAGAACCAAACCCCATCTCCTTCAATGCTTTGAGACGCTGATAATTTTGACTGCCAGAAACGATCTCCAAAGTATCGCTGGCCCGTTCTTGGGTAGATGAGTAAAGATGATCGAAAGCGATGTTGTTTTCTTTGAAATAGTCCTTTGCCCGTCTTGCTTGTTGGATTCCTTTTTCGGTTAAAGGGGAATCACAAGCCCCTTGAACTTTTTTTAATTGATTAAACAACGTTTCCCCATGACGCATTAAAAATAATTTTTTCTTCATTTTATATCCTCCGTTGATTCATTAACTCAATACTAGCAAATAAAAAATGAAAACGCATCAAAATTTGGAAAAGGATCAGTAAATGTTGATTTAAGACATAAGTCCACAAAATAAAAAAACAGATTGTATAAAAAGAAAGCGGTTGCAACAAAATATCGACTATGCTACATTGGATATAGGATCGTTACTGAAGAAGGCGACACCGAATGATGTAAGTAATTACATTTATTTGGTGTCGCTTTTATTTTTTTGAGTTCTACCTCTTCGGTACACCTATTGCAATTCACCTGCTGCTATATTATCCAATGAAGTAAAAAGCTCACCGTTACTGTTCCGTTTTACAGTTTTTCAGAAAGAACCATCAAGTACTTGAAAACCACATCAAAACTTAGGTAAAGGAAAGGACGATCATGAAAAATAAAAAGTGGATTAGTTTAATGATATTGGCAGCCATCGGCTTGTCGGGCTGCAGTACCGCCAGCTCAGAATCAGCAAAAAAGGAGACAGAAACAAAACAGCCCAAGTATGTCTTTTATTTTATCGGCGACGGGATGGGTGCCTCCCATAGAGGGTTAGCAGAGAACTATATGCAGTGGAAAAATCAAGATGCAAATTACAAGTTGTCCATGAACCAAATGCCGGTAACGGCTAACGTTACGACAAATTCTTTATCCAGTACGATTACGGATTCGGCTGCGGCTGGAACGGCCTTAAGTACCGGTATCAAGACGGCTACTGGTGTGATCGGAATGGATGAGAAGGGAAAGGACAACTATACGACCATTCTTGAGTCCATGCAAAAAGACGGCTACGGTGTTGGAATGGCTACGACTGTTTCTATTACGCATGCAACGCCTGCCGCATTCGGAGCTCACGTACCTGATCGAAATGACGAGGTGACGATTGCTGATCAATACTTAAAAGCCGATTATGACTATTTAGCAGGCGGCGGTGCCCAGTATTTTCAAACGAAAGATGCAGGTGGAAAACGTGAGGATGGCAAAGACCTGGCTAAAGCGTTTGGAGAACAAGGCTACGACGTAGATAGCAGTTTAAAAGATTTTGAGGAGACAGATTTCACTAAGACCGATAAATACTTAGGAATCTATGAGCCAAAGTATTTAACGGACGTAATCACTCAGAAAAACGTTGAAAAAACATCACCGACCTTGGCTGAAATGGTCAAAGGTGGAATCGATGTCCTTTCCCAAAATGACAAAGGCTTTTTCATGATGGTGGAAGGCGGTTATATTGATGGTGCGGCCCATAATAATGATACGCCGGCAGTGCTGAATGAGGTTCTTTCTTTTGAAGAATCTGTTGCAGAAGCCAAAAAATTCTATGACAAACATCCTGATGAAACGTTGATTCTGGTAACAGCAGATCATGAAACGGGCGGATTAAGTCTCGGTTATAATTCTTATAAAATGGATTTCGAAGCAGTCGATCGGGTGAAATCTTCATTCGGAAATACAATGGAATCCTACATTGAGAAGAAGGATTACGATGGCTTGTACCAGACAATGGAAAAGGAATGGCATGTCAAGTTATCTGATGATGACAAAGCGTTAGTCCAAAATCGCTTAAACACCTTTCCAATCGCTGATTTAATGGCAGATATGGGGATTCCTGAATCAGAAAAAGAAAAAGCTGAGGGCATGAAGCATATGATGGGAATTGGTGGCTACGCGGCTTCACCGATCCTTTCAAAGGAAACAAAAATCGCCTGGACGACGCAAGCCCATACTGCGGAAACTGTTCCGCTTACTGCGATTGGAGTCGGTAGCAAGGACTTTGGTGAGTGTGAAGACAATACAGACATTCCTCAGACGCTTGCGGAAATTATGGATGTGAAAATCGGGAAGTGATCTGAAAAATAATTTTATAAAGCGATAATCAAGACATAGCGCCTAAAAAAGTGTACAGAGCTGCAGCAGGATCAGGGGATTGCTGGACAAGTATTGTTGTCCTTAAAAAAAATAGAGGTCGTTTAAATAATTTAGGAGAGCGGCCTATCAAATCATAGCTGAAATTTATCAAAAGCGAAAATGATCTAACTAAAGATTCGGTAGAATGGAAACATTCAAACCGAATCTTTTTAATAAAATGAAAAAAATTACAAAAATCATGATTACCCGGATAATATGGGCTGAAATCTGATTAATAATAAGAACGATTGATTCGCGATCCGGTCTTCATGTACCACGCATCAAATAACTAAATGAAGTGCCAAATACTTCGTTTTTTCGGTTTGGAAAGCGGTTGCCTTTCCTGCTAGAGGAGTGCTATAATTCTTATAGAAATAAATACAATGGATAGTGATTGCATGTAGCAAGCTAAACCTGTTAACAAATGGAGCGTTCTGAACGCTTATTTGTTGGCAGGTTTTTGACGTTTAGAATGCAAAAACGCCAAATTTTAAGATAAGTGAGGAAGAACAAATGACATTTCCGAAAAATTTTTTATGGGGCGGGGCCACTGCGGCCAACCAATGTGAAGGGGCTTGGGACGTAGACGGAAAGGGCGAGAGTATTCCTGATCATATGCGGGCTGGAGGGTTACATAAACGCCGCGTAATGACGCCAACGATCGAGCCGGACGGCTATTATCCTAATCATGATGGGATCGACTTTTATCATCGCTACAAAGAAGATATTGCACTGTTTGCAGAGATGGGCTTCAAAGTATTCCGTTTGAGTATCGCTTGGTCGCGGATTTTTCCCAAAGGCGATGAAACGGAACCAAATGAAGCAGGCTTGGCCTTTTATGATAAAGTCTTTGATGAATGTAAAAAATATAATATTGAACCCTTAGTTACGATCAGTCATTTTGAACTACCGTATGCTTTGGCAGAAAACCATGGCGGTTTTGCGAATCGCAAGACAATTGATTTCTTCGTTAATTTTGCGACGACCTTATTCAAACGCTATAAAGACAAAGTCAAATACTGGCTGACCTTCAATGAAATCAACTTCGGAACCTTGCCGATGGGTGGGCGTAATTTATTAGGAATTTTAGGTGAAGATGACGAACAGCGCCGTTATCAAGCCTTGCATCATATGTTTATCGCTAGTGCCAAAGCTGTAAAAATTGGTCATGAAATCAATCCCGATTTCCAAATTGGCTGTATGTTGGCTTATATCACAATGTATCCCTTGACCTGTAAACCAGAAGATGTTTTGGCTAGTCAAGAGCTAGTGAAAAAGCTGAACTGGTTTTGTGGTGATGTTCAAGTCAAAGGGAAATACCCTTACTACATGAAGAATTATTTTGCGAAGCACGGTATTCAAGTTGACTTTGAAGCTGGCGATGAAGAGATCTTGCAAGAAGGAACGGTGGATTATTATACTTTTTCTTATTACATGACCAGCTGTGTGGCCGCAACGATTGGTGAAAGCGACGATCGTGTTGGTGGCAATCTGTTTGGCGGTGTGAAAAATGAATACCTAGAAACGAGCGAGTGGGGTTGGCAAATTGATCCAGTTGGACTGCGTTTCACGTTGAATGAGCTGTATGACCGTTATGAAATTCCACTGATGATTGTGGAAAATGGTCTGGGGGCAGTCGATAAAGTCGAGGCAGACGGTTCGATCCATGATGACTATCGAATTGATTACTTCCGCCGTCACATCGAGGAAATGGATAAAGCAGTCGAAGATGGGGTGGATCTGATTGGTTATACACCGTGGGGCTGCATTGATCTCGTTTCTGGCGGAACCGGGGAAATGTCGAAACGCTACGGCTTCATTTACGTTGATAAAGACGACGAGGGCAATGGAACTTTCAATCGCAGCAAAAAAGATAGCTTTGAATGGTATAAAAAAGTGATTGCAACCAACGGCGCAGATTTAGCTTAGAAATAAAAAAAAGATGGACACCTTAAAGCCGAGGGTCCATCTTTTTTTATTCAACTTAAACGGATTTCACTTGCTTGTCTCGGATTAAAACAAGACTAGAAATGGCGCCAATCAATAACAAGATAGCGATTAAGAAATTGGCGTTTTTCATACCATGATTATAGGCCGTGAAGACCATTTCTTTCACTTGATCAAAAATCGGCAACTGACTATATGCCTTAGCTTGCGTATTTTCAAAAAGCTGGCGTCCGGCAAAGGGGCCGGCTTTGTGTAGTAAGGCCGTTAGTTGTTCTTTGATGGCTGTTGGGACCATCGTTAATTTAACTAAACTTTGGTTAAGATTGCTGTTGTAACCGTTTGTAACACTAATCCCTAGCATCACCACGCCAAAGGAGATTCCCACTTGACGAAAGACATTTAAAATTCCTGAAGCCATTCCGACTTGCTCTTCATTCACCGCACTCATAGCTGCGTTTGAAATCGGTGGATTGACTAAGGCGTTGCTGATCCCTAAAAGAATAAAGCCGGGCATTAGATAATCCCATTTGAAAGGGACCTTAATCATCTGATTAATGACTAAGACACCCGCCATCCCAATTAATAAAGCGATGGAAATCAACCAGCGATTTCCGATCTTCCCAGAGATCAAACCAGTGATCGGACCTAAAACTAGCGTAAAGACACTAATGACTAATAATTTTAGTCCGGTTTCAAAAGCACTATAGCCCATATAGCTTTGCAACAGGATCGAAAGATAAGTAAAGCCACCATAGAGTCCCGCCCCTAGCGTGAAAGCGGCGATATTCGCGCCAACAAAAGAAGACGAACGGAACATTTTCAAATCAATCATTGGTTCTTTGACTTTTCCCTCAACCAAAATGAAGAATACCAATGAAAGGACAGCGACTGCGAACAAGGTCATGATCCGCCAATTCGTCCAAGCATAATCACTGTGGGTTTCCTTTTGAATCAAGGCGAACACAGTGCTGAAAATCATGGACGTGCTAAAAAGCAAACCAAGCAGATCGATTTTTCCAGCGGACTTTTTGTTGGTGTCCTGGATCGTGATCGTACCTAGAATCAATGCTAGCAATCCTACCGGTAAATTAATCAAAAAAATCGAGCGCCAACCAAGTGCGTCAACTAAAACGCCACCGATCAGTGGACCGCCGGAAACCGCCAGACCCACCGCGCTACTCCAAATTCCCAGAGCTAATCCCCGTTGTTTTTCAGGAAAAGCTGAAGTAACGATCGATAACGAAAGCGACATCATCGCCGCACCGCCAATTCCTTGGAAGCCGCGGAAAATATTTAAAGCCAGGTTGCTATTAGCGAGTCCGCTGGCTAATGATCCTACCATAAAGATTGCTAAGCCAAGCAAAAATACTTTTTTCCGACCAAGCAGATCGCCTAATTTAGATAAAGGCAGTAGGGCAATCGCATAGATTAGCGTATAGGCATTCAATACCCATTGTAAATTGCTGAAGCTGCCGGAAAAACTTTTTTGAATCTCAGGCAGCGCGACATTGACGATCGTAATATCCAACATCGCCATAAAGACTGCCAAACTAACTGTTCCTAAAATCCACCATTTGTTACGTGTTTCCTTCATTTTCAAAAATCCTTCTTTCAATCATTAATAATTATTTGTGCGCATAAATGCATATATGATCCAAAAGCAAACACTCCTTAGATTTGATTCAGGAGTGCTTTCATATTGTCTGAAGCAGACTCAAATTTATTGGCAATTTGTTCTTTATCGACTCTGTAATAGACTTCGCGTCCTTCTTTTCTGCGATGTACAGCGCCAAAGCGATTCATATAGTCTAAGTGACGTGAGATTCCTGAACGGTTTTGCGGGAAATTCTCTGCGATTTCACCGATGGATAATTCGCCGGTACTTGCTAAAAAAATCAGCAGTTCACTACGAACAGGATCACAAATCGCGCGAAAGAAATCAATATCAACACTGTCTTGAATCAGCTGACGACATTTTTCAGGATCATATTTTGCTTTCATGGGGCACCTCCACACTTTTTATTATATGCACCTGTGCGCACATGTCAATCAAAATCTATCGTTCATTTTAATACAAGCGTTTTCATTGTCTTTTTTACGTTAGCAGTTCATACTAAACGAAAATTTGATTGGAGTGAAGAACATGGCGACAATGGTATTTGTTAATTATCCCGTGAAAGATGTACAGGCCTCCACAGAATTTTATGAAAAGTTGGGATTTAAGAAGAACGAAGATTTCTCCAATGAGCAATCTAGCTCAATGGTCTGGGATGATAATTTTTGGATTATGTTGTTAGAATACGATTTTTATAATTTATTTTTGAAAGGGAAGAAGATCGCAGACACTCGAACACAAAGTGGAACGCTGACAGCTTTTTCAGTGGAAAGTCCAGCGGTGGTTAAAAAAATTGCGGAAGCCGCGAAGGCCAACGGTGGAAGTTACCATTCTGTTGAAATGGATATGCAAGAAGATCAAATGTTTAGTTTGGAAGTCATTGATCTTGACGGTAATCAGTTTGAGCCAGTTTGGATGAATATGGGATAAAAAAGTTAACAATAGCCAAGCCACCAATGATTCATGGCTTGGCTGTTGTTTTTTTAAAAATTCAAGACCTATAAAGATAGTGTAAAGAAAACTCTTCAAGTTTCACACTATCTTTAGGTCTTTTTTTTTATGCTTTGAGTGTAAAGAAGAGTTTCATTGGGAAAGGAAGAGGAGTCGTATGACGATTATTTTAGGAATTATTGGTTTTTTATTAATGGTCTATCTTTTTTGGTGCTTGTTTAAGGGGGAAGACTTATGAGTAGTATCATCTATCAAGGCTTATTCTTCTTAGCTGTTCTAATAATTTTGGCAGTTCCACTAGGTTGGTACATCAAAGAAGTAATGCAGGGCAAACTTCCGCGAGGAGCTCGTTTTCTTCAGCCGGTGGAGAGCTTCTTTTATAAAGCGATCGGTCCACTTAGTAAAAAAGAGATGACGGCGCGGCGCTATGCGTTAAACGTCATTGTGCTGAGTATTTTTTCTTTGATCCTGCTGATAGTGATATTACTGACGCAGCATTGGCTGCCGGGAGGGAGTGACGTAAAGAATTTGTCACTGCCTTTAGCAATAAATACCGCGGTCAGTTTCGTAACGAATACGAACTGGCAGGCTTACGCCGGCGAAACCACATTATCCAATACGACACAAATGTTTGGGCTGACGGTACAAAATTTTGTTTCCGCAGCGGTAGGAATTTCGGTATTAGCCGCATTTTTGCGAGGACTATCACAAACAAAGGAACGCTTACTGGGAAATTTTTGGCAAGACATGACCCGCAGTTTGGTCTATATTTTGTTGCCAATTTCCCTTATTTTAGCCCTTGTATTGATTTCTCAAGGGACGATCCAGACCTTTCAAACAGGACAGAGCTATCAAAGTTTAGCAGGGAAAAATCTCTGGCTGTATCTCGGTCCGGTAGCCAGCCAAGTGGCAATCAAGCAATTAGGGACGAATGGCGGTGGATTCTTCGGTGCCAATTCGGCTTATCCTTTTGAGAATCCGACGCTCATGACGAACTTTTTAGAAAACTTAGCGATCCTCTTGATTCCGGCGGCCTTGATTTTTGCCTTTGGCTTTTGGATGAAGGATTGGAAACAAGGTCGTACAATTTTGATCGTGTCAGTGTTTTTTGTATCGCTGGCTTTCATTGGAGTGGCCTTCAACGAATATTATGGCCCGCAGTTTGCCCATGTACTGGGGTCCACCAACTTGGAAGGAAAGGAAGTCCGCTTTGGGGTGGGATGGTCCAGTTTGTGGGCGATCGGGACGACCGCCGCTTCCAATGGCTCGGTCAATGCCATGCTAGACAGTTTCACGCCTTTTGGCGGAGCAATCCCGATGTTTTTGATGCAGCTGGGGGAGATTATTTTTGGCGGGGTCGGCAGCGGATTGTACGGCATGCTGGCGTTCATTTTATTAGCTGTTTTTATCGCCGGACTATTAGTCGGCCGGACGCCGGAATATTTAGGTAAAAAAATCGACGCCTTTGACATCAAAATGGCGAGCTTAGTTATTTTGACGCCCTTGATGCTGACGCTTTTTGGCGCGATGGCGCTGGTCCTGCATCCCGATGTTTTAGGTTGGCTGACCAATCGCGGGCCTCATGCGTTTAGCGAGCTGCTTTATGGAGCTACCTCATTGGGCAATAATAACGGCAGTGCCTTTGGCGGGTTATTGGCGGATACGACTTATTTGAATCTAGTCGGCAGTCTCATGATGTGGATTTCAAGATTTTTACCGATTGTCGCCATTTTATTACTGGCGGAGAACATGGGAGGCAAGAAACGAGCGGCGTTAAGCTCCGGTACCTTATCGACCGTCAGTCCGACCTTTATGTCGATGCTGATCATTGTGATTTTAGTGATCGGTGCCTTGAGCTTTTTACCAGCGATGGCGTTAGGACCGATCGCCGAATTTTTCACAGTCAAGTAGAGGGAGCGAATAGAAATGAAAAAAATTTATTTGTGGGCAGCGAAGCAGGCATTTAGAAAATTAGACCCGCGTCAACAAATTAGAAATCCTGTTATGTTTGTGGTCTATCTAGGCGCACTCGTGACGACGATCTTATGTTTTTACCAGACAGGCGTACCTTTATGGTTCAGTCTATCGGTCACCGTTTTTTTATGGCTGACGCTGTTATTCGCCAACTTTGCGGAGGCGGTGGCAGAAGGCCGGGGAAGGGCTCAGGCGGACAGCTTGAAGCAAGCGAAGAAAGAAGTCATGACCTATATGATCACGCAGCTTTCGGACATTAAAGAGGAAAACTTCACGGAGCTGCGTTCTTCAGATTTGAAGCGAGGGGACCTCGTCTATGTTCGCTCTGGCGAACAGATTCCTGCCGACGGTGACGTTATTGAAGGCGCGGCTTCGGTGGATGAAAGTGCCATTACAGGGGAATCCGCTCCGGTGATCCGAGAATCTGGTGGGGACCGCAGTGCCGTCACCGGTGGAACGACAGTTGTTTCTGATTATTTGGTGATTCGCGTAACCTCTGAAAATGGACATTCCTTTTTAGATAAAATGATCGCGATGGTCGAAGGAACCCAACGGAAAAAGACGCCCAATGAAATCGGATTGCAGATTTTTCTGATTACCTTGACGATCATTTTTCTTACGGTTTCTATCACGCTCGTTCCTTTCACCGAGTTTAGCAGTCAGCTTTCTGGTAAGGGTAGTGCGTTGTCGTTGATCATCGTGATTGCGTTGCTGATTTGTTTGGCGCCGACAACGATTGGAGCATTGATCTCGTCTATCGGGATCGCCGGCATGAGTCGTTTGACGAAGGAGAATGTTATCGCCATGAGCGGCCGAGCGATCGAAGCAGCGGGCGACGTGGATGTGCTTTTACTGGACAAAACAGGAACCATCACTTTGGGGAATCGCCGAGCCAGCGAATTTTTACCCGTGAATGGGATCAGCGAAAAAGCGTTAGGTGACGCCGCACAATTATCGTCATTGGCAGATGAGACGGCGGAGGGCCGCAGTATCGTGATCTTAGCGAAGGAACGATTTGATTTGCGGGAACGAGAATTTCAACAGACGGAAGTTAAATTTATTGATTTTAGCGCAAAGACCCGTATGAGCGGGATCGACTACCGTGGCGATGAAATTCGTAAAGGTGCCGCGGATACTATAAAAAAATATGTACTTAGTCAAGGTGGAAATTATCCAGCAGAATGTGACGAAATCGTTGCTAAAATCGCTCGTGCCGGTGGGACGCCTCTTGTGGTCATCAAGAATCAGCAAGTAATGGGTGTTGTCTATTTGAAAGATATCGTCAAAAATGGCGTAAAGGAAAAATTCTCGGATATGCGAAAAATGGGCATCAAAACAATCATGATCACCGGAGATAATCCTTTGACTGCCGCAGCGATCGCGGCTGAAGCGGGGGTCGATGATTTTCTAGCTGAAGCGACGCCGGAAAATAAAATGGATCTAATTCGCCAATACCAAGAGAAGGGTCATTTGGTCGCGATGACTGGCGATGGGACCAACGATGCTCCCGCGTTAGCCCAGGCTGACGTAGCAATGGCGATGAATACGGGGACCCAAGCGGCCAAAGAAGCGGGCAATATGATTGATCTGGATTCAAGTCCGACGAAATTATTGCAGGTCGTTCGTATCGGTAAGCAGCTGTTGATGACTCGCGGGGCGCTGACGACCTTCAGTATCGCCAATGACATCGCGAAATATTTCGCGGTCATTCCGGTATTATTTTACGGCATCTATCCGCAGCTAGAGCGGTTGAATATTATGGCGTTAGGCAGTCCCTTGACCGCGATTCTTTCGGCGGTAATCTATAATGCGCTGGTGATCGTCGCCTTGATTCCTTTAGCGTTAAAAGGGGTGGCCTATAAAGAAAAACCCGCCAGCCAGATTTTACGTCATAATTTACTGATTTATGGTTTGGGTGGGATTATTGCGCCCTTTATCTTTATCAAAGTGATCGACCTACTTCTGTCACTGATTATTTTATAGGAGGAATAGACGATGAAAAAAAGTATCGCCAGCAGCTTGCGTTTTCTATTGTTAAGCATATTGGTTTTCGGCGGGCTTTATACCGCGTTGGTAACTGGTTTAGGACAATTATTTTTTCCTCAAGAAGCCAATGGCAGTCAGATAATTGTCAAAGGACAGACTGTTGGTTCAAAGTTGATTGGTCAGGAATTTGATCAGCCGCGTTACTTTTCTGGTAGACCGGAAAAAGTCAGCCAGCTTTCACCGGTTTCTACAGAACAAAGGAAAAAAGTTGCGGATCGAACCAAGCAGCAATTGCAAGAAAATCCCACTGAAAAACAAGTGCCGAATGATTTAGTCACGGCTTCAGCCAGTGGGGTCGATCCCGATATCAGTGTAGCAGCGGCGGAATTTCAAGCCAATCGGATCGCCAAGGAGCGTCAGACGAATCCTGGCAAGATCCATGCTATAATAGAAAAAAATAGCCAGAAGGACTGGTTTTCACAGCGGCGTTTCGTGAATGTCTTAGCCTTGAATTTGGCTTTGGACCGCGCAATGCCAATAAAATAGCTTTTTACGATTCTCTAGTCAGTGGTGGTTAGAGAATCGTTCTATATAGGTAGAAAATAAGCAGAAAAGAGGGATCAACAGAATGGATGGGAAGGAACAACAAGCGGACCGCGCACCAGCCGGTGACGGTGCTCGCGGCAAGCTGCGGGTCTTTTTCGGTTTTGCTGCGGGAGTAGGAAAAACGTACGGGATGCTGTCAGAAGCCCATGAGCTTTTATTAACGGGAAAAAATGTCGTGGTAGGCTATATCGAGCCTCACGATCGACCGGAGACGAATTGTTTGCTGGCCGGCTTGCCTCAGATTCCACCTAAAGAAATCCCGTATAAGCAGATTTTATTAGCTGAACCAGATATCGATGAAATCATTCGTCAAGCTCCTGAAATCGTTTTGATCGACGAGCTGGCCCATACCAATGCGGAAGGCTCTCGTAATCGAAAAAGGTATCAGGATATCGAAGAGCTGCTTCACGCGGGAATCGATGTTTTTACAACCGTCAATGTTCAGCACATTGAAAGCTTGAATGACATCGTGGAAGAAGTTACTGGTATCGAGGTGAAGGAGACGGTCCCCGATACTTTTTTTCAGCAGGCGACTTTGAAAGTGATCGATGTCGAGCCGGATGAATTGATCTCTCGGCTAGAGCAGGGAAAAATCTATTCAGATGTCAATGCGCAGCGAGCATTACAGAATTTTTTTATCCCACAAAAGCTTGACCAGCTGCGAGGCTTAGCGATTCAACGAGCCTCTGACCATATCAATCGCTTCAGCGGTAAGACGATCCGAATTCAAAGTAAGTTGCTGACTATCGTAGACAATGGGTTTCCCCGAATGACAGAAAAATGTCTCCGTTGGACCGCCCGACTAGCACAAGGTTTAGGCGCCGAATGGATGGTGATCCAGATTCGTTCCCAAGAATTGCCGATGACGAAGATACCTTTGGCTGAGAAGCTGGGGGCGGAGGTGATCAGCATTGAAGAGGACGGCAGTTTTGAAACCATTGTTGAGTATGCCAAAATGACTGGCATCACGGATATTATTATGGGGAAAAATTTGCAGCAGCCGTGGTATGAAAAAATGTTTGCTGAAGACTTAGAGGATCGGCTGTTGAAACGTTTGGCAGATACCGAGCTGCATCTGATCCCTTTTCAAGAAGTGAAAACATCTTTCTGGTTTAGAACCCATAAAGTAATCGAAGGCGGCGGAAAGGATCTGGTGATCGCTTTAGGCGGTGTGTTTTTAGCGACGCTTGTGACGGAATTGATGCAATACTTGCATGTTGGTGATCAAAATCTGATGCTGATGTATATTTTTTTCATTTTGCTAGTGGCTCGTGTGACTTCGGGTTATTTTTGGAGCGCGTTGGCGTCGATTTTAAGTGTCTTGTCTTTTAACTGGTTTTTCGTCGAACCGTTGTATTCTTTGACTGTTTATAAGCAGGGCTATCCCTTTACTCTTGTGATCATGTGCGTTGTGGCGATCATGATCAGCAATTTGATGGTTCGCCTAAAAAAACAAGCGGAGACGGCAATGGAAAAGGAACATCAAATGGAGATTCTCCATGAATTGAACAAACAATATGTTCTGGCCGAGAGCCGTCAGCAGATTTTTGAGATCAGCTCTACGTATCTTGCGCGACTGCTAGAGCGGGAGGTGGTGCTGTTTGATTCCAAGGGACAAGTCAAAAGCGTTCATTTTCCGGCGGGTCAAAGCTCTCAACTTAGCAGCAAGGAAGAAGCGGCGGTGGCCTTTTGGACTGCCAAAAATCAGATGGAGGCAGGCAATGGAACAGATACACTAGTTGGCGCGAAAGGCTTTTATCTGCCAGTGATTGCCAGCGGGAAAACGTTAGCAGTGCTGGGGATTCAGCGTAGTAGTCAGCGTGAGTTGGAAAATGATCAGTTGAATTATTTGAAACTAGTCTTGACTCAAATGGCGGCGATCTTGGAACAGACGGATTTGAAAAATGAAAAGGAAAAAATCGAGTTAGAGAATGAACGAGAAAAGGTCCGCAGTAATTTACTGCGGGCAGTCTCACATGATCTGCGCAGTCCCTTAACTGCGATCTCTGGAATCGCGGAGACGTTAGCGGACACTACTGATCTGAAAAAAGCCACTCAAAAAAAATTACTTAAAGATATCCAAAGTGAAGCTCAATGGCTAATTCGCATGGTAGAAAATCTATTGTCGATCACTCGAATCAATATGGATACAATGAAGGTGGAAAAAAGCGCCGAACCAGTGGAAGAGATCATTGAGGCGGTCTATGACCATTTGAAAAAGGTTTATCCTGATCAACAGGTTGAGGTGACGTTGCCGAAAGACATGATTTTTATCCAAGTCGATCCCATTTTGATTGAACAGGCGTTGTTTAATTTAGTAGAAAACGCGCTGCGTCATGGTCAACAAGACCATCCAGTGTCACTAGGAGTTTATCAAGCGGCGGGGCAAACGATTTTTCAAGTGGAGAATCAGGGCGAGATCCCGTTGAAGCAGTTCCAAAAAATCCAAAATAATCTGGCCAGCACTAGTGAAGTGCCGGTGGATTCAAAAAATGGGTTAGGGATCGGCTTGAGTATCGTTAAAACGATCATTCACGCTCATAATGGAAAAATGGAAATGATCGTCGCTGCCGGTCGCACGATCGCAAAATTGTATTTGAAGTAATTGAAAAAGCGAGGGAGACGGATGGGGAAAACGATTTTATTGATTGAGGATGATCCGAATATCACTGACTTCATGGAGGTGGTTTTGCAGCAAGAGCGGTATCAGCTGACGGTCGCGGCCAACGGAATGGAGGCGCTGAATGCCTTTCAAACCACCTCCTTTGATCTGGTGCTGCTGGACTTAGGTCTACCGGATATTGACGGGATCGATCTGTTGAAAATTTTGCGCAAGCGAATGAGGCTGCCAATCATCATTATTTCGGCTCGTAAAAATGAAAATGAGAAGGTAAAGGCCTTGGACCTTGGAGCAGACGACTATGTCACAAAGCCTTTTGGTACCGGCGAACTTCTGGCTCGCATTCGCACGGCGTTACGGCATCAAGACACGAATGTTGATCAGCAGGCAGTGATTGAAAATAAGGATTTGAAGATCGATTTTGACAAGCAACTAGTTTATAAAGAAGGCCATGAGATTCATCTCACCAAAAATGAGTATCGCATCTTAGCGTTGATGTTTAGACAGCTAGGCAAGGTCGTGACTTATCAAACGCTGATGACGGAGGTTTGGGGCCCTTACAGTGATGATTCCCAGACGTTGCGGGTGAATATGTCGAATATCCGCAAAAAAATCGAAAACAATACGCTGAAACCTAAGTATTTGATCACCGAGATCGGTGTCGGTTATCGACTTCGAGATCATCGTTTAGAATAAAATAAATAATTTTTTACGATGATTATAGACAGCTGAAAAATCCCCTTCAAGCCGAATAGTTAGAATTACTCATTAGAAAGGGTAAAATAAAAGAAAAAGTTTTTTTCTAGGAGGAGCGAACAAATGTCTAACTATAAATTACCAAAGGTTTGGCAATGGCAGAATGAAAATGATAGCATCAGCGGCAACCGTCCCACTGCAGGAAGCCGGTTTGAACAAACTTTACCGGTAGGAACGGCGCCTTTTCAGCTGTATTCACTAGGAACACCGAATGGTATCAAGATTCCGATCATGTTTGAAGAGCTGAAAGAATTAGGCGTAGCTGAGGTGGACTATGATCTGTACAAAATCGATATTAGTCAAGGCGATCAATTCGGCTCTGATTTTAGCGCTATCAATCCGAATGGGAAGATCCCAGCACTAGTGGATCAAAGCCTGCAAGTGAATGTTTTTGAATCGGGAGCGATCTTACTTTATTTGGCGGAAAAATTTGGACAATTACTGCCCACTGAGCTGCATGCACGGACAGAAACGTTGAATTGGTTGTTTTGGCAAGTGGGCGCGGCACCATTTGTCGGCGGCGGCTTCGGGCACTTTTTCGAATACGCCCCTGAACCGATGGAATATTCGATCAATCGCTATACAATGGAAACGAAGCGACAATTGGATTTGTTGGACCAAACCTTAGCGAATCGCGCCTACATCGCTGGTGATAACTACTCGATCGCGGATATCGCGATCTGGTCTTGGTATGGTGAAATCATGCTAGGCAGAAGCTATTCGGGTTCCGCTGAATTCCTAAGTGTCGAGGAGTACCCTCATTTAATGGCATGGTCGCAGAAAATCGCGGAACGGCCAGCGGTAAAAAGAGGTTTGGCGGTCACGTATCAACCGATTGATTAAATAGCAAAAAAAACAATGCTCGAATTTCGAGCATTGTTTTTTATTCGCCTGCCAACAGTCCGTCCTGCATGGCGATCTGGTTTTCTCTCAGCGTGCGGATATTTTTTTCGTAATCGCGGGTATACATAATGGAAAAAAGACTGTTTAAAATATACTCAAAGGCGGTTTGAGAAGAAAAGGTCGCGATCTTGGCGAAATCATATTCCTCTTGGATCGTTAAAAGTGTCTTGGTGGCTAAGGGAACAAGGACAGAATTGGGATTTCCAGTTAGCAGGATCAGTGGCACGGATTTTTCTGTTAGATAGCGCATGATTTTTTCATAGCCGGGATTGCTGCCACCGTAGGAAATGAATAGGGCGCAGTCTTTATCCGTCAGATTTACCGCGTTCCATTGGGTATCGACATATTCTTCCGCAAGGATCGCGAATTTATTGATTTTGATCAATTTATTTTGAAAGCTGCGGGCCCTCAGCTGAGTGTCACCTTGGGCAAAGAGAAAAATTCGTTCAGCCTTCAGCAGCTGGTCAGCGACTTGATCCAAAAGGTTCGCGTCAATTTGGCGACTGGCTTTTTGGAGCGTATTGATGGTCAGGTCCGACATTTTTTGCGCAATCTCACTGGCGGTGTCTGAGGGCTCAAAGGGGAAATTTACATTGACCGCTGCGCTGTCACGGCGCTGGGTATAAACGATTTCGGCGATCGTTTCTTTGAATTCGCGGAAACCGCTGCAGCCGATTTTTTTACATAGACGAATGATCGTGGAATGGGAGGAAAAAGTTTTTTCCGCTAATTCTTGAATAAAAATCGTGGGAATAGTTGTCAAATGCGCCAAAATATAGTCGGCGATCCGTTTTTCAGCGAGGCTGAAATTGTCTTGTTGAGTGAGTTTTTCGATGAGCATGGCTTCCTCCTGAACATGATGTTTACAAAAAGAAGGCTAACGGCTTTTTTTGTAAACATTATTTTTTTATTTGTTGAAATAAACCTTTCCACCGGGCTTTCTCGCTATAATGAAGCTATCAAATAGAAGAAAGCAGGCGGATTCATGTTAACTATCGCGTATCTAGGCAACGGCAAAAGCACCAATCGCTACCACATCCCATTTGCTACTAAACTGGTAGATAAAATTAAGATTAAAACGATTTATTCGCCATCTGGCCGGCAAAATTGGGCCCCTTTACCCGCAGTTCAGTATACGACAGAGCTAGCTGATATTTTGGACGATCCAGCGGTCGATTTAGTGGTGATCACCACACCTTTGAAGTTTCATTATGAGTATACCAAAAAAGTGTTGGAAGCAGGCAAACATGTCCTAGTGGAGAAGCCTTTCACTGAAACGTCTGAAGAAGCTGTCGAACTCTTTGAATTGGCCAAAAGCAAAAATTTGTTTCTACAATGCTACCAGAATCGTCGCTTTGACTCGGATTTTCTAACGGTTCAAAAAATTATCGAAAGCGGCAAACTGGGAGATTTGATCGAAATCGAGATGCACTATGATTATTTTCGTCCAGAAGTACCAGAAAATGTGCCCCATTTTTCGAAAGAGGACAGCTATTTGTATGGACATGGTTGTCATACGATCGACCAAGTTTTGAGCTATTTTGGTGAGCCGGATGAGATTCGTTATGATGTGCGGCAATTACTGGGTGAGGATCGGATGAATGATTATTTTGACTTGGATTTTTATTATGGCAAGCTGAAGGTGTCGGTGAAATCCAGTTATTTCCGATTGAAAGAACGACCAAGCTTTGTCGTTTATGGCAAAAAAGGTGTTTTCACGAAGCAGACGAAAGACCGTCAGGAAGAACATTTGAAGTTGTTCTACTTACCGAATCATGCGGATTTTGGGATTGATTTGCCTGAGCATTATGGGCTCTTGACCTATGTCGATGAGGCGGGCTATCATGAAGAGAAGGTAGTTTCCGAAGTGGGCGATTACAGCCGCATCTATCAAGGGGTTTATGATGCCATCGTCAATGGACAGGAAAAAATCGTCAAGGACGAAGAAACGATTTTGCAGCTGCAGATTTTAGAAACGGGAATTGCTACATTAGAAGAAAAATAATGGAGGGAAAACGATGAAACTAGGGATTATTGGAACAGGTATGATCGTCAATGAATTTTTAAAAATGACCGCGGAGCTTCCGGAGATCCAACTATCAGCGATTTTATCCACTGAACGAAGTGTGCCTAAGGCCGAGAAATTGCAAGAGGAATACAAGATCGGCGCGACTTTTTCAAAGACGGAAGACTTTTTAACGTCTGAGATCGATACGGTCTATGTCGCCGTGCCAAACCATTTGCATTATGGTTTTGCCAAACAAGCGCTGCTGGCTGGCAAACATGTGATTTGTGAGAAGCCCTTTACTTTGAAATACGGCGAACTAGCTGAATTGAAAGAAATCGCCGAGGAAAAAGAATTGATTTTGATCGAAGCCGTTACCAATCAATATTTACCGAATTATCAAAAAATCAAAGAAGCGTTGCCGGAAATCGGTCAAGTTCGTTTGATCGAATGCAACTATTCTCAATATTCTTCTCGCTATGATGCGTTTCGTAAAGGGGAGGTCTTACCGGCCTTCAATCCAAAATTTGGCGGCGGCGCCTTGATGGACATCAATATTTATAATATCCATTTTGTTTTAGGGTTGTTCGGCCTGCCAAAAGGCGTTGAGTATTATGGAAATATTCAAAAAGGGGTCGATACTTCGGGTATCTTGATGTTGGATTATGGTTCTTTCAAGGCGGCGTGTATCGGAGCTAAAGATTCTTTCACGGAAAGTCATGCGACGATCCAAGGAGAAGACGGCACGATTATTGTGAAAAGCCCTAGCAGCACCATTATTGAAACCGTGCTGCAGCACAAAGGCAGTGAGCAGAAGATCTCCGAAAAATCAACACATCACCGGATGTATGATGAGTTCAAAAAATTTGATACGGTGATCCGCGAAAAGAATTTTACTTTTGCCGCGGAGCAACTGGATCATAGCTTGGCAGTCATGAAAGTCGTGGAAGAAGCTTCGACCAAAGCTGGTTTAGAATTAGGCTAAGAAAAAAGGAGTTGGGCAAAACTTTGCCTCAGCTCCTTTTTTGCGTTTCAACGATTAAAGATACGTATTGATAACTGCCGCTACTCCGGCTTCATCATTACTACTGGTGGTTTTTGCGGCAGTTTGTCTAATCAACGTGACCGCATTTTCCATGGCGATGCTAGTACCTGCAAATTGCAGCATTTCCAAGTCATTCTCCTGATCACCAAAAGCGATAATCTCGGATTTTGCGATCTTTAAATAGTCCAATAAAAATTTCAACGCTGCGCCTTTATTCACGCCATCAGCCATGACTTCCAGCCAATATTTGGCGGAGTATGTGCTGGTGATTTTTTTTACGTTAAAAGCCGAACGTAAGGCGGCTAACTTTTTGACGTCGGGACTATTAAAAGCCAGTTTGAAATAGCTGATGTCGGCATTTTTCAGATGCTCAATCAGTTCTTTGGGAGAAGTGTCCGCTAGTTTGAATTGCGCATAGTAAGGGCTGTTGACCTCAGCACTAGCTGGATCAAAGACGATCCGGTCGTCTTTTTCAGCCCGGCTAGCAACGACCGTTACTTTTTCTGCTTTTGCTAAGGCGAATGTTGTTTCGACGATTGCTGTAGGGATCGTGAAACCATTCAATACTTCAGCAATCTCGCCTTGCTCGATTCGAGCGACATAAGCGCCATTAGAGGCTAGGGTGTAGCCATTAATAGCCAGTTTGGCAAAGGCTTCAGTGGCTGAATGGATCGAACGGCCGGTGGCTAATACGACGATTCCACCTTGAGCGTCAAATTTCCGTAATGCTTGGAGATTTTCCTCTGGAATTTCTCCTTGCGAATTTAATAATGTTCCATCTAAATCAATTGCTGCCAGTTTCATTGAAACCCTTCCTTTATTAAGTATTCTAATTTAACCATAGAACAAATGGGGCTCTTTTTAAACTAATACGCTTAGAAAAAGTAGGTGACAAGACAGCATCAATTTTTTCTGATTGAGAGAAAAAATTGGAATTTATCAAAAAAAGTTAAGTATATCAAGCTTTTTAATCATTTTTATTAAAAAATATCTAGACCTTTAAGCAATTTCTTTGGAAATTCATAATCAGGGGCGTATGTTGGTTTCAGAAACAGTAAGAAAACGAACAAAACTAAATAAGGGAGTGCAGATAGTATGTTTTCTAACCAAAAAGAGTTACCAATCGTGACAGCATCTGATGAGAATTATGCTCCTTTCTTAAGCGTAATGATCCGAACGTTGCTAGAACACACCAATCGGATGACCCCAATTCATTTTTATATCATTGATGATGACTTATCAATGGAAAGTAAAGGAAAATTGGAACAAACGGTGCAACTATATTCGACTAAAGCGGTCATTGAATTCATGACTGTTAACAAAGAAACTTACAAAGACTTTTTAGTGAGCGACCACATCACGACTACCGCCTATTATCGTATTTCGTTGCCGAAGACGTTCAAAAATTCTGGTTACGAAAGAATCCTCTATATTGATGCCGATACGTTTATTTTAGATGACGTCACAAAACTTTATCAAACTGATTTGAACAATAAAACAATAGGAGCTATCATTGATCCTGGCCAAACGAAAGCCTTGGCCCGCTTGGGGATTGACTCGAAAGATTATTATTTTAATTCCGGTGTGATGGTAATCGATATCAAACGTTGGAACCAACGAAAAATTACAGAAAAGACCATTGATTATTTAAAAAATAATAGTGATAAAATTATTTTTCATGATCAAGATGCATTAAATGCTGTATTGTACGAAGATTGGACGCAAATTCATCCCCGTTGGAATATGCAAAGCTCATTGATTACCGATAAGCATCCCGCACCAACGCTTTATCATAAAAAATTATACGCAGAAGGTCGAGCAAATCCGGCAATCGTTCATTTTACCGGCCACGATAAACCGTGGAACACACTGACTGGACATCCTTTCCAAGATGCCTACATGAAAGTGTTACAAGAGAGTGTTTTCGAGAAAGTGGTGAATGTACGATGAGTAAACAAGATAAAATGACCATCGTTTCTAGTTGTAATGATGGATTCGCACCTTACGTTTCGGCGCTGTTTGTATCGATCTTAGAAAATGGGTCAAAACACGCGAGTCAGTATGATTTTTACGTGATCGATGATGAAATTAGTATGGCTAATAAAAAATTGATGCGAGAGACACTACAGGATTTTGATTCCTCTGTGCATTTCTTGACGATTGATAAAAAATATTTTGAAAATGTTGTCGAAAGTGACCGGATTCCCCAAACAGCTTATTTCCGGATCGCGATTCCGCAGTTATTCCGTGGCAAAGGTGTCGAGCGTTTGTTGTATTTAGATTGTGACATGATTGCCTTGACGGATGCTTCTAAATTATGGCAATTGGATTTAAAGGGAAATATTTTAGCTGCGGTAGAGGATGCCGGTTTTCACCATCGTTTGGAAAAAATGAAAATCAAAACCGAATCCTATCGTTACTTCAATTCCGGCTTCATGTTGATTGATGTCAACAAATGGCTGGAACAAGACGTGACGAACCGTGTCTTGAAATTCATTCAAGAAAACCCTGAAAAATTGCGTTTCCATGATCAAGATGCGTTAAACGCGATTTTGCATGATCAATGGTTACCGATTCATCCAAAATGGAATGCCCAAAGCTATATCATGCAAAAGGAAGTCAAAAATCCTCGGCCAGAAGGGGAGCGTGCCTATGTTGAGACTCGGAAACAACCGAAGATTATTCACTACTCTGGTCATATCAAGCCCTGGAGTAAAGAATTTACTTCCCCAACGAAGAAATATTATGAGAAGTACGCAGAATTAACCGAATTCCCTGAAAGTTTCGCTTGTAAAAAGAAAAAGACCAACTATCTTTTTCAAAGAAAATCAGGATGAGCTCGATGAAGATTTGAGAAAAACCGTTTGAGGCCTAGTGCTTCAAACGGTTTTTTGATGTCACTTCAGTAGGCAGCTGATTTTTCAAAGCGAAGATTTCTTGAGCAAGTCTTTCCATTAACAGCTGTAAACTATCACGATTTGCTAGACCATCGATGAAGTAGATTTTTTTGGTCTCAGGAGCAAGATCAGGCAAAGGACAATCACTGATGACGATGTCACACTCCGCCATCTGACTTTTTTGCAGCTGCAAATCATCAGTAAACACTTGTTGGATCTTCCCAATAATATCATCGCTGACATAGTAGTTGCTGGTACAGTTAACACCGACCCTCAAAGGTTCAATTTGGCGATAACAGTCATAAAGATGGAATAAATCTTCCATGATCCAATCGACATTTTCCTTTTCCAAATCGGCTGAGTATTGTGGGTTTTCTTGATCAAATTTTTGATAGAATTTCCGCAGCCGCTTCATAAACGAACGAAAGGTTGGATCATCTTGCTGCATCGATACACTTGGTAATACCATATTCGGCTGAGCCGGATGGAGGTAGGTGTTAAATAAACGATTTCTGCAAATATTCAAAATCGCTAAGACTTGTTTGTTTTCTGGAATCGCTAAATCAAATTGCTTCATTAAAGCATCGACCAGATCTTTGGCAGTATCGAAGAAGGGTGAGTGATTCTCTTGAAAGATGATGTAATGTCGATAATTTTCTTCATCAGTCCCAACTTTTGCGGTAGTCAAACGCAGAAGGATATTTAAAATAATCCGTTGCTCATCGCAGAGGTCTAAATCAGATTTTAAGAAATCCAGCTCTGGCTGCAGAAAAATTCGATTACTTGGGTATTTTGCGATATTCGTTTTTACGGTCTCAAAAGACGTGAAAGGAAAATTATCCGTACACAACATCAACACTAAGGCGACTTTATCTAATTGGCCGCTGGTTAAGCGATCAGCTAGATGAAAATCAAGATAGTGGTCAACTAACTGAAAAGTATTCAATGTTTCCTTTTCTCTAAAAGGCAGTTCAGTATTCGCAAAAATTCGCCAGTAAACATCGATTAAACAATATTGAATCTGAATTTCTGTTCCGACAATCTTTCGTTCCCCAGATTTAGTAAAAGAAATCGCCAGCCCAAAGAGTGCTAAAAATTGGTCGATTTCCTTCATGCGTGAATAAAGATATGGAACACTAAAATTGGTTTCGTGGCTGAGCGCGACAATCGAATTCACTTTGCGATTAAGCAACGAAGTCACGATCCGATAATTCGTTGCTTCTTTACAATAAGCACCTAAAAGTTTGTAATAGCATTCTGCGCTGTCCAGTCCAGATAGATCAAGGGCAGTAAAACCATGTCGGCTAATAACCCGGATTGTAGGAGCGACTTTTTGCTGCAGATCTTGATTTAATTCTTTTAAATAAAGTGTCAACGTATTCTCTGATATATGACAATTTTTGATCAAATAGCTGTGACTAAGGTAAGCGGGATATTTCAATAAATATTGGAATACTGCCAGCTTACTGCCAACCTTTCGACTTAATAAATAAGTTTTGATTGCTTCCTTTGTCTGCATCAAAATCCTCCTAACCAATCTATTCACTGCTTAGTATAGTGAAGGAAAGCGATTTTTAGAAAGAAATATGCTCCCAAATTATTTAAAACACATTCGTTTTTCACAAGAAAATCATAATATAGTAACTGTTATTTGATTTATCCTTGAAACGATCATAGATGAAAAGGAGAATCATTTTGAAATTATCACATTTACTTGCCGCCTCTTTACTGTTGTCTGTCACGCCCGTGTCTTACCGTATGATTGAGGCAAATGCTATCAACCAGCCCTCTGTCATTGCAAGTGAAGCAAGCTGGGGGAATGTTAATAACATTCATTTTACCGATAATTTTTCGCAGTTTAATTCAGGTATAGCCAAATTAACTGTAGGAACGCCAGTCGAAGTTTCGGCTACGATTTCGTTTTCAGGTGATTATGCCGCAATCCAGCAAGCAGTCGTAAGTTTTGAGAATGTCGATCAAGGAATTCAGATTGATTATAATCATACGATTTATTTCGATCCAGACACTAAGAAAGCGCGTTTTAAATTTACGGTTACTTTGACGGAGCCAATTCCAGCAGGCGGGTCACGCTTGTTTACAGTAAAAGTTTCCGACAACAATCCTACCGATAAAAATCATTTGACGCCGTATAGCCAGCGTCAAACGATCATTCAAGGAGATGATGGTGGATCAACCAGCAGTACCGATTCTAGCGGAGATCATCGGACAGATACCAGTGCAGAGCCAAGTACAGACACAAGCACGGAGCCAAGTACAGACACAAGCACGGAACCAAGCACAGATACCAGCATAGATCCAAGTACAGACACAAGCACGGAGCCAAGCACAGACACAAGTACGGAGCCAAGTACTGACCCAAGCACGGAACCAAGCACGGAACCAAGCACAAACACAAGTACGGAATCAACTACAGAACCAAGTAGCAATATCGGAGAAAATTCAAATAGTAGCTCTCGAAAGGATACTAAAAGCTCTTCCATGCCTAGCCAAAAACGATCTGAAAATCAGTCAAGACCGCCGCGCTCTTCAGTAAATAAATCAAAAAAAGTTAGCTCACAAGCTAAACAATCCGGCTATAGTTTACTGCCAAAGACCGGAGAAAGCGATACAAGCTTATTTATGATCGCCGGTGGATTGATTAGTTTATTAGGGGTAATTTTATTGTTGAAACGAACTAAATAATCGGTTAGCAAAAAAGGTGTACTGAAAATTTTCAGTACACCTTTTTTGTGGTTTAACTATGCAGAATGGTTTTGATTTCGTTTAATTCACTTTGACTAAACTCTAAATGCTGCAATGCCGCTAAATTATCGTGGACGTGATCGATATTGGTCGAACCGATGACTACACTGGCAACGATTGGATCTTTTAATAACCAGGCTAAGGCCAGCTGCGAAAGTGTTTGTTCACGTGCATCCGCGATTTTTTTCAATGAACGTAATTTCTGTTGAGTTGAGGCGATATTTTCTGGAGCAAGCAGGCTGCTGTTTGTCCGATGAGCAGGGAAATCAGCGGGAATTTCCTGGCTGCTACGATCAGTCAAAAGGCCTTCCGCCAGTGGCCCATAAGCGATCGCACCTAATTCATTTTCCTGCAGAACATCTAATAATCCTTCTTCAGCCTCTCGATTTAGCATGTTATAAGAAACTTGATGAATGACAAAGGGTGTATGACGCTCTTTGAAGAGTCTGATCATTTTTTCTGTTTGTTCTTTTGAATAGTTTGAAATACCGATGTATAAGGCTTTTCCTTGTTTTATAAATAAATCAAGTGTATCAGCTGTTTCTTCAAAACTTGTCTGTTCATCGGGACGATGAGTATAAAAAATATCGAAATAATCCAAGCCGGTTCGCTTTAAACTTTGATCCATGCTAGCGACTAAATGTTTTTTTGAACTCATAGAACCATAAGGGCCTTGCCACATGTCAAAGCCTGCCTTAGAAGAGACAATCATTTCATCGCGATAAGGTTTCAAATCTGATTGAAAGACTGCTCCAAAAGAAGATTCGGCACTCCCAGGCTTGGGACCATAATTATTCGCTAAATCAAAATGATTGATACCGCTATCAAAAGCATCCAAAAGAACTTTTCGGGTATTGCTTAAAGGACGTTCATCACCAAATCCACGCCACAAACCTAAAGAAACAGCAGGGAGAACCAAGCCAGTATTGGCGACTCTGCGATAACTCATTTTTTCATAGCGATGTTCATTTGCTTGATACATATAGATTCCTCCAATTATTTAATTTAAACTCAAGTTTGGAAACCGGTTACCTAAGTAGTTTTATACTTGTTTTTCTAAAAAAACAACTAAAGTCTTTTTATTAGAACTTGAAAGTTTTCTTTAAGCAGAATCGTTAAATAAAATTAATTCAAGAGACTAAAAGCTTGTTCTGGCTTCGTTAATGATTCTCTTTCTCGTTTGAAGGTTCTTGTTTTCATTAAAGGAATTCCAGTGCTACGCTAAGTTTGAAGCAAGATGGAGGCGTTGGAATGAGTAATGTAAAAAAATTTTTGTTAACTATGATAATCGGGCTAGTCGCGTTGATTCTGGAATTTGGCTTCCAGCAAAATCGTCTGGCTTATTGGCTGGTTGCAATCGTTGGTGGCGTTATGACGATCACCATGCTGATGGGAATGGTAAAGACCTTACGTTCAGGAAAATATGGAGTTGATATATTAGCCATCACGGCGATTATCGCTACCTTATTAGTCGGAGAGTATTGGGCTAGCTTGATGGTTTTGATCATGTTGACCGGTGGAGATAGTCTGGAAGATTATGCCAGTCATCAAGCCAGTCGCGAATTGCGTGCTCTTTTGGATCATTCACCGCAAATCGCTCATCGGATTGATCAGGAGACGATTAAGGATCTTGAAGTAGATGCGGTTCAGGTGGATGATCTCATTTTAGTAAAACCCGGAGAATTAGTTCCGGTGGATGGTCGGGTGATTGCTGGGGAATCTTTGGTGGATGAATCCTCACTGACAGGAGAATCAAGACCAGTTGAAAAGAAGCTTAATGACGAGATTATGTCGGGCTCGGTCAATGGTGATGGCGCATTGCGACTAAAAGTAATCAAAGCCGCAAAGGACAGTCAGTATCAGACATTGGTGAAATTAGTCAAAGAATCAGAAGCTAAGCCAGCCCATTTTGTGCGTTTGGCTGATCGTTACGCAGTCCCCTTTACAGCGATTGCATATGTGATTGGCGGAGTCGCTTGGTTTGTTTCAAAAGATCCCGTTCGATTCACTGAAGTATTAGTCGTAGCGTCTCCTTGTCCATTGATTTTAGCAGCACCGGTCGCATTGGTTGCAGGAATGAGTCGTTCAAGTCGGAATGGGATAGTGGTAAAAACAGGTACGACAATTGAGAAGCTGGCGCGAGCCAAGAGCATCGCCTTTGATAAGACTGGGACATTGACTGAAGGCAAGCTTTCTGTTGAAGAAATTCAAGTAATAGCTTCTCATTATTCTGAAGATGAACTAATTAAGTATGCGGCTAGTGGAGAACAAGAATCAAGTCATATTTTGGCTCGGTCGTTAGTTAGCTATGCAAAAAAACAACAGCTTTCCTTGTATCCAGTGACGAACTTGGAAGAAATTACTGGGCAAGGGATTGAGGCACAAGTCAATGGCAAAAATGTTCGCGTCGGGAAAGCAGCTTTTGCGGGATCAGCCAATGAGTTAAGGACTAAACAAACCGCCGTGTATGTTGCCATCGACCATCACTACATTGGCTCAATCACTTTCGCTGATATTGTGCGGAAAGAGTCAGCTGCGACGATCAAGGAACTAAACACGCTGGGAATTCAAAAAACAATTATGTTGACTGGCGATCATGCCTCTATCGCAAATACAATTGCCAAAGAAGTAGGTATCTCAGAGGTCCATGGAGAATGTTTGCCGGAAGAAAAAATTCAAGTCTTGAATGAATTAAAAGAAGTGGATCGTCCAGCAATCATGGTAGGTGATGGGGTCAATGATGCGCCAGCGTTGGCTGTGGCGGATGTTGGTATCGCAATGGGGGCTCACGGCTCATCGGCGGCCAGTGAAAGTGCCGACGCTGTGATTCTAAAGGACGATCTGAGCCGAGTCTCCACGGCTGTTCATTTATCACAAGATACCATGCGAATTGCCCAGCAATCTGTTTTGATAGGTATCGTAATTTGTGTCATTCTAATGTTGATTGCCAGTACAGGAGCCATCCCGGCATTACTTGGTGCCGCCCTGCAAGAAGTCATTGATACCATCTCAATTTTATCGGCGTTAAGGGCGCGAAAGGATCGTTAATTTAAGAATGATTCTAGGGAGCTGGGATATTAATATAATCCCAACTCCCTATTTACGGATAAACGGTGATCCAGAAGTAGCTTCTTCGGAAATCCCGTCTTATTTTTCGAAGCTGAACACTTCTGTCCCAACCTCTTTTTCTGTCAAAGATTTTCAGACTAGATTCCGTAATATTTTATGAGGGCTTTAAGTAACAAGTTGTGTAGTTAAATGTGATTTCTTTATTAAAGCGCTTCCTTTCATAGGCTAAATTAAAGAAGAAAAGCGAACAGATTATTCAAAAACAGCGAATAATTAGTTTGTATTAAAAAAATTGGAAGGAATATAAAAATGAGCGATTAGGAATCTTTTTCACATGCAAAACAGGAATGTTTTGTCAAAATAGGTAATTTTTATTTTAAATCTAAATCGTTTGAAAGCGTTTTTCGTTGTGATACACTTATTCTGTACTCTTTAAAAATAATCACAAGTTTAGAAAGAAGGAGGAAGTTTTAACCGGAAGCGTTCGTTTAAAATTTTTATTTGAATGTTTTAGGAACCCTTTAAAGTAAAAAGTGAGGTGCGTAAAAGTGTTTTCTTTTAAAGAACGATCCAAAATGATGGAAAAGTTAAGCAATGATTCATTTGATTTAGTAATCATCGGTGGCGGAATCACAGGAGCCGGCGTAGCGTTACAGGCGGCTGCTTCAGGACTTTCCGTTGCGTTATTGGAAATGCAGGATTTTGCGGAAGGAACGTCGTCACGTTCAACTAAATTGGTTCACGGCGGCATCCGCTATCTGAAAACTTTCGATGTGGAAGTGGTGTCAGATACAGTCAGTGAACGAGCAATTATTCAAGGCATCGCGCCACATATTCCCAAAGCAGATCCGATGATCTTACCGATTTACGATGAGCCGGGTTCGACTTTTAATATGTTCTCAGTCAAAGTGGCGATGGATCTTTACGATCAGTTAGCTAATGTGACTGGGAAGTACGCGAACTACATGTTAAGTAAGGAAGAAATCTTAGAGCGGGAGCCGCAATTAGCAGCACAAGGGTTACTAGGCGGCGGAGTTTATTTAGATTATCGTAACAACGATGCGCGGTTAGTGATTGAGAATATTAAACGAGCAGTAGAGGATAGCGCAATTGCGGTCAGCCGCATCAAAGTAGAAGAGATTTTACATGATGATCAAGGAAAAGTTTCCGGCGTCAAAGTAAAAGATCTTTTGTCTGAAGAGAGTTTTTCTATCGATAGTCAATTAGTCATTAATACAGCGGGACCCTGGTCGGATATCGTCAAAAAATTAGACAAAAAAATCGACCACAAACCACACATGCGACCGACTAAAGGAGTGCATCTAGTAGTAGATGGTGAAAAACTAAAAGTGCCGCAGCCGACTTATTTTGATACTGGTGAACAAGATGGTCGAATGATTTTTGTAATTCCACGGGAAAGCAAAACATATTTTGGAACGACTGACACTGATTATCAAGGTGATTTTGATCATCCGACAGTGGAACAGGCAGATGTCGATTACTTATTGAAAGTGGTCAATCATCGTTATCCTGAGGTGGATTTGACTATTGACGATATTGAAGCTTCTTGGGCCGGCTTGCGTCCGTTAATCAGTGATGCTTCCGGTGATTACAATGGAACGAAAAAAGAAAAAATCAGCGACGAAAACTTTGAGAAGATCATTCAGGCGGCAAACGATTATAAAAATGGTAAGCAATCACGACCAGCCGTAGAAAAAACCATTACTCAAGCAGCTAAAGAAGAGCCGAAGGACAATCCTTCTGCCGTCTCCCGTGGCAGTGATCTAACCGTTGCCGAAGATGGTTTGTTGATCTTATCCGGTGGTAAGCTGACGGATTATCGCTTGATGTCGGCGGAAGCCATGAAAAAAATTGCTTCTATCTTAGATCGTGATGTGGAGCTGGTAGATTCAAAACATTACGCAGTCTCTGGCGGTAAGCTCGATCCAGCCAATGTCGAAAGCGAATTGGAAAAAATTGCGAAAAAGGGACAGGAAATCGGATTAAATCAGGCCGATGCAAACTTTATCGCGGAGCTATATGGCTCAAATGCAGAAAAAGTTTTTGATTTGAAAGATCAAGGCAGCTTCGACGGCTTGTCATTAGCCGAATCAATGTCACTGCGCTACGCGATGGAGGCGGAGATGACTTTGACGCCGGTGGATTACTTATTGCGTCGGACGAATTACATGCTATTTATCAGTCATCGCTTGATGGAAATTAAAGATGCGGTGGTTGAAGCGATGGCGAAGTTCCTTGATTGGGATGACCATTTAAAAGAGCAATATCAAAAAGAATTGGATCAGCAGATTCGTGAAACCCAATTAACGGATTTAAAAGAGCAACAAAAAAAATAAATGTATAAAGGGAGTGGAAACATGGAATCATACATCATGTCAATCGATCAAGGAACGACTTCATCAAGGGCGATCATCTTTAACAAAGCCGGCAAAGAAGTCAGCTCATCACAAAAGGAATTTACACAGCACTTTCCAAAACCAGGCTGGGTCGAACACGACGCCAATGAAATCTGGAACTCCGTTCAATCGGTTATTGCGGGCGCTTTAATCGAAAGTGGATTGAAACCTAGCCAAATCGAAGGAATCGGGATTACCAACCAACGTGAAACGACCGTCATTTGGGAAAAAGAATCCGGTCATCCAATCTATAACGCGATTGTCTGGCAATCGAAACAAACCAACGATATTGCCAATGACTTGAAAAAACAAGGTCATCAAGACATGATCCAGAAAAAAACCGGTCTACTGATTGATTCCTATTTCTCAGCAACGAAAGTAAAATGGATCTTAGATAAAGTGGAAGGGTCTCGCGAAAAAGCTAAAAAAGGTGAGCTGTTATTTGGAACGATCGATACATGGTTAGTTTGGAAATTAACCGGCGGCAAAGTGCACGTAACGGATTATACCAATGCCAGTCGGACGATGATGTTCAATATTTATGATTTGGAATGGGATCAAGAGATTCTGGATTTATTAGATATTCCAAAAGAAATTTTACCAGAAGTAAAATCAAACTCCGAGGTTTATGGCAAAACCGAAGACTATCACTTCTATGGAAACAACGTACCAATCGCCGGCATGGCCGGAGATCAGCAAGCGGCCTTAGTTGGACAATTAGCTTTTGACAAAGGGATGGTAAAAAATACCTATGGAACCGGGGCCTTTATCGTAATGAATACTGGTGAAAAACCAATTCTTTCCGAGAATGGGTTATTGACAACGATCGGCTATGGTATCGATGGAAAAGTAACCTACGCATTAGAAGGAAGTATTTTTGTGGCAGGTTCTGCGATCCAATGGTTGCGTGACGGGTTACGGATGTTTACAAATGCTCCAGATTCAGAAAAGTATGCAAAACGGGTCGACAGCTCTGAAAATGTTTATATGGTTCCAGCCTTTACTGGCTTAGGAGCGCCTTATTGGGATCAAGAAGCTCGCGGCGCAATCTTTGGATTGACACGTGGAACGACCAAAGAACATTTCATTCGGGCAACCTTAGAATCATTGGCTTATCAAACAGCCGATGTTGTTAAAACGATGGTGAAAGATTCTGACACAGAAATCAAATTATTGAGAGTAGACGGCGGCGCTTCAAAAAATGATTTGTTGATGCAATTCCAAGCGGATATTTTGCAAACACCAGTCGAACGAGCACCATATTTAGAAACAACTGCCCTAGGCGCAGCTTACCTTGCTGGTTTAGCTGTTGGATATTGGAAAGACATTGACGAAATTAAAAAATTCGCTGCAGACGGGCAACGCTTCGATCCAGAAATGGATGAAGAAATCACTGAAGATCTTTATGCTGGTTGGCAAGAAGCAGTCCAAGCAACGATGCAATACAAACATCAACCCAAAGAAAAAGAATAAGTGAACTCCTAGATTTAAACAATTGTCCGCGACTTTGCGGAAAAAGTAGTGAAAGTCAGTGGTGCAGTGAAGATAAAGCAGTTATTTACTGTGCCTACTGACATACAATAAAAAGAATACAGGAGGAGATGTCAATGGATACAAGCATGATGACGCAAGTAGTTGGAGAAATTATTGGGACGATGGTCTTAGTTCTATTAGGGGATGGAGTCGTTGCAGGTGTTAGTTTACGGAAAACCAAGGCGGAAGGTGCTGGCTGGATTGCAATCACATTAGGCTGGGGCGCGGCAGTAACGATCGGTGCCTATGCAGCAGGCTATATGTCGTTTGCTCACTTGAATCCAGCGGTGACTATCGGTATGGCGATTGCCGGAAAAATAGGTTGGGATATGGTAGTTCCGTACATTTTAGGTCAAATGATTGGTGCCATCATCGGAGCAATTTTAGTCTTTATTCATTACTATCCACATTGGAAAGAAACCAAAGATCAAGCAGCGATTCTTGGCGTGTTCTCTACTGGTCCTGCGATTCGTAGCCTAGGAGCTAACTTAATCAGTGAAATTATTGGAACCTTTGTATTAGTTTTCGCGTTATTGACTTTCGGTATGAGTAAATTTGGCGATGGTTTGAACCCAATGGCAGTAGGTATCTTGATTTTAGTTATCGGGTTGTCCCTTGGTGGAACGACCGGATATGCGATCAACCCGGCTCGGGACTTAGGACCGCGGATCGCTCATGCCTTCCTTCCAATCCCTGGTAAAGGCGATTCCGACTGGGGGTATTCTTGGGTACCAGTAGTTGGTCCAATTATCGGTGGGATTATCGCAGCGTTATTATTTATGGCATTGCCTATCTAAACCTTTTAGGGTAATGGAAGCTTCCATTACCCTCGTATATTTTTCAGAAAAACGTGACGGGAGGAAGAATCAGTGAAAAAAATTATCAATGATCCAAAGAATGTCGTGGAAGAGATGGTCAGCGGATTAGTCGGCGCATACCCAGACTATGTGACGCAAGTTCCCGAAACCCTCGTAGTTGCACGAAATGATGACTATGATCAAGTGGCTTTAGTCAGTGGAGGTGGTAGCGGACATGAGCCTTCTCATGCAGGTTTTGTCGGAGATGGGATGTTGAGTGCGGCAGTCTGCGGCCAAGTCTTTACTTCGCCAACACCAGATCAAATCTATGAAGCCATCAAAGCGACGAACAAAGGCAAAGGAACTTTAATGATCGTCAAAAACTATTCCGGTGACGTGATGAACTTTGATATGGCGAAGGATCTGGCGGCAATGGACGACATTGAAGTGGATTCTGTTTTAGTAGATGACGATATTGCAGTCGAAGATAGTACGTATACGCAAGGTCGCCGTGGGGTGGCGGGAACAGTTTTAGTCCACAAGATCTTAGGTGGTATGGCTCGTGAAGGAAAATCTGTTTCCGAGTTGGCAAGCTACGGCAAGTCTTTGGTAGAAGATATCAAGACAGTGGGGATCGCTTTATCAGGCGCGACCGTGCCGGAAGTCGGCAAACCGGGATTCACATTGGCAGAGGATGAGATGGAGTTTGGTGTCGGTATCCACGGCGAACCTGGCTACCGTCGGGAAAAAATCAAACCATCAGCAGAGATCGCCAAAGAGATCATCGCTAAGCTGAAAGGTGAATTTAACTGGCAAGCTGGAGATAAATATGGCTTGTTCGTTAATGGTATGGGAGCGACACCATTAATGGAATTGTTTATCTATTATAATGACGCGAAAAAGATATTGGCTGATGAAGGTGTCGAAATAACCTTCAGTAAAGTCGGTAACTACATGACCTCGCTTGAAATGGCGGGAGCATCCATTACGATGATCAAACTAGACGACGAACGGCAACGTTTGTTAAACGAACCTGTTCATACGATTGCTTGGTAACCTATTTTGTGATCAAACAGTTCGCTAATTAAAAGCAATCGTTTGTCAAAAAAAGTATTCAAGGAGGAGCACTATGTTTACACCAGATAATTTACGAAAGACCTTAGAACTATTTAATCAAAAAATTCAAGACAAGAAAGACTATCTAAGTGAATTAGATACACCAATTGGTGACGGCGACCACGGGAATAATATGGCCCGCGGCATGGATGCTGTAATGGCGGCAGACCTCTCTGGAGACTTACCGGATATTTTCAAGGCAACAGCGATGGCTTTAATTAGTAAAGTTGGCGGCGCTTCAGGCCCACTTTACGGCACCGCGATGATGGAAATGATGAAAGCCAGTAAAGAATCGAATGATCCTGAGATTTTGTTGAAGGCAGCAATTGAAGGTATTAAAAAGCGGGGAAATTCAACAGAAGGCGAAAAAACGATGTTGGATCTCTGGGTTCCAGCGGTGGAAAATTTAAATAATGGGACATTAAATCCAGCAACGATCGAAATTTTAGTTGAAAAAACCAAAGACATTAAAGCGACAAAAGGTCGGGCATCTTATGTCGGGGATCGCTCGATTGGACACATTGATCCTGGTGCGATGTCGTCCGCCTATTTCTTTGAATCGTTATTAGAGGCAGGTGTGATCAATGGCTAGAGGCGTAATTTTAGTATCACACACCAAAGAAATGCCCGAGGGTTTAAAGCGTTTGATCGGCGAAGTGGCGAAGGACGTACCAGTTACGACCGCAGGCGGTTTAGAGGATGGCGGCATCGGTACGTCGATGGAACGTATCTCAAAAGCGATTGAAGAAAATACCGCCGATGAGCTTTTAGCTTTTTATGATCTGGGCAGTGCCAAAATGAACCTTGAAATGGCGATGGAAATGACCGATAAAAAAGTTACTTTATTCGATACTGCTTTTGTTGAAAGTGCCTATACCGCTTGTGCCTTGTTAGCAGCAGATGCAGATGAAAAAATGATCGAGGATCAATTAGCCAGTTTGAAAGTTAAATAATAACACGTTAGTTGTATTTGGATTTTTTTAACAGAACGAGGAGTCAGTTGTAAATCAACTGGTTCCTCGTTTTTTCTGCGTTATAATAATAGAAATTCAAAAAAATTTCATTTTTTATATATTTCATTTCAAAAGATAAACAACTTTAAATTCCTAGTTGTGCTATGCTTTTTTAAAAGGGGGAATCAGAATGGAAATGATCAAAGAAAGAACGTTACAAGGGGAGCTGGTAGCAATTCGTCGGCATTTACACCAAAATCCTGAGGTCGGCATGGAATTACCAGCCACGAAAAAATTTGTGTGGGATAAGTTAGTAGAATACGGTTATGAACCGCAAGCCTGTGGCTCAATGGGAATCACTTGTACTGTGGGACAAGGCGAAAAAGTTTTTTTATTACGCGGAGATATGGATGCGCTTCCATTGGTTGAGGATACAGACTTGCCATTTCGCTCGGAAAATGGCGCAATGCACGCCTGCGGACACGATATGCATACTACCATGTTGCTGGGAGCCGCTAAATTATTAAAAGCGCAAGAAACTGATCTGACTGGTGTCGTCAAATTACTTTTCCAACCTGGTGAAGAAATTTTACAAGGAGCCAAAGACTGTTTAGCAGATGGTTTATTGGAAAACCCCAAAGTCGACGCGGGCGCGATGATGCACGTTTTTCCGTTTAAAGGACAACCAGTCAACAAGATTTTTACTGCTCCTGCTGGCACCTTTATGGCTAGCGCAGATTGGTATGAAATTAAGGTGGGAGGCGTCGGTAGTCATGGTTCAATGCCAGAGTATTCGATCGATCCGATTAATGTCGCGACTAAAATTTACGATGCATTGCAGACTCTTTCAGCACGAGAAATCAGTTCAGCCGAACGCTTTGTGTTAACCATCGGTGAATTTGTCGGCGGTACCCCTGGTTCTTCCAATGTTATTCCTAACTCTGCCTATATGAAAGGGACATTACGGACCTTGAAAGAGGACGTTCGTCAACAAATTAAAAAGAGAATGGTAGAAATTTCCGAAGCAGTTGGCCAAGCCTTTGGCGCGAAGATCTCGGTTGATTTCACGAATGGCTGCTGCAGTAATGAGATCGATCCAACCGTGACAGAAATCGTTAAAGAGCGGTTAGCACAAGTTTTTCCGGAGGATCAAGCCCCAGAAACGATTGTGGCGCCACCGTTAATGGGTAGTGAAGATTTTGGTGAAATCAGCCATCAGATTCCGACGACAACTTTACTGATCACCGCAGCCGATACAGAGCTGATGCTGCATAATCCTAAAATCGTCTTAGGTGAGAATATTATGGAATTGGGTGCCAAAGTCTATGTCGAAGCCGCTCTCGCTTATTTAGAAAGGAATTAGCCGATGGGCAAACCAAAAATGGATCGGTCATTGATTCTAATTTTTCTAGGCTATACCTGTGTTTATTTAGATAAAAATATTATCAGCTTGTCCGTCATACCGATTGCGCAAGATTTAGGAATCGACGCGGGGCAGAAGGGCTTGATCTTGAGTGCCTTTTTCTTAGGCTATACTTTGTTTCAGATTCCCTTTGGCTTCTTAGGCAATCGGGTCGGTAGTCGCAAGATCATGACCTTTGCGATTCTTTTGATTGGTTGCTTAATGATCTTCTTAGGCTTAGGTTTTTCATTGCTTTATTTATTAGTGATTCGTTTTGCCGCCGGGTCATTTGCTCATGCTGGTTATCCTTCAGCGGTAAGTGCCTTTGTCACAAAAGAAGTGGAGCCAACTAAGCGAGGCTCGGTCCAGTCTTCCATGATCGCTTCTTCTGGCTTTGCCGGGATCGTGGGACCGCTGTTAGTGGCCCCACTGCTAACACTCGTTGGTTGGAAAATGACCTATTTTATTTACGGTGGGATCGTTTTAGCGATTGGTTTACTAATGGTCAAAGGGATTCCAAAGTCCAAAGGAAAACCACTAGTCACCGCCAATCAAGCTAACATTTCTTTTACTGAAGTCATCAAGGATCGGAATGTTTGGATCATGGTATTGGCAGCTTTCTTTATCAATGCCGCAGTCTATGGTATGACGGGCTGGATTGCTTCTTATTTGGTGGACGAATTTCAGTTAACGATGAACACGATGGCAATGATGAGCGCATTGATTGGCTTAGTAATGATGGTTAGCGCCATGTTTGCCGGCTCAATGATGGAACGCTATTTTAAAGATCGAGAAAAGCAAGTGATTTTAGTCGCTTCTGTCAGTGGCGGAGTGGTAGCCTTTTTACTAGCGCGTAGTCACTCATTAGTCTTAAGTATGCTGTTTTTAGCAATCGCTGTCGCTGCTGCAAGCATCGGATTTGCAACATTGATGAGTTTACCAGTAAAATTATTCGCCGAACGAGAAGTCTCCACGAAATATTCGATCATCAACGCGATCGGCGTCTCTGGTGGTTTTTTTGCTCCCATGATCATTGGCTGGTTGGTACAAACTAGCGGTTCATATGGAGGAGCCTTCAGTTTTATCGCATGTGTATTTGTTTTAGCGGGAATTGTCTCATTGAGTATACGAACGAAAGATAGTAAGCAAGTTGTTGGAGAGCTGGAAGGTCAAAAATAAAGAGTTTGAAGCCATCATGAAAATGATGGCTTTTTTCAGTGATAGAATAAATAATTGTTTTAAAAAATAAGAAAGCACCTTCATTATTTGTATTTCAACAACACTATATATTGTGTTGTTTTTTTTCATAACACTAAAAATACACAAAATCTAGTCTTTACTTCAAAAAAATTTAGGAGTACTATAATCAAGGATTTGAAAGAACAATCTTAGTGAGAAGGGATGGATGAAACGATGTTATTGATCGCTGGTACGATCGGTGCCGGGAAAAGCAGTCTGACAGATATGCTGTCGCAGGAAATGAATTCGAAGCCATTTTATGAAAATGTGGATGATAACGAAGTTCTGCCGCTGTTTTACTCGAATCCGGAAAAATATACGTTTCTATTACAAATTTTCTTTTTAAATAAACGCTTTTTGGCGATGAAAGACGCCTTGAAGCAGGCGGATAATGTTTTGGATCGTTCGATCTACGAAGATAGCCTGCTCTTTCATTTGAACGCCGACCTTGGACGGGTCAGCCAAGAGGAAGTGTTGCAATACGATAATCTCTTGGATACGATGTTGAAGGAACTGGAGTTGATGGCACCCAAAAAACGTCCGGATCTATTGGTTCATATCAAAGTATCTTTTGATGTGATGCTGGAACGGATCGAAAAACGCGGGCGAGATTACGAACAAATTTCGGCTAAGCCGGAGCTGTATGACTATTATAAAATGGTTAACGATCGTTACGAAGAGTGGTACGACAACTTTGATCTTTGTCCCAAGATTCAAATCGATGGTGACCGCTATGATTTTGTCACTGATCCGCAGGCGGCGGAGCTAGTGATCCAACAAATCAAAGAAGAAACAGACAAATTAAATCAAACAGGATTGAAAGAATCAAGCTATTATTCACACAGAAATATTGAAAAAGGAATTTTTTAGTATTTCTCTTTTTATGAAATTTAAAAGAACGACCGTTTTTAGAAGGAGCTAATTATGTTAAATTATTTCAAATTTTTATTGCATCAACTAAAAGGCTGGCCACAGCAAAATTATTATTTATTTTTCTTCAGCCTCGGTTGTCAGATCATGACCTTAGTCAATCAACCGATCAATTTACTGACAGTGGTTACTTTTATTGGAACTACTTTAGGTGTGCTATGTATTCTTTCTATCAATGCTGCGAAATCAGTGAACGGTGTGTTAGGGATTATCTCTGCGATTTGTTTTATCTATGTCGGTTTTTCAGCTAAAAATTATCTAAGTATTGGCGAACAGATCGCTTACATGATCACATTGGATATTCCGGTTCTATTAAGTAAAGAATGGAACAGCAACATGGCGTCAAAAATTCGCAAGTTTACTGGAAAAACATGGATCGTCGCTATTATTTGTACCGTTCTGATGTACTTTGTTTCGGGTTATTTGATCCAACGCTTCACGGATGATCCTCGGCCTTGGATCGATGCCATCGCCTTTTCAATCAGTCTAAGTGCGGGCATCATCAGCTTCTTGCGCTACAACAATCAATATTATTGGTGGTTGGCGTCTGGCCTGGCGCAAATGGTCCTTTGGTATATTTCATTTACCCACGGCTCAGCTAGTCTGGCGATGTTCGTCAACAGCTCGGTCTATCTGATCAATGATGTCTTGGCCTTTACCGTTTCACCTTGGTACAACAAGAAAGAACGGGCAAGAATGCAGAAGATGGAAGACGAATATTATCATTTGAGTCATTAAACTATGAAAAAAGCCTAACGATTTATTGTTAGGCTTTTTTGCAACTGATTTAGTTGACAAAGTAAACTACCGGTTTTATACTCAATTTAGTTGACAAAGTAAACTATTTTGAAAGGGCGCGAGTTTTGGTGGATACCCACGATGTCAGACGGTTCAATCGCTATTACACGAGAATCATGGGTGTTTTTGATCAAACAGTCTTTGATTTGGATTATTCCATGATTGAAATGCGGATCTTAGGGGAAATCGGTCGGCACCCTAGTATCACTGCCAATATGCTGACTAAATATTTGAACATCAAAAAAAGTTATTTAAGTCGTAAATTGAGTAAATTAGAACGCGATCACTATGTTTTCAAGGAAAAAAATCCCGAGGACAGCCGCAGTATGTGTCTTTATTTGACCGAGTCAGGACAGAAATTGAATGAATATGTGGAAGAGCAGTCGGATAGAAAAGTGATCGAGCTCTTAGATCCCTTGGACAAGCAAGATTTTGAAACATTAGTGGCGGCGATGGTGACTGTCGAGAAAATTTTGTACAAAGTCGTTCCTAATGAATTAGAGATCGATGAAGAAGAACAGGAGTGAGTGGAAATGTCAGAAGTAACGATCATTCCCTTTGAAGAGCAGTATACTTCACAGGTAGTTGAGTTGATTTTACCGATCCAACAGGAAGAATTCGGGATCGACATCAGTATCAAAGATCAACCAGATTTATTAAACATTAAGGAAGAATATATCGAGACCGGTGGTAATTTCTGGATCGCGCTGGCAGATGGCAAAGTCGTAGGGACAATTGCTTTAGTCGCCTTGCAAGATCATAACGGCGCGATTAAAAAAATGTTCGCGGCTAAAGAATATCGAGGAGAAAAACAAGTCGGAAAAAAATTATTAGACACATTGATTTCCTATTGTAAGGAGCAAGGATATGAACGGTTATATTTAGGGACGGTCGATGTCTTGAAAGCCGCGCAAAAATTTTATAAGAAGAATGGCTTTGAACTGTGGGAAAAAGCAGAAATGCCTCAGGACTATCATTTGATGGATGTGGATACGGTCTTTTTTAAGAAGGATCTGACGTAAGAGTAGATCAAAATTCAAATACGAACAGAAGAAGACGGCGAGCGGTCTTCTTTTTGTTATACTGGATAAATAAGGTCTGAATGAAGGAGTTTTGTAATGATGGAAGAGAACGAGACACCGCTGATTTTTTCTCATGTAGCAGCACAAGGCAAACCGATGCATATGCAGGCAGAAACAGTCGGCTGCCCATTTTGCGATTATCAGGAGACGGAGAATGTTTTGAAGCAGGAAGGAAACTTTCTGTGGATCAAAAATAAATTTCCAACGCTGAAACATACCAATCAAACGTTGATTATTGAAAGCAAGGATCATAACGGCGATATTTCCACTTATAAACAGCAAGAAAATCGTGATTTGATCCGTTTCGCCCTAAGCTGTTGGCAGCAAATGAAAGCTGATCACCGTTACCGTTCGGTCTTATTTTATAAAAATCACGGCCCTTTGTCTGGTGGCTCCTTGAAGCATCCACATATGCAGATCGTTGGCTTGGAAGAAATGGATGGCGAGCGCAATGTTCAAGCAAAGAATTTTGTAGGGATTAGGGTTTTAAAGGATGCTGATGTAACGATCAATTTCTCCAAATTTCCGACAATGGGCTTTCTAGAGATCAATTTGCTGATGGAATCAGGACAAGATACGGATGCTTTTGCGGATTATCTGCAAAAAATTGTGGTCTTTGTCTTGAATCATTATCACCACGGCCGTTGTGACAGTTTTAATCTCTTTTTCTTTGAACGAGCAGGGAAACTAATTGCTAAAATCGTGCCCCGCTTTGTTGATTCACCTTATTTCGTCGGCTATCGTTTGGCTCAGAATTTTAGTGATGCGCACTTAGCGACGATCGGTGAAGAATTTCGGACTTTTTTGCGGGTTAGAAGCTGAGTAAAATCGCCGTGTAAGCGGATTAATTAAATGAAATCTTTCTAAAAATTATATAATTTAGTGAGGAACCCTGTATGCTAAATAGTAAGCAGTACTATTCCAGATAAAGCAGGTGTATAGATGAAAAACCATCCATTAGAAGGCAAGATAGCAACAGTAAAATTTGATTCCGGGTTAGAATTTCGGCTGGATTTCTTAGCGGATCATAAAATGCGCTGGACCTCGACACGGGAAGCTGATGCCGGGGCTACCGATGTCGAAACGATTCACATTGAGTCTTATCCTAGCGGGATTTTTTCGATTGATTGGGTCGAGGAATCTGGTTTATGTGTTTCTTATACGTTAGACACGGTCAATCATTTCGTGAAAAGCTTTATGACGTTTACAGATGACAGTTATCGTGGTGGTCGGAGACCCTTTATCCATGAAGGGCCGTTCCATTTTATTTTAGAAAATGGTGAGCCTGACTTGGCAGTAATATAGAAGTAACGCAGCTTACATTCATTGTAGGCTGTTTTTTTGTAATTCATTAAGTGTAAAAGGCCTTTTAACAAAAATAGTCAATCGCTAAAGTTGAGCATTCATTTTTTGAGTCGGTTTCATTCTTCAAGCATTTCATTTTCCTTCTTAAAATAATCATGTTACGGTAATTTTATCAAATGATAAGTGGAGGTTTTAATTATGTTTTTGGCAATCAATGAAATTCGCCATTCAAAGTTACGTTATACCCTTGTTATGGGTGTGATGTTTTTGATCGCGTATTTAGTATTCTTTCTAACGGGACTAGCCTATGGGCTGGCACAAGACAATCGGACAGCGGTAGACAAATGGAATGCCGACAATATTCTGCTGACAGAAGAGGCGAACAACAATTTAAATATGTCTATGATTCCGCTGAAAACTTTCGATGACGTGAAGGCGGATGAAAAAGCTTATCTTGCTCAAACGGCAGGCGTCATAAAAGGCGATGGCGGAGAAAAAATTGATGTCAGCTTTTTTGGAATCGACAAAGATCAATTTTTAGCGCCGAAGCTCACTGAAGGAAAAATGTTTTCTAATGATGACGAAGCCGTGGCCGACAGTACCTTGAAGGATCAATACCAGATCAAACTTGGCGAGACGGTTAAAATGGCGGGAAATGATAAAACGCTGAAAATCGTCGGCTTTACCGACAACGCAAAATTCAATGTGGCACCGGTGCTCTACACTACGATCGGCGCTTACCAAGAGATTCGCTTTGAAACGCAAGGGAGTACGGAGAATACTCGCATCAATGCGATCATTACTCGCGGTAAGGTCCAAACGGTTCCTGACGATCTGGAAGAGACCAGTATCAAATCTTTTATCAATGAATTGCCAGGCTATAGCGCGCAAGTCTTGACCTTCGGCTTTATGATCGGGTTCCTGATTGTGATTGCGGCGATCGTGATTGGTATTTTTATTTATGTGCTAACGATGCAAAAATCAGAAATTTTTGGCGTCATGAAGGCGCAAGGAATTTCCAGTCGCTACATTTCCTCTTCAGTGATTGCTCAGACCTTTTTACTGGCGACCGTCGGTGTTAGTATCGGCTTGCTTGCGACATTAGGCACCGCGCTGGTTCTGCCGGATGCCGTACCATTCCAAGTCAACGGGATTTTCTTTGCGGGAATCAGTGTCTTGATGATCCTAGTGGCATTGGTGGGCGCCTTCTTCTCGGTACGGACGATTGTGAAGATCGATCCGTTGAAAGCGATTGGCTAAGAATTTAGGAATCTGAAATTTAGGAGGAAAAAACGTGAGTGCGATTGAATTTAAAGCAGTAAAGAAATCATTTAAAGATGGCGACTCTATCATTGAAGCCTTGAAGGAAACCAATTTTTCCGTTAGTAAAGGCGAATTTGTGGCCATTATCGGCCCTTCCGGCTCCGGCAAGAGTACTTTTTTAACGATTGCTGGTGGCTTACAAGCTCCTTCTGAGGGAGAAGTGAAGATCAACGGTGAGTCTTTCAGTGAGAAAAAGGAAAAGGAACGGGCTAAATTACGTTTTAAAGAAATTGGGTTTATTTTACAAGCATCGAATTTAGTACCTTTTTTAACGGTAAAAAAACAGTTGAAACTAGTGGACAAAGTCAGTAAAAAAAATAATGACGAAGTCGCGGAATCGCTTTTTCAACAGCTAGGGATCGATCGTTTGGAGAATAAATACCCCGAAGAACTTTCCGGTGGCGAACGGCAGCGGGTGGCGATCGCCCGTGCGCTGTATCATGATCCAACGATTATTTTGGCGGATGAGCCGACTGCGAGTCTGGATTCAGAGAAGGCCTATGAGGTCGTGAAGATCCTTGCCAAAGAAACGAAAGAGAAAAATAAGGCGACCATCATGGTGACCCACGATACCCGACTGGTGAAATATTGTGATCGTGTCTTAGTCATGAAAGATGGGACTTTGAAAGAAGAAGAAAATCCCGAGGAGCTGGCGGAATAAATTACTTGATTGAGCCGTGCTTTTAGCTTGGAAATCAAGGTATAATGGATTTGGAAATCAAATCGATAAAAATGGGGCCTTCGAATGTATGAAGAAATTTTAGATACCGCGGAAGAATTGTTTATGAAACAAGGATACAACGATACTTCGACACGGCAGATCGCCAATATCTTAAACATTACGCAACCAAATATTTATTATCATTTTAAAAATAAGGAAGAGATTTATTACCAAGTCATGCAACGGCTAGCTAAAGAAGTCGGGGAAAACCTGAACCAAATCGCTGCAGACGAAACACGGGATTTTGATGAGAAGCTGTTGCAGATGGCTTTTTATTTGCAAAAACGCCATCCCTTCAGTTTATTCATGATGATGCATGACCTTCAACACACACTTCAGCCAGAGATTGCGAACAAATTGTTTGGTTTATGGGAGAGTTCCTATAAGCAGCCGTTTCTCGGATTATTTACGCAAGAGCAACGGATTCGTGCAACGGTTGAACCAGATTTCGCCGTCCGGCAGCTGTTCATATTGATTTCAGCCAATCTTGATCTGCCGGAAGCCACCAAAGTCGCAAGTTTGAAAAAAACGATGGAACTCTTTTTTTACGGAATCTTGGAAAAATAAAAAGACGACTTAGACGAACAATAGCTCGTCTAAGTCGTTTTTGAATTATGCTAATACCGCTGCGATCATGTCAGGTAATTCCTTTTTCATGACCCGCTTAGTGTTTAAGGCATCAGTATAAGTGACCGTTTGATCATTAGCGATAGTGGCTAATAATTGACGGTCTTTTTTTGGTGGGTTGTAGAAAACTTCAATGGCGTGATCGACATCTGACCATTCAGCCGAGTAATTTGCTTTACCCTTTAAGGCTTGATTCAATGCTTCTGCTTGTTCGGGAGCCACTTCTGGGTTGGCGGGTTGTTTCACAACGTCAGCTAAAATATCTTGCGCTAGTTCGCTAGCTTTTTCTGTTTCAGCGCTGACTTTGACCGCCGTATTCTTGAAGCTCTCAGACCAAAGATTATAAATGCTATTGGTCAACTGATTCAGTGTATCCGTTTGAGGTTTTTGCAAATACGTATCCATCAAATTTTTGAAAGAATGATCGCCCTCTGCGCTTTCAACATGGCGGATTTGACCTTCAGGAGTTTTTTCATCGAGATGAATCCGATAGTTGTCGGCCTTATCAAAATAAAGCTTAACATCACTATGAATGTGGTCAGCTAAAGTAGTTTCTACTTGAGCAAAAGCTTTACTGATTTGTTTGTTGCGAGTTTTAATTGATTTCTTGATACTTTTCAAATTCACGAGTATTTTTTCAGTCACTTTCATTTTAGAGTTGTTATAATCGTTAGTATTATAGCATACTTCATGAAAAGTGCAGTAGGAATAAGAAAAAAGACGTGATGTCTAGGGCTGAATTCTTATTTTTTGAATGATAAAAAGACGGACAGGCTTGAAGCAGAGTACCGATTTTAAAGACAAAAAAGCTGTTACGAAAATTATACCGGTTTTTCGTAACAGCACTTGTTTATCTTAAATCATCTAAAAATTCGGTCTTATTTGCAGCGACTTCATCTTTTGTCTTTATTATTTTAGCGGGAGCACCTGCGACGACTGCACCAGCGGGAACATCTTTTGTCACGATCGCACCAGCAGCGACTACGGCATCCTTGCCGATATGAACACCCTCCAGCACCACGGCGTTTGCCCCTACTAAAACATTATCCTCAACAACCACAGGGGAGGCACTAGGCGGTTCAAGAACACCAGCCAAAACAGCACCGGCTCCAATGTGGGCATGCTTGCCGACGGTGGCACGAGCACCTAAAATTGCTCCCATATCGATCATGGTACTTTCTCCGATGGATGCGCCAATATTGATGATTGCGCCCATCATAATGACCGCTTTGTCGCCAATTTCCACGCGTTCACGAATCAGCGCTCCTGGCTCGATTCGGGCGTTGATTGAAGTAATATCCAGCATCGGAATCGCTGAGTTACGCCGATCATTTTCAAGGTGTACATCACTGATTTTGTCTTGTTGTTCGTTTAAAACTTCTGCTACTGCCTGACTTTCACCAATTAAGATCCAAGTCTTTTCTTGGCCAAAAAATTGAACATTCGTTTTCGTGATACCTGTCAGATCACCTTGAACATAGGCTTTGACCGGTGTTTTTTTTTCGGCATTTTTAATATATTTTGCAATTTCATAAGGATCAGTTAAAGTCATTGAATTACTCCTATCTCATAATAATGTAACTATTTTTTCAGAGCTCAGAAAAAATAGATTTTATTTTCGTTACGTATATCATCCAGCTAAACAAGCTTACTCAATGATTGGCTCAACTATCGATTCTGTGTTTTGTTTATGAGGTACTACGAAAAGCTGGACTGAGATCCTATCTCATAATAATGTAACTATTTTTTTAGAGCTCAGAAAAATAGGTTTTATTTTCGTTACATATATCATCCAGCTAAACAGCTTGCTCATTGATTGGCTCAACTATCGATTCTGTGTTTTATTTCTGAGGTACTACGAAAAGCTGGACTGAGATCCTATCTCATAATAATGTAACTATTTTTTCGAAGCCCCCAAAAAATAGATTTTATTTTCATTACGTATATTGTCCAACTAAACAGCTTACTCATTGATTGGCTCAACTATCGATTCTGTGTTTTGTTTATGAGGTACTACGAAAAGCTGGACTGAGATCCTATCTCATAATAATGTAACTATTTTTTCTTACTTAATCGTTTTATTTCTCGTCAATTAATTTTTCCATATCGTATAAGCCAGTATTTTTGGTACTGATATATTTCGCGGCTTTGACGGCACCGCTGGCGAAAATATTACGAGAGAGGGCCAAGTGATTTAATTCGATCACTTCATCTGGTCCAGCGTAAATCACAGTGTGCTCTCCGGGAATGGTTCCACCGCGAACGGCGTGAATACCAAGTTCTGATAAAGGATTTTCTAGATCATTCCCGTGACGGCCATAGATATACGTTTTCTTTTCGCTTACGGCATCGTTGACAGCATCTGCTAACAATAAAGCCGTTCCGCTAGGAGAATCTTTTTTCTGATTGTGGTGTTTTTCTACGATCTCGATATTGAATTCATCTTCTAAGACTGGTGTGATCTCGCGGATCGCTTTGGCTAACAAATTGATGCCTAAAGACATATTAGCAGAGAAGAAGACGGCGGTTTTTTCACTGGCAGCGAATAACTGATTCTTTACTTCATCGGTTAAACCAGTCGTTGCGATCACAACGGGAACGTTTTTTTCAACGGCGTAATCTAAAACGGCAGGTACGGCGGTGTAGTGTGAGAAATCAATGATCACATCAACAGCCACCTGACAATCAGCAATGGATTGATAGGTAGGAAAGTCGGCTTCAAAAGCTTCGCGATCCACACCGGCTACGACTTGCATAGTTGATTGCTGAGCGATCATAGTCTGTAAAACCTGGCCCATCCGCCCGTTGGCGCCACTTAAAAGGATGTCGATCATTAGTTGACCTCCAGTCCGTAAGCAGTCATTTCTTTTTTCAATCGTTCAACGGTTTCGCCTTTAGCAGCAGAAAGCGGGAGACGGAAATTTGGCTCAATCTTACCTAATAAACCTACCGCGGTTTTGACTGGAATCGGGTTGACTTCACAGAAAATCGCATGGATTAAAGGCAGTTGTGCCAACTGTAATTCTTTGGCAAGCGCAAAATCAGCAGCTAAAACAGCTTGGGTTAATTCGTGTGTCTGTTTTGGCGCGATGTTGGCGACTGTCGAAATGGAGCCGCGTCCACCTAACGCCATGATTGGTAAGACTTGATCGTCGTTGCCGGAGTAGATCGTAAAATCTTCTGGTAAGAGACGGGCAATCTCAGCAATTTGCGAAATATTGCCACTGGCTTCTTTGATAGCAACGACATTCGGAATTTGCGCTAAACGTTTCACCATCAATGGCTCAATATTCATGTTGGTTCGCGAGGCGACTGAGTATAAAATAATTGGCAGTTTCACGCTTTTCGCAATTTCTTGATAATGTAAAAATAGTCCTTCATCAGAAGCTTTATTGTAATAAGGAGTCACGATCAATAGAGCATCAGCACCGACTTTTTCGGCACCCGTGGATAATTCGATGGCATGTTGAGTATCGTTGACACCAGTTCCGGCGATGACCGGCACCCGATTAGCGACTTTTTTGACTACAGCTTCGATTACGGCAATGTGTTCCGCGTTTGCCAAAGTAGAGGCTTCACCTGTCGTTCCGCAAGCAACGATCGCGTCGGTTCCTTCATTGATATGCCATTCGACCAGTTCGTCGATCTTCTTGAAATCAACCGCACCATCGGCCTTCATTGGGGTGACTAACGCAACTGCAGATCCTTCAAATATTCTCAAAAGAAACAACTCCTTCATTCATTTTTATTTTCGTTCAAAGACGATTTCGACTGGAAAAGGTCCTTAATAGTAGAATTATAGCTCAATTATGAGTATCTGCCAATGTAAATCTAATGTAAATTTTAGTCAATAAAAGAAAAAAAGCAATGACCGTAGCCATTGCTCTTGATTCATTATCTTTTATCCTTTCATATCCAGATAAGAATAATCCCTGACATCAAATCGATTGCGACTGCGAGAATACTCGATTGGCGTCCCATCTTGCTGATAGGCAATCTGACGTATCTCTAAAACGGGATCATTTTCCGAACAATTCAAATAGATTTGATCATATTCTGAGCTTCTATCCGCGCGTATGGTACGATAGGCACCAGTGATTTTGATCCCTAAATCATTTTTAATATATTGATAGATGGAAGATTCAATAACTTCTTTTTTTAAATTAGGAACGGATTGGATCGGCATGTAGGTATGCTCTAAAATAAAAGGCTTATCCTCTAAAATACGTAGACGAATGATTTTATAAACCGGTTCTTCCGCTGTCAGATGCAGTTTTTCTTGGATTGTTTCGTCGGGAAATTCGACATTAAATTCAATAATCTGACTTTCTAATTTTCGCTTGGCTTTTTTCATTTCCATGCTTAGGCCTTCGTAATAGGATAGGACGGACGTATCTTTTGTTAAAAAGGGATGAGGTAGTACCGTCGTTCCCACACCTTTTTTAGATAGAATCAAGCCTTCTAGCGTTAGAATCTCTAAGGCTTTTTGAACGGTCATCCGACTAACAGAGAATTCTTTTACGAGATCAATTTGTTTTGGCAAAAGCGAGCCAGCAGGGTAAGCCTCACTTTTAATGCGATTTCTTAGGGTATGTGCAATTTCTTCGTATTTTGGCAATTCGACCACCTCAATATGATTATACCTAAGTTTAAATGTCTATACAATGACTAAAAAAGTTAAGACAAACTTTTTGGGTTTGCCTTAACTTTTTTATTATTCTACATCGAAATTTGGTTGACGATCAAGCACCCGCAAGAATGGATACCAAATCAAGCCAACGATAATGAAATCAATGACTTGTAACGCACCGCCTAGCCAAGAGTTGGTCGCTAAAATACCACTGGCGATAATCGGAACCGTCCAAGGAACGGAGACTCCGGTTGGCGGCGGCACGATGCCGGCTGCCATAACTAAATAATTCAAGGTGGTGACAATTAAGGGCGCGATGATCCATGGAATCATAATCGTCGCGTTCAAAACGATCGGTAAGCCAAAGATCGCCGGTTCATTGACGTTGAAGATCCCCGGCGCTAAAGCTAACCGACCAACATCACGGTATTGTTTTTTCTTCAAAACAAAAGCCATCAATAACACAACAGCCAAGGTCATGCCGGAACCGCCTAAGCCGACTGTGAACGTTTCCATAAAAGGTTTTGTAATAATATGAGGCAATGGGTTTCCGGCTTTATAAGCTTCTAAGTTATCTAGCATCAAGGTATTCCAAATCGGGTCCATTACAGAATTGACGATGATTTGACCATGAAGTCCAAAGAACCATAGAAATTGAACAAAAAAGAGCGCTAATAAGGTTGCTGGCAAGCCACTGCCAAGACCAGTCAAAGGTTTTTGGATCACTTCATAGATTACATCATGTAGATTGACGTGGAAAACCCCGGTCATAAGTGCATTAATCAATAAGAAAACAGTCAAAGTCAACACAGCAGGAATCAAAGCCGCAAATGATTTCGTAACTGCTGGCGGAACTCCGTCCGGCATTTTAATCTGCCAGCCTTTTTTAGTGACGCGACAATAAATTTCCGCAGCTATAAAGGCGGCGATCATTCCGATGAACATCCCTTTAGCCCCCAAGCGATCTAAAGATAAGACTCCGCTGATGTCTTCGCCATTTTCTAAAGTCATGACGAAGGGCGTCAAAATCAAGAAGCTGGCCAATGAAACAGCGCCACCGAAAATTCCTTCTACTTCATACGATTCAGATAAATAATAGCCAATACCAAATGTGACGAATACGGACATGATGCTCATCGTAGCATTTTGTCCATTACCGAAAAGATTCGTTAAAATGCCTTTCGTCGCATCATTGAAAAAGGGCAGATTATTAATAACAACAACGATCGAACCAAACATGGTCAGCGGGAATGATAACATGAAAGCGTCTCTAAGTACCATCAAGTAACGATTTTGCCCAAGCTTATTGGCTAAAGGCATGATTTTTTCCGCTAGTTTATCCATAAACCCATTCATTTTCTTCACCTCTATATTTTTTTGTAATCGATTACGAGTTTAATTTAGCACGATTTTTTAACTATGTCTAGTCATTTATTTTTAATGATTGATTTTTATTTTTAAATTGTTTATCATGGTGATGAAAGAATAGGAGGACGAGAAAAATGAAGTATACATTTCCAGAAAATTTTTGGTGGGGCTCTTCTGCAAGCGGGCCGCAAACAGAAGGTTGCTTCGACAGTGACGGTAAAGGAGAAAATATTTGGGATCATTGGTACCAAGAAGAACCGGAAAAATTCTTTGCCCAAGTAGGTCCAGACAAAACTTCACGGGTCTATCAGAAGTATCAAGAAGATATTCAATTAATGAAACAGATTGGGCATAATTCTTTTCGCAGTTCAATCCAGTGGAGCCGACTGATTCCCGATGGAACAGGCGAGGTGAATTCTAAAGCTGTCGCATTTTACAACGATTATATCGATGAACTGCTCGCTAATGATATCGAACCTTTTTTGAATCTCTATCATTTTGATATGCCGATGGCTTTGCAAGAAATCGGCGGCTGGACCAATCGTAAGACAGTCGATGCATATGTGAGCTATGCTAAGACCTGCTTCAAATTATTCGGCGACCGCGTAAAAAAATGGTTCACCCATAATGAACCGATTGTGCCAGTTGAAGGCGGCTATTTGTATCAATTCCATTACCCAAATCAGATTAGCTTTAAAGAAGCGGTCGCAGTGGGCTATCACGAAAATCTGGCCAGTGCAAAGGCGATCAAATCCTATCATGAAATGAACTTAGGCGGCGAGATTGGAATTATTCTAAATTTGACACCAAGCTATCCCCGGGATGAACAGAATCCGGCCGACGTCAAGGCCGCGGAAATGGCGGATGTCTTTTTTAATCGTTCTTTCTTAGACCCGGCCATCAAAGGCGAATTTCCGCAAGCATTAATTGAGGTAGTCAAGGAATTGGACATTTTACCAGATATCCAAGAGGGCGATCTGGAGCTGATCAAAAATAATACCGTGGATCTCTTAGGCATCAATTATTACCAGCCGCGCCGGATCAAGGCCAAAGAAACACCGATCGATCATACTCACGGCCCACTGCCGGATGATTATTTCGATTATTATGATCTGCCAGGCAAGAAAATCAATCCTTATCGCGGGTGGGAAATCTATGAAAAGGGCATCTATGATATTTTAACCAATACGCGGGAAAATTATGGAAACATTCGCTGCTTCATTTCCGAAAATGGGATGGGGGTTGAAGGTGAGGAACGCTACATCAATGCTGAGGGTCAGATCGATGATGATTACCGAATCGAGTTCGTAACCGAGCATCTGAAATATGTTCACCAAGCGATCCAAGAAGGCACCAACTGTTTGGGCTATCATATGTGGACTTGCATGGATAACTGGTCGTGGACCAATGCCTACAAAAATCGCTATGGCTTTATCTCTGTGGACATCAAAAATGAAGGCAAACGAACCATCAAAAAATCAGGTCATTGGTTTAAAACGGTTGCTGATAATAATGGGTTTATAATAGAAGAATAGTAAAGCAAACGGCGAAGACAACCTTTTGATTGTCTTCGCCGTTTGTTTTACTATTTATTTATTCAAGTTTTCTTTCTCAAAGGATCGGTAATTGGCTTGCTGCTGATTTTGGTAGTCGATCAAAAATACTTCAAAGGTTTCATAGTGTTCAGGAAAATCGTTGCGATCATCTTCCCATAACGTGAGTGCTTCGCGAGTGAAGTTGGTTTTCAAATCGGCTTCGGATAAGATCAGACCGGTTTGTTGGTTTTTATAAAGTTTCATCGTATGTCCCTCCAAAAGAATTTCACTTAAAGTGTACTGCTGTTAAGGCAGATTAAAAAGGAAAAGAACTTCCTGTTCGATTTTCTGAAATTCGACAAATAATTATGAAAACAAATTGATGACCTCAGCGACTTTCTGTACTATAATATGAGAAACTATCAATGGTTTTTTAATCAAATGAACATAATTATAAGCTGGAAATGAGTGAGACGATGATTGATACGCAGGTCAAAGAGTTGGAAGAATTAGTCACGACAATGCGCCGTGAGCTACATCAGATGCCAGAATTAGGTTTAGAGGAAGTGCAGACAGCGGCTTATATTCGCGAAAAATTACGATCATTCGGTGTCACCGAGACTTATGAGGTGTTAGGAACCGGTACGATCGCTGTTCTTCGAGGCGAAAAAGCTGGGAAGACGTTGGCCTTTCGCACAGACATCGATGCATTGCCGGTAGAAGAACAAACAGGGTATGATTTTGCCTCAAAGATACCGGGAAAAATGCACGCCTGCGGACACGATGGTCACATGGCGACCTTGCTTGGCTTTATCGCGTATCTTCATCGACATCCTGAAGCGCTTCAAGGGACGTTGGTCTTTGTTTTTCAACCGGCGGAAGAAGGTCCGGGTGGAGCGGAGCTGATTATGAAGGCGGGGATTTTGCAAAAACTCGGCGTTGAAGAAATCGTTGGGTTGCACGTCTTTCCTGATTTACCAACGGGGAAAATTGCTTGTCGGCCGGGCCCAATGATGGCTCGAAATGCGGAAGTAACGATCACGATCAAAGGCGTCAGCACACATGGGGCTCAGCCGCAATTAGGCGAAGATGCGATTGTGGCGGCCGGCGGTGTGATCTCTGGATTAAATAGTATTTTAGCTAGAAACATTAGCCCATTAGACAATGTCGTTTTAACCTTTGGCACGATCCATGGCGGCGAAGCGATGAACATCGTTGCCAAAGAGGTCGTTTTGCATGGCACGATGCGGGCGTTTGATGACAAGGTTTATGATGAAGTCGTGCGGCGAGTGGAATTATTAGCCGGTGAGATCGCTAAGGGCTACGGCTGTGAAGCGGAAGTCATCTTCAATCATATGTATCGGGTCGTGGATAATGATGCTGAAATGGTCACGGTCTTGGAAAAGGTCGCTGCTGATTATTATGTTGAGACACCACCGTATTTGATTGCAGAAGACTTTTCTTGGTATCAGCAAGAAATCCCTGGCATGTTTTTCTTCTTAGGAATTCGCGATGAAGCCAAGGGCTACACTTATCCACTCCATAGTGGAAAAATGAAATTTGATGAAGTGAATTTATTATTAGGCATCCAAACCTATGTCAATCTGATCGCTGGTTTGAATGAAAATAGAGGGGGCTAATTATGAAATTTGAAACAAAGAATGGGCACTTGATCTGGGATGGCTGCGATACCGTCGCTTTAGCAGAAAAATTCGGCACACCGCTGTATGTTTTTTCCCAAACAATGATCGAAGAGAAATGTCAGGAGCTGCAACGTGACTTTGTTGAGAAGTATGACAAGGTTCGTGTGGCCTTTGCTAGTAAAGCCTTCTCAACTTTGGCCATGCTGAAGATCATTCAGCAGCAAGGGTTTTCGCTAGATGTCGTGTCAGACGGCGAACTGTATACCGCGATCAAAGCAGTTTTTCCAGCGGAGCAGATCGAGATGAACGGCAATAATAAATCGATTGAAGAATTAGAAATGGCGATCGATTACGGCGTTGGACGAATCATTGTCGACAGTTTGCAGGAAGTAGATCTGATTGCGGCGATCGCCAAAGAAAAGCAAAAAGTCGTCAACATTTTGTTTCGGATCACACCCGAAGTCAATGTTACCACTCATTCTTTTATTTCCACCGGCCAAAAGGATTCTAAATTCGGGATTCCAATTGACGAAGAAATTTTATTTCCGCAAATAAAAAAAGCGATCGACACACCCGAAGTGAATTTTTTAGGCTTTCATTTTCACGTAGGCAGCCAGCTGTTTGATAATCAAGCTCACTTGGCGGCGGTGGGAATCGCTCTGGATTTAGTCAAAGTGGTCAAAGAACGTTATGATTATGTGATTGAGGAGTTGAATTTCGGCGGCGGTTTTGGGGTGCGTTATACTGATGCGGACCAGCCGAAGCCGTTTAGCTATTTCACGGATCCAATGATGAAGCTTGTCTTAGCTTTTTGCGAAAAAGAAAGTTATCCTCAACCGGCAGTGGTGATCGAGCCGGGCCGCAGTATCGTGGCTGAAGCGGGAATCAGTTTGCATACTATCGGTGCAATCAAAGAATTGCCGGGCTTACGGAAATATGTCAGTATCGACGGTGGGATGACGGACAATATTCGACCGGGTTTGTATCAAGCGGAGTATACCGGCGTTTTAGCCAATCAAGCCGATCAACCAGCGGTAGAAACGGTCACTGTTTCCGGTAAGGCCTGTGAAAGTACCGATATTTTAGTCAAAGATATCCAACTGCCTAAGGTTGAAGCAGGGGATATTTTCGCTACCTTCTCAACGGGAGCATACGGCTATTCAATGGCCAATAACTATAATAAATTGGCGATTCCAGCGGTGGTTTTAACCAAAGCCGGGAAGGCGGAAGTCATCGTCAAACGTCAAAGTTTAGATCAAATCATCCAAAATGAAGTGATCCCGGATTTTTTACAGTAAAAATTGAAATGAGGGTATGAAATGGAGATTCCTTTTTATAAAATGCAAGGAGCAGGCAATGATTTCATTTTAATTGACAATCAAGCCTTGCAATTTTCTACGGAAGTACTAACTAAATTTGCTGCTCGCGTCTGTACTCGTCGCGTCTCAGTCGGTGCGGATACCGTGATCGTGATTGAAGCATCACGCGGGATGGGGGATTTTTATGCCCGCTTCTTCAACGCTGACGGATCTGAGGCAGAAATGTGCGGGAACGGCGCTCGCTGTGTCGCCCGCTATGCCTATGAACAAGGCTTGGCTGATGAAAAAATGGTGATTGAAACGATTGCCGGCAATGTCCCAGCAGAGCGAATCAATACTAGAACATATCGCGTACAGCTAAATTCGCCAACGGTTTTTGAAGCGGATAAAAAAATCCAAGTCGATGGCAAAGAGCTAACCGTTGATTATGTCGAACTAGGCGACCCTGGAATTCCCCATCTAGTTGTCTATCAGCCGGACTTAGCCATGACGGAGCTCGAAACCATTTTTGATTTAGCCCGGAAGCTGCGTAACCATCCAGCGTTTGAAAAGGGGGCAAATGTCAATTTTTATGACATCCTTTCTGATCAAACGGTCGTGGAACGGACGTATGAGCGAGGAGTGGAGGATTTCACCTTAGCTTGTGGAACCGGAACAGGCTCGACTGCTTATGTCTTAAACAAAAAAGAATTGACTCAAGTAAACCCAGTCACCATCGAAGTACTAGGCGGTGCGTTGCAAGTTGAAGTCGTGGCTGAAGAACTTTATTTGATCGGTGATACTAATATGGTGGCTGCCGGGACGATTTTGGATGATGATTTGTTCTTAGATTAAACATTTGAAAAAGGTGCTTGCGAAAGTTCAGCAAGCATCTTTTTTTAGCCAATAATCGTTATTGACGTCGTATCCCACAAAACTTATCATAAAAAAAGAACGAGTTTTAGGAGGACAAAATGAAAAAATTCAAGAAGATGGTGGCGATCGAACCAACGAAACTACTGCCAGAGTGGGATCAAAAATTGAAAGAGTACGCGGAAGAAGCGATTTTTTACACTGATATCCCGCAAGATGCTCAAACGATCATTGAGCGGATTGGCGACGCGGATTGCGTGATGCTGAGCTTTACTAGTTTTATTGATCGTCAAGTGTTGGATGCTTGTCCGAATATTCGCTACATTGGAATTTGTGCCAGTTTGTATGCGCCGGAAAATGCTAACGTTGATATTTTGTATGCCAATGAAAAGGGCATCGTAGTGACCGGCGTGCGGGATTATGGCGATGAAGGCGTCAAGGAATATGCGATTAGTGAGCTGGTCCGTCTGCTGCAAGGACGGGGGCCCGCGATGTGGAAAGAGGAGCCGTTGGAATTGACGGATGTCAAAGTTGGGATTGTTGGTATGGGAACGGTAGGCAGCTTACTTGCCAGAACAATGGAATTTTTTGGGATGGATGTGAATTATTTCAGCCGAACTCGTAAGCCTGGGCTTGAAAAGGAATTGGGCATGGATTATTTGCCGCTAACTGAGTTATTAGGAAACGTCGATATATTGATTACTTGTTTGAATAAAAATGTGGTGCTACTTGATGAAGCGGCTTTTGCAACATTCGGCAATGGAAAAATTTTGATGAATGTCTCGATCGCCCCTTCCCATGAAATACCAGCTTTGAAAAACTGGTTGGCGCAACCGGGAAATTTTGCTTTCAGCGATACGGAAGCTGGGTTAGGTGCAGAAGTGATTGATTTATCTAATGCTTTCACGGGGAAAACCAACGCGGGCTTGACGTCACTGGCTAAAGTGCGATTGGCGCAAAAAGTAATAAAAAACATCGAAGTCTTCCAAACTAAAGGATAAACAATTCAATCGATTTCCCAACTAAATGTAATGAGATGTTACACACTTTGTTTCTTTTTCAAAATTATTTTTATTTCGTGTTATATAACCTTGCATAGGTTATTGCCTTTTTAATTGAGAGTCGCTATGATTAAAAAAAGCTGCTATGTATGAGAACACGTCGATTAAAAAGAAATGGGGAAAAGCAATGGAGTATCGCTATATCGTGCAGGTAGAAACATTGGTGGGAGAGCGGATAGAAGAATATTTCAAGACCTATCGTGAAGCATTGTGCTGTGCGACCAATTACGAACGGGTCAAAATGAGTAAGATTTTAAAGTTGGGCGAATTAGTTAACGAATTTAATTATTAATAAAAAAGGATCCGCTTACGAGCGAATCCTTTTTTTATGGCGTGTGTCAATTAGGTTGCCAACGACAAAAATAATGATTCCTAGCCAAATAAAGGCGAAAGCAATAAATTGCGGTAACTGATAAGGTTCATGAAATAGGAAGATCGCCATAATCAGCATGATCGTAGGGTTGATGTATTGTAAAAAGCCGATCGTGATATAGGATAATTTTTTTACCGCGGTAGCGAATAGTAATAAGGGAATCGCTGTTACGATCCCAGCTCCCATCAGCAGCAGATTTGTCATCAATGAATAATTCATGAAGCCTACATCTGACAAGAAAAATAAATAAATTAAGCCGATTGGTACAATGATCAATGTCTCTAAGGTGATGCTGGTCGCTGCACTTAAATTCAACTGTTTCTTAGTTAATCCGTAGAGACAAAAGCTCGTAGCTAGCAGCAGCGAGTTGATAGGGAAGACGCCAGTTTGAATCGTTAGTAAAACGACGCCGGTCAATGCGGCCAGACTCGCTAGCTTGGCTTGTCTTGATAAAGGTTCTTTCAGATAAAAGGCGCCGGCTAAAACATTTAACAACGGATTGATGTAATAGCCTAGGCTGGCTTGCTGGACTTGGCCGATGGAGACGGTGTAAATAAAGACACCCCAGTTGATTGAAATCAGAAAAGCGGCTGAAATAATCGCGATGGTGTGGCGCCGACTTTTTAGCAACTCTTTGACTTCTTGAATGAATAGCGGAATTTTTTTTAAAGCGATTAAGTAGAGCGTCATAAAAATCAATGACCAAAAAATCCGATAGAACAACACATCCACCGAACCGACTTCGCCTAATAATTTCCAATAAAGGGGTAGGATACCCCAAATGATATAAGCACTGAAACCATATAACAATCCCGAATCTTTTTTCACTTTGCCCTCCTTCAAGCATGAATGCCATGCACTATATTCAATGTCATGTGTTCATTCTAACATAAAAGGATTCTCTCTTTGAGCAAAATAAAAACTTCTCTGCCGTAAATGACAGAGAAGTTTTGAGAGCAATTTTTAGTCGATTTTAGTGGTGCCGCTGCCGATATGGGCAACGTAAAAGTCAGGCGCGTAGCCTACAACTTTAAGGTATTCATCGTAAACATTATTTTTGAAAGCTGGAATGGTTTCTTCTTTGACTAAGGCGATCGCACATCCACCAAAGCCGGCACCAGTCATTCGGGCGCCTAATACGCCATCTTGTTTTTGCGCAGCATCAACCAGTGTATCTAACTCGATGCCAGTCACTTCATAGTCGTGTCGTAGCGAATGATGAGAAGCGTTCAGCAATTTTCCGAAGGCGGCTAAATTACCTTTTTCTAACTCTGTTTTGGCGATCAAGGTCCGTTGATTTTCTGTAACGGCATGGCGAGCGCGACGGGTCAAAGTATCATCACCAATCAAAGCAGTATTGGCTTCAAAGGTTGCTTCATCCAATTCTCCTAAGGCTTGGATGTCTAATTTCTTTTGCAAGCGAGCCAAGGCTTCTTCACATTCGCTACGGCGTTCGTTGTATTTTGAATCAGCCAATTCACGGCGTTTGTTAGTATTCATGATCACTACTGCGTAGTCGCCTAATTTCACTGGTACCATTTCATATTTCAATGTATTGGTATCTAATAAGATCGCTTTATCTACTTCACCAAAGCCGATGGCAAATTGATCCATAATGCCTGAATTGACGCCGATAAACTCGTTTTCCACTTTTTTTCCTGTTTGCACCAGTTCGAGACGATCAGTATCTAAAGCGAAGATGTCTTCAAGCATGACGCCGACTAATAATTCCAACGAAGCACTGCTGGAAAGCCCTGCTCCATTCGGAATCGTTCCTTCGACTAATAATTCAAAGCCGTGGTCGATCGTATGACCGGCTTCTTTTAATTTTAGAACCATGCCTTTCACGTAGTTGGCCCAGTTGTCTTTTTTATCGAAAGTCAAGTCATCCAGTGTAAAGGTGATGACGCCGATTTCATCGAAGTTGGTTGAATAAACCAAGACTTTGTTGTCTTCGCGAGGAGCTGCCAAGCCATATGTTCCGTAAGTGATTGAGGCTGGGAAAACGTGTCCACCATTGTAATCGGTATGTTCGCCGATCAAGTTGATCCGGCCGGGAGAAAAATAATGAGTCGTTGTTTTAGGGCCGAAAATTTCAGCAAATTTTGTGTTTAACGCTTGTTTGATTTCCATCTTAGTTCGCTTCTTTCAATTTAATTTTAAATTCGGTCGTTGATTCAAAAGGCTGCATCGGCGCTATCGCGATTGAGCCAAAGTCAGGAAACTGCTCGGCCCCTGGTGCGACCTGTGTTTCAAAGGTGATTCCGCCATGATTAACGAGCTTAGAGCCACGCATTTCAGGACCGTCTTCACCAAAATTAGCGGAGAAAATAACCACGCTTGGGGCATCCGTACTCATTTCAACCTCCACTGAACCGTCGGGGCTGGTAAGTTTTGCGGCAGGATTTTCTAAGGTATGCTCCTTCAAGAAGAAGGGATGGTCGAAGCCGCCGAATTGATCTTTTTGTTCATCAGAAGCAGCAAAAGCATCGCCTAATTTTCGCGGCGTTTGAAAATCAAAAGCGCTTCCTGTGCTCTTTGCGATTTCTCCTGTCGGCAAAACATCTGTGCTAACAGGGGCAAAGTGATCGCTGTTTAACCAAAGGGTATGCTCGTCGATGGACTGAGCTGGATCACCAGTTAGATTAAAATAGACATGATTGGTTGGGTTGAAGAGCGTCAGCTGATCAGTCGTGCCTTTGATTGTTAAACGCCAAACATTGTCCTTCGTCAAGGTATAACGGACTTCAACGGTCAAATTGCCAGGAAAGCCATGCTCACCATCAGGACTGAGTGTTTTGAAAAGTACTGAGGCTTCCTCTTCACCGTCTTCGATCGTATATTCCCAATTCTTTGCTTCAAAACTTGCTGGGCCGCCGTGTAAGGTGTGACCAGTCGCCGGGTCCGTCTCAACTTGATAATTTTTCCCCGCAAGTGTGAAATGACCATGCTGGATACGGCCGGCTGTCCGCCCGATTGAGGCGCCGATATAAGGATCTTTTTCCAAATATTCTTCAGCAGAATCAAAGCCTAGGATCAATTCAGTATCCTTGCCTAGGCGAACAATCCGTGCACCTAAGTTAGAGACAGATAGGCGGAAACCGTGTTCATTTTCAAGTGTAATCAAGTGATACCCTTTGCCAAAATCTTTTTCGCTAATTTTCATGTGTAAAACCTCTCTTATTGTTCTTTTATACCAGTTTTTCTGAAGATAGTACCTGATATCAGTTTATCGATTAATAACCAAAGTGACAAGCTCACCGCTTTCATTTCAGCTGGGAATCGAAAAAAAAACCGACCGCCTGTTAAAGAACATTTTCACTATCCTTACTCTAACAAGAAACCGTTTTCGAGAACATATATTTCTGTGACGACTATTTAACTTTTTGTTGCATTTTATTAAGTGGTTGTCCAAAATAATCAAGCAACAAAATAGGAGAACAGCAAACCCGGTCAGTCGCAACGTATAAAGATCCATCAGGTATGATGCCTCCTCTAAAAATATCATTGACAGTTATAGGATAGCAAAAAAGAGAATCGAGACAAAGTCGCGTCTCGATTCTCTGTTGATAAAGCTATTTTTTATGAAAGAAAAACCAGAGTTCTTTTAACACCCAGATTGTCGCTACCAAAAGTGTAATGAAAAAAAATTGTTGAAAAATTATATGATTGGATATTTTTAAATCGAGGTAAGGAAGTTTTTCCTGGAGCAGTAAGGTACTGGGAACGATTAAACAAATTAGAAGTGTTTGCACAGCTTGCTTGAGCCGATTCTTCATGATTCCTCGCATCCTTTGTGTTTGATAAGCTAAGCATAGCATGTAAAAAAAGGAAATTTTGGATTTATCAATAAATTTTCCAGCGGCAAAAAAATTTGGGCTCGTGAGTAAATTGTCTTTGATTCAGCGGAGGTATTATGATGAAGTTATTGTATAATAAAAGTTGAAAATAAAAGGAGGGAGTCCCAATGGAGCAGGCGCTTTTTTTAAAAAAGGAGCAGCATCAGTTGAAAAATGGGCTGCAATTTAATTTTTGCGGATTCTCGAAATCACTGCCCTTCCATTCTTTTGGTCCGGCGATTCGGCAACAGTACATCTTACATATCGTGATGGAGGGTAAAGGGACCTATCAAGTCAAGAATCAGCAGTTTCACTTAAAAAAAGGTGATCTCTTTTTGATTCGTCCCGGTGATTCGACGTTTTATTTAGCGGATGGAGAAGATCCGTGGATGTATTGCTGGCTTTCTTTTAGTGGGGCAGATGCCGCAGAGCTTGTTTCCCATTCGCTGTTTAAAGAGGATCAGTATACGATGGTTTCTTCCGACATTCAAAAATACATTGAGGTGATTTTGGCTTGTTTTCCTTATGCAGCTGAGACGATTGAAAATGAGGTGCATTTGAGCGAGCTGGCTTACCGTTTTCTAGGGGTATTATTAGCAGATGGTGGAAAAATTCAAGTAGGCGAGCAAAAAAATTATTCACCACTGGCAGTGGAAGCGGTGGAATACATTGATGCTCATTATGGTGAGGCCTTAACGGTCGAAGGAATTGCCCAGCACTTAGCAATCAATCGCAGTCATTTGTCACGCGTTTTTCGCAATCATATGGCGATTAGCTTGAAAGAATATATTCTGGGTGTACGGATTAATCGTGGGGCGTTTTTATTGTCCCAGACAGACAGATCGGTGGAGCAGATCGCGGAGGAAGTGGGCTTCAATAGTCTGGTGGTCTTTAGCCGTATGTTTAAAAAGATGACTGGCGAGACCGCCACGGCATATCGTAAACGAATGAAAAATGATGAGTTCACCAGTGTCTCCTTAAATGAGCTAAAAAAACGATTAAAGCAACAAGCCTTCGTGAACCGGGCTACTTAGGAAAGTGAGCGTTTACAAAGTTTTTTGGATACCCTATACTTAAATTAGAATGAGTTAGGAGGAACCTCCCATGAAAAAAGCGAGCGAAATGACGGTCGAAGAACTAGGGGCTTATATTGATCAGTCGGTGTTGAAGCCAGATTTCACGGAAGCAGAGATTCGCCAATATATCCAGGAAGGGATCGATTATCATTGCGCGACGGTGTGTATCAATCCCGCTTCTTTGGATATTGCCGCGGAAATGCTAAAAGGGACAAATACGAAGATTTGTGTCGTCTGTGATTTTCCGTTTGGTACGAGTACGACCGCTTCTAAAGTGTTGCAGGCGGAGACGTATTGTCAGCGGGAAGATATTTACGAATTAGATATCGTGGCTAATTTTGGTTGGCTACGCAGTGGAAAATACGATGATGTGACGCGAGAGCTGAAGATCGTAGTGGAAGCGTGCCACGCTCATGGGACTGCCGTGAAGGTTATTTTTGAAACGGATACGTTAAACGAAGAACAAATTCGCCAAGCCTGTGAATGCGCGATTGCGGCAGAGGCTGACTTTGTTAAAACCAGTACCGGCTTTATTACGGGCTATGAAAACAAAGGGGCTACGACAGAAGTCATCAAGCTGATGATGGATCAGTGCCAAGGCCGGATCAAGATCAAAGGCAGCGGTGGGATTCGCACACGAGAGCATTTTCTAGAACTAATTGATTTAGGCATTGATCGGATGGGCATCGGCTTTAAATCAACCCCTGTTGTCTTAGGATTGGACCAATAGCAATGGAAGAAGCGTTGATTTTTGAAACACGAGCGGCCTTTAGAAAGTGGTTGAGGAAAAACGCGACCACCAGTAAAGGGGTTTGGCTGACTTTTAGCAAGACCAAACGCCTTAAAACTTTAAAAGCTAGTGAAGCATTAGAAGAAGCACTTTGCTTTGGTTGGATCGACGGTTTGATGAAAAAATTTGATGAAGATTCTTATCTTAAGTATTTTTCGCTGCGTCGCAAAAATAGCAAATGGTCCCAGAAAAATAAGACCCTCGTCGCAAAACTGGAAAAAGCCGGATTGATGACTGAGTTGGGTCGGGAAAAAATCGTTGAAGCCAAGGAGAATGGTCAATGGGATAAAGCGACGAGACCGTCAGATATCACGCCAGACCAAATCGCCCAACTGGCAAAATTACTTGAAGTCAATCAAGCGGCCTATAAAAATTTTCAAGAAATGTCGCCTTCGATCCAAAAAACCTATACTCGGGCTTATTTTGATGCCAAAACAGCCGCGGGCCAAGAAAAACGGTTGGCTTGGATCATGGAACGAACAGAGCAAAACTTAAAACCGATGTAAATGCAAATGGACAGTCCTTGCTAGGACTGTCCATTTTTATCTTCGATCAATTAATGACTGATATAATGCTGAAGCGGCTTTTGATAGATCGTGCCATTTTCATTACCGGTATTTAGCTGCTGAGCCAATAAATAGCCAATATAAGGTCCTGTCGTCAAACCGGAAGAACCAAGCCCGCTAGCGACTAATAGCTCCGGACTTAACCGACCAAAAAAGGGTGCGAAGTCTGATGTATAAGCACGAGTTCCCACGCGATACTGCATTGGTGCGGAAAAAATTTGCTGTGGATCGGCCAAAAATTTATGGGCACTGGAAGTAAGCTGTTGGAAAGCTTCCTGTGTTGCTGCTAAATCCCAGCCAGCCTCATTCTCATGGGTTGCACCAAGTAAAATTTTGCCATCCATGAAGGGAATCAAATCCGCCTCACCATCCAACATTGCTACAGGAAAAGTCCCACTGTCAGCAATCGTCGTTTGAAACACTAGAAGCTGGCCTTTTTGTGGTCGTAAATCCACTTGGTAGCCTAAAGGAGCTAGTAGCTCTTTTAAGTGGGGGCCTGCCGTAATAATGATTTGATCGAAAGCGATTGATTGGTTATCCAACAAAATAGTCTGAGAATCACTTAGGGTGACTCGTTTAGCGATAAAATTTACGCCCTTTGCCTCGGCAGTTTGTTTCAAGCGTTTCAAATAGGCCTTGCCGTCTAGACGACCACCGCCACTGATTTTGATGGCTGGTACCGGTTTTAATAGTGGCAGTGCCGCTTTGGTTTGTTCCGGTAATAATTTTTCAATCGTGCCGATTTCTGGCGCGTCTTTTTTTCGTTCAGCAGCTAAGGCCAATAATTCTTCTACCTGTTTTTCTGGTCGGATAATCAGCGTGCCGGCTTGCTGATAAATCGTTTGATCTAGTTGATAGTCTTGCCGGAGTTTTGGAAAAAATGCTGCTCCGTCCTTAGCTAATTGATACCACTTTTGATTGCGGCGCTTAGACAGCCAAGGTGAAATAATCCCCGCACTGGCAGAGGTTGCTTGCCCAATACCTTCGTCAAATAAGGTCACGTCAAATTTATTCAAGTCTAAATAATTTGCCAGCGTCATCCCGATGATGCCGCCTCCGATGATTGCGATTCTTTCCACGTACTTCACTTCTTTCTGCTGTTGATTCTGCCATAAGAAAAAAATTTTTTCAAATAATCTGACATGTTTTACTTTACCTGTCGTAGTAATTGACGTACAATGATTACAACGACAGATGAAGTAATCTTTAGGAGGTGGCAAAATGATTTCAAGCGATGGTATTCGCGGTTACAATGATGTAATCATTTTGTCCGTATTGAAGGAAGGGGATTCTTATGGGTATGCGGTCTCTCAAAAAATTCGCGAGATCAGTCAAGCAATCTACGTCATTAAGGAAACCACTTTATACTCCGCCTTCAACCGGCTAGAAAAAAATGATTATATCCGTTCCTATCCGGGAGAAGTGACCCACGGGAAAAAGAGAACGTATTATCAAATCACAGATAAAGGGCTGACTTTTTTAGCGGAAAAGCGCGAGGAATGGCAGCAGACTAAAAAAGTTGTGAACCGATTTATGAAAGAAGGGTAAAAAATGGAGACGATTAGAAATTATATAGAGACGTTGTTCCTTGAGTTTCCCAATACACAAGAAGTGCAGCGCGCGAAGCAGGAAATTCTATCTATTATGGAAGACCATTATTTGGCGTTGCTTGACGAAGGAAAAAGTGAACATGAAGCGATTGGGCAAGTGATCAGTGAGTTCGGATCGGTAGATGAACTGCGAGAAGAGCTACAGTTCACTACGCGAGAACGGGAACCGGAAAATGGGATTGAAGAAGAGGAAATGTATTATTACCTTACGGAGCGCAAAAAAATCGCTTTGGGACTGAGTCTGGGGATCAGCGGCTGCTTGTTGGCGGTTGGAACGTTGATTGGACTGAGTGTAACTGGGGCACAGGTCTTTGGTGTACTGCTCTTTTTCATTATTTTAGCTGCGAGTGTGGGTGTGATTATTTATAATGGGATGCAGTTTGCAAAAATCGGCGCTCAGTTAAGTGATCGCTATGTATCGGCGTCGTTAAACGAAGAAGCCAATCGCATGAAGCAAGGCTATCAAAAAAGTTTTCAAATTAGTTTGGTCTTTGGTATTTGTATCTGTGTTTTATGCGTGGCCCCGGTCCTTTTTTTCCAGATGTTTACCTATGCGGAATACGGCATTCCGATGATGTTTCTTTTTTTGGCAGTCGGTGTCTTCTTGATCATTTACGGCAGTATCAATTACACCAGTTTTGACAAGTTCATCACAGCAAAATATTTTGTCGTTGATGAGGACAAACCAGGTCCTAACGCGATGTATGAAAAGTATGGCGATTCAGCTCGCACCAAACATGTCCTTGAGCGAATTTATTGGCCGCTGATTACGATGATTTATTTTGGCTGGTCCTTTTTGACTCATTCGTGGGGCTATAGCTGGATAATTTTTGTCATGGCTGGAATTTTTTACAGTGTCGTGGAGGCCATCTTCATAAAAAAGTAGCATAGGCTATACACGTGATCTCGCAGCAGCTAGCTGCGGGATTTTTTTCAGTTATGCTTTTCGCAAGTTACTTAGTTTTTTGACTAATATTCGGATTCGGCTACGAAAAAAAAATTAGTTTTCCCACTAACGTTTTGAAGGGAGAAAACTAATTTTTTTGCGTATTTATAAGCTCTTATTAAACTTCTTGATCTTTTTTATGGCCCATTCATAGTGGCTGGAAGTGGCTGACACAAAGTAGCTGCCTAGTGTGCTTCCGCCGACCCACGAAAAGGCACCTTTAGAAAACAATTCATCATTTGAAAATTGTTGGGCTAAGTCCATTACTTTTTCATGGGTCGTTTGAAGAAGTTTCAAGGCTTCGTCATAGCTGGTAGTTTGATGTTTTTCCCAGAATTCTACATTCATCGCGCCGTAAGTTTTCCAATTATAGCCTTCTTTTAAAAACTGTTTAGGCGTACCTGCTTGATTTGCTTCGATCCAATCTAACAGTAATTGATGCCATTCGTATAGATGGATCAATATGTCTCTTAAATTTTTATCTCGCTTCCAGTGGGCTTGCTTTTCTTTTTCAACATCGAATGTAAAGGTCTGATTTAATTTTTCTGCTGGAATCGTGTTTAATAGATCCATCATTTTGGTATAGGATTGGTTGCTTGCATCCATGAGTTCATTTTTGTTTTTAGGTCGAGCCATGAGAAATCCTCCTAATCGATTGTGTTAAAAACAAGGGACGGACAGTCTTTCTATCTTTTATTTTAGCGAACCTCATTGGTTTAGTAAAGAAATCTCGGAGGCTCGTTTCTCATGCAATCTTTATACGTAAATCATTGACAAAAAATAGAAAGCAACTTAAACTAAAAACGAACATATGTTTGCTTTTTAGAGAGGTGATTTTGATGAATATTTACGAAGGAGAGCCAGTCAGAGATGTTTTTTGTATGGACTCAAAAAGTTTTTACGCTAGCGTTGAATGCGTGGAGCATGGCTGGCATCCATTAAAAACATTGTTGGTAGTCATGAGCGGTGATCGTGAAAATGCGGGCTTAGTGTTAGCTGCCAGTCCGATGGCAAAAAAAGTTTTAGGGATCAGCAATGTCAGCCGCGGATTTGAAATTCCCAATCATCCGGATTTGAAGATCGTACCGCCACGAATGACACTTTACATTCAGTATCATATGCGCATCCAAGAGATTTTCCGGCAATACATGGCGGAGGAAGATATTCATACATATAGCATCGATGAACAATTTGGTGATCTAACTCATAGTTGGAAATTATTCGGCAATAGCTCAGCTGAAGTCGGGCAGATGATCCAAAAAGAGGTCATTGAGAACCTGGGGATTTATACTTCTTTGGGAATGGGGGACAATCCCTTGCAGGCCAAAATCGCGATGGATATTGAAGCCAAGCATGAAAAAAATCGTTTTGCCCAATGGCATTATCAAGACGTACCGGAAAAAATTTGGCCAATCAAGCTTAGTGATTTTTGTGGGATCGGTCGTCGAATGGAGCGGCGTTATCAATTGATGGGAATGCAAACGATGGGGGATTTGGCCCATAATGATCCTTTTGTGTTGAAAAATCATTTTGGTGTGATGGGGATGCAGCATTACATGCATGCTTGGGGCATTGATCGCTCGATTCTAGCGGAGAAAGAGTTATATCCAAGCAAGGAAAAATCTATCGGCAATTCCCAAGTCTTGCCGAAAAATTACGCGCGTAAAGGGGGAATCTTAACAGTGGTTGCGGAGATCTGCGAACAAGTGGCGCAACGACTAAGAAAATCGGGCGTTTTAGGTGGTACATTGCACTTAGGGATCGGCTATGCTTTTCGCGGCGAGGGAAAGGGCGGTTTTCATCATCAGTTAAAGATACCGCCCACCAATCAAGGACGAGCATTGACCCGTACCGCAAGTTTACTATTTGAAAAATATTGGGATCAATCAGAGGTCCGTAATATTTCCATCACCGTTTCGTCACTGAAGTCAGCCGGCAGTTTACAGTTGAATCTGTTTGAAGATCCGCGGCAGACGATCAAAGAAGATCAAATCGATGACGTGATCGCCCAAATTCGGAATCGCTACAAGTTTACTTCGATTGTCAGGGCCCATTCCTTGAGTGAAGGGGCAACAGCGATTAAACGAGCCGGTCTTGTTGGTGGACACGCGGGTGGGATGGAAGGAATGGATTGAGATGTCTTATGACGATGAAAGCGCGAAACAACTTTTTATGGAGGCAAAACGTGTGTATCAAGATCGCGGAATGATGAAGTGGATTGGTTTTTATTTGTCCGATCATACAGCGGTGTTAAATAAGGAATCAAAGCAGCGAAAACAGCTTTATTTTGATAAAGGTCAAATGAGTATGGAAGCCATTGGTGAGCTTTTGCAAGCAGCCTATCTGCAAAATAAACGTGTCGCGATCCAGCTAGAAGCGTTAGACAGTGAAGGCCAATTTTTCCCTGATCTGGTAGGAAAGATTAGCGGGCAGAAAGAGCAGCAGATTTTTTTAAATGAAGAAGAGCGTGGAGTCCTGCGCTTTGAGTTAGAACAAATCCATCATGCGGAACTATTAGGTCCTAAAAAAATTCTCACACCAAAAGATTAAAATAAATAAAGCCTTGGCAGACCTGCCAAGGCTTTAAAAATTAGAAGAGCTGAATCTTATTTAACGGCCAAAATCGTAACACGACTTTTCCTTGAACTAAGGATTTATCGACAAAGCCGAAGATGCGGCTGTCTTTAGAAATCAAGCGATTATCCCCTAAAACAAAATAACTATTTTTAGGAACCGTCACGGAAAAATTATTCGTAAAGCTGTCCGCATTGGCTGCTTGCTCTTGGAAAGCTGAATTATAAGAATAGGTATCGAATAGTTTATCTTCTTTAAATTTCTTTTGATAATCCGTTAGATAGGATTCTTTGTATTCTTTTCCATTAATCGTTAAAACATTATCTTGCATTTCAATCTTGTCACCGGGTAACCCAATCACACGCTTGACGACGTAAAGATTGGTATTATCAGGTTCTTTGGTAGTAATGATGTCTTGTCTATCGATACTGGATACTTTCGATGAGATCAAGCGCTGCCCGTCATGCAATGTCGGGTCCATTGAGTGTCCTTCGACTTTAACTGGCGAGAAAACAAACGCCCGCGCCAAAAAAATCAAGAGAACAATAATAATGACTGGAAGCCATTCTTTTAATTTGCTGTTCATAGTTCACCTCACAATGTTACAGTTTATCATGCTTCTAAATAAAAAGCTCTTTTTAGCTTCTCCTTTAATAAAAATTAGTTATATTATAGGGGGCTGGAGAATTTTTTTCAATTATGGGACACTAGAGACAATCAAATATCAGAGGAGCAATGAAATGAAAAAGAATTATCCAGCAGCACCTATCTTGCCGCAACGATTTGCGTCGGATTTTTATTTAGAGGATGAAGCAAGCTTTGAAGCCGTTCATGGACTTGAAATGGATTTCAGCTATTTGACTTGCGAAAATCTAGTCATCCGCCATTCAATTCTAGAAAAGGTTACGATGCAACGGACGAAACTAATTCGTTTTGAAGCGGGAAACGTCGTCTTTAAGAATTGTGATTTTTCCAATTTAGAATGGATTGGTGGCAGCTTTCATCAAGTGGTATTTGAAAATTGTAAATTAACGGGTTGCAATTTTGCCGAGAGCTATCTTAGAGATTGTCATTTTAAAGACTCATTAATCAATTTTGGTTCCTTTAGTGCAACGAATTTGAAGAATGTCTGGTTTGAGAACTGTCAACTGTCTGATGGCGAGTTTTTTGAAGTGACGTGGAAACATTTATTTTTAGAAAAAAATAATTTGGAAAATAGTAATTGGCAGCGAACCAAATTAGCTGGTCTGGACTTTACCAGCAATTCTTTCAGTAAAATCGCTTGTTCAATGGAACAGTTGAAGGGCTTAAAAGTCGATTCCTATCAAGCGCTGGTGATTGCGGCAGGGTTAGGCTTGGAGATCGTGGAGGGCTAAATGGAAACAACAAAAGATATGATTGAAGGAATCCCAATTCTTCGGTGGGGTGAGACGAGTGACAAAATAGTTTTAGCTTTTCATGGCGATCAATCTCATAAAGAAGACACGGTCATTCAATTGTTGGCTGAAGCCGCTGTCCCCAAAGGCTATCAAGTGTGGAGCTTTGATCTGCCGGAACATGGTGAGCGCAAAGGCCAACCCTACGCCTTGAATCCGTCAAATGTAGTAGCGGATGTCGAAAAAATCCTTTTTAAACACCAGCAAGCGCAGCAGATCACTTTATTCGGCTGTAGCATCGGAGCTTATTTTGCGATGCTGGCAGGACAAGCCAAGAATATCCAGCAAAGTCTTTTTTTATCGCCCATCGTGGATATGCGGGAATTAATCGAAAATATATTGGATTGGTCACAACTGACGCCGGCCGATTTACGACGTGAAAAACGAATAAAAACACCTTTTAATACCTTGGCGTGGGAGTATTATTGCTATGTTGTAGAGCATCCAATTCAATGGACTGTTTCAACAAAAATTTTATATGGCGGTAAGGATCAGTTGACGAGCCGAAAGACCATTGAAAAATTTGCTCGTCCGTCAATGATCGATTTGACGATCTTTGAAACTGGTGAGCATTTCTTTCACACGCCTACACAGCTGTCTTTCTATCAGCAGTGGTTAACATCTAATCTATAAAAAAACTCTCAGCTTAATCGGCTGAGAGTTTTTTTAGTGCGTGGCTGGTTTAACTAGCTTTATGGTTGAAAAAAGGATTGTCCAGTAAATTTTTGGTAAAAGATTTCATAAGTAAATTTAAAGATAATCGGATTTTATATATAAATTTTTGCTATTTTATGACAAAAAAAGTAGGATGATTGTGAAAGTAAATATAAGTAAACTTGTTAGGTGAGGCTCCTAAACAAACATAGGCTATTGCGCAGAAACGTCGAAAGACGCCAATGTGTAAAACAGGAATTGTCGGATTAAGGCTTTTCATAAAATAGCTAAGAGTAATTCTTTACGTTGTTTAGTGCTAAAACTCAGACGATGAGATTGATTGTGTGAGCCACCAAACTTGTTAGTTTTTTCGCTAACGTTTGGTGTCTTTTTGTTTTCTTGCTTTGAACTCTCTCGCCGCAACAATTACTTGATGAGAGGGAGAGATGAATATGATAAAAAAAAGAAAGATCGATTGGCTGTTGTTACTACCTTATTTGGGGGTAAGCCTAATCGGTCTTTTAATGGTCTTCAGCGCGAGTTCTTATCGATTGACAACGGAAGGAAAAAATCCGCTATCGTTGTTTAGCAAGCAAGCGATTTTTATCCTGTTAAGTTGGTTATTAATTGGAATTATTTATCATGTAAAAAGCAACGTCTTACTAAAAAGTATAGTGGCAAAAGGCTTGTTGGCAATCGGCTTAGTCAGTTTATTGTTAGTCAAAATAAACGGGGTCACAATCAATGGCGCACAAAGATGGGTTTCCTTATTTGGTATTCAATTTCAGCCATCAGAGGTAACAAACGTCGCATTGATCTTGTATTTAGCCTACTTTTTCCGAAAAAAACGGGCCAGACACCAATTGTGGAGACCTGGTGTGTTGGTTTTACTTAGTGGTCTATTAATTTTACTGCAGCCGAAAGTGACGGGAGCAATTATTATTTGGGGGATTGCCTTCGTGCTCATTACTACTGCAGAAATTCCATACCAGCTTTCGCTTTTACTTTTTTTAGGATTGATTGTCGGTATCGTGCTAGTTGCTGGAATGATTCTTTTTTTGGGTAGTCACGAGTTGCTGCCACAATTATTTGCCCACACGTATGAACGCATTCGTCTGGTCAGAGATCCCTTCTTAGATTCTTACGGGCAAGGATTTCAAATGAGTAATTCTTATTACGCTCTTTATAATGGCGGATTTCTCGGTCGGGGGTTAGGAAACAGCATTACAAAAAAAGGGTACTTACCCGTTGCTGAGACCGACTTCATTTATTCAATCATGGTGGAGGAATTAGGGGTAATTGTCGCATTGATTGTATTGGCATTGATTTTTTTGATCGCGCTACGTTTATTCGTGCTAGCGGCAAAGGAACGGTGTCAGCATGTAAGTTTGATCTATTTTGGGGTAGGAACATTAATACTACTCCAAACAAGTATCAATGTTGCCAGTATTTTGGGACTGATTCCCATGACCGGAGTTCCTTTGCCGTTCATCAGCTATGGTGGTACCAGCTATTTAATCCTTTCAGTAGCGCTTGGGATTTGTTTAAAATTTGCTTCGGAGGTTCGATCCAATGAGGAGACGTTTGAGCAACGAATTTAATTATTCACTTTTTTTACCGATTTTTTTGTTTTATTTAATCAGCATCGCTGTTCAATTTTTGGCGGCTGAACTTGACGACGTGAATGTCAAAGGAGTTGTGGTGAAACAGATCATTTTTTGTTTACTGTCGCTGTTAGTAATGGTAGCCGTCAGTAAAATTAAAACCGCTAGCTTATTACGGTATGCTCCGCTTTTTTATGTCTTGTCGCTCGGCGTGATGGCACTGTTATATTGGTTTTATGATCCGGCGATGTATCATCTGACGAATACGAAGCGCTGGTTGAGGCTCGGCCGTTTTTCTTTTCAACCATCCGAGTTGATGAAATTAAGTTTTACTCTTTTGATGGTTCGGCTCACACTGACTGAGGAAAGAGGCGAACAGCAGCGGACGATAAAGAGCGATCTTCATTATTTGAAAAAAATTCTGTTGTTTAGTTTGCCAACCTTTCTATTGATGTTTATGCAACGGGATTTTGGGACAAGTTTAGTATTTATCGCTATTTTAGGAGCGCTATTTATTATTTCCGGCGTGCATTGGAAAATCTTGGCAACGATCACTGGTATCGGTACGGCACTCGGCAGCACTTTACTAGTATTAGTATTCAGCGAATGGGGAAATCGATTGCTTTACGGTCTGCATTTTAAGACGTATCAATTGGATCGTGTTCGAGCGTGGGCTGATCCTTTCCAATACAAAGATTCGATTGCCTATCAGCAAGTCCAGAGCCTTTACGCGATTGGCAGTGGTGGTTTATTTGGGCGAGCGGCAGAGCAAGCTTCGGTATATGTCCCGGTTCGCGAATCCGACATGGTCTTTACCGTAATCGCTGAGAGCTTTGGTTTCATCGGCAGTGCATTTGTAATTTTTCTTTATTTTTATTTGTTTTATCAAATCCTTTCCAATGCAATAAAAACGAATAATAAAGCAAATCTGTATCTAGCGGTAGCCTTCGTTTTTGGCTTGCTGTTTCAAATTTTTGAAAATATTGGAGCCGCTATTGGCATTTTGCCATTGACGGGGATTCCATTACCGATCTTGAGCCAGGGTGGGACTTCCTTGATCGTGTTAGGGATCGGATTCGGTATGATGTTGGGCTTTAAAAAAAAGAATGCAGTTTGAAGAAAAGGGGATATCTATGCGAAAAAAATTTACTTTACTAAGTGTTTGCGCGCTTTCTGTAGCGCTAATTTTTATGATCGGAGTAGCAATAAACGCTCAATGGCTCAATCATTTGGATGATTTCTTTATGGAAAATCGTCTAGTGAATATCTCGTTTTTGACGGTGTTTACAGGAGTGGTGGCAAAAGTAGCAACGATTGGCCCAATGCTGATTATTTTCAGTTTTCTCGCGTTCTTTTTGTGGCGAAAACAGCAGCGAGCTTTAGCCATTTGGTGTTTAGGTAATCTGATTTTTGTCAGTGGAGTCGGCTATTTATTAAAGCAAGTCTTTCAACGAACGCGCCCCGAGCAAGTGCAATACCTCGCGCGTTCATCTTATAGTTTTCCCAGCGGGCATTCACTGCTAGTAATGACACTGATTGGCTCTATCTGCTTAATTTATTTTTTTATGAATAAAAAAATGCCAGCCCTTGTCAAAGTTGGGGTGGGGTTGTTAGTATTTGTGATTGCCGGCGGTCGAATTTATCTAGGTGTTCATTTTATCAGTGATGTCATCACGGGCTTATGCTTAGGACTAGGCCTTACATTCGGCAGTGGAAGCTTGTTTTACTCTTATTTGCATTCAGCAAACTCAAGGTTGAAAAAAGCGGAAGACGTCAAATTTGTAAAATGGCAAACGATTTTATTAAGTATGTTGGCTTGTGTAGTGGTCCTAATCACTGGGTTAAGCGTCTTTGCCTTGAAGTTTTATCATAGTTCGCAACATGCGGCGGATTCGATGTATGCGCCGATTGAACGAACCGGGGAGGTAAAAACACCGGAAGCTTCTGAGCCAATCAGTATTTTAATTTTAGGAATCGCAAATGATGCCAAAAGAAAAACGGATTTTCGCGCCAATACGATTATGGTGGCAACCTTAAATAACCAAACGAAGGAAACAACGCTAGTAAGTATTCCTCGTGATGCGTTCGTGGAGATCGTTGGTGCAGATTATCAAGATAAAATCAATCATGCCCATTCGATCGGTGGACCAGAAATGATGATCAATACGGTGGAAAAATTTTTAGCTATTCCGATCCATCACTATATGGCGGTAAATATGGATGGCTTACAAACATTGGTGGACGCAGTCGGTGGCGTCACGGTAGATAACGCTTTTGCTTTTTCAGCTGAGGGAATTGATTATCCAAAAGGCAAACAGCACTTGGACGGTTGGGAAGCATTACAGTATTCCCGGATGCGCTACGAAGACCCCACGGGCGATTACGGACGACAAGGCCGGCAACGAGAGGTGATGGAATTATTAATCAATCAGCTGCTCTCAACCAAAAGCTTGTTTAATTATCAAAAAATTTTAGCTGGGATCGGAGAAAATGGCAAGACGGACCTAACCTTTAATCAAATGCAGAAAATTTTGACAGGCTATCACACGAGTCTAAAGAAAATCAATAGCCAGCAAGTCCAAGGAGAGGGATTTACTGGCGATGGGTTCACTGGTGAAGCCGGGATTTCCTATCAGGAAATTCCACAAGCAGAAGTGGAACGCGTGAAAAAAATTCTCTTTAAACAATTAAATCTATAAGTAAGCCAAGTAGTAGCCAGTCGGTTAGAGCATACAACATTTCGAAAAGCAAAGAGCTCTCACGGTTAAATTTCCTGCTTTAAGTAAAAATTGCGCTATAATAGCTACAAGAAAGGCGGGAAATTATGCTTAGTCAAATAGGATTATTACTTGTGACCGGTGTTCTAGCCGGAATTTTAGGCTCGATCTTAGGGATCGGCGGCGGAATTATTTTAACGCCATTTTTGACGTTAGTTATGGGTTTGGATATCAAATATGCGATTGCTGCTAGTATCGTCTGTGTGATCGCCACCAGTTCAGGAGCAACGATTGCTTATTTAAAGGATGATATGCTAAATTTGCGGGTGGCCATGTTTTTGGAAATTGCTACTACTATCGGTGCGATCGTCGGAGCGCTGCTTTCCGGAATTGTACCAACCGGGTTTCTATTTATTTTATTCGGTGGTTTTTTATTGTTTTCCGTGGTGAATATGATTCAAAAGTTGCGGGGAAAATCAGCCGAACAGATCCAGTCCTCTGCCAGCAATTCATTGGCGGAAAAGTTAAAGCTGAATGGTTCGTATTATGATAAGGTGCTAGACCAACAAATTGATTATCAAGTTGAAAAGATTCCGGGAGGTTTTGCTATGATGTTTGGTGCCGGGATTGCCTCGGGACTCTTAGGAATCGGCAGTGGTGTCTTCAAGGTGACGGCGATGGATACCATCATGAAAATGCCGTTAAAACCATCCAGCGCTACGAGTAATTTAATGATGGGTGTGACCGCCGCAGCCTCTGCGATGGTCTACTTTTTCAGCGGTGCGGTCCTGCCGCAGATCGCGGCGCCACTCGCTTTAGGTGTATTAGGCGGAGCGACGATCGGCTCGCGCATCATGCAGCGATTGAAGCCAGTTGTGATTCGCATGATTTTTATTCCAATTCTATTGATCATGGGCATTCAAATGGTATTGCGAGGATTCGGGGTGATTAACTAATGGAGGACAAAGAAGAGATTTTGGCGATTGAACGCTCGATCGGTTATATTTTGCGGATCGGTGTCATTGTTTCGGCGGTAATCATTGTTATCGGAATGATTTTATTGTTCATCCAGCCAAGTGCACAGGCGGTTCCCAACAATTTACCTATGATCATTCACGGTTTGCTCCAATTAAATGGGGAAGCCTTTATTATGTTAGGCTTGTTTTGTTTAATTCTGACACCCGTTCTACGAGTGGTGGTTTCGATTTTTGCCTTTGCCAAAGAAAAAGATTATCTATACGTTTGGATCACTGTGATTGTTTTAGTGATTTTAGTGATTGGCATGAGCTTGGGCTTGGTAGAAAAATAATTTGAATAGACGTTTTTTTCCGTTAGTTCCAGTGTTAAAATAGATAAAACTAAAGGGGGACTACGATGATCACTATTCGCACAGCAACGCCGGCAGATGCAGCCGCGTTACGCAAAATTTATGCACCATATGTGACTGAGACGACCATTACATTTGATTACGAAGTTCCTAGTGAAGCGACCTTTGCCAATCGGATCGCTGAAACGATCGTAACGTATCCGTATTTAATCGCTGAGGATCAGGGAGAAATTATCGGCTACGCCTATGCTCATGCCTATAAGGAACGCGCTGCTTATGATTGGGCGGTGGAGGTCAGTGTTTATGTGGATCGCCAAAAGCAGGGTAAGGGAGCGGGTAAACGTCTCTACCAAGCGTTGGAAGAGGCATTGAGAAAACAAAATGTAGCAATCTTGACCGCCTGCATTACCGGTGGAAATCAAGGCAGTCTGCAATTTCATGAGAGGCTAGGCTATCAATCGGCGGCCCTCTTTCCCAAAATTGGTTACAAGTTTGAAGCCTGGCATGATGTCATTTGGCTGCAGAAATTTTTACGAAAGACGGAAGGCGCTTTACCAGCGTTTATTCCTTTTTCTGAATTATAAACAAAAGCCAGTCAGCGATTGTTCATCGCTGACTGGCTTTTTGTTAACTACTTCTCGTTAAAATCTGGCTCGTTAATCGCTCTAATTTTTCTTTCGTACCACGTTCGTTGGTGGGTAATTTTCGAATGTCTTTTAGAGCTTTTTTTGTATAGTCGGCCGCCAAGTCCTGAGTAAAGGCAGCGCCACCTAATTCAATCACGAGCTGTTGCACCGCCGCCGTATCGGCATCAGACATTTGGTCTTTCTTTTCTAAATAAGGTAGCAAGCGTGCTGGGTCTTTTTTTAGGGCATAGATCAAAGGCAGAGAGTAGACTCCTTGACGCACGTCTTCTAACACCGGTTTGCCTAACGTAGCGGCATCTGCTTGATAGTCCAACAGATCATCCATGATTTGGAAGGCAATCCCGATATTGTGGCCAATCTCACCGGCTTTTTTTGCAAAGCGTTCACTACTGCCACTTTCGAAAGCACCGGCAAAACAGCTTAAAGAAAATAATTCAGCTGTCTTGCCGGAAATATTTTCTAAATAATCTTCAATGGTTTGATCGGTTCGATAACGATCATCCATTTGGCCTAATTCACCGTCTAAAATCTTTTCCATACTGCGGGAGTTTAATTGTAGGCTCCTTAACGAGGTAGCATAATCGGACAATAATTTGAAACAGCAAATAAATAAGAAATCCCCCGCATAGACTGCCGTGTCATTTCCGAAAGTCGAGCGAATCGTCGGCAATCCCCGGCGCAAGGTGGAATCATCGACAATATCATCGTGAATCAAAGTGGCGGTGTGGAGCATTTCGATGGCTGCCGCTAGCGAGGTAGCTTTTTTTTGATCCTGTTCGGGACCAAATTCGGCAAAGAGTAACTGATAAGCCGGGCGTAATAATTTGCCGCCAGCGTGGATCATTTCCAGCACCGCGTGTTCGACTTTTTTATTTTTTAACTTAACGACATCTTCCATTAAATAAAGCGTCGTTGTCAGTTGTTTTGCAAGCTCAGGATAGTCTTGCCACATTGGATGAAGGATCATTTTTGATAGCCTCCGGATCTTTTTTTATTCTTTTTTTCCAGCTCATAGTTCAACTGGAATTTTTTTAAAGCTTGCACATGAACGAGTAAGTAATTGCCTGCGATTCCAATCGTGATCCCCGCGAGAATCCCAAATAAAGACATGACGGGAAGATAGAGCATGACCGTCCAGGATTGGGCAATCCAACTTGCAACTAGTAATTGTCCGACGTTGTGAAGAAAGCCGCCGGCAGCACTGATACCGATGATGCTGACGCGTTTAGGACCGAGACTTTTGACCAGCAGCATGCCGAAATAGCTTAGCATAGAACCACTCATACTATATAAAAAGGTCGAGATCGTTCCGCCTAGTAAAGTCGTCAAGATCAAGCGCATCCAAACTAACCGAAAACTGTCTCTCTTAGGCATGGTAAAAATCGCGATAATCGTGATTAGATTGGCCAAGCCAAGCTTCGCACCAGGAGCAAAGGCAAAAAGCGAAGGAATCATATTTTCAACTAAACCTAAAATGACTCCTTGGGCAACTAAAAGCGCTATGTAGATCAATTTTTGAGTCTTATGCATGATACAGACAGCTAATAAATGACACTGCCGGTTTCACCTCCATCTGAGGCTTTTACTTCGATTAATAATTTGTGCGGCAGGCAGACGATCGTTTCCCCAGATTGATCAATCCAACCTCGGCGGACACAAATTTGATCCCCGCAATTTGCTTCTTTGATCCGAATCTTAGTACCTTTGATTTCGATCAAATTGTAATCACCGTCTGGATCGGTGTAGCGATAAGTATAGGATTGCTTTTCGTCGTTGAGATCGAAGCTTTTAATTTCTTTTCCATCAACGGAAAGAACCGCTTGTTGAGTGGGGGCCTCATTCACACGATTGATACTGAAGACGACGATGGGGGCAAAAGAAAGCAAGATCAATAGCAAAACAATGATCCCATCCCAAGGTCGCAACAAACTATTTTTTACAAAATACTTCAGCTTCAAGAGTTACACCCCTTTGTTTTTTCATACAGTGAATCGTTCCAATCATAACATAAAGAAAGTCCTAAAGAGGGAAATAAGCCCTTTAGAACTTTCTTTCATAAATAATTCAATTTTTAGTTTATTTTTTGCCGTAGATCGATCGAGGAGTCCCATACCACCATTTGCCGACGGTCCGTTGAATCCAAGGAATCACCCAACGGTCAAGACCTAATGCACGACCAGAACCGTTCATTAATGCGAAGGCAACAAAGATGAACCAGATGTTGACCCAATAGAACATGCCAGATAGGCAGAAGACAATCGTCAAACCAATTGTGGCAGCGCTGGCTAACCAAGTGAATAATCCAAAGATCAAGGCTAACGCGATTCCGATTTCAACGAAGGTCATGAATTTTTGCATGAACAACGCCACGTCTTGATTCGGCATCATGACTTCCATGATTTTTGAGAACCAATGAGGCATTTTTTCAAAGACAGGCATTGGGTTTTCCCCAAAGGCATAGCTGAAACCAAAGTGCGTTGCTTGCGTCGCTGTCGCAGCGGCAGCATCTGTCGCGCCGCCAGCAGCACCAGTTGCCGCAGTAGTTGCTTCAGCCGCATGAGAGCCAGCTGCAGAAGCGCCAGTAGTTACTTGTTCTTGCAACCAAGGGAATGGGAAGACCACTTTGTCAGTAAACCAAGAGCTATCGCCAAACCAAGAAGTAGGATTCAAGTAATGACCATCACCAACGACTTTTTTAGACGATTCGATCAACCACATAGAACCGTAGAAAACGCGTAGTGGCACACTCCACAAAACATTGCCGTAACGTGAAGAATGTCCACGAGTCACGTTGCGATCGTTTTTGATATGGAAGAATTCGTGCATCATGTATTGGAACATGTAGTAGCCAGAACGCATATCAAAGAAATATTTCAAGTTGACGATATGTTTCATTACAATCGCCATGAAGCCGGCCATGTGGACTTTGTCCATTAAGTTGGCAACGCCCCATTTTGAACCAATGGAAACCATGAAGCCTTGGTAATTGCTTTTGAATTCGTGCTTTTCAGTATTTTTAACTTTGGCAACGATATTCGCCGCAGCCGTATGAGCTGTTTGTTCTGCAGCTTGAACGATCTGTGGAGTTGGGCGGCCGTCACCTTTTTCTTCGTAGTGAACCAAGTCACCAACGATGTAGATGTCTTTGTCTTCGTAGCCTTTAGCTTGCATATATTCGTTCGCATACAAACGTTGTCCGCGAGCTGCTTCAAGTCCAAAGTCCGCCGCATCAGACGTTCCTTTGACACCAGCAGTCCAAATCAAGGTATTGGTCGGAACTTGTGAGCCATCTTTTAAGACGATGTGGTCAGCAGTGACTTCAGTGATTGGGGCACCTTTTTTCAATTGAATGCCCTTTTTCATCATAAAGCGTTCGGCTTTTTCAGCGTCTTTACGATCTAACATGTTCAAAATCGTTGGAAGAGCTTCGACAACCATCAAAGTAAATTCTTCAGGACGTAATTTGAATTCTTTTGCTAAAACATTTTTCCATTCCATCAATTCACCGATCATTTCGATCCCAGTGAATCCAGAGCCACAGACAACAAAGGTCAACATTGCGCGACGAGTTGCTTCGTCAGGCTCCAAGGCAGCTTTTGCAACGGTATCTTCGATGTGCTTTCTGATCTTGATGGCATCTTCCATTGACCATAGGGTGAAGCCGTGTTCTTTGACCCCAGGCGTACCGAAGTCGTTCGGTTCGCCACCCATACCGATGATTAATTGATCAAATGGGTACTTGCCTAATTTAGTAGTAACAATCTTTTTATCCTTGTCGATACCGGTTACAGTATCAGTCACTAATGAAACATTTTTTTGACGTGCGAACAAACGTTGCAAGTCGTATTGCACTGCGTCTGGTTCTACGCGTCCGCCGGCTACTTCGTGTAGCTCGGTCATCATTGTATGGTAAGAATGACGATCGATTAATGTAATCTCAGCATCATCTTTTTTTAGCTTCTTAGATAAAAATTTCGCTGCCGCGACACCAGCATAGCCTGCGCCTACAACGACAATCTTTTCTTTTGCCATTGAAAATCCGCTCCTTAATATTTGTATGATAATGACTGCACATAGAATGATAATTGATAATTGCTGAACAATCGAACTTATTATACATATACTTTGTTTTTTTGTCTATTGTAATTATTCTTAGCTGATATCAACATCATTCTAATAATTAAATTAAAAAAATAATGCAATCGACAAAAAATAGTGTACAAATTTCAACAAGTAGATTAAAATGATTCTTGTTTAAAGAATCACAAAAAATAAAAAAGGTGGAGTTTATTCATGAAAATGAAAAAAATAGTATCAGGGTTTGCGGTAGTGGCATTTTCAACACTAGCTTTAGCAGCCTGCGGGGGAAGCAACGATAAAGAAGCAGCTTCAAACTCATCAACAAGTTCTTCAGAAGCAGCCAAACCAGCAGAAAAAGAAGCTGGCGGCGATCTTAAAGATGGCAGCTATAAATTAGAAGAAAAAAATTATGATCATGATTACCGCGTTGTTTTTGACATGACTGTTAAAGATGGCAAAATTACAAAATCAAACTATGATTACTTAAACGAAGATGGCAAATCAAAACAAAAAGATGCTGACTACGAAAAGAGCATGAAAGAAAAAACAAAGACTGGTCCTAAAGAATACATCCCAGCTTTAAATAAATCATTAGAAGAAACACAAAACCCAGATGCAGTTGAAGTTGTAACTGGTGCGACTCATTCTAGCGAAAACTTCAAGAACTACTCTCAACAATTAGTTCAAGCAGCTCAAGCTGGCGACACAAAAACAATCGAAATCGACAATGGCGCTGCAATGAAAGACGGCACTTACAAATTAGAAGAAAAGAACTACTCTAATGGCTACCGTACAATCTTCAGCATGACTGTTGCTGGTGGAAAAATCACTGAATCAAACTTTGACATGGTTGACAAAGATGGCAAATCTAAAAAAGATGACGCTGACTATGAAAAGAACATGAAAGCTAAAAGCGGTGTTGGACCAAAAGAATACATCGAACAATTAAACAAAGGTTTAGTTGAAAAAGGCGCTCCTGCTGATGTTGAAGTTGTAACTGGTGCGACTCATTCTTCACACGCTTTCCAAACTTATGCAGCACAATTAGTAAACGCTGCTGAAAAAGGCAATACAAACACAATCCAAGTAGACAACATTGTTACTAAAAAATAATTTTTAACCTCCTTAGGGAATCTGAAAAAGAGCTGGGATCTCCCGGCTCTTTTTTTAATACTTTTTAAGCACTTATTTTCTTGATTAACAATTAGAGCTAAGCAAAAAAGGCTATGAAAATCGCCCCGAAAGAGCTATGATAAGGTGAAAAAATTTTACAATATACAAGGGGAGTATTTGTGTGAAGAAACGACTAGCAATGGTATTTTTAGGAGTATTGATGATTCTACTGACCGCTTGCGGCAGCAGTAAACCAAAAATAAATGAGAAACCATATGAAGATAAACAATTTTTAATGGGTACATATGTCCAGATCAGAATTTATGATGATGGCAAAAAAGCAGCCTTGAAGCCGGCCTTTGATCGAGTGAAGGAATTGGCGGATAAAATCACGGTGAATCAAAAAGGTTCGGAGATTGACGCCATCAATGCGGCGGCAGGAGAAAAACCGGAAAAAGTTACCGACGATATGTATTATTTGTTGAAGGAAGCTTACAAATATAGTAAAGATTCTCAAGGCGGTTTTGATATGGCGATTGGTCCGATCACTTCGATGTGGCGCATCGGATTTCCAGATGCTCGCAAACCAGCGCAAAGTGAAATCGATCAGGCCTTGAAATTAGTCAACTATCATGATGTTGAATTCAAGGATGAGGACAAAACGGTCTACTTGAAAGAAAAGGGCATGAAGCTGGATCTTGGCGCGATTGCTAAAGGCTACATTACTGATGAAGTGATCAAAGTACTAAAGGAAAATGATGTAACGACCGCTATCGTCGACCTTGGCGGGAACGTGTACGTTTTAGGCCACAGTCCGCGAAATGACCAAAAAGAAGACTGGACGGTCGGCATCCAAGACCCGAACCAAGCAAGAAATGTTGTTTTAGGAAGTGTTCCGGAAAGCAATAAATCTTTGGTAACGTCTGGTATCTATGAGCGCTATCTGGAAGTTGATGGTAAAACTTATCATCACTTATTCAATCCGAAGACGGGTTATCCCTTTGATAACGACATTGCCGGCGTTACGATCATCTCTAAAAAATCTATCGATGGGGATGGGCTATCTACAGCAGTCTTTTCAATGGGTGTCAAAAAAGGAATTGCTTATGTTGATACGCTAAAGGATACGGAAGCAATCTTTGTCACAAGGGATGATAAAATTTACGTCACAGCTGGAATCAAGGATGATTTCAAGATCAATCCAGAAGCTGGTTATACTATGGGAAATGAAAAGGATTTGAAATAAAATGACCTTAAAAAGTTTTTTTGACTTAGTAGAGATCCGTACGAAATTAGCGAGCTTGTTTCCATTTCTGATTGCGGTGTTGTTCACCAATACTTACTTCCATTCCTTTCATTTAGGAAAAACCCTCTTTTTCTTCTTGGGAATGGTCGCGTTTGATATGGCGACGACCGCGATCAATAATTATATGGATTTTCGCAAGGCCCACTCTGAAACATATAAGTATCAAGAAAACGTGATTGGCAAAGATCAGCTATCGGAGCAGACCGTCGTGGCGATTATTTTCGGCTTGATTGGGTTTGCGGCGATCGTCGGCATTACGCTGGCGATCCAAACCGGTTGGCTTTTATTAGTCATGGGTTGTGCTTGTTGTTTCATCGGGGTCTTTTACACGTATGGACCGATTCCGCTATCGCGGATGCCGCTAGGGGAATTATTCAGCGGTGTAACAATGGGTTTGGGCATCTTTGCGATTACGATCTATTTGAACACCTTCGATCAAAAGCTTTTTTTCTTAGAGCTGGATCTAAAGCACTTTGCCTTAACCGGCAGTACCACCGCTGCTTTAGCTGTGATTTGGGCATCTTTGCCGTTGATCGCTACGATCGCGAACATCATGTTGGCCAACAATCTTTCTGATTTGGAACAAGACATTGAGAACCATAGGTACACCTTGCCGTTTTATCTTGGTCGCAAAAACGGTGTGATTTTATTTAATTTATTGATGTATTGTTCTTATGTGGCGATTATTGTCGGTTGGATCGCAGGGATTTATCAATGGCCAATCCTATTGACGTTCGTCAGTCTTTTAAAAGTTTATCCGCAAACCAAAGCTTTCACGAAAAAACAAATCAAAAGTCAAACTTTTGCGATGTCTATTAAAAACCTCGTCGCTTTCAATAGCTGTTACGGGTTAGGGCTGTTAGTGACGCTGCTTTGGCAAGCGCTAAGCTAAAGTTGAAAGGTGAAGGATTAAGAAGAGGAGTTACACATGGAAAATAGTAAGAACTTGAAGCCTGAATTCAACCGAATGACGAAAGAGCATTTCTTTGAACTTGTTCAGATTCGCACAAAAATGGCGGGAGTCTTTCCCTTTGTGATTGCCGTTTTATTTACGAATGCCTATTTTCATTCATTCCATCCAGGAAAAACGATTTTTTTCTTTTTCGGATTGTTGGCATTTGATTTGGCGATTACCGCGATCAATAATTATATGGATTTTTTAAAAGCTCATTCAGAAAAATACAAATACGAAGAGAACGTCATCGGACGGGAAAATTTGTCAGAGAAGACGATCCAACGATTAATTTTGGGCTTGATTGGTTTTGCGGCGATCGTCGGCTTCACCTTAGCGATTCAAACGGGCTGGTTATTGCTATTAATGGGTTTGGCATGTTGTTTTGTGGGTGTTTTTTACACATACGGTCCGATTCCTTTGTCGCGGATGCCTTTGGGGGAGATTTTCAGTGGTGTGACCGAGGGCTTAGGTATCTTTGCCATCACGACTTATATTAATACCTATGATCAACGACTTTTTTATATGGAGCTGGATTTCAAACATTTCGCGCTGACAGGAAACCCAATAATTATTCTGGCCTTGGTGTGGGCGGCTTTGCCACTGGTGATGACCATTGCCAATATCATGCTGGCAAACAATATAAGTGATTTGGAGCAAGACGTTGAAAACCATCGTTATACATTGCCTTTTTATATCGGTCGTCAGTGGAGTCTACGTTTGTTTAATTTGTTGGCGTACGCCCCGTATCTCGTTATTTTGATTGGCTGGCTCGCGGGCATTTATCAATGGCCGATTTTATTGGCGTTTATCAGTCTGGTGAAGGTTCATGGACAAACAAAAATCTTTACGAAAGAACAGATCAAAAGCAAAACATTTCCAATGGCAGTAGAAAACTTGATCGTGTTTAATAGCTTATACGCGTTGGGACTGTTAGCAACGTTGATTCTGCAAAAAGTCTAAAAAAAGGTTGGTGAGTTTTTACTCACCAACCTTTTTTATTTGTGTAGTTGAATGGCTAGTACGATCAAACTTATGATACCTAAAAGAGTAACGATTATAAATAATCCTTTGTCCCGCTTTGTCGCAAAAACAGGGCGCTTGTAAGTATGACTGTTCCATAGCCAAAAGACAAAGCCTAATGCATAGATGCCGACACAATAGAGTAAATTCAAGCCGCCAGAGGAATAGAGCATATAGATGCCATAAATAATTCCCCCCAAAGCCAACCACTTTTGACCAACATGTTGTTTCTTGCTGGCGACTTTCCATAAAAAGGCCGCCGATAAAATATAAGGAACCAGCACCATCGTAGTCGCCGTATCGGTCACTGCTTGAAAGGCGTCCATTGCCCAGCGAGAAATTAGAAAGACGATTTGCATGATCACGCCGTTTAAAATCAAGGCATTAATCGGGGCATTTTGTTTATTGGCTTTCCCTAAGAAAGCCGGGAACATTTTGTCTTGTGCCGCGTCAAAAGAAATTTCCGCCGCTAAAATTGTCCAAGAAATCCATGCGCCTAAGACGGAGATAATGACTCCGATATCAATCATACGAGCCGCCCAAACGCCTGTCGAAGCGCGAAGTACACCGCTAAGCGAAGGACTTGGTAAGGCCGCTAATTGTTCTTGTGGCAAGGTACCGAAGCTTAACATGACGATCAACACATAAATTGCTAGCGTCGTTGAATAACCAATCAAGGTCGCCCGACCAACATCTTTTGCCCGTTTTGCTCGACCGGATAAAACGACAGCGCCTTCGATTCCGACAAAAACCCACATCGTTTGCAACATCGCGTGACGAATTTGTGTCGGAACACTGCCAAGATGGTTTCCGCCGCTAAGTACATTTTTGGCAAAAACGTCCATTGAAAAAATATGATACTTAAAATGGATGAATAATAGCAAAATCGCCAGAGCAATCGGGACTACTTTGGCGGCAGTCGCCACCGTGTTTAAAATACTGGCGGTGCGAATCCCGCGAGCCACTAAAAAGACCACGCCCCAGATCATAAACGTTCCTAAGAAAAGCCCGATTTGTCCACCAGAACCGCCGATAGTAGGAATGAATTTACTCAAGGCATCTAAAAATAGAATCACGAAGGAAACATTACCGATAATATTGCTGAGCCAGTAGCCCCAGGCAGAATTAAAACCGACGTAATCGCCGAAGCCGTCCTTCGCATAATAATAAATTCCGCCGATGATCTCCGGTTCTTCATTGGAAAGGGTTTGAAAGACCTTCGCGATAAAGAAAACACCGACACCAGTAATGACCCAGGCAAACAGGGAAGCAATAACGCCAGCGGATTGCGAGATACTGCTAGGCAGATTGAATACGCCGCCTCCTAACATCGATCCAATAACAATCATACTTAAGCCCAGCAAACTCACTTCTTTGGTGTGGTTGCCAGACGTTTGATTTTGTTCCATAATCTTCCTCCTAAAAAACACTTCTTTTATTCAAGCATATTTACTTAAAAATAGCCATTATGAAGGGATGAAACTAAAACGAAATTGAATGAAAGGTTTGCCATCAGATTCTAATTAAATTCAATAGTCTTTTTTACTTGCCTATACCAATGCTTTGTTATCCTTATTTTGTTGAAATAAGGAGGGCCAAATAGAGCAATGAAACGAGAGAAGGACGCTTCGAAAAACGAAGTAAAGACCACCGACTTTCTATTAGAAATGTTGGCGTTGTTCATTCTAATTTCCTTAACTATTTATGCCATTAGAACTGGAAAATTATTCTGAGAAGAGATGCTCCTTTGTGAGTGTCTTTTTTTTTGACTAAAAATTGTTTGAGTAGACCAATTTAAATAACTACTGTGTATAATTAAATGCTGATTGAGTGCCGATCAGTAAAGCTAAATTATTTTTAAAATAACTATAATTATTTTACGCCGAGCTTTTTAGAATAGGCTTTTATTTCTGCTTGCATTGCCGGGCTTTTTCCAGGTATGCTTTTACTGATGGAGTGTTTGCTCGCAATAAAGGGCAGGTTTTGAGAGGTTTTTGTGAAGTGGCTCAACTATAGTAGTTATAGGAGGAAGATGAATGGATTGGCTGGATCATTTTAATGACAGTATTGATTATGTGGAGGAGAATTTAGACGGAGTAATTGAGCTAGAGGAAGCAGCGCGACTGGCTCAATGTTCCAGCTATCATTATCAGCGGATGTTTTCTTATATTGCAGGGGTGACTTTTGCGGGTTATATTCGCCGCCGTCGAATGAGTTTGGCAGGGGTGGATTTGCAAAAAGGTAAAAAAGTGATTGATGTCGCCCTAAAATATGGGTACGATTCCCCTACATCTTTTAATCGGGTATTTAAAGAAATTCACGGCATTACACCACAGGAAGCAAAGCAAGCTGGCGTAAAATTAACCAGCTATCCCATGTTGACCTTCAAAATTACGGTAAAGGGAGTGCATGCAATGGAATATCAATTAGTTGAAAAAGAAGCCTTCAAAGTAGCGGGTGTGGGGATCGAGTTGGATCAAGATATGGAAAAATATAAAAAGATGATCCCGGAATTTTGGAACAAAGTCAGCACGAGCGGGGAATTGCAAAAATTATTTCCTATCATGGATCAAGCGAATACTGGTGTCATGGGAATCAGCATGATGACCTCGAAAATTCAAGAGAATTGGGAGTATGTCATTGGTGTAGCTAGTGACCAAATACCTGCAGGTTTTAAACAATACGAAGTTCCAGCAGCGAAGTGGGCGATCTTTTCTGGCAGCGGCCCGATGCCGGGAGCGATTCAAGAGATGCAGACACAGATCTTTACGGAATGGCTGCCAACTTCAGGATTTGAGTATGCGGAACTGCCGGATATTGAACTGTATTTAGACGCGAATCCAGAAGATGCCCATTTTCAAATTTGGTTTCCCGTACGGGTTAAATAAGCCTGAAAAGTTGTCTGGATAATCCAGGCAGCTTTTTTCGTTTAACAATAAAGGTCTAGGTAACGATGAAACCGGTTAGTTTAATCAACTGCGTCATGAAATTCAAATCTGCTAAATAGCGCCAGCTCTGTTGTAGCTCCTTGTCAGGCTAGCCTTTTTCTCGTATAGTATTGAAGTAAGTACAAGAGAAGCGGGGTGTGAGAGGTATGATTGAATTAAAACAAGTGACAAAAAGTTATGGTGAGAAAAAAGCGTTGGATAATTTAAATTTAACGATCAAAGAAGGCGAGATTTTTGGTTTTTTGGGTCACAATGGCGCGGGCAAATCAACGACGATCAAAAGCCTAGTCAGTATCATTGAACCTACAAAAGGTGAGATTTTATTTGATGGGAAAAACTTGAAGGAAGATCGTCTGGCGATTAAGCGGAAAATCGCTTATGTGCCGGATTCGCCGGATATGTTTTTACAATTAACTGCCAATGAATATTGGGATTTAATCGAAGCGGCCTATGAGTTAAAGGGAGAAGAGCGCCGGCGACTAGAGCTGATCAGTTTATTTGATTTAGTAGGGCATGAAGACGAGACGTTAGAAAGTTTTTCTCATGGGATGCGACAAAAAACGATTATTATCGGAGCGTTGCTGCCGGACCCAGATATTTGGATTTTGGATGAACCCTTACAAGGATTAGACCCTCAAGCGGCATTTGATTTGAAACAAATGATCAAAGGGCATGCTGAAAAAGGGAAGACCGTCATTTTTTCAACACACGTTTTAGATACGGCGCAACAGCTTTGCGATGAATTGGCAATCTTGAAGCAAGGCGAGTTGATTTATAATGGTTCAGTGGAAAATCTATTGCAGGATTACCCTAATGAATCTTTAGAAAGTGTTTATTTGAAAATGGCTGGGCGTAAAGCGGATGAAGATTTAGTTGCAGAAATCGAGGGGGACGCCCATGAATAGTGGAATCATCAAGCGTCTGATCGCAGTGAATATGCTGTATGTCAATCCTTCTGCAACCAATCAAATTCGGAAAAAAGGCCACAAAGGCAAAAAAGTGATTCGCAGTATTCTGCAACAATATGTGCTGTCTGGTTTAATTTTTCTTTTTGTCTATGGTGCCACGATGGTGATGATCGATTTTTCGCAACTGCCAGGGTTCTTTACCTATTATATGGCGCTGTTTGCATTGATTGGTTTCTCTCAATCTTTATCGGCGATCTTCAATGTCTTCTTTGAAAGTAAAGACTTGCAAGATTATTTGGCATTACCGATTAAACAAGGCGAAGTCTTTATCGCTAAATTTTTGGCGGTGGGCATGACCATCGTTCCCTTTTTATTGCCATTGTTGATTCTGTTCTTTTTGACCGCCTTTAGAAGCGGTCAATTCATCCCAATCGCAGTGATTGCGGCGATTTTGCTATTTTTGATCTTTTTTATTTTGCTGTTTAGTTTTTGTAGTTTGATTGTGTTTGGCATGACTAAAACCAAGTTGTTTCGTCTGCATAAAAAATTATTTACTAGCTTGATGCTGGGCTTTTCAATGGTCGTTTCTGTTGGAGGCGTGTTAGCGATCAATTTTTCGCAAAATTCCGTCGATCAATCAGCCAACGTAGTCGATCGTCATCCTTTCGCCATTTTTCTTCCTTTTTACCATGTCATGCATGACTTGTTTTCGGTGGGGGGGCTCTTGCCACTAGCGGCTTTATTGTTGGTGACTGGTCTGCTGTTATTGGCATTGCGAGGCTTTGTGGTACCAAGCTTATACGAACAATTCAGCGATGAGGGCTCTCATACTGTCGCAACGAAACGTAAACGGAAAGAGAATCGATCGTTAAAAAAACAATTAGGCAGCTATAATGTTCAATTGTTGAAAAATCCCAATTTGATCATGCAAGTCTTGACCTCATCTTTGATTATGCCGATCATTCTGTTGGCGACGATGGTGACGACGAATCCGGTAGACCTTCGAACACTGTCTCTGAAATTTGGTGGAGTGTTCTTCGTTAGTGGAATTGTTTTTGCTTGCGTCATGTTGAATCAAACGTCTTTTGTCAGTAATTTGATTTCACTGGATCGTGAGAACTTTTCCTTTATTCAATCACTACCTTTATCATTAAGAAAATATTTACGTCAAAAATTTTGGGTAGGGTGTAAGATCCAAATGGCACTTGCTGGCGGCATAAGCATAATAATCGGTCTTATTATTCATTTGCCGCTCTTCTTGCTAGTCACTTTCGTTGTCGGAACGCTGTGGGGGACTTATCTCATGTCGCTGTATTTTTTCAGTCGCGACTATCGCTTGTTAAATGTGACTTGGACTAATGTCAGTCAGCTCTTTACTCGCGGCGTAGGCAACTACGGATTGATGCTATGGCTGTTTGGGACTTTCTTAATCGGGGCGATCTTAATTGCTTTGTATGTAGTTGGGGTTTTAATGGAATTGAATCCCGTTTTGCTAAACGGTGGCGTCATGCTTTGGTTAGCTATTCTGTCCGGGGCTTGGTTGTGGATCAATCATAATAATTTTTGGAAAAAGCTAGGCCATTAATACTATTTTAAAAGGAATTCCTAACAGGAGTTCCTTTTTTATGTTCTGTTCTAGAGGTTTGATTGATAAAATTTGACTGATTATAAAAATTAAATTCAACTAAGCAATTTGATTGTTAGAAAATGTGTTTTAAATGGTGATACGTTAAAATATTTCAAATCATTTTATCATCTTTCTAGTGATAAAAAATGTTTTGATCATTCTTTTTAATTTTAGCAGTATTTTAAAACAAGAAACTAGCTATTTTTCTTGTCTTTTTTTAATTTGAAATAAAAATCAAGGGCTACAATGACATCGATTTCAGCTTATTTTTAACTTAGCATTTTAGTGGTATAACAGTGCTTAATCAATTGTTGAAAAAAAGATAAAAAAACAAATAAAAAATATTTATTTAAAAAACTTGATTTTTTGTTATTTTATTATTTTAGAGAAAAGCTTTTTTGCTTGAATGACACCAATAAACTTTTAAGTTGTTTAGAAATTTTAGTGAATTATGCTTTCTTGCGCTTTGTCTTTTTTCATTGTAAAGTTAGCTTTGGGAATTTTTAACTGTTGAAATATTCTTGCTCAATTAATAACTAGCGATAATTTTTTGAATTTATTTTTACGGCAGTTCCCAGATTATAATTGAATAGGAGTGGTTTTAATGTCCAAAGCAGAAAAAGGTATGACGCTTGGCGCTCTGGTCATGATGATCTTTACCTCAGTATTTGGGTTTGCCAATGGTCCGGTAGCCTTTTACTTGATGGGGTATGGCTCAATCGTCTTTTACGTTGTGGCTGCGATTCTATTTTTCATTCCTTTCGCGTTGATGATGGCAGAATTTGGTTCTACCATTAAAGGTGAAAACAGTGGAATGTATAAATGGTTGGAAGTCAGCGTAGGACCGCGTTTCGCGTTTATCGGAACGTTCATGTGGTTTGCTTCTTATGTTGTATGGATGGTATCAACATCTTCAAAGGTTTGGATCCCATTTACAACAACTTTTGCCGGAAGTGACCAAACGCAAAAATTACACATGTTCGGTCTTAACTCAACTCAAATGGTAGGGTTATTAGCCTGTGTATGGATGATCGTTGTTACTTTAATCTCAATCAAAGGGGTCAAAGGGATCGTCAAAATTACAAGCTTAGGCGGCTTAGCCGTTACTAGCTTGAACGTTGTCTTAATTGTGATTTCAGGAATTATTTTGGTGACAAATGGCGGGCATTTAGCACAACCGTTTGACCATATCTTACACTCACCAAATCCAAGTTACCAAAGTCCAATCGGTTTGTTAGGTTTCGCGGTATTCGCGATCTTTGCTTACGGTGGTTTGGAAGCTGTTGGTGGGATGGTCGATAAAACTCGTAACCCAGAAAAAACATTCCCTAAAGCGGTTGTTCTTTCTGCTCTGATTATTTCGGTTGGTTACGCTCTAGGAATCTTTCTATGGGGTGTCAGCACAAACTGGCAAGACGTTTTATCAGGCGATACAACTAACTTAGGGAATATTTCTTATGTTATGATGAATAACTTAGGAATTGAGTTTGGTAAAGGCATCGGTCTTAGCCAAGCAGCCGCTATCAGTATGGGTAACTGGTTTGCTCGTTATACTGGTCTAGGTATGTTCTTAGCATACAGTGGTGCCTTCTTTACATTGACCTATTCACCATTGAAGACGTTGATTATGGGTACACCGAAAAAATTATGGCCGAAGAAATTCACTGAGTTGAATGAAAACGGCATGCCAAGTTATGCAATGTGGGCACAATGTGCGATCGTTGTTGCGATTATTTTGATCGCTTCATTTGCAACACCAGACCCATCTGCTTTCTACAATATCTTGACGTTGATGGCGAACGTATCAATGACATTACCTTACTTGTTCTTGATCTATGCGTTCCCTAAATTCAAGAAAAAAGAGGGCTTGGAACGTCCATTTGAAGTTTACAAATCTCATGGTATAACACTTGCTATTAGTGTTGTTGTCTTCTTATTAGTATTGGGCGCGAATGTCTTTACGATCTTCCAACCAATCATCGAAGGTGCTGGAATGCGCGATACTCTTTGGATGATCGCAGGACCAGTAGGGTTTACGATTGTAGGTATCATTCTTTATCAAAACTACGTACGTCGTTCAAAAGCCGAATAATTTTTCGATTAAAACCTCAGCGAATATTGCTGAGGTTTTTTTGTCGGTTCTGGCTATGCGCTCGAGTATTTTCTGATACACTAATTGATGAACATTACCAAATAATATTCATCAATCATGCTGAAAGACTACTAATAGAAGGTTTTCTGTGTGATAAAGACTTTTGACAAGGGGAAAACAGCCGATGATAAAGAGCTTTGCTAGTGATCCTGTTTAGCAAAGTCTAAAGTAAGGCTAAAGGAGCGGATAAAATGAATTTAAGCAAACAGATCAAACGATTGAGAGAAACGGCGGGATTTTCTCAAGAAGAGCTAGCTGAAAAAATCTACGTTTCTCGCCAAACGATCTCTAATTGGGAGAATGAACGAAGCTATCCTGATATCCATAATCTGTTATTGCTGAGTGTTCTTTTTGACGTGACTTTAGATGAACTTGTCAAAGGAGACGTGGAAACAATGAAAAAATTAATTGGAAATGATGAAATGAATAAGTACAGTTGGATCATGGTGGGAACGATTGGTGCAGCGGCAGTCGTATTTGGACCAGCATGGAAGATTTTGGGGAACAAAGGGTTATGGATTCCGTTTATTTTGTGGCTGATTTGTATGTGGGCAGCCTTCAAAATCGAGAAAATCAAAAAAGACAACGATGTTAAAACCTATAAAGAAATCGTTGCTTATATGGAAGACAAAGATGTGAGCGAAATTCGAAAGGAACGCAGTTTTAAAAAAGACATTTTGATTAAAACATTAACGGTTAGTATTTTTACAATAGTTGTGGTAGCAATTGTGCTGTTAAGTTTGTGGTTCAGCGGAATGCTATAAAAAACCGCTCCTGTCTTATCAGGAGCGGAGCATTCATTCGATCGTTTCATCAAAAATTTTATCACTATCATCATTAGTCCAAAAAGCCATAATGATCAGTTCGATCAAGGTTGCGATTAGACTGATGGGAGGATAGAAATAGATCCCAAATCCGATAATGATCACGGTTAGAGGAAAATAGAGGCTGCTCATATATTGATTAGGTCCCATCTTCCGAATTTTTTGACTGATAATGGGGTGTTTTTCTTGGTGTAACTGTTCAAAGCTTTTGCTAAGCCAAAGATAGGCAACGTTCCAAAGGGTAAAGATGAAAAGATAAAAGTATTCTGGCCCGCGATTGGACATAAATTTTCCAGCCCAGGCGGTGGCGACGGGAATCAAGGCCATTGTAAAGAGCCAAATATTATTGACCCAGTAAATCCGCTTTGTTACACGTTTCGTTAGGCTGAACATATAATGATGATTGTACCAAGCCACCGCGATAAAAAAGAAACTGACGGCATAGGCGAATAAATAGGTCAAATTTTCTAAAATAGCTTGCCAATGAAAATCTTCAGGGGTTTTAAATTCTAAGATCATGATGGTCATAATAATCGCTACGATCGCATCAGAAAATGCTTCAACTCTGCCTTTATTCATAATGAATAATCCTTTCTAGTGTTTCAAGAGAGTTACTTTTACGCTTAGTTTTAGCATGATAATAAATTTCAAGCAACTGATAGTACTTTTGACTGGATCAGATCAGAAAAAAAGCTTGTACGTAGTCGTAAAATGATCACGTACAAGCTTTTTTAGAAGGAGGGAACAAGAGTAAAGTTTTTAGGAGAATAACTGCATCAGGAAACCAGAAATGATTAAGACGATGGCTCCGCCTAAACGGTTACCCATTTGCGCAAAAGCAATCAATTCCATCCGATTTGCCGCAGACAATACAGCTACATTCCCAGTGCCGCCCATTGAGTTGTTACATAAGCCGGCAGTGATGGTTGATTCGATCGGATACAAGCCAAATAGGCGACCGACGAAGCCAGAAACAAGTGAGATAACGATCACACTTGTTAAACATAAAACGACAAATTGCCATGTCAAAGCAGAGGCTAAGACATTTAAGTTCAATAAGGCAATACCGATACCAGCTAAGACAGCGGCTGTTAAGTTTTTAACGATTAAATTATTGAACATGATCGCTGCATCTTCATAATATTCAGGTAATACATTGGTGATTTTACAAATTACCACGATAATGATCATGAAGGCATACGCGTGGATTTTAGGTACAAAGAAATTACAGATTTGACCTAGGATGAAGAAGGTCAAGGCCACCATCATACCCACGCCTAATTGGAAAATATCTGGTTTGACTTCGCGAGGCTTACCGTCACCAAGATCGCCTTTTTCCATTAATTTTCCGTTACCGTTAATCTTAGGGAATGATTGTCCTGCACGAGCAACTAAAGCGGCACCGATGATTGCTAAAACATTGGTCATAGCGGTTGCTGGAATCAAGCGGGAAATAATCGAAGAAGCGTCTGTTCCTAAAACATGCGCATAAATGGTTGATAGGGGCACAGCGCCGGCACCGACACCACCAGCCATAGCAGGTAATGAGATATAAAGAACAGAATTGGCAAAGCCATTACCGATCAACATACCGACAAGTCCGACAGCGAAGAAAGAAACAATCATAGAAATTAGTGCCACGGGAATAAAACGAACTGAAGCTTTCATTAGTAGCTTGCGGTTCATACCTAGAATACTACCAGTAATCAGAGCGGCAATATAAAAGTCTAAGAAGCCCATATTGGTTACGAAATTCTTTGTTGATTCAACGACATAATCAGGTAAGATGCCAAATGTTGCGATTGCTGCAGAAGCAAAGATCGCAAAAACAGAGCCACCACCTAAATAACTTTTGACGATTGGAATTTTATTACCGACGAAGTGGAATAAATTTCCGAAAATAACTAAAATAGCGATTGGGCCGATCATATTCGTCGGTAATTTTTTCAAGGCGATTGCGATGATTAATACAACTACCATAATCAAATAAATTGGTAAGCTAACGCCGGTAATTTTGGTTGACCAAAAACCGGTCTTTTTTTCTTCAACTGGTGTAGCAGTTGAGGGTTCTTTTTGTGCCATTGGAGACGTCCTTTCTTTGATAAAACAGGGATGAATGCCATAAAAAGAGGGAGTAGAATGTTCTACTCCTTCTTTTAAGAGCGTTTTATTGCTTTCATTTTGACTAAATAATTCTTTTTAGTATTCTGGAAGCCATTTGGCTGCTTCAACAGCAGCTTTTACATCAGTAATGTCTTCACGGTTCAATTTTTGATCCATGACAGATTTCACGACAGTTTCCGCAATGATTTGAGAAAACTCAGTGATTTTTGCGACTGGAGGTAAGATCGATGCACCTGGTTTTGTGACATCAACGATTCCGCCTAGTGCGCGACTCGCTTGAGAGATGATTTCATCGTTTACTCGAGTTGATGTTGAAGCAATCAACCCTAAGCCTAAGCCTGGGTACATCAAAGCATTGTTTGCTTGTCCAATTTGATAAGTCACACCCTTGTATTCAACATCGTCAGCTGGGATACCCGTTCCGATTAATGCTTTGCCATCCGTCCATTTAATTAAGTCTTCAGCCGTTGCTTCAGCTAATTTTGTTGGATTTGATAAAGGCATAATAATTGGACGAGTTGTATGAGTAGCCATTTCTTTGACGATTGTTTCTGAGAACGCACCTGGTTGAGTAGAAGTACCAATCATGATCGTTGGTTGGATTTCTTTTACAACAGCTTCTAAGTTGGTTAACTCAGTGTTGTTGGTAAATTCAGCTCGTTTTCTAGCAAATGGAATTTGGCCAGGTGTCAAGCCTTCAGTGTCTTCAAATAATAAACCTTGTTTGTCGACTTGGTAGAAGTGTTTACGTGCTTCTTCTTCAGGTGTTCCTTGGCGGACCATTTCTTTTAATAGAATATTCGCAATACCGACGCCAGCAGTACCAGCACCGAAAGTAAGAATTCTTTGATCTTTCAACGCTTCGCCAGAGATATTTAACCCGCCTAAGACACCAGCAAGCACAACAATCCCTGTGCCTTGGATATCATCATTGAAGGTAGTGATCTTATCTTGATATTTTTCAAGGATATTTGCAGCGTTACCGCGGCCAAAGTCTTCCCAGTGTAATAACAATTCAGGGAATAAATCGGTAGCTGACTCAACGAATTCATCGATAAATTCATAGTAAGTATTGCCTTCGACACGGGCGTGGCGATTTCCTAAGTAAAGCGGGTTGTTCAATAATTCTTCGTTGTTTGTACCAGCATCGATTGAAACAGGCAGAACTTGAGCAGGATTGATACCAGCAGCGGCAGTATAAACCATTAATTTTCCGATTGCGATATCGACACCGTTGACACCCCAGTCGCCCATACCAAGAATTCCTTCAGCATCAGTTACAACAATCAAACGAATGTCGCGACCAGCTGCAGCGTTTTTCAAGCTCTCTTTAATGCTTGCTTGGTCATCAATTGAAAGGAAAGCAGCGTCTTGTGGCTCAACGAAAATTTCATTATATTGTTCGATTGAATCTGCTACGACTGGATCATAAACGATTGGCATGAATTCAACTAAATGTTGGCCCATCAATTTGAAAAATAAGGTCCGATTTGTATTAAAGATGTTCATTAAGAAAATACGTTTTTCTAAATCAGATGGTTTGCTTAAGTATTGTCCGTACGCTTGAACGGCTTGTTGTTCAAGTGTTTGTACAGTGCTTGGTAGCATACCTGTGATTCCGTATTTCGCGCGTTCTTCTTTAGTGAACGCAGTCCCTTTATTTAAGAATGGGTTGTTCAATAGGTTTAAACCTGTAAGCATAAATAAATCCTCCTAAATTTTAAGTGCTAGGGAAGTATAATGAAGGAACGAAGGTATAGTCAAAAACGTTAGTTATGATAAATTCTGCTTATATGACAGGAGGTTTCAATCGAAAAATGCCGTAAAACAAGTGAAGAAGATTCGTTCCCGATTTTATTCAAAGGATTAAGCTTTTTGACTCAATATAGTAGTAAGCAAAAAATACCGAAGATCCGTTAAGAGATCTTCGGTATTTTTTAGTTTGTTCTGATAATCAAAAGGCAGGGAAGGGAATCGTTTATATCAATCATTATTATCTCTTTAAAGAACACACTTTAGTGATTAACCGATTTTTTTCTTATCGATCCGACGACTGTTCAAAAACCAGTGGCGATGGTAATCACCAACTAAAGCGGTGAAAGGGACGCTGGCAATGCCTTGTTGTTGAAGGGCGTCTTCTAAATAATTTTTTAAGACCCATGGATCTTCGATTCGGGAGACATTCAATGCTAAAGTATCGGCGATCACAGCTGGTGTCGTATTCAAGTCGGCGGCGATTTGTTCGAGACTCAAGCCGCTGCGTTCAAAATTTTCTTGGAATTCGTTTTTTGTATTGATCGTTTGTTGTTGATTTAATGACATAACATTCGCTTCTTTCTTTAAAAATAAATAGTTGTACTTTCAACTATCGACAGCATACACTTTTAAAATTCGACTGTCAAACAAAAGGTTGTCTTTAAAAAATTTTTTTTAGGATAAAATTGCGAAGTGTTTTTTGCAAATCAAACTGAAACTTTTTCAGATAAAATGAAATGAAAAGTAAATTAGTTTAAAATTAGCCTTTTATCATTTAAATACTTCTGTTATAATTGGCATCACATCTGAAAGATGTTACTTGTTTTATCAAATCGAAAAGGAGCGAATATGTATGACGATTTACAATTTTTCTGCGGGGCCTGCAGTCCTGCCAAAACCAGTGCTGGAGATCGCACAGTCCGAAATGCTTGATTATAAGGGCAGCGGCATGTCGGTGATGGAGCTGAGTCATCGTTCCTCCTTATTTGAAGCGATCATTCAAGACGCCGAAAGTTTATTACGAGAATTAATGGCGATTCCAGATAATTATAAAGTTTTATTTTTACAAGGCGGAGCCAGCTTACAGTTTTCAATGGTTCCTTTGAATTTAGCGCAAGGGAAAAAAGCGTTGTACGTCAATACCGGCTCATGGTCGAAAAAAGCGATCAGTGCCGCCAAAGCCTTAGAAAATATTGAAGTTGAAGTGATCGCCTCTAGCGAAGAACAGAATTTTACTTCTATCCCTGAGCTGCCCGCAACCGTGGATCAAAAGGCGGCCTATGTGCATATTACAACCAATAATACGATCGAGGGAACGGCGTATGCCAAGATTCCTTCCTTTGGAGACGTACCGGTGGTGGCAGACATGTCATCAAATATCTTAGCCAATGACTATAAAGTAGAAGATTTCGGTGTGATTTACGCCGGCGCGCAGAAAAACATCGGTCCCGCGGGATTAACGGTCGCAATCGTTCGTGAAGATCTTCTCAATCAAGAGGCAGTTTTTGCTCCAATGTTGGATTACGCGTTGCAGGCGAAAAACAATTCCCTTTATAATACACCGCCAACTTATGCGATTTATATCGCAAAATTGGTTTTTGAATGGGTCAAAGAGCAAGGCGGGGTAGCCGGAATCACCGCAAAAGACCGGGAAAAAGCACAATTACTATATGACGCCATCGAAAAATCAAACTTGTTCAAAAGTCCAGTAGAAAAAGCTAGTCGTTCATTAACAAATATTCCCTTTGTTACTGGTGATGAAGCTTTGGATAAAGCCTTTAATCAAGCGGCATTAGCAGAAGGTTTTGAAAACTTAAAAGGCCATCGCTCAGTTGGCGGCATGCGAGCCAGTCTTTATAACGCCTTTCCATTAGAAGGCGTAGAAGCACTGATTGCGTTCATGGAAAAATTTGAACAAGAAAATGGAGGGAATTAAATGTTTCAGATAAAAACATTCAACGCGATCGCTCCTGAAGGGATGGCGCGTTTTGATCAAGAGAATTATCGCATCAATGAAAGTGAAGAACCGGATGGGATTATTTTACGCAGTCAGAAGCTTCATGAATATCAATTTCCAGAATCAGTCGTAGCTGTCGCACGGGCCGGAGCAGGTACCAATAATATTCCAGTAAAAAAATGCACGGAGCAGGGAATCGTTGTTTTCAATACACCGGGAGCGAATGCCAATGCAGTTAAGGAGCTGGTAGTGGCCAGCCTATTGATTGCGGTGCGGCCAATGGTTCAAGGAATCGAATGGGTCCAAACGTTATCAGGCAGCGATGTCGAGGAGCAAGCCGAAGCACAAAAGAACCAATTTGCCGGAACCGAGCTTGAAGGGAAAAAATTAGGCGTTATCGGACTTGGTTCGATTGGCGCAATGGTAGCGAATGACGCCTATCGCTTAGGCATGGAAGTTACCGGCTACGATCCTTATGTCTCAGTAGATACGGCTTGGAGCATTTCTCGGCGGGTAAGACGGGCGACAGATATTAAAGAAGTGCTGACGAATTGTGATTTTATCACGGTTCATGTGCCGTTGACTGATCAAACGAAACATTTGATTGGACCGGATGAATTGGTCTTAATGAAAAATACCGCTCACTTGATGAACTTTGCTCGCGGTGAGATCGTCGATACTGAGGCCGTGGTCAAAGCGGTGAATGAAGAACGGATTGGCGGGTTTACGACTGATTTCGCCGATGAAAAATTGTTGCATAATGAGAAGATCACGGTCTTGCCGCACTTAGGCGCATCAACCGAAGAAGCGGAAGTAAATTGCGCGAAGATGGCGGCTCGTGGATTGAAACGGTTTTTAGAAACCGGGGTCATTAAACGTTCAGTCAATTTTCCTAATGTCGAGATGGCCTTTGATTCTCCTTATCGAATTACCATCATTAATAAAAATGTGCCGAATATGCTAGGCTCGATTGCTTCTGACATTGCTTCGTTAGATGTGAATATCGATAATATGGTGAATCGCGGAAAAGACGATTACGCCTATACACTAGTCGATGTGTCAGAGACAGATCCACAAAAAATCACGGCGATCACAGAAAAATTGGCCCAAAACGAAGGGATTGTCCGAGTTCGAGCGATTAAACGGGATGAGGAGAGTGAATTTTAATGGTTCAAGTTCATCCATTTAAAGGGATTCGTCCCACTTCAGCGTTAGCTACGCAAGTGGCGGCTTTGCCTTACGATGTCGTAAATTCGCAAGAAGCGAAAGAACTTGCGGCGGGAAATCCTTATAGTTACTTTCATATCGATAAAGCTGAGATCGATCTGCCTGAGGATATTTCCCCCTATGATGAAAAGGTTTATCAAAAAGCCGCTGATAATTTAGCAGCCTTTTTAAAAGTCGGCTGGCTCTTTAAGGAAGAGCAAAATTATTTCTACCTTTATGAATTAGTCATGAATGGGCGCAGCCAAACCGGGATTGTCGCTTGTACGTCGATTGAAGATTACATTGACGAAAAAATCAAAAAGCATGAGTTTACTCGTCATGAAAAAGAAATCGATCGAATGAATCACATCCGGACTTGTGATGCCAATACTAGCCCGATTTTTTTAAGCTATCGACCAAAGACTGAGATCCAACAAATCATTAAAGCTTGGCAGCAGGAGCATCAGCCGGTTTATGATTTCACCAGTTATCATGAGGTGACGCATCGCGTTTGGGTAATTGATCAAGGTGACACGATTGAGAAGTTGACGAAATTATTTACCGAAGTTGAGGCGCTTTATATCGCCGATGGCCATCATCGGACAGAATCGGCGGTGAAAATCGGACTTGAAAAACGCGAAAATGGTGAGCAGAATCCTGAGACAGAGCAATTCTTGTCGATTATTTTTCCAGAAGACGAATTGGCGATCTGGGAATACAATCGGGTCTTGAAGGTCGCTCCGCCAGCTGATTTCATGGAACAATTAAAGGAAAATTATTCCGTGACGAAATCAGGCGTCAAAAAACCGAAACAGGCCGGTGACTGTCAGCTGTACGATGGCGAGGCTTGGTATACCTTGACGATTAAGGCGGACAAAATCCCAAATGATCCGGTAGAAAAATTAGATGTGGCTTTGCTGCAAAAGCATGTTTTCGAAACCATTTTTGATATTCAAGACATTCGTACTGATAAACGAATCGATTTTATTGGCGGAATTCGTGGGACAGCAGAATTGGAAAAACTAGTCGATTCAGGGGACTTCAAATTAGCTTTTTCCATGTATCCGACGCAGATGAAGGATCTATTGGCGGTGGCCGACGCGAAACAAATCATGCCACCAAAATCAACTTGGTTCGAGCCCAAATTATTAAGCGGCTTGTTCTTACATGATTTAGAAACCAAATAACAGAAGTTCCCGATGCCTATCGGGAGCTTTTTTTTGCCAGAATTTTCCTTCATAGGGTATGCTAAAAGTGGAGGCGAGACAGATGAGAAGAGTCTTGGATTTTATACAAGCCAATAAATTATTGAGTATCTCGTTGTTTTTGGCGATCATCAGCTGTCTGGTGGGACGCTTTTCAGCGGGGGACATTGATTATAAAGTGATCCTGACATTGTTTGGGCTAATGCTCTTGATTCAAGGGTTTGAACAAGTCGGACTTTTACGGTTTGTGGCACAGAAATTATTGCATCACTCGCAGGACAGCCGACGTTTGGTTCAGTTAATGGTACTTCTGTCGTTGATCGGATCAATGTTTTTGACCAATGACGTAGCGATCTTGACCTTGCTGCCGATCTATCTAAAGATCTTGAATCTGTTGCCGAAGTTTAAAGGACGTTTGCTTGGGAGTGTCTTGATTATTGTTGCGGCAAATCTTGGCAGCAGCTTTTTTCCCTTTGGCAATCCACAAAATTTATATCTTTACGATTATTATCACGTGGCTTTTAGTCAATTTCTCTTATGGATGGGTTTGTTCCTAGTGGTGAGTGTCATCGCTTTATGGCTGTTGACTTTATTGGTAGCGAAGGACTCATTGGAGGAGATCGAATTCAAACAAGCGACTTTTGCGCGGAACGAAAGTTTTTTACTGGCAGCTTTAATGGCTATCATGATCTTAGTCGTTTTAAACCTCTTTCCTTATCAATGGACGGTGCCTTTGGTAGCCTTAGTTGTTTTCTTTTATCGCCGGAGTTTATTTAGACGAGTGGACTATGGTTTATTGGCGACCTTCGTCTGTTTCTTTATTATTGTCGGAAATATCGGTGAAGCGGATTTCATTCGAGAAAATCTGCATGCATTATCGAGTAAGCAAGTTTATCTAACAAGTATCGGAATGAGTCAAGTGATCTCCAATGTCCCGGCGGCGTTTTTGATCGCGCCTTTTACCGATTATCAGCAGGCGGTCATTTTAGGGGTTAATATCGGTGGACTAGGAACACTCTTAGCCTCTTTAGCCAATTTAATCGGCTATAATCTTTTCCATTCCTTTTATCCCGATGAAACAAAACGTTTTTTGAGTCTCTTTAGCCTTGTCAATTTTGGCTTATTAGTGATCTTAGGCGGCATCTTTTTCTTTTTCATACATTAGAAATCACCAAGAATTCCTGAAAGAGCGCTAAGTTTCTTATGGGAATTTTTGCAAAAATGCTGAAACCGCTTTATTTAATGCTAAGCTTGCATTGTAGAAATGACAGGAGGGATTTACGATGCGAGATAATACAAAATTAATTCATGGGTACAATGTCTTTGATGAAGTGACAGGGGCGTCTTCGATACCGCTTTATCAATGCTCCACCTTCAAGCAAACGTCTATCAAGGAGGGGCAGGACTACACCTATTCCCGCTTCGGTAATCCGACTCGTAGTGCATTAGAGCAAGCGGTGGCGACAATGGAAGGCGGTCGTTATGGAATCGCCTTTGCTTCAGGGATGAGTGCGATCTCAGCGGTGCTATTAAGTTTTAATCAAGGCGATCATTTAGTCATGTGTAAAAGCATCTACGGCGGGACTTTTCAGCTGGTGAATGAAGTGATGAAGCGTTTTGGGATCGAAGTCACCTTTGTGGATGAAACGGATCTGACGGCCTGGGAAAAAGCGATTCGGCCGAACACCCGAGGCCTCTATCTTGAAACGCCTTCAAATCCATTGCTACAAGTCACCGATATTCAACGTGTGGTTGCCTTAGCCAAAGCCCATCAATTGGTGACGATGATCGACAATACCTTTATGACACCGCAATTTCAAAAACCGTTGGCTTTAGGCGTCGATGTCGTGATCCACAGCGCTACGAAGTTTATCAACGGTCATAGTGATGTCGTCGCAGGTCTGGTGGTCACTAATGATGAAAAATGGGGTCAGCAGATCAAGTTGCAGCAAAAGGTTCTTGGTGGCATCTTAGGAGTTGAAGATTGCTGGCTGACGATGCGGGGCATGAAGACGATGGGATTGCGAATGGAACAAAGTGCCCGTAGTGCTGAAAAAATTAGTCAGCTATTAGAAGATCATCCCGCGGTCAAAAAAGTTCATTATCCGGGACTAGCAAGCCATCCTGGCTATAGGATTCAGCAAAAGCAAGCAACTTCCGGCGGAGCAGTCTTATCTTTTGAATTAGCCGATCAAGCGGCTGTTTACAGCTTTGCGGAAGCCTTAGAGCTACCAATCGCCGCCGTTAGCCTAGGGGGAGTAGAATCGATTTTATCTTATCCAGTTACCATGAGTCATGCTTGTGTACCCAAAGAGGAACGAGAAAAGCAAGGGGTGACTGAGGGTCTGTTACGTTTATCGGTAGGAATCGAGGACACGGAAGATTTACTGGCGGATTTGGAGCAGGCTTTAGGTAAATTGAAGCCACTTTTTTAATAAAAAGAAGCGAGAGTGTGGAATTTTTCTCCATGCTCTTGTTTTTTTCGGTTATAATGGAAGCATCTTTTTGAAGAGGGGAAAACCAGATGAGCCAAAATCTATTACGCCCCGAAGTGTTGATTACAATCGTGGTCGCCTGTTTGATCACTTTTTTTATCACACGGTGGGGAATGAAACGAAAAAAACATGCCACGGTCGCTGAAAAATCAGAACCAATCAAAGCACCGGAACCAACAACAGATGTGTTGACGGTTTTTGAACAGTCATTGGCGATCTTACAAAGCTATAAGCAGCATCTAAATCAATATGGCTATCCCTATTTCAAAGAAACGACCCCTTTTGTTTTGCAGCAGCTGCAAGCCGAAGCGGACAGTTTGGTTACAGAGCAGGCTAGAGAGAATCAAAAAGCGCAAACGCTATTGTTAGACAATATCGCTCAACTTCAGCGATTTATGGAACAAGAGGTTACGGATTCTAAAAAGCTAGAGTTAGAAGTCTCGAATCATGTGAACAAAACCATCATCACGTGGCGTAAGCTAATCAAGGAGTTTTCGAATCAATAGGAAATGACAAGGAGGAGTGAAATGGCGAAAGCGACCGACACAGAAGTGTATCAGCTGTTATCAGAGTGGCAAATTCCCTATGAACGAGTGGAGCATCAAGCCGTTTATACGGTAGCGGAGATTGATTTTTCTATCGATGGGACTGAGGTCAAAAATTTGCTGATGCGGGGAAAGAAGAGCAAGCAAAATTATTTTATTATTTGTCCTAGCGAGAAACGGTTGGATATAAAAGCTCTGGCAAAAATCCTCGGTGAGAGTCATTTATCCTTTGCTTCGGCGGAGCGGCTCTTTGGTTTACTGGGATTGACCCCTGGAGCTGTCACGCCGTTAGCCTTGCCTCACGATAGGGAGCGGCAAATTACTTTAGTGATTGATCTGGCGATTGATCAAACGGCCAAGATCGGCTTTCATCCCAATGTCAACACGGCCACTTTAGTGCTGGCCTTTACTGATTTTCAACGTTATTTAACCAAGCTTGGGATCCAGCCAGTCTATTTGGTATTGCCAGAGCAAGCCAAGGCTTAATCCTTAATGGAAGAGGGAATTCGATGTTTTTGATTATTTTTGGTGGTCTGCTTTTAGTTTGGCCGCTGATGACAGTTCCGGCCTTAATTGAAAATAAAAAAAGCCACGGCTTCTATTTTTCAGCCGATAAAAGAATTTTAGTGGCGAAAGCCGGTAATTTTGGGAATAACCTCAATATGAAAAATAAATTTGGCTTTAGCTTGAATGTATTAATAGGTCTGGCACTGATTATTTATGGCATTCTTCACTTATAATAAATCAAAAAGGCTTCACGAAAACACTCAAAATCTGAGGGCGTTCGTGAAGCTTTTTTGAAAATCGAGGTAATAGTTTTCAAGGTTCTCAAAATTTGCGATAATAGATTAATAAGTATAAAAACGTTGTTGATCTGAAATGACGTGAAGGAGGCAGAATGAATTCAACGAATCAGCCGCATGAAGCTGGAAAGCATAATTTTCAGCACACGATGTCTTTGTACGAAGAAAATTTTATTCCAATGGAGGATGTGCCGATCTTACTGACGGATCTGCCTACCAAGTCGGCAATCATCGGCCGAATTGGGATTATGTTTCTGGCTTGTGGAACTGGGGCGTGGCGGATTCGCGAAGCCATGAATCGGGTTGCTCGTAATCTTGATGTGATTTGCAGTGTCAGTCTGGGGATTCGCTCGCTTGAATATACTTGCTACCAGGGAAATGAAAGCTTGACGCGGATTCTTTCGATCCCCAACGTAGGGGTCAATACGAACCGGTTGGCGGATTTGGAACGACTAGTCGATCGTTTTAAGGCCGATTATTTAAATGAAAACGCCAAGGAGATTCATCATCAGTTGGATGCGATTCAAGCAAAAAAGGGGTTACATTCCACATTAGTCAGTTGTTTGGCGTCCGGTGTAGCTTGCGGTGCTTTTATTTTTTTATTAGGTGGCGGAATCATTGAACTTTTTTGCACTTTTATTGGAGCCTTCATCGGACAATTTTTCCGGAAGAAAATGCTGGATAAACAATTAACGTTGACGGCTTGGATCATTGTCAGTGTCTTCACGGCATGCTTGTTTTATGGGATTAGTTTTTATGGGCTGGCTTATTTTTTGCCTATCAAGATGAGCCATCAAGCAGGCTATATCGGGGCGATGCTCTTTATTGTGCAGGGCTTTCCCTTTATCACCAGCTGCTTGGACTTGGCTAAACTATACATGCGCTCGGGAATTGAACGACTGGCCTATTCTATTTTGATCCTTGCCATCGCGACTCTTAGTGATTGGGTAGCAGCGCTAGTTTTAAATTTGCAGCCTCAGCCCTTCGTGCCACAGGATCTTTCGCCGCTACTGTTGTTCGTTTTACGGATCATCGCCAGTTTTTGCGGCGTCTATGGTTTTTCAATTTTATTTAACAGCCCGCACAAAATGGCGGCCACTGCTGGATTGATTGGAGCGGTATCCAATACACTGCGGTTGGAGTTGATCGATGTATTCAATTTTCCGATAGCTACCGCAGCGTTAGTGGCAGCGATCGTCGCAGGTCTTTGCGCAACTTTTTTCAATAAGGAAGAGCATTATCCGCGGATTGCTCTAACGGTACCTTCGATCGTGATCATGGTGCCGGGTTTCTATATTTATACGGCGGTCTATTATATGAGCGATTATCAGATTGGACAAGGCGCGACTTGGGCAACGAAAGCGTTGCTGATTCTATTATGTTTACCGTTAGGATTAACGATCGCTCGCATGATCACGGACAAAGAATTTCGCTACTGCACGTAAAGACGATTTGAGAGAATAAAAGCTCGTCATTCTAAACTGATAGATTGGCGAGCTGTTTTACTATTCTGGGTAATGAAATACTTCGAAGCGAAGCCCGTCCGGGGATTCAAAAAAGACCGCATAGTAATGAGGGGCAATTTTTTCTTTGTATTCTCGCGGCTCATCATGTAAGATCTTCGCTTCAGTCTGCTTTAGCCCCTGATAAAAAGTATCAACAGCTGCACGACTTTCCGCAAAAAAAGCAAGATGCTGTAAAGCTCCAGGTTTTCTGGTATCTACTTGCTCCTGTAAATATTCTTTTTTGGGAGAACAGATTCCGAAATCAAAGTTTTCACCTAAATACTCGATGACTTGCATATCGGCATGTTCCAGATAGCCTTTAAATTTTTGGCTAATATCATAGCCTAATAGTTCAAACAACTGATCATAAAAGGCTTCGGCCTTTTCAACATCAGGCACAGTCACTTGAACGTGATGGATCGGATACTTCATAAAAGCGCCTCCTTTTTTTGAAATTATAAATTAGGCACACAAACTTTTGTGTGCCTGATAACATCATTCAATTAACGGATATGCAGTCTTCTGCGGATACCATCAACACGAGGGCCGAGTAATTTGTCGGCCATGCGCGTTTTCAAAGCCAGCACAATATACGCCAAACCGCCGCAGGCTGCCACGATCAAAATAATAATCATTGATTGGATTTTAGAATCGGGACTCAAGACCAATTCACAGCCAAACTTCACAATCACGGCAACCACACCCATTACTAGTGACATGCCAGTGATTTTTGCGAAAGATTCGATCGTTGTTCGGAATGGGAAGCGAGACAAGACATGAATCCGGTCTAATAAGAACATATTTGCAACTAAGAGACCTACAAAGGTTGCGATCAAAGGGCCATAGGCTTTGAATAAGAAAATCAGCGGGAATTGGGTAACGACTTTTACCCCGATCCCGATTCCTAGAAAACCAACGGCTTGCATATTGCCGTCTAATCCTTGTAGCATCGTTGAGCAGACCATGAAGAGGCCCATCATGATACCAACAACACAGGAAGCTGCCAATAATTGCGCCCCCAATGGATTTGGACGATAGAACAAGGTGTTTAAAGGATAAGCTAGGACGATCATACCCACGGTAGCTGGCATCATCACAAAGAATAGCAATTGAAAATTATTTGTGACTAAATTAGCCAAGCCGGCTTGATCTTTTTTCGTGAAGCGTTCGGTGATCAAAGGTAGTCCAGCAGTAGCCATCGCGGTTCCTAACGCAATAACGACCATCGTCAATTTATCCGGATTGGCTGAGATCAACGCGAAAAGATCCGCATTTTTGGCGGCAGAATAATTCGTGACGATCGTCATAATTTTTTCAAAGGAGTATTGATCGATTAATTTGAAAATACTGATCCCGCTGCCGACAATAATAAATGGAATGGCTTGCGCAATCATTTGCATTACAAGTTGGCGGCCAGAGAAGCTGATTTGATTACTGCTTTCCTTAACCAACTGACGAAAGGCGGTACGTTCTTTTAATAAGGAGAACATCAGTACACCCATAGCGAAAGCTACCCCAATAAAGGCCGCAAAGGTGGAATGAACGACGGCGGTTTTGTAGCTGCCGTTATTGATCTTCATAATGATATAAGCCGAGACCAGCATATAACATACGCGAGCGATCTGCTCGATGATCTGTGAAATGGCATATGGCTTCATATTGCTGTTTCCTTGGAAGAAGCCGCGAATCACACTCATCGCAGGGAAAATCAAAAGGACGACGCTTAATGAACGCATCACCGGAACGAGATCCGGATTTCCTTGTGACAGGAAGGGGGCGCCAACGAACATAATGCCCGCACAAATCACGCCGCCAATCGTCATCAGCCGCAAGGTATAAAATAAAAGTTTTTTACTAAGACCATATTCATTCATGGAATTGTAACGGGCCGTCTGCTTCGCTACCGCCGCTGGGATTCCCGCGGTGGAGATCATTAGAAACAACGCGTAAACATTGTAGCCCTTGGTATAAAGATAGTTGGCTGCTTCTCCGTGAGGCTGCATCCACATGTACCAGGGGATCACATATACGGCACCTAGTAAGCGCGAGAAGATATTCCCCACAGTTAGCCAAGCGGTACTTTGGACCATTTTTTCTTGGGCAGTCGCTTGCTTTTTAACAGGCGCAGAGACTTCCTCCATTTGTTTTTCTGGTTGTTCCATATTTTCTTTGGTCGGTTTGACCGTTTCTGTATGATAACGCGCCATTCGCGAACGAGGTTCGTTTTTCGGTAGGGCGTTGTCTTGTCTATTATTTGTCATATATACCAGCTTTCTCCAACAGTGTCCTCCATATTTTACCTGTTCTGTCAGCGACTTACAATCCTGTAAGAAAATCTTTAAGAAATCGGTATAAAGCGGGGGCTTTTGCTCATTTTGATCGACGAAAATTTCAAGCGCTGTGGTGATTCAAAAAATAAGATAGCTTTTCTGTGATTTTTCTAATAAAATGATGAAAATGGGAGCGGGAGGGAGTAGACGTATGGAAATTTTATCCTTTGAGCAAATTGATTTTATTCGTCAAAAAAAATATTTATTAGAATCAATCAATTGGCGGATCAATGCAGGGGAAGATTGGGCCATTCTTGGACTGAATGGAGCAGGGAAAAGTTTGATGCTACAAATGATTTCGGGTAATCTATGGCCGACAAAGGGCCGACTGACGGTTTTAGGCGAAGTTTTTGGTCGCACGTCGATTCCTGATTTAACGAAGCGAATCGGCTGGATCAGTCAATCTTTGCAGGAACGGATTCATAGGGAGGAACTAGCGGAGCTGATCGTGCTGTCGGGAAAATTTGCTAGTATTGGCATCTATCAGCATTTTTCTCAAGAAGACGTACAGGAAGCGAAAGACTTGTTGGCTTCATTAGGGGGTGAAAAACTAATCGGCAAGGTCTATCAAATTTTGTCCCAAGGGGAGAAACAGTTGGTCCTGATCGCCCGAGCATTAATGGGAAAACCGGAACTATTGATTTTGGATGAACCTTGCAACGGTCTGGATCTATTTGCTCGTGAAGATTTGTTGCGACGAATCGAAAAATTGAAGCAAGCTGCAGACGCGCCAAGTTTACTTTATGTCACTCATCACACCGAAGAGATTTTGCCACTTTTGAATCAAGTCTTGATGATTCGCGATGGCAGGGTTTTCAAACAAGGAAAGCGGGAAGAATTACTGACCGAATCAGTCTTAAACACCTTTTATTCCCGACCGATCACGCTTCACTCCATGGGTTCCGACCGCTTGATGGTGGTACCCAAATAAAGGTGTTTTTCAAGGTGAAGACGTCGTTGAGACAACTATAAGTGAAGGCAACGACAGAGGCTACTCGCGATTCTTGGGGTCTTGCTAAAGTAAAAAACATCGGCCGATCACCGATGTTTTTTTACTTTAGCTTATTTTAATTTAGCTTCGGAAATATCGGCCAAATAATCACTTGCGATGTTTAGTAGTTCCGTCATTTTGTCGTAGTCAAAAGGCGAAGCAAGATGGCCATAGCTTATGGTCTCTAAAAAAGTCTTCGTTCCGCCAATACGACAAATGGCGAGGTAATCTTCCCAAACAGTGGGGTCTTCCGTGACGATCCGTCGTTGCCAAAATTGCAGGGCACAGACTTGTGCCAGCGTATAGTCGATATAATAGAAGGGGACTTCAAAAATATGTCCTTGCCGATACCAATAAAGTCCGCGCGCCAAGGCGTCAGATTCTTGATAGTTGCGCTCTGGGCAATAGCTTTGTTCTAATTTTCGCCAGCACCGCTTACGTTCCTCCGGTGTCCAGCTTGGATGAAGATAGACTTCTTCTTGGAAATGATCCACTAAGGCGCCATAAGGCAGAAACTGCAATGCACCGCTTAAATGTGCGAATTGATATTTTACACGTTCGTGAGGGAAAAATTTTTCCATCCACGGCCAAGTTAAAAATTCCATACTCATGGAGTGGATCTCCGCCGTATCAGAAGTAGGAAAAACGAGTTCCGTTTCTTCGATCCAGCGGGATAGATAACTTTGAAAGGCGTGACCGGTCTCATGGGTCAAGACATCAACATCATCGGAAGTACCGTTGAAATTTGCAAAGATGAAGGGCATCTGCAGACCGTCAATAAATTCACAATAACCGCCACTTTGCTTGCCGGGACGACTGCTCAAATCCAACAGTTCTTGATCGATCATTTGCTCGAAAAAGTCTCCCGTTTCAGGTGATAATTCATGATACATTTGCTGGGCCTTTTGAACTAAGTCGTCTCCCTTAGGCTGGGCATTTCCAGTAGGGAACACTAACGGCAGATCATAGTGATAAAAATCTTTTAGCTGCAAGCGATCTTTTTGTCGTTGATACAATTTTTGATTGATGGGAACGACAACCTCAATAATAAATTGACGGAAGGACTGTAGTTGCTTGCGATCATAGCTCCAGCGATTCATTAAGCGGTCGCCATATTCCACGTAGTTTTCAAAACCTAATTGTTGGGCTTGTTGATGGCGTAACTGAACTAGTCGATCAAAAATAGCATCGAATTCTTTTTCGTGGGCGACAAAAAAGGCCTCGTAGACTTTATGAGCGGCTTTGCGGACAGAGCGGTCAGTAGCGGTGAAAAAAGCCGCTAATTCTGACAAGGTCAATGTTTGGCCTTGAAATTCTAGTTGAGCAGAAGCAATGAGCTGGGTGTATTGACTAATGGTTTCGTTTTCTTGCTGTTTCAAGGAAACCACCGCGTCATTCAACAGCCGTAGCTGATCTTCGGCATAGAGAAAAAGAGTCTCGGGAAATTCTTGTTTTAGTTCCACTTCAAAAGCCGAGTCTAATAATTTTTCATAAAACTCGTTGTGGAGTTGATCGATTAAGGGCTGGTGATGATCCCAAAAATCATTTTCAGCCCGATAAAAAGAGTCATTGGTATTGATTGAATGACGAATATAGGCCAGCTTAGCATTAGTTGCAATCTCACTACGTAATTGGTTCAGCTGGTTCAAGGCTTTTTTAGCCTCAGAATAATTAGAAGTCGTAGCAAACAGTTGCAAGGCTTGCCGAAACGCTTTTTCGTATTGTTCCAGTTCCGGACGTTGATAAGGATAAGTTGAAAAGGACATGACGAACCTCCAATAGATAACTTTTTTGTAAGTATAACAAAAAAACCGCCAGCATTGTGCTGACGGTTCTTACAAGCTTACGAATTCATTAGTAGTTCTTCGTCCAACAATTCATCGATGGATGTGTAGTCTAAGTTCAAATCTTTGGCTACTGCTTCGATGGTTAGTTTTCCTTTGTAGGTGTTGACCCCGCGATGCAAGGCTAGATTGCTCTTCAGCAAGTCTTCTAACGAGTTATTGGCTAGCAGATTCGCATAGGTCATTGTACTGTTGCTTAGAGCATGAGTCGCGGTTTGTGGGACAGCCCCTGGCATGTTTGCAACAGCATAGTGGACAACACCTTCTTTGACATAAGTCGGTGCGTCATGAGTTGTTACGCGGTCCTCTGTTTCAAAGATCCCGCCTTGGTCAATGGCAACGTCTACTACTACGGAATGATCTGGAATATTGGCAACCATTTCCTTAGTGACTAAGGTTGGTGCTTTGTGACCAGGAATCAAGACCGCTCCAATCACTAAGTCAGCAGTTTTCAATGCTTCTTGAATGTTGAAGCTGTTTGACATCAACGTTTGTACGTCGTTGCCGAAAATGATATCTAATTCTTTTAAGCGTGGGACACTGACATCTAGGATCGTCACGTTGGCTCCAAGGCCGACTGCGATTTTCGCAGCGTTCAGTCCTACCACGCCGCCGCCGATAACGACGACATTGCCGCGGCGAACACCAGGCACGCCAGATAACAAGATTCCTTTACCGCCATTGATCCGTTCTAAATAGTTGGCACCGATTTGAGCCGCCATACGGCCAGCAATCTCACTCATCGGAGCTAACAAAGGCAGCGTATTGTCAGCAGGTTGGACATTTTCATAAGCGATGGCATTGACGCCGCTTTCGATTAAAGCTTCGGTCAATGGTTTGTTCGCAGCTAAATGCAAATAAGTAAATAATAGCAAATCTTTGCGGAAGTACTGATATTCTTCGGGAAGGGGTTCCTTCACTTTCATGACCATATCAGCAGACCAAGCTGTCGCTGCATCATCAACGATAGTGGCTCCGGCTTCACGATATTCATCATCGGAGATGGCTGATCCTGCGCCAGCATTTTTCTCAACGAGGACTTTATGACCATGTTTACTCAGATCAAAAACACCTGAAGGGGGAAGGGCAACACGATTTTCGTTGTTCTTAATTTCTTTTGGAATTCCAATAATCATTCGACACACACTCCTTCTAACAAATCATAGATAAGCGCAACCGCTTACAAACTAATTGTACAGGAGTTTCAAACAATATCAAATAAAATTTTGTGAAAAATACGATTCATTTTACTACAAGTAAGCAAATGAAACCCTTTTCATTTTCTCATCTTAGTTTTTTTCGAAGAATCAGTCAGAATTGATTGGTTGAAAGTTTGTGATAATTTTAAATTTATTATTTGATTGCTGAATTTATTGCGAAAAAACCAATTACTGGTAATAATAAAGAAAGAAACTTAAGGGAGATTGTATTATGCCGGAAAATCAACGGATTGATATATTAAAAGAACAAATCAGCTTTTTAGAAGCACGTTTGACGCGTTATGAAGAATTGTTACATGGATCGGTTTTAAAACGAATTCTCTTTGGCGGAGGACGGCGTGCGAAACTAAGTATCGCTGAGATTCTAATTGGGCTGATTATTTTACTGTATGTATTCTTTCGCATCACACCGGGATTGGTTTTTGCTGTGATAGTTATTTTGTCATTATTCATGATTTTCTTTTCCGCAGTTCAACTAAATCTGATCCGTAAGAAAAATGGGCCGGAAAAATACCAGAAGATGATCGACAGTTTGACGTTAGAAAAAGCTTCAATGGAAAAGGAAGTCATACGGCTAAAAGAAAACAAGCCGAGAACCTAATCCTCGGCCAGTTTCATATAAAGGAATACTTTTATCAAACGGGAATAGCTTCGCGCTTTTCTGAAGAGAAATTTTTACGATGGACCGTATCTACCAACGATTGGATCTTGTTTAAAGAATGGATGCTGGGACACAGTTCCACCGCAATGATCGGCGTTCGACAGCTTTGCACATCAAAGGTGGAGGTGCTAATGACGATATCATATTCTTCAAAGATTTCTAAATAGCTTTTATTTTGGAGGCTGTTAAAATTGATATGTTGGATCGTGTAATTGCCTCTGATTGAAAAGCGTAGCAGTTCAGACAACAAGCTCTCTTGCATACTAGAGTCTGTCGAGACGACTAGCAAGGTGACTGGCTGATTAGATTGCTGCATATTATTCAGACAGCTGGGAACCGTTGCGATGATTTGATAAATGTAATTATCGATGAATTCCGCCGTCGCGAAAAGCTGATAATCTTCGGTGAATCCAAGCACTAGTTCCCGCAACTGATGCACACAATGAGCATGAAAAGTCTCTAGCAAATGTAAGCAATCTTTTTTTCGGTCTTGTAGAACACTGATAAATTCTTTTGTCTTGGCATGGAACAAATGCTGATTGATCAAAATTGTGGTTAATTGATCTTTTTGTTTTTCGGTCAAAGGATCGACGAGCATCGTGCTGAGTCTTTCCGCTAGTTCATAATGCGTTTCATAATGATAAGCCAAGGAATAATTTGTTTCCAAGGCTTTTTTCTTTTGTCTGTCGCCTAGCAAAAAGAGATCCGAATACAACAACCAAAAGCTATCTTTCATAACATCTTCTGAGTAGAGAATATGCAGCTCTTTCCGCAAGTGCGGACCAAAACGACTCATCGTCGCTTGCTTTGGTGGCAGAATGCTCTCCGATTTTAATGTACGGGAGGAAAAACGATGGTTGTTAGAGATCCGTACGAGACTGATAAAAAAAGTAAGACTTAGCCGGTTGTATTGGGCAAAAGACACCGATAATTCATTTTCATTGATCATGGAGCGAACGATCTCGTCACCGTATCGGAAGAATTCCGAACTGAAGCGCGTATTTTCCCGCATGACTTTCTTCTCTGAAAAATAGAGAAAGAATAGATGGCGGATCGCGATCTCATCACCGGTCAAACGAAAAGGCCGCCGCTGAATCGTCAATTTCCAGTGTGCCAGAGCATCTTGCAGATCTTTCATGGCCGATTGGACTGTGGTCAAGCTACAAAATAATTTTTGGGACAACTCTAATAAGGTGGAACATTCCTCAAAGAAGATGGCTTCCAGAATTTTAAAAGCCATCGAATGATTTAGCAAAGTGGAGAAAAGCACATCGATGGTGGCGTTGTCTTTCAGCTCTAGCCGATACAGGCTGTTTTCTCGCACGACTTTGTAATAGTTGCTTTGGGTATTGATTGTTCGAATGTCATTTAATAAAGCAGGTGTGGTGCAGTCTGCGATGGTGGACAATTCCTCGCTGGAACACGGATGCTTGGAATAATACAGGGTTTCAATTAAATTTAATTGGCGCTGGCTATCTCGTTTAAGAAGTCGGCGTAAGTTCATTATAATATTCCTTTCGTAATGGAAGTGGTTCGAAACAATTCACAAATTGCTGAATACGTTCAAAATCTTGAGCGGTTGGATAGGCGTTGATGGCAATCAATGGGCACGCGGATTTAAGTTCAGTCATCGTGACATTGGTTACGATCAAATCATATCTTTTAGTTAAATTAGTCAACTGTTCCTGTTGAATAAACGGACTGCTAAAATAATCGTAGTTCACGGCGCCTTTAATAAAGGCCGGGAAAATCGAGTGCCAGAAACGTTCGTGGGTGGTGGAGGTATCAGAGAGCAACAAGACCTTGATTGGTTGATCCGCCGCTACTAAGCGCTGCAGCAGGTGACTGATTGAAGTAACCAATAAGCTGATATACAACTCGGTGAAGGAGTTGTGCTGCTGGCTTGGTAAAAAATCCTCTACGACCGTTCTGATTTTTCTCAACTCACGGCTATATTTTTTATCGATCAATTTCAGCATAGTAGCTTGCGTTTCCTGTAAAATCTCGACTGATCGTTTATTAGGCTGATAGCAAAACAGACTGTTGCCTAATAGTCGCAGGTTTTCAACGATCTCAGCTTGTGAAAGCGGCGTGTCTAGTAGTTCGCTAATACGATTCAATAATAAATGATGAGATTCATAAAAATTCGCCAGTCGAGTATTTTTTTGGATCGCGAATAATTGCTGCTGACGATTTAAGATCAATTGATGGGAAAACAGCGGCCACAAGCATTCCTTCAATGAGCTCTCAGTAAAATCAATCCCAGTCTCACGTTTGATCAGCTTGGTTAAACGCTCTAGCTGATCGAAAGCAGGGAGCTTCAAACCACTTTCATTGGACAGTTTTTTCATGGAATGACCATTTTTTAAACGCTGTAAGCCAATCAAAAAGCTGTGCATCAGTTGAAAATGGACATTCATATTATTATCGATTTGATTTTCTTTTAAGAGTTGCCGTAGCAAGTAATCGACTGAATTGAGTAATTCCTTTGAGAAACCATAATCAACAAAGGCCATTCGAGCTTCTCTAAAAAAAAGATAATAGAATTGTCGTAAGATCGCTTCATCTCCAGCGACTCGCAGTGGGCGATGATGGACAGAGATATCCCAAGTAGCTAGCTTATGCTTGATGTTTTTCAAATAACGCTGCATGTTAGAAAAACTACAATTTAAATGATCCGCTGCTATTTGAATCCCCCGACTTTTCTCAAAAAACAGGCACTCAATCACTTGAAACTCTAGACTAGTCCGCAAAATATAGGCATAAACAATGTCGATCGTTGCGAATTGATCGAACTCAATTGAATAGAGCCCTTTCTTTTTCTTTATTTTGATCGGTAAGGTTTCTTCATTTAAAAAACGAATATCACTAATCAATGCAGGTAGTGAGCAGTTTAGTACCTCCATTAATTGTTCGGAAGAAAGCAAATCTTTGGCATAATATAATTGTTCGATTAGACATAAACGTCTCGTCGTTTCTTGTTTCATTAACCCTCTTAAATTCATATATATAACCCCTCGAATAATTTTTTATTTAATATAATGGCAAAAAAGAGGGGAAACAAGTTAGATTAACTTATATTAAGCTTATTTTTGTTATTTAACTAATTCCCAATAAGAATTATTATAAATTAGGATACTAATTTTATAAGGATAAACGCAAATAATTAAAAAAAACTTCGAATTTATTTTTTATTTTTTAATTCTAAAAAAATAAAAAAAGAATCCGGCGGAAAAAAATAGGAAAAAGAGAGTTAACGGTTGCCTTTCTCAGCAAGAACGAATAGAATTATGTTTGGAATCAATTAAAAAGACAGTGGAGGCTATACATTATGATTAATAAACAAAGTTTAGTTGAACAAGTAGCGGAAAAGACAGGTCTTACAAAAAAAGATGCAACATCTGCCGTAGATGCTTTATTTGAAGGAATTCAATCATCATTGAAAGCTGGAGAAAAAGTTCAAGTCATTGGCTTTGGTAACTTTGAAGTGCGGGAACGTGCTGCACGTAAAGGCCGTAACCCTCAAACAGGTGAAGAAATCACTATCGCAGCTAGCAAATCACCAGCATTCAAAGCCGGTAAACAATTAAAAGATGCAGTGAAGTAAAAAAATGAGTCCCGCTACTTTGAGTAGCGGGCTTTTTTGTGCTCGGATCCGTCTCAAATCTAAAAAATATCTAAAAAAAAGTTTGTGAATCAAAATTTTCTTGTGTCTTTGGCTAAAAAAGCGTATATCTTAGAACAGTGAAAATTCTGGAGGAACTTTATGTTTAATTTTCTGCCCCATTCCGTTTTACAAATGAGTACGATCTTTCTTTCAATCGTAATCGAGGCGATTCCCTTTGTTTTATTGGGTTGTATCATTTCTGGCGCTTTACAGGTTTTTTTAACGCCTGAACGGGTTCAAAAGATTTTGCCTAAAAATAAATTACTGGCGATTCTCGTAGGTTCATTTTTAGGATTTTTCTTTCCTTCTTGTGAATGTGGAATCGTGCCAATCATCACTCAATTCATTAAAAAAGGTGTGCCGGAACATACGGCCTTTGCCTTCATGGTGACTGCGCCGATTATTAACCCAATTGTCTTATTTTCGACCTTTATCGCCTTTGGTAATAGCTGGAAGTTTGCTTTTTTACGAGCGCTAGGCAGCTTTATCGTGGCCTTAATCATTGGCTCATGGATCGCGTATATCAATCACTCACCGATTTTAAAAGCTGATTTACAACCTCACACAGAGGAGCACCATGAACACGGAGAAACACATAAGCATTCTTTCAGCCAAAATATTTGGTCAGTCTTGGTTCATGGGATCGATGAATTCTTTGATACCGGCCGCTATTTGATTATTGGTGCGTTGATCGCCAGCAGCATGCAAGTTTATTTACCTACGCAATTCATGTTGCAACTAACTTCTTCAAAAATTGTCGGCGTTTTAGTGATGCTAGTTTTGGCCTTTACAATGTCGCTTTGTTCCGAGGCCGATGCTTTTGTCGGTTCATCTCTATTGAGTCTTTTTGGTACCAATGCGATCGTGGCCTTTTTAGTTTTTGGTCCAATGGTGGATATCAAAAATCTAATGATGATGAAACGCAGCTTTCACGGGAAATTTATTGTTCAGCTAATCGCTTTGATCAGCGTGATCGTTACGGTCTACGCGTTAGTGATTTAGCGGATCGAATAAGAGAGAATACATAAAAATGGAGGAGACCAATGATTCGTTTCTTGATTTTATCAGGTTATTTCGAATTGATGATGTATCTGCAGGTTTCTGGCAGATTGGATCAATATATTAATGTCCATTATCGCTATCTCGTTTTTCTAACAATGGGCCTATCGCTGATTTTAGCGTTAGTCCAATTAAAAATTTGGGCGGGTAGTGATAAGCAAGCAGAACATTCTCATCATGATCACGATCATGGACTGAATAAACCGTATCAACGTTGGATCGCTTATTTGCTGTTGGTCATTCCTTTGGTAGTGGGTCTGTTATTTCCTACTATTAATTTGGATACAACGATTGTTGAGGCAAAGGGCTTTAGTTTTCCAGTTAGCAAGGAGTCCGTGGGTGATCCAGAGATGAATACCCAATATTTAAAACCTGATACTAGCATTTATTACAACAAAAGTGATTACAATGATCAAATGACCAAGCTGATGAAAAAATATGAGACGGATCAAAAACTGGAAGTCACCGATGAGAACTATTTAGAAGTGATGGAACTGATCTATAATTATCCCAATTCCTTTGTGGGCAAGAACATCTCCTTTAATGGATTTATCTATGAGACCCAAAAGGACCAGCAAAAATATGATTTTATGTTCCGCTTTGGGATTATTCATTGCGTCGCGGATTCTGGAGTATTTGGTCTCATGACAAAGCTGCCGGCAAATCTGACTGTTAAGAACAACGAATGGCTACACGTTGAAGGAACGATTACGTTGGACTTTTTCGAACCTTTCCAACGCCAGATTCCTGCAGTAAATGTTACTAAAGCTCAGACCGTGACTGCACCGAAAAATCAATACGTTTATCGTGCATTTTAAACAGAAAAAAACCGCTTCGGCTTAGTAAGCCAAAGCGGTTTTTTTATCACAGCAAATAGGTTCGATCAAAGGTGATATTTAGTTTTGCCGGTTCGTTTTGAGCAATAAAATGCTGACTGATGATGTCTTGTAAGTGAGAATTCTCAGTCTTCTTTAATTCCTCCGGTACCACTAAATCGAAATAAATCGTCTCAGGGGTCGTCGTTTTATCTACCCGCAAATCATGAAAGCGTAAATGGGGATGGATATCTTTCAAGGTTTTTTTCAGCTCTGGGGCGATTCGTTTGAAATCGGGGTCATTAATCGGATAGGGGTCTAAATGACAAACTAGATCGACTCCGACATCCTCTTTTACCTCGTATTCGATAGCATCGATTACTTCATGGGCATGAGACAAACTCCAATCTTGATTGACTTCAATGTGTACGGAGGCAAAAACACTATTAGGACCATAGCTGTGAATCAGTAAATCGTGATAACCAATAATATTTGGATAATTATCGAGATGCTTGCGAATTGCTAAGACCTCGGCTTCCGGAGGTCGTACCCCCATTAAATCATTAATGAAGCCTAATAACATTTTTATGCCAGAATAGATAATGTATAGAGCGATCAAAAAACCGATGTAGCCATCGATCCGCCAACCGCTAAGCCATTCAATGATAGCAGAAATCAAAACGGCAATGGTCGTGTAGACATCATTGATGCTATCTTGAGCAGTAGCCTTTAAAGTGTCCGAATCAATTTCACGACTCAATTTGCGATACATAAAGCCTTGCCAGAATTTCAGTAAAATCGAAAGTACCAGCACGATATAGACGATCGGTGAAAGTAAGACGCTGCTAGGGTGAATGATTTTGACAAAAGAACTGTCTAAAAAACGCACACCTACATAAGTCACTAGGATAGAAATAACAAAACCACTGATATATTCAAAGCGTTCGTGACCATAGGGATGCCCTTCGTCTGCGGGTTTGCCCGCGATTTTGAAACCAGCCAATGTGATTACCGAGGAGGCCGTATCCGATAAGTTATTGATAGCATCGGCCATGATAGAAACACTGCCGGATAGCGAGCCAATGAAAAATTTGGCGATAAATAAGGCCAAATTAGAGAACAGGCCCAATAAGCCGGCTAAAATCCCGACCCCAGTCCGCTTATTTGCTTTGGAACGTTTTGTAATTTTATCTATTAGAAAGTTTAGCATAAGAATCATCCTTAAAAATTAATCAATTAGCTTTATTATACCCGATTGAAAAGGGAATAAGAAGCTATAACTATATTCGATTAAAAGTAAACTTCATTTTTTTGAAGTTTACTTTTAAAATTGGGTTTGATTTTTGATCAATTTTAATAAAAAATTCGCACATATCTCAGCCGTTTAAAAGGAAATTGTTTTATAATAACTTGAAAAGGGATTCACTCATTGGAGGGGAAGCGTATGGACAATCAAACAGATATATCATTATGGGATATTCAGACAGGCAATGTCGTTACCGCATTAGAAGATTTTATCGAAGACTGGAAAGCTTCAAAAAATAGTGATCTTCATGAATATTTGCGTAGTTATCCCGGGTACTTCAAAAGTGATGAACCAACTCGTGAGGCTATCCAACTTGTTTTGGAATATGCTAAAGAACTAATGGACGGCAAACGGGAAAACGTTGGCTTTTACGAAAATAAAATTTGGTGTACAGAAGCTGGGGAAAGTGTCCGTATGACACATTTTCATGAACGAACGATTTCTAATTTGATGCAAAAAATTATTGCAGCAAGGTAGAGTTAAAATCTGAATGATATCATTCAGATTTTTTTACTGAATTTGCTTTGGATACCCGGTGAGAATCCAAGTTGATAGTCAAACAGACTAAAAAACTAGGAATGTAAATTTTTATTTGCATTCCTAGTTTTTTTGTTGTTTTGCGTATATTAAAGTAAAACAAAGTATTATTTTTCGCTATTATTTATTATTCAAATCTAAAAATAAGTTTTAATTTTGTGGAATTACGGATTAAAAATAGTAGAAATGCTTCTAAAATATGAATTATGTTATTTTAATGAAACATCAATAAAAATAGGCAATACAACACCTTTTTTTTGAAAATTGTTGAAGCTTTTTGGGTCTGAATATATTAGCTTTGAAGATTTTATGAATTTATGATGGGATTTTAGACATATTTTTAAATTAATGATAATATAGAAGTAATTAAGGAAAATAATTATATCTATTCAATAATTTGAAATAGAAATGAGGTATGGATATTGAAGTACAATAAAATCTTGAGTTTATTAGCGATTGGAACGATGGTCGGTCCAACACTTTTATCTTCACAACAAGTTTTGGCCGAGGAAAGCAGTACAGTGCCGACATCATCAAGTCAAGAAGCGACGGAAAGTTCAAGCACAGGAAGTTCAAGTTCTGAGTCCCAACCGGTGCCAGACCCAACGCCAGCTCCTGATCCTGAACCGACGCCAGAACCAGAGCCCACCCCTGAACCGGAGCCAGTTAAGCAATATCGATTACTTGCAAACGATGAGACACCACTAGTAAATAATACATTAACTGACACTAATGGGAATTCACTTACTTTTCAATATGCGTCTGATAATGGATTAGTTGCCAATACGACGGTTCATTATACAGTCTCACTTGCTAAGGACTTTGAATTAAAGGCTGTTAATGTAGTGAATAAAACAACCCAAGCACCAATTGTGTCTAGTGGCAATATTAATGGTCAATTCACAATGCCGGAATCAGATGTATCAATCCAATTCGAAGCTGTAAAGAAAGCTGATGAGCCGGCACCAACGCCTGACCCTAAGCCAAAACCAGAGCCAAACAATAAACCGGCAGGAAACACAAATAATGGAAATACACAAAAACCGGCTGGTAATACAACAACACCTAAACAAGATCAGGCAGCTGCACGTCAACCAGAATCTGCACCAGCAGATGTTCGGGTGCCTTCGAACCAAAAAGCACCGACTTATAGTAATGATGTGCAAAATGCAATCGTTCAAGAAGCTTATCGCTATCTTGGCATGCCGTACGTGTGGGGAGCAAAAGGACCAAATGCTTTTGACTGTTCTGGGTTAGCTTATGTCGTTTACGCGAATGCCACTGGTCATTACATCGGCGGTTGGACAGGAGATCAGCAATATGCTGGTACACAAATTCCTGTCAGTGAAGCACAACCAGGAGATCTACTATTTTGGGGAGCACCAACTAGTGTTACAACTCACGTAGCAATCTATATCGGTAATGGTCAATATATCCATGCACCGCAACCAGGAGACGTTGTGAAGATCGGCAATATCAGCGATTTTGCTCCAACCTTTGCAGTTCGAGTGAATATGGCGGGTCTACCAAAAGCCAGCAGTTCATTATCAAATGCTTTTGGCGAATACAGTGCGAACCAACCGTTTGTTTTCAACAAAAACCAAACGACGGATCAATTCATCAAAAAAATCGGTGAAACCTCTCGGGAAATCGGACAAAAGAATGGAATCTATTCTTCTGTTATGATCGCTCAAGCAATTTTAGAAAGCGGCTCAGGAAATAGTTCTTTAGCCAGCGAACCAAATTACAATTTGTTCGGTATCAAGGGTAAATTTAAGGATCAAGGCGTGACCTTCAATACGTTGGAGCAAGACAAAGACGGTAAGAGCTATCAAATCAGCTCTGAATTTAGAAAGTATCCTTCTTATAAAGAGTCCTTAGAAGACTATGCCAACTTGCTTAAAAAAGGCATCACAGGCAACGCTGATTTCTATAAGGATACTTGGAAGGACCAAACAGAGTCTTATCAAGATGCGACCAAACATTTACAAGGACGATATGCGACAGACAAACAATACGCAGAAAAATTGAACGCGATCATCAAAGCTTACGATTTAACGCAGTTTGACCAAGCGAAAGAATCGAAAGAAGTTAAAAAAATTACGACTGGTCCAGAAATCAAAGCAACGAAAATGACTTTTGATTTCAATGAACGGCTACAAACCAAATTACTTGCAAGCATTGCGAATAACAAGCGAATTCCACAAGTGATGACAACAAAGCATTTTATTAACTTATTCCGTGGTGATAGCTTGATTGCATTAGCTTCAACGGCTATGCCTACTAAAAAAGTCGTAACAGAAACGTTGCCAACCGCGGCTTCGATGTACATTACGTTAAGTAGTGGGCTGCTAGCGATTTTACCGCCACTACGTTAAAATAGTTACTAATCGCGTACCAATGAGAAATTGGTGCGCTTTTTTTGTCTTTATGGGACTAATGAGTAGTCCATAAATTTTTAAAACAAACGATTTGTAAAATGTTCTTCCCAAATAGTTTCAATTATGAAAGAATGGAAGCGGAGCTTTAGGCAAAAAATAAGTGATAGTCTTTCACAAGCGTAAGCTTTTTGTGAAATTTCCCAAACTTTTAAAAACAGTAAAAAAGCGCAAAAAAAAAACAATTAATTGTTTTTTTATTTAAGGGGTGGCAACTTGAAAAGAAAACAGGACAGTCTATTAACCAAACAGCGTTTATTAGAGACAGCTTTTGAAAATTTTTATGACGTTGGTTTCGAGAATACTTCTTTAGAAAAAATATCAAAAGATGCGAATGTTAGTCGAGGAGCCGCCTACTGGCACTTTAAAAATAAATCTGAGATTTTTAACGAAGTCGTGACGATGACGATTGAAAAAATTCAAAATGAGAAACGACAGATCATGATGGATGAGACACTCGATTTTGAAGAAAAGGTCGTGGAAATACTGTTAGTACCGTCACGGGCACAAGAGGGCTTTAATTTTCTGCAGCAGTCATTGAAAACATTAGAGATCCATTCGGAATTCTCGGAACTATTACAAAAGTTTCGGGAAACGCGGGCACGTTTATACAAATTCTTTTTAGAGGGACTGAGAATGAAGGGGTTAAATGAGAATGATGCCGCGGCTGTTGCCAGTATGTTTTACAATTATTTTGAAGGAATGTATGGTTCGGGAACACCTGAGGAGGTGGCAAGGAACTACAACGCCGAAGCGATCAGACGGAGTATTTCGATTATTTTTACAAATGCTTAAAAAAATGAGGAACTTGTTCGTAGCAGTCTTTTACAAGCAAGTTCTTTTTTTCACGAAATTGACAGCGCTTTCAACAGTTTTGTATAGTGAGATTGTTAGATACATACATCAGTGTATGTAAAAATGAAAGGAGCTTGGGAAAATGACGATTAAGGAAATGGTGACACAGGCACGAGTAGCAATGGAGGAAATCAGTGGATATGATCAAGAACAAGTAGACAAAATGCTTTATGTGATTTCAAAGGCAGTTTTTGAACAAGCTGAACCATTGGCGAAGTTGGCGATTGAAGAAACACGTCTGGGTCGTTTGGATCATAAGATTGGTAAAAATCAGGGCATGGCAACAATTATTTTCGCTAGTTTGAAGGACAAAGCTTCAGTCGATGTGATTAGGGAGATACCGGAAGAAGGACTAGTTGAAATCGCGCATCCGGTAGGTGTGATTGGGTCAGTTACACCGACGACAAATCCAACCATTACCCCGCTGGGAAATGGCTTGATGGCGTTAAAGGGTAAAAATGCCATGATTGTTTCTCCCCATCCCCGTTCGGAAAAAACGACGAAGGAAACGATTGAGTTGATGCGTGAGGCGCTTGTGAGTGTTGGCGCACCGAGAGATCTGCTACAAGTGATTGAAGAACCAAGTATCGAATTGTCTCAGGAATTGATGAAATCAGTCGATTTGATTGTAGCGACCGGCGGACCTGGTTTAGTGAAGTCTGCTTATTCAAGTGGTCATCCAGCCTATGGCGTAGGACCAGGTAATGTTCAAGCAATTCTTGATCGTGATTTTGACGTAGAGGTGGCAGCTGAGTTATCCGTTATCGGTCGTTCTTTTGATAACGGGATTGTTTGCGCGTGTCAGCAAAGCTTGATTTATCCGCAGGAAAAGGAAAAGGAAGTATTTGAAGCGTTAAGCCAAAAACAAGCGGCAGTGATTACGGACAAAGAAGATTTAGCAAAATTGCGGAACACGCTATTCATTGATGGGCGAGCGAACCCGGATATGATTGGTCAAGATCCCAAAATTATTGCGGATGCGGCAGGAGTTGAGATTCCAGCAGATAGTCAAATCATCGCGGTAAAAGTCGATGCTGTCGGCAAATCAGAACTTTTTTGTAAAGAAAAAATGGCGCCGGTTTTAGCTTTGAAGTCCTATGACACCTTTGAAGAGGCGGTTGGATTTGCTAAAGAAAATCTGTTGTTAGAAGGTGCTGGACATTCAGCAGGTTTATTCAGTCAGACCAAAGAACATCAAATTTATGCCGGAGAAGTTTTGCCAGTCAGTCGGGTGGTGGTGAATCAACCAACGATCGATGCAGGCGGATCGCCGGCGAATGGCTTGAACCCAACGGTATCACTAGGCTGTGGCTCGTGGGGGAATAATATTATTTCAGAAAATTTAACCTATACCCATTTGATCAATATTTCAAGAGTCGCATTGCCGATTCAACCAAAACATGATGGCAAACCGTGGGATTAGGTGACGATTATGAAAAAGTTTGATGATTTACTGGCAAATTTTTCCAGTGAGCAAAAAATCCGGATTGGTGTGGTTTGTGCCAATGACGAGGTTTCTATCCAAGCTGTGTTTAATCCAATGGTACGACCGTTTTTAGCGCCGATTTTAATCGGAGATGAAGCGTTGATCTCAGCTGTTTTACAGCGTCATCAATGGTCAGCGACGATTATTCCTACGATGACCGAAGAGGAATGCGCAGCGATCGGGGTCGCAATGGTCCAAGACGAAGAAATCGATTTCTTGATGAAAGGACATCTCCAAACGCGGACCTTCTTAAAGGCAGTGGTAGATCGGGAAAAAGGAATCGCAAACCATGGGCTATTAAGCCACGTTGCGCTAAACGAAATCCCCGCCTATCACAAGCTATTGTTAACGACCGATGGTGGGATGGTGACAGCCCCAACGAAGGAAGAAAAGAAAGTCCTGATCAAGCACGGAATCGAAGTGATGAACAAGATCGGTGTCGAAAAACCGAAAGTTGGACTACTAGCGGCGGCGGAGAAGGTCAACCCGAAAATTGCTTCAAGTGTTGAAGCGGAAGAAATCATGAAGGAACTCCAAGCCGAGACACCAGACTGCTGTTGGATCGATGGGCCAATCTCACTGGACTTGGCGCTAAGTTCAGATACAGCGGCAATCAAGCATTATGAAAGCCCAGTTGCAGGTGACGCGGATATTGTCGTAGGTCCGGACATCACTACTATGAATGTCTTAGGCAAGAGCTTGACGATATTGGCGGGCGCAAAAATGGCGGGACTGATCATGGGAGCTAGCGTACCGATTGTAATGGTTTCTCGTGGCTCTACGGAAGAAGAAAAGGCTTATTCCATCTTGATAGCCATGTATTGCAGCAAGGGAGTGTGACTAGATGAAAATTTTAGCGATTAATCCTGGTTCAACCTCTACGAAAGTTTCTTACTATCTGGATGGTGAGATTATAAAAGAACAAGGGATTTCTCATACGACTGAAGAGCTGCAAGGCTTTCATCATGTGATGGAGCAGCTGGAATTTCGACGGGACATTTTATTACGATTTATGGAAAATGAAGGGATCAATCCGAAAGATTTAGATGCAGTCGCCGGTCGCGGTGGACTGCTGCCGCCGGTCTCTGCCGGGGCTTACGAAGTCAATGATGAGATGATCGAATACTTGAAGCATGTCACAAAAATTGAACATCCATCAAATTTAGGAGCACTTCTAGCAAATGAAATCAAAGAACAAGGCAATCCGCAAACCATCGCGGTGATCTATGATCCCGTCACGGTGGACGAGTTTGAAGAGGTGGCTCGGATTTCTGGATTAAAAGGGATCGAGCGTAAAAGTATTGGACATGCACTGAATATGCGAGCGGTGGCAATGAAGGTTGCTGGGGAGCAAGGATTAGACTATCAAAAGGCGACGTTGATCGTAGCCCATTTGGGGGGAGGAAATACTATTAGTATCCATCATCACGGGAAGATGATCGATTTGATTTCTGATGACGAAGGGCCATTTTCAACGGAACGAACGGGTGGTTTGCCTTTGAAATATTTAATGCCTTTGTGTTATGAACATACATTAAAGGAAATGCAACGGCTCTATAAACGTGAAGGTGGGCTAAAATCCTATGCTGGAACCAGCGATGCTCGTGAGATCGAAGCACGAATTACGGCCGGGGATGTAGAGTTGGAAAAAATCTACGATGCCTATATTTATCAAATCGCGAAGGGAATCGGCGGCTTAGCGACGGTCACCAATGGATTAATAGATGTGATCGCATTGACTGGCGGGGTGGCCTATTCTGAGATCGTGGTAACAAAACTGACGAAACGGGTCGGATTTATCGCACCAATTATCGCGATTCCCGGCGAGCATGAAATGATCGCTCTATCTAAAGGGGCGGAGCGAGTTGTGTTGGGACAAGAAGAATTGAAACAATTTCATTATTAAAAATGGGAAGGGGCAACACAAATGAAAATCCAAGCAGCGTTAGTAAAAACAGAGGGCGCGCCTTATGAAATCACTGAATTAGAATTGGCCGAAGTCGGCTCAAAGGACGTCTTAGTAAAGATCGTCGCATCTGGCTTGTGTCGTTCAGATTATGGCGAGCGCAATGGAAATAGTCTTCAGTTTCCCAATGTTTTAGGACATGAAGGCGCCGGCATGGTTGAGAAGGTCGGTAATGCAGTCACATCTGTGGAACCAGGAGACCATGTGATTCTTTCTTATGCTTATTGTGGCGAGTGTAAGCACTGCGTGGAAGGTCATCCATCGTCTTGTGAAGAGTGGCTTGCAGTCAATAATCTTGGAAAAAATCCACGAGGAGAATATGTTTTACACACTAAAGAAGGGACGGCAGTCAATAACTTCTTTAATCAATCTTCTTTTTCAACGTATAGTTTGACGGAAGAATCGAATGTCGTGAAGGTCGGTAAAGAGGTCGATTTACGTTTGTTAGGTCCATTAGGATGCGGACTAGGGACGGGCAGCGGAGCAGTCTTAAGTGTGCTGCAGCCTAAAGTTGGTGAAGGAATCGCGGTCTTTGGCACAGGAGCAGTTGGCTTTTCTGCAGTCATGGCTGCCAAAATTGCCGGTTGTTATCCGATTGTTGCCATTGATATCAATGATCAACGCTTAGCTAAAGCCAAAGAACTGGGGGCGAGTCATGTCTTTAATAGTAAAGAAGCCGATCCAGCAGAATTTATCTCGGAGTTAACTGGCGGGAAAGGATTAGATTATGTGATTGATTCTACCGGTGTTCCACCGGTTATGACCAAAGCACTTCATTCGGTTAGTAATTCCGGAACATTTGTGCCGCTGGCAGTTACTCAAAAGAATTTTGAAGTGAACACCTTCTTTGATTTAGTCTTTGGAAATAAAAAAGTTCGCGGGGTCTTGATTGGCGATACGATTGCAAAATATCATTTACCGAATTTGATCGAGTTTTATAAACGTGGTGAATTTCCCTTCGATCAATTTGTAAAATACTATGATTTTGAAAATATTAATCAAGCTGAAGCAGATTCAATCAGCGGTGAAGTCATCAAAGCGGTGGTCGTAATGGACAAGTCTTATCAGCCGCCAAACTAATGGGAGGTCAATGACATGAAGAAAGGAGACATTATCTGGGTTATTTTGCTATTGTGCTTGTTAGGGCTTTTCGTTATTCCAGCAATTAGAGAAACCATTTTAGCTGCTAGTAGTACCCATCCTTACTTTGGTGGATTTATCCAATTCGCCATCTTAGCTACGATGGGTGACCTATTTGGCAAACGAATCGTTTCTGGCGAATATCAGTTTTCTTCACAAGTCTTTCTACGGGCGGTGGTTTGGGGAATCATTGGTTGCATGGTGACTTTGGTCTTTCCAGTCTTTATGGGAGGCGCGGCCTTAGCTCAAGCAGAAGGGCTGTTGCCCTTTGCTGGAGTGGCTTTGGCTCAAGCCTTTTGTGGCAGCAGCATCATGAATCTGACCTTCGCGCCGGCTATGAATACTTTTCATCGCTTGATGGAGTTGTGGATCGAAACGGCTAGTGCAAAAGAATCTGTCAGTTTGAAGGGCTTGATCGCAAAGATTGATTGGACGGCTTTTGTGACTTTTAACTGGTTGAAAGTAGGAATTTGTTTTTGGATACCCGTTCACACAATTGTCTTTTTACTGCCAGAAAATGTGCGGGTGGTAGTGGCAGCATTCAGTTCCATTGCTTTAGGGATCATCTTGTCCTTCGCATCAAAAAAAGGTAGCAGCTCTGGCAAGTTGCCAGAAGAAATAGCTTAGTTAAAATCAAATCAACGATACGACATCATTTATGTGATGTCGTTTTTTTTGCTGACAGGTTCATCACTTACTCAAGATGCTTTAAAAAATAAAAAAGATTTAGTGTTTATTCTTTTACAAAATAATAAATTTAAAAAGTAAAAAAACGATAAACTATCTTATAGTTTCTATGAATACAAATGCTCATCATATATTAATATAACAACCCCATACTTAAAAATAGAAAAAATAAAAAAATAGAATTAATTATAATATATAAGTAGAAAGGACTTATTAATGAGTTAAAGGGGAGTTATGTAAGTATGAAATTAATGAAGCTGTTCGTGTTAACAGTTCTTTTATGTTCCACTTATAATTATTTGTTTTTATCCAGCATACAAGCAATCGCAGAAACAACGACCGATAAAAGTGCAGTAGTCATTGATCAGCCAGAGCTTACGGTGACTTATAAAACAGAGGAAGTAGGCGCCAACATTTTCTGGCAGTTAGTTTGGGAAAAACAAGGATCAGAAAAGAAAGTCCAACGGCTGAAGTTTAAAGCGTTAGATGAGCAAGATCAATCGATCAGCTATCCTCAAGTAAAAGAATTGGAAGAAAGAGCTGGCTGGTTAGTTGAAAAAAGCTTTACAGCAAGATCAACCGGTCAGGTCACATTGACTACACCAAAGGATCAAAAAAAGCTGGTCGTTTCGATTCAAATGGATACACTGACCAAAGGCGCGGTTGGCGAGGAGACAATTAAGGAAAACACTTTATCTGTGAAGGATTCTTATAATTTGAAGTTTCTATCACCAACCATAAATGAGGAAAGTCAAGAGCAGACCGTCTCACAAGAAACTGTAGTTCTGCCTAAAAGTAGCCCGTTGCTATTTCAACCAATGGGCAGTGTTAGGCAAGGATATCCTGAGCTTTATAATAATAAAGAGCCTCAATATACTAATAGTACAAGTTTAGGGACATATCCGACTCATTCTTGGCAGCCAGATGGGCAAACGACAGTAATCAACCATCAGGGTGGGTTTGAAGGCTCAGAAGGCTGGGATGGGGTCAAAAGTTGGGATACTAGCAATGACGATCGGACAAAATCTTATATTCATTATGGTGACGACCTAAACAATCCGAATATTTCTTTGCGAAAGTATATTACTGAAACGGAGACCCCAAATGAGTTTAAGGTCAAACTAAATGTACGGGGAGAAACGACCTATAAACCTGGGTTGGACATCGTATTTTTAATAGATAATTCGGCGTCGATGGATGTTTATCAAGACGAATTGAAAGATACGCGAAAGGACGCGGCAGAGAAAGTTTTTGCAAATATCATTAAAGAATTAAAGACGATCCATCAGCCTTCTGCGGATAATATTCGAATCGGCGGTGAAATTTTTTCTTCTTTTCGAGGTAATGAATGGGGCTTCGGCTCTAGTGGCGGAAAATATAAATTTCCGATCTCTAGTAATCCTGCTGATTGGGACAAGTTTGTTTCAGAACACAAAAGAGCCTATGAAATGGGGACTACCTTTACTCAACGAGGATTACAGGAATCAAAGGACCTGTTTGATGCCGCACCAAATTCGGCTGGCAGAAAACGAGTACTCTTTTTATTAACCGATGGTGCACCGAATGAAAGCTGGAAGCCGACTGTTTATTCAGAAAATGATGAAATGTATTATGATAAATATCGATTAGGCGGGTTTAACATGGGAACGAAGCCTAATTACTTAACTGGAAATAATTTAATGGGAAGCCCTGAAGTAGTCGGAAATACGACCAAGATCCAACCGCCTTACGGAGGGAAGGTCAACAGTCACATGACTACTACCAATTCGACTGCTTGGGATCTTAAAAACGCCGGTATTGAGATTCATACTGTTGCCTTAACAATCTCCGTTCATTTAAGGGAAAAGCACACAAAAGAAGAGTTGCTGAAAGGACTTTATAAGCTGGCGACTAAAAAAGCAGATGCTTCCAATAATGTTAACGGGGAAAGCGAAAATGATTACTTTTATCATAATGTCAAAGATATAAGTGATCTGACAGGTACCTTTAAGGATTGGTTCGAAACGATTGCTCGTACCGTTGATAAAGGTAAAATTACTGACCCTTTAGGTGATATGGTAGAATTGGTCCCTAATAAAACTCCGAAGATTACTTCAGTGGGAAATAGCAGTACACCGATTGCATCAGCCGCGATGGCTACCCTAGACATTAGCGATCCACGTCAAGTAAAGGTAAATAATATTAATTTGACTGGTGGTCAGGAAATCGAAGTGGAATATACGGTCCGTTTGAAGACAGAAGACGCCAGTTTTAAGCCTGACTATTGGTATCCGGCGAATGGCCAAACTATTCTGGAACCAACGCCACAAAAAAGTACAGATAAGCTTGATTTTGGCGTTCCATCAGTTAAAGCCAGAGAGCAAACATTTACGATACCTGTAAAGAAGCAGTGGACGGATCGTTTTGAGGGAAGTGACAATTATTTTCAACTGAGACCAGCAACCATCAAAGCTATTTTGCAAAAGCAAAGCGGCGATAGCTGGACTGATGTTGCAGAAGTCGAATTAACAGCAAAAAATCAGTGGCAAGCTGAATTTGTTGAGGTAGCACCCGGCCAGACTTATCGCGTCATTGAACAGATAGCCACTCAGAAGAAGGTGACGGGCTATCATCCACCTAGCTACAATCAAGAATCCTTTACGGCGGAGACATTATCTTCCGAGGGCATCCTAATCACAAATAAATTACTGACGACCAATTACAGCTTTGTGAAGCTAAAAAGTGAGGATCAGGCGCCCTTTACTGGAAACGACAAGCCGCGGTTTACTATTATTCATAAAGAAAGCAATCAAGTGTTTGAAAAAAATATTGAGCCTGACGCAAATGGCAGAGTCGCCTTGACAGGCTTAGCAATTGGAACCTATAAAGTAGAGGAAACTCATGTACCGTCAGGTTATCAGAAGATGACTGATTTTGAGATAAAGGTCACGGAAGATATTAATGAAAACCGGGTGATTGCGATGGTTGACGGTTCAACGGCTGAAAAGGTAGTTGAGAACAAAAAAATAGCAGACTTTACCTTGATTCTTCATAAAGTAGCCGATGACCTTCTCCCATTAACTGGTGCAGAATTTCAATTGATGGGAACAGACTACAATCAGACGCTATCTGATGGCTCAGACTTTATCTTCAAAAATCTTAGAGAGGGCAGTTACAAGTTAATTGAAACGAAGACTCCTAAAGGCTATCAGGGAATGGACGAGCCTTTAATGATTGAGATCATAGGACGAGGTGAGGACTATCTCGTGAATATGGAGGCCAAACCATACATTGTGGAATACGATTCTGTCGTGACTAACAATACCATCGAAGTCACGCTTAAGAATGAGCGGGAACAGAAGCCTTCAATCTTGCCGAGTACAGGCAGCATGGGAAGAGGAAAAATTTTTCAAGTCGCTGCATTCTTTTTCTTAACAGGGATTGTTACAACCATCTTCTATGGATATATCAATCGAAAGAGGCTACCATAAGACTAAAAATAAATACCCCTTCAAATCTTTGAAGGGGTATTTATTTACGGATTGATTTGAATGTCCATTTCAGGAGCATTTACGATGGTGTCTTTTACCGGACAGGTTTTTTCAATAAAATCAACGAAAGTTTGAATTTCTGTGGCAGTATTATCGGCTTCGATATAATAATTCGTTGTAATTTTTGAAAAGCCGACTTTGATATCTGGGTTGCCTTTTAACCGATCTGAGTCGATCTCACCTAAAACTTCCACCCGCATTGCTTTCAAATTGATCTGCTTCGATTGATAAAAGAAGCGACAAACCATCATTTTGCAAGCACCTAAAGAGCATAATAGTGCTTCTAAAGGATTCATTGCTTGATTTGTTCCACCGACATTTTCTGGCTCATCAATTAGAAATTCAAACCCACGCGCTGAGCATTTCAATTGTAGCCCGCCAATAGAGGCGACTTCGGCCTTTAAAATTTGTTTTGTCATCAGAAGATTCCCCCTAGATCGTTTTCTTAATGATACTACGTTTTCTAGTTAAAATTTAAAATAACTTGTGCAATTTTTCCCAATATTTCTGTTTTCAGTAATTTTTCATTGAAAACGCCAGCAAAATCTTGTATGATACCTGTACATTATGGCTTTGCCAAAGAAGGAAGGAACCTCATGAAATCGGACCTATTTATGGAAATTGAAGAAAATTCTACGACTGAAAACGAGAAACATGTGAAAAACAAATCAAATCTAATGACACAGATTGAATATTCAATCAGTAAAAAAATTGATTTATTCAACTCAAGTTTGCCTCGTTACGCAGTTCGCTCAATGTTAGCTTGCTTATTTTTAGCTTTAGGAACAGCTATTGCTTTTTATATTGCCATCCGGATGCAGGAAGCGATTCCTGGTTTAGAAAAGATGGCGTACGCCTTTATGTTTAGCTGGTCATTAGTCATGATCTTATTCATGAACGCGGAACTAGGAACTTCGAATATGCTTTATACGACTATCGGTGTTTATCGTAAAAAAATGACTGTTTCTTTTGCATTCAAATTGTTGTTAACTTGTATTTTGTTTAACTTGATTGCAGGTGTCCTTTGCGGGTATTTGCTATCCTTGACGACCCCCTTTAGCCACTTGGAAGCAGAAAACTATATGTTCTCAGGTATCGCCAGTAAATTAACAAAATCCACTGGACAGATTTTGGTTGAAGGTATGTTTGCAAATATTGTCGTGAATATTGCAGTTTTAGTAAGCTTACGAATGAAAGATGACGCGGCTAAAGTGATGGCGATCATTTTCATTATCTTCATTTTCGCTTTTTTAGGTTACGAACACGTGATTGCGAATTTCCCAGCATTCTCACTTGCTTACTTTTCTTCTCATGGAGCGATCGCAGAAATGACTGCGGGAAATGTCGTCCATAATCTATTCTTTACTTTGATCGGCAACTTCATCGGCGGTGGCTTGGTTATGGGCTTAGGCTACGCTTGGTTAAATAATACGGAATCAAAATATGTTGACTAGCGTTAGGGAGCGATCCCTAACGTTTTTTGGTGTAGCATATTAGAAGATAAATACAATAAACCGAAAAAGGATGTCAGTCCTACTTTTTACAGCATATAAGGATCGAAATCATAAAAAGTCCGATTGGAATTAGGAAAGCAAGACCTAGTAGGATGGTATACGGCTTGAGAATCAAACTTATTTTTCTAAAAGAAAAATAAGTACAATAAAACGAAAAAGGATGCCAGTCCTACTTTTTGCAGCATACAAGGATCGAAATCATAAAAAGTCCGATTGGAATTAGGAAAGCAAGATCTAGTAGGATGGTATACGGCTTGAGAATCAAACTTATTTTTCTGAAAGAAAAATAAATACAATAAAACGAAAAAGGATGCCAGTCCTACTTTTTGCAGCATATAAAGATCGAAATCATAAAAAGTCCGATTGGAACTAGGAAAGCAAAGCCTAGTAGGATGGTATACGGCTTGAGAATCAAATTTATTTTTCTAAAAGAAAAATAAATACAATAAAACGAAAAAGGAGTAACATTTATGAATCTTTACGAAAGTATTTTTACGCGAAAGTCCACTCGTGATTTTACGGCGACACCTTTGAGCGAGTCAAAAATAGACGAGCTACGTGCCTTTATTGAAAATGTTCCCCCACTTTTACCAGATGCTGCGATTTCTTACAAGATCGTTGGGCCAGAGGGAGTCAAAGGAATGGGCGTACCGAAAGCGCCTCATTATATTTTGATTTCGGCGCCGCCACAGGTTTTACGCAATACTTGTGCGGGCTTTTTATTTCAGCACGCCGAGTTATTTCTATATGCTGAAGGCTATGCGACTCGTTGGTTAGGAATGTTGAAAAGCAAGGAACAGGATAAGAATTTTGTCATAGGGATGGCTTTTGGCGAGCCAGCAAAACCAGAACACCGCACGATCGAAGAATTTGATCGTAAGCCGCTGACAGAAATAGCTCAAGGAAATGATCCTCGGATCGAAGCTGCGCGTTTGGCACCATCAGGCTTGAATGGGCAGCCGTGGTATTTTATTGCTGAAAATGAATCGATTCATGTCTATCAAAAGCAAAAAATTGGCGGAGTGTTTGGTTTAGCTTATAAAATGATGGATCTTGATGTTGGAATCGCCTTGTGTCATTTGGCGGTTGCTAGTAAAGAACTGGGACGCTCGTTTCATTTTTCTATCACTGAATCTGCTCCAAAAACACCTGGGGGATTTTTGTATCTGGGTACGGTGAAATAAAAAAGCCTCCAAAAAATTGGAGGGCTAATCATTTAATAGCTGATTCAAATCTAATTGCAGGACTTCTTTCATTACGAGAGGCGCCTTTTTACGATAAGCAGCAGCGCCACTTTCGAAAAGGGCGAAAAGTTGATCGCCTTCGACAATGATTTGTTCCAAATAAGGCGGCGTAGCAATGGTTTGTTTTGCTTGTCTTAAATCAGAGAAATCAGTTGTTTTATGAATATCGAAAACAAAAATTTTTCCGGCTTGCTTGCCCCAAGACTGTGAGAGCAGCAAGAAATTTTTGTAAAAGGTCACGCCTTGAATTTTTTGTGGAATGGCAAGCGTTCCTGAAGCTGACTCCAGCAAGGCAGGTGTTGTATTTCTAGGAGTGGCTAAAAGATTCGTTGCCCCCTTTAAATTGCCTGAATCATCGATTGGATAACAGACGATTTGTCCCGTTTGCTTCAAGGAAAATAGGGCGACGACAAGATAGCCGTGATCATAGGTCAAAGCTGAGGCACGAGGCAGTTCCTTTAACGCGATTTTCTGCTGGTAAACGATCGGTTTTCCATCCCTTTGGTCATAGGCCTCGATATCCGCTAAGGTTATTGCTGCTACGGCCGCATTTTTCCCTGCGTTGTTACTGACCCAAATCTTTTGATGATTTAGGTCGTAAGCGAGGCCGCCGACATGAGGCAGGTCAGGTAAAAAGACGGTTTTTATATGAGCCCCGGTCTCGCGGTCTAAAACATAAATAATTGAATGGTGCTGATGCTGGTGACAGTAGGCTGAGATTAGTAAAAAATCTTCCGTTACCGTTAAACCTTGAGGGGTCATGGCTAAGCAACTGTCAGGCAGGTTTGCCAAGCTGATTGTTTGTGCCTTTTTCAGTCCAGGAACGGTATATTTCGGTTCAACTGTCGCAGCAAAAAGAGTAGGATAAGTCTGCCAAAGCGAGTGACGATTATAAAAAGAGCCCGATAGGAAACGGCGCATCCAGCTCATTAAGTTAGAAAGAATTTTTTTCACCGGTTTCGCCTCCAATAGCTTTATTTTAGCAAGTTCTACGGATTTGGGACAGTCAGAGGATTTCAAAATAATGGATTTTTTTGCAAAAAACCATTGACAAGTCGAAAAAAAACCAGTAATATTCGAAAAAAATAAGTGTCGAACAAAAGAGAAGTAACATGGATGAGCCTTTTCAGAGAGCTGATGGTGCTGTGAATCAGTAGGGAGATCGATGCGAATGGACTTTTGGACAGAAGTTTTGAAGAATTAGTAGGAACTTCCGGGAACTCCCGTTATAGAGTAAAGTCGTTGTTGGACGACTGAGAGAGAAATGCCTTTTATTCAGGCATACCATTGAGGTGGCACCGTGGATTATCCGCCCTCAAACCAAAGCTTATTTTGGTTTGAGGGCTTTTTTTGCGAGTTCCACTGCGTGTTTTCAACATGCTAACTGGAATCGTATGCGTACGAAGATGAAAAATTTTTTATTACTAAACACAACTTAAATCATAAACAAGAGAAGTAGCTGGAAACGAAGGAATTACAGAAAGTTTCGGTTGATGAGAAGAAACATTCTTTTCTCCAGTGAATGGACTTGTTGGAGCGTTCTTGAACAATAGTAGGGAACGACGGGAGCTCCCGTTATAGAGTACGATCGTTGTTGGACGATTAGAGTGCTGTCAGCGTGACAGTAAAAGAGGTGGTACCGTGCTATTTGCGCCCTCAGACCAAAGTTTATTTGGTTTGAGGGCTTTTTTTGTTTTTTTAAGTCGTCATTTCGAGAAAGAGGAGTCCAGTTATGAAAAAAATAAAGCAATTTACTGAGTTAGAATTAACACCGATTGATCTTTATTACCGGTTGAAAGATCACGGGACCTGTTTATTTGAACGTCATTCTGAGTCTGTCGACTACAGCATTATCGCTTTTGCTCCGGTTGAAAGGCTAAGCTTTCAAGACAATCAATTTCAAATTGGCGAGCGCAGCTATCCTTGTTCCGACCCTTTGAAGGAGTTGGAATCCTATGTGTTAAAAGAAGAGGATGGATTGGCCCTACCTTTTCAGGGCGGTGCCTTGGGCTATGTTGGTTATGATGTAGCGGCGTGTTACGAGGAGATTGGCACGATTCCAAAAGATGAACTGGAAATACCGGATCTGCAATTTTATTTATACGAGACCTTTGTCGTATACGAAGCACCAACTAAGGCGATTACTCTTGTCGTCGGAAATACTTATAGTCAAACGTCAGAAATGGAATTGGAGGAACGGTTGGAAAAATTAGAAGCACAACTGAAATGGCCGGTTCTTTTGCCAGAAATTCAGCCCCAGCCGCTAAATTTTACCAGCAATTTTTCTCAACAAGGTTATGAAGCGATAGTCAATCGGGCGAAGGAGAAAATTGTGGCTGGAGATGTTTTTCAAGTGGTTCCTTCCCAACGCTTATCGGCGGACTTTTCAGGTGACTCGTTTAATTATTATCGACAATTAAGAACAAGCAATCCTTCAGCTTATTGTTACTTCTTAGACTTTCCCGAGGTTCAAGTGATCGGGAGTTCGCCAGAAAGCTTAGTTACGGTAGCGGGAGAACTGGTCACGACCAATCCGATTGCCGGTACAAGAAAACGGGGGACTGATCAAGCAGAAGATCAACGGTTGGCGGAAGAATTACAAAACGATCCGAAAGAAGTGGCGGAGCATCGAATGCTGGTCGATCTTGGTCGCAACGATCTGGGAAAAGTCGCCGTTAGAGGCTCGGTGACTGTCCCAACTTATTTAACGATTGAACGTTATCGCTTTGTGATGCATCTCGTCTCGGTAGTAAGGGGGAAATTGCAACCCGACAAGCGGGCGATGGATGCTTTAAAAGCCACCTTACCTGCTGGAACTGTCAGCGGTGCACCGAAAATCCGAGCAATGACACGGATTTATCAATGGGAGCCCGTGAAGCGTTCGATTTATGCCGGAGCGATCGGTTTTTTAGGCCAGGATGACCAAGCCGATTTCGCAATCGCGATTCGAACGATGGTGATTCAAGGCGGCAAGGCTCATGTACAGGCGGGAGCGGGGATCGTCTATGATTCTGATCCTACTAGCGAATATTTTGAGACGTTACAAAAAGCCAAAGCGTTAATGGAGGTGAGCCAATGATTTTATTAGTCGATAATTATGATTCCTTTACCTACAATTTACTGCAATTATTACCGGCAAATGTTCAAATTTTAAGAAATGATGATCCAGCTTTGTTTTCAGCAGCGGAGGCAGCTACGGCGATTGTCCTTTCACCGGGACCAGGCAGACCGGCGGAAGCGGGCAAGATAGAATTATTAATTCGCCGCTACTATCGTGAGAAACCAATCTTAGGGATTTGCTTAGGACACCAAGCGATTGGTGAAGTCTTCGGTGGGAAAATTGTTTCGGCACCGGTAATCATGCATGGCAAGCAGTCCTATTTGCAGAATGGAACAAAGCAGTCAGTGATGCGCTATCATTCATTAGCGATTGCGGCGGAGGATTTTCCGGCTGATTTGGAAATAACCGCCAAAGCAGATGGTGTGATCATGTCGATCCGGCACAAACGTTATCCAGTCTTTGGCTTACAATTTCATCCAGAATCAATTGGTACTGACAATGGCGCCAGTTACCTTAAAGAATTTCTACAGAAAGCAGGGAAGCAAGATGCAGCAATTATTTGAAAAAATTTATCGCGGAAATGATTTATCGATTGAAGAGATGCAACAAGTTGGTCGAGGAATTTTTGAAGGAAAATTAACCGATAGCCAGATCAGCGCTTTACTGGTGGGTTTGAAAGTAAAAGGTGTAGCCGCGGATGAACTAACAGGTCTCGCGCAAGTCATGCAAGGAAAAGGCACACCGATGTTAACGGCGCCCACGGGTGTGATGGATAATTGCGGCACCGGCGGCGATCATTCCATGAGCTTCAATATCAGTACGACGGCGGCTTTTGTTTTAGCCGGCGGTGGTATTCCAATGGCAAAGCACGGCAATCGCAGTATTTCCAGTAAATCAGGCAGCGCGGACGTGCTGGAGGCATTGGGGATTTCGTTGATTGCTACTCCTAAAAAAATTGATTATCTATTGCAAGAAGCGGGGATTGCGTTTCTTTTTGCCCCAACGCTGCATCCAGCGATGGGAGCGGTCATGCATATTCGTAAGGAATTAGCGACCCCAACGATTTTTAATTTGTTAGGTCCAATCATCAACCCTTATCCGTTGGAGCATCAATTGATGGGCACTTACGCTGGCGATTCGCTAGTCGAATCGGCGAAAACTTTAGGGCAACTTGGCCGAAAACGCGCCATTGTCGTTCATGGGCACGGCGGAATGGATGAGGCAAATTTAGCCGGCACGACCCGTTGTGCGATCTATCAAAAGGGTTCCGTCGAAGAATTTTCTTTTGATCCAGAGGAAGTCGGCTTAAAAAAGGTTCCGTTGGCCGCTATCGTCGGTGGTACCGTCGAAAAAAATAAAGATATCTTACTTTCGGTGATGCGAGGGGTTCCGTCAGCTTATTATGAAACAGTGCTATTGAATGCCGGCTTAGGCTTCTTAGCCAGCGGCCGCGTGTCTAATTTAAAAGCAGGCATCGCTGAGGCGGAGCAATCCATTTTATCAGGGGCCGCTTATGATCGGCTGCAACAATTGATTGCGAAACAAAAGGAGGTTGCCTAATTGGATTTTTTAACGAAGATTTTACAGGAAAAACAACAGGAAGTGGAAAATTTAGCGACCGTTCAAGCTGTACCAGAAATTATGCGACCCTCTTTTCATCAAACCGTCAAAGAACATCCTGAAAAAATGCATGTGATTGGCGAAATCAAAAGAGCTTCTCCTTCTAAAGGTGACATCAATCAAGCAGTCGATATTTTGCAGCAAGCGAAAAGCTATGAACAAGCGAGTGTCAGCGCCATCTCAGTCTTAACTGATCCGGTCTTTTTCAAAGGACAAATCAGTGACTTGGCGGCAGTCGCACAAGTTGTGAAGGTCCCGCTGCTGTGTAAAGATTTCATCATTGATGAGAGGCAGTTAGATCGAGCCAAGCAGGCGGGAGCCAGTATCGTTTTACTGATCGTCGCGGCATTATCATCTAAACGCTTAGCAGAACTATACCATTATGCTAAAGCTTTAGATTTGGAAGTTTTAGTTGAGGTCCATGACGCGCAGGAGTTGAAGCAGGCTCAGAAAACTGGCGCCAAGATCATCGGTATCAATAATCGCAATTTGAAAACCTTTGAGGTCACGATCCAAACGAGCCTTGATTTGGCTCAGCCAGCAAGTGACACGATTTATATTAGCGAATCCGGTTTTAAGACGGCTGAGGATGTAGAAAAAATCAAAGTAGCTTATCAAGGGATTCTGGTGGGAGAAACCTTGATGACAGCTGCTGATCCAGCCCTCAAAATCGCCGAATTGCAGGTGAAGCGGGAATGACTCAAATCAAGATTTGCGGGTTGAAAAATCCCTCAGCGATTGCGGCCGCTGTTGAATCCGGCGCCAACTATCTTGGATTTGTTTTTGCTGAGAGCCCCAGGCAAGTAACGGCGGAAAACGTTCGACGCTTAACTAGCGGAATTCCTAAAGAAGTAAAGAAGGTAGGTGTTTTTGTCTCACCAACTCAAGCCGAAGTCGAGGAAACCGCAGAAATTGCCGGTTTAGACCTGATTCAGATACATGGCCAAACAAACTTAATTAAATTAGCTTATCCGATTATTCGGGCCTTCAGTATCCAAGATCAGGATTCTTCCTATTTTTATCAGTATCCACATCTATTATTAGATGCGCCGCCGGCCAAATTAATGGGCGGAAATGGCCGAACCTTTGATTGGCGGCAGGTCGATCAACGTCATTTACCAAAAGAAAAACTTTGGTTAGCTGGCGGATTAAATACGGAGAATGTCGCCAAAGCGATCCGATTTTTCCAGCCCCAAGTCGTCGATGTCTCAAGCGGGGTAGAAACAGCCCGCGAAAAAGACCCAGAAAAGATCAAAGCCTTCTGCCAGGCAGTGAAAGCAGCAGATAATGAAGATAGGAAAAACAAGCGATAGAAACGAATAAGGATTTCAGTTCCTCTTTTCGCAGCACAGCATGCTGAGAGAAAATCAATAAAATTTATTCAAACAAGAGTAAGCAAAGTTTAGAGGAATGATATACGGAGTAAAAATATTTCATAAATATGAACGAGGAGTGATCACATGTACCAACAACCAAATGAGGCGGGTTTTTATGGTGAATTTGGCGGGAAGTTTGTCCCGGAAACATTGATGTACGCTGTCCAAGAGTTAGAGGAAACCTATGAAGCCTCAAAACAAGACGAGGTTTTTCAAAGAGAATTGGCTTACTATTTAAAACAATATGTGGGACGGGAAAATCCTTTGTATTTCGCGGAGCGTTTGACCAACGAGCTTGGCGGGGCAAAAATCTATTTAAAACGCGAGGATTTGAATCATACAGGGGCTCATAAAATCAATAATGCGTTAGGGCAAGTCTTGCTAGCCAAAAAGATGGGCAAAAACAAGGTCGTTGCGGAAACCGGCGCTGGCCAGCATGGAGTGGCAACTGCCACCGCCGCAGCCCTTTTCGGGATGGAATGTATCGTCTTTATGGGGGAAGTCGATGTGAAGCGACAAGCTTTAAATGTTTTTCGTATGGAGCTTTTAGGGGCGAAGGTGGAAAGCGTGACTTCCGGTAGTAAAACGTTGAAGGATGCCGTAAATGAAGCGTTACGCTACTGGGTGGCAACAGTTGAAGATACACATTATGTGATGGGCTCTGTTTTAGGACCACATCCATTTCCAGAGATCGTGCGGGATTATCAAAGTGTGATCGGGATCGAGACCCGCAAACAGATTCTTGCAGCGGAAGGTCGGCTGCCTGATTTAGTAATGGCGTGTGTCGGCGGCGGAAGCAATGCGATGGGGATGTTTTATCCGTTTATTGAAGATGCGGATGTTCGTTTGCTGGGTGTGGAGGCATCTGGGCATGGCTTGGACACGGAGGAACACGCGGCTTCTATCAACAAGGGGAGTGTCGGCATTTTACACGGGGCGAAGATGCATCTGTTGCAAGATGATGACGGACAAGTTTTAGAAGCCTTCTCCATCTCAGCTGGCTTGGATTATCCGGGGATCGGGCCGGAGCATTCTTTCTTACATGAGATTGGGCGGGCGGAATATGCTGCGATCAATGATGAAGAAGCGGTAGAAGCGTTTCATTTTCTATCACGTATGGAAGGAATCATTCCAGCATTGGAAAGTTCTCATGCGCTGGCACAAGTAATCAAAGTCGCGCCAACTATGACTAAAGACCAAATCATCGTCATGAATCTTTCTGGCCGTGGGGACAAGGATGTCCAACAGATCAAAGAACGAATGGAGGCAGAAAAATGAAACCTTTGACCAAAAGATTAACTGAAAAAGCGCAGACGGAAAAATTATTCGTACCTTATATCATGGCGGGAGCACAAGGCTTGGACAAATTGCCAGAAGAAATTGCGATGTTGGCGGAACAAGGTGCGGCGGCTATTGAGTTAGGTGTGCCTTTTTCTGATCCGGTAGCAGACGGGCCGACGATCCAAGCGGCTGGATTACGAGCGTTTGAGCATCAGGTTACATTAAAAAAGCTGATCGCTGTCCTACAAGAAATTGATTCGGCGGTTCCTTTGATCTTGATGGGTTACAGCAATTCCTTTTTCCATTATGGCATCAAGCAATTAGTGAAAGATTTAGCAGGAACCGACGTGCAAGGCTTGATTATTCCCGATCTGCCTTATGAACACCGAGATTTGGCGGTGCCGGAGCTGGGAGATATCGCGTTATTGCAACTGGTGTCTTTAACTAGTCCGCAAGAACGGATTCAGCAGCTAGTGGCTGAGGCAGAGGGCTTCATTTATGCAGTAACAGTTAACGGTATCACCGGGACTGATCAAAACTTCAGACAGGATTTATTGGATCATTTAGCGCAAGTGAAGGCGGTCAGTAAAATTCCTGTCTTGGCTGGATTCGGCATCTCAACGAAAGAACACGTCGAAAACTTCCAGCAAGTTTGTGACGGTGTCGTGATTGGTTCGAAGATTGTTCAATCATTACAAGAAAATGGGACAAAGAAAACGGGAGAGTTGATTGCACAAATTATTTAGCATGAAAAATGAAGGTCGTCTCTTTTTTTCAAGGGTTTTGAAAAATAAAAGCGAACTGCTATTGTGTTTTGTTTCACGTTATTTTAAAATCTGTCTATAACAGAAATGGTCAGCATTTCGCCATCTCTTAAAATGATCAATCACATAAGATTGTTTCTTGTGATTAGAATAGAGGATTAAAGGGGTACAGAATGGAAAGAAACACAAACATTAAAATCACCAAACTTATCAAGGTAGTTGTTGCGGTGCTTTTAATTGCGGTGGTCGCGGTCGTTGCGGCCTTCAAATTTTTTGAGAGAATTGATAATGGTTACGTCGGTGTTCGTTATTCGATGAATGGCGGGATCAAAGACGAGGCGCTGACTCAAGGCGTGAAGTTTGTTGGGATCGATAAAGTGATCCAATATCCGATTCGCCTGCAAACCATCCAAGCGGAAAAAGTATCGGTATCCACCAGCGATGGCAAGAAAACCACGATCGACATCAAGTATGATTACAAAGTCGATCCGAATAAAGCCGCCAAAATGTATAAGGAATTTGGGAACATTACCAGTGAAGACATCGAATCAGGCTGGTTGAAGTCGAAGCTCCAAAAAGTTTCGAGAGAAGTTTATGCGAAGTATAGTTTATTAGACGTTCTCTCAGGGGATTCATCCAAAGTCGAGGCCGAGGTTCTGACGAGTTTCGCTAAATCAGTTGAAGCTAAGGGCTTTGAAGTGGAAGATGTGACATTAGGTGTTCCGGATGTGGATGCTGAAACGCAAAAATCCATCGATGCCATCATTCGAGCAGGACAAGAAAATGAAAAAGCCAAACTAGATGCGGAAACAGCGAAAACGAAAGCCGACAGTGAGGCCTACAAAAAAACAAAAGCTGCGGAAGCCGAAGCTGAAGCCAATAAAAAAGTCGCCGACTCCGTGACAGATGAGCTGATTCGTTATACGGAAGCGCAAGCGCGGGAAAAACACGGCTGGGTTACGGTTAACGGCGCGAATACCGTGGTAACGGACAAAGGAAATTAAAATGGGTTTCTTTATCGGAAAATTAATCATATTGGGCTTATTGTTATTACTGATTGGACTTAGTATCGCGCTTTTTAAAGTGAAATCAACATCTAAAAAAAATGCGTGAAAAAAGGATGATTGGGACGAATTTTAATCCAAAACAGCTTCAGTTCATTAGCCAAACTGAAGCTGTTTTTTTTTGACTATGAAGAAAGTATAAAATTTTCATATGAATAAATCGCTTTACAGCAGGCATATTCATGTCCGGCTTCACAAACTAGCTTTATCGGCAATAAGCAAAACAATTTCGAAATTTGAGAAACACCAAGTAGGAACTGTTCAACATCAAAGTTAAAACTTTGTGTTTCTCAGTCATGTATCAATAGTTTGGTCTTATTGCTCAAAAGCTGAGCGAGTTCGCGAAAGCCTTTCTCAAAGTAGTTGATCCATTTAAAGGAGAGATTTAGGATGTCAGAAAAAATAAGTTTGGCTCTGCGAATGTACCTTGTATTAGTTATCATTCTGGGAGCTGTCAGCGCACAGTATTGGACGCCAACGATTTTAGGAATCGATTTGCTGGAGCTTTCAACAGAATCATTGATTTTAATCAATCTAGGAATGGTTGTCATTATTTTCCTGATTCTAGGAAGACCGATTCACTTTATATGGACAGCTTTAAAAAGAAAATAAGTGTCTGACGGGAATCATTCAGGATTTCGTTTGGTATTTAATTTTATTAGCGTTATACTTGAGATACCATGAAAAGGGGAGAGTGTTTCAAGTATGACAAAGAAAGTAAAAGGTTCATGTACCACCGTACTAGTCGGAAAGAAAGCATCAATCGATGGCTCAACTATTATTTCAAGGAACGATGATGGGCACGAAGCATTAGACCCACAACGTTTTGTAGTGGTTCAACCGGAAGATCAGCCAAAAGATTACCAAGCGGTGATTAGTGGCGTGAAGGTTGAATTGCCAGACAATCCACTACGTTATACCTCGATGCCAAATTCAATTTTAACCAACGGAATCTGGCCAGCAGCCGGCATCAATAGCGAAAATATAGCGATGTCAGCAACCGAAACAATCACAACGAATCCACGTATCCAAGGACTCGATCCTTATGTTGAAGGCGGTATTGGCGAAGAAGATATCGTGACTTTGGTCTTGCCTTACATCCACAGCGCGAAAGAAGGCGTGGAACGTTTAGGCTCATTACTTAAAGAATACGGTACCTACGAACCAAACGGCATCGCTTTTGCGGATAAAGAAGAAGTTTGGTGGTTAGAAACAATCGGCGGCCATCATTGGGCAGCAGTTCGTATCCCAGATGATGCCTATGTAGTCGCACCAAACCGGATGAATATCGATCATTTTGATTTTGATTCAGCAGATACCCTTTGCTCAGAAGATTTGAAAGACTTGATCGAAGACAATCATTTGAATCCAGACTTCGAAGGCTACAACTTGCGTCATATTTTCGGCAGCTCTTCGATTAAAGATACTGTTTATAACAATCCACGGGCTTGGTATGGTCAAAAATACTTCACTCCCGATGTAGAACAAGAAATGATGGATCAAGATTTACCATTTATCTGTCGTGCCAACCGTAAAATCTCGATTGAAGACGTGAAGTTCGTGTTAAGCTCTCACTTTGAAAATACCGAATACGATCCTTACGGTAACGGAACAGAAGATCAAAAGAAATTGATTCGTCCTATCGGGATCAACCGCAACCACAATGTACACATTTTACAAGTCCGTAACAATGTGCCTGATGAAATCGCCGGTGTTCATTGGTTAGCTTACGGTGCCAATACCTTTAACAGCGTGGTGCCTTTCTATTCAAATGTTAATGACACTCCTGCTTGCTATAAAGATGCCACAGGTACATTTGATTTGAACAATATGTACTGGTTAAGCTGCACAACAGCATTATTAGGGGATACGGATTACGATTTCTTCGTTGATTTCCGCAATACCTTCGAACTTGAAGCGATGTCTGCTTACCACGTGATCCAAAACGAAACAGATAAAGCAATTAAAGATCAAAAAGATGTTCAAAAATTCTTGGAAGACGCAAATGAAAAATTAGCTACTGAATCCTTAGAACGTCAAACAAGACTCTTAGGCAAGATGGTCATCTCAGGTTCTGAACGAATGAAATTACGTTACAATATGAATGACTAATAATTTGATAATGGAAGTCCTCCTCAGGTGGGCTTCCATTTTTTTTTAGGGAATTTTCCGTCAAGCGTTTCCAACTTCAATTTTCCGCCAACCTGATATACTAAAGAAAGAAACATCAAGGAAGGATGGGCAAGTATGAAAAAAGCAGTATTGATCGTCAACCCTAGTTCAGGCAATGAAGAGGCTGAAAAATACGAGAGCCAAGCACAGAAAAAGCTCGCGACTTTTTTTGATGAAGTAGAAGTTCTACGAACGGAAGCAGAAGGCGATGCGACAAAATTTGCTCGCCAAGCAGCAGAAGACAAAGTGGATAGTGTTTTTGCGATGGGAGGCGATGGGACCGTCAATGAAGCCATCAGCGGTTTGGCTGAGCAAGAATATCGACCGAAGTTCGGTTTTTTTCCATTAGGTACGGTGAATGATCTAGCACGCTCGTTAAAGATTTCAATGGACCCACAAGAAGCTATCTCCTCCTTTAATGTGGATCGTAAATCATCGCTGGATATTGGCAAAATCAACGACGATTATTTCATGAATATTGTTTCGGTGGGGAGTATTCCTGAAGCTATCAGCAATGTCGATGTTGAAGAAAAGACTAAGTTTGGCAAATTAGCTTACTTTATTTCTGGCGTCAAAGAAGTATTCAACGATCAAACCTATCACTTTTCGCTAGAGATCGATGGCGAAACGACGGAAATCGAAAGTAGTGCCGTCGTCATAGTGTTAACACGAACAATCGGCGGCTTTCAACATATCGTTCCTGAAGCCGAGGCTAACGATGGAAATTTATATCTCCTCTATTTGAAAGATCAAAGCATTACTGATCGGCTAAAGAGTGTACCGGATATTGTCAAAGGGGTGGATCAGCCGACTGAAAATATTGGCTATACTCCTTTTACTGCAGGGCGTTTGACCGTGAAAGAAGACGCGGAGCTGCATCCGAGTGTGGACGGTGATGAAGGCCCTGAGCTTCCGTTGAGCTTCAAAGTCTTGCCACAGCATTTAGAAGTCTATTATGGGTCGGAGCAATAGAATTAAGCAGAAAATCCAGTTTAGAAACTGGATTTTTTTAGTACAGCCCATTAATTTTTTGAAGGAAAAAAATTATTCTAAGCAACTTTTTTTGCGGTGGTAATAATAAGCATAAATTATTTTATTTATTGAAAAATAGCGAAAAGTGCTTAGGCACCCGCGGTGTAACTTGTGAATACACTAAGAAATTTGATGTGATTTAGTTATTTAGTTATATTTCAAAATTTAAAAAGAAAAAGCGCTTAAGCTGAACATTTGGCAATTTATTTCATAAGGATTATAGTTATTGTAGAACTGAAATTATTCTAGTTTTGTTATTCACAATAGTAGGGGAGGAATTAAAATGGATATAGTGACGTTGGCCCGTTTTCAGTTTGCCATGACAACGGTTTTTCACTTTTTCTTTGTGCCGTTCTCGATCGGAATGGTCTTGGTTGTTGCCATTATGGAAACGTTATATGTTAAAACGAAAAATGAAAAATATCGTCAATTGGCGAAATTTTGGGGCAATATTTTTCTATTAAGTTTTGCGGTGGGCGTCGTGACCGGGATCATCCAAGAGTTTCAATTTGGGATGAACTGGTCGGATTATTCTCGTTTTGTAGGGGATATTTTTGGCGCGCCATTAGCCGTGGAGGCATTATTGGCCTTCTTTATGGAGTCGACTTTTTTAGGACTCTGGATTTTTACATGGGATCGGGTGAAACCGGGACTGCATCTGGTCTTTATTTGGTTAGTAACGATCGCATCGATGTTATCGGCTTTCTGGATCTTAGCCGCCAACAGCTTCATGCAACATCCGGTGGGCTACGTACTTCGTAACGGCCGAGCAGAAATGACCGATTTTGCGGCGGTAATTGCCAATCCAAAAGTTTGGTATGAATTTGGTCATGTTATCGCAGCAGCCATTACAATGGGCGGGATGATCGCAGCAGGACTTGCGGCTTTCCAATTGTTAAAACGTAAAGAACCAAAAATGCGTGAGTTTTTCAAGAAATCGATGCGCATCGGTTTAGTGATCACGTTATTTGGTTCGGTTATGGTATTAGGTGCAGGAGATGCGCAAATGAAGGCCTTGATTGAAGGTCAGCCAATGAAGTTTGCGGCAATGGAAGGGACCTATGAGGATACCGGGGATCCGGCTGCTTGGACCTTGATTGCTTGGGACAATGAGCGGGAGCACAAACAAGTCTTCGGTGTTCAAATTCCTTATATGTTAAGTATTCTGTCTTATAACAAGCCCTCTGGATCAATCAAAGGGATGGATACCATCAATAAAGAGCTAGTCAAAAAATACGGAGATCGGAATTATTATCCGCCGGTAAATGTCTTGTTTTGGAATTTCCGGATCATGGCCGGTTTTGGCATGCTGATGCTGTTAGTAGCGATTCTTGGTTTATTCTTTACACGTAAGAAGAAACCAATCTTATATGAGAAACGTTGGATGCTGCGCGTAGTGGGACTTTGTACTTTTGCTCCTTTCTTAGCAAATACCGCGGGTTGGTTAGTGACTGAATTAGGTCGTTATCCGTGGACAGTCTATGGCTTGTTCACCATCGAAGACAGTGTTTCACCAAACGTTTCGGTGACTTCTTTATTAATTTCAAATACGATTTACTTCCTGTTGTTCTCAGGTCTGGCTATTACGATGATTTATTTAGTGAAGCGTGAATTAAATAAAGGACCGGAATTAGACGAAGGAAAAAATATGGATCTAAAATCTGTCGATCCTTTTGATAAGGAGGCGTTCACTCATGAGTAATCTACAATTATTATGGTTTGTCTTGATTGGTGTTTTATTTTCCGGCTTCTTCTTCTTTGAAGGCTTTGACTTTGGTGTGGGGATGTCCGTTCGTACTTTGGCTCATGATGAAGGGGAGCGGGATCAGATCGTCGAAACGATCGGACCGGTTTGGGACGGAAATGAAGTCTGGCTATTAACCGCCGGCGGCGCGATGTTTGCTTCATTCCCGTACTGGTATGCTTCATTGTTCAGTGGTTTCTATTTGATTCTGTTCATTATTTTGTTTGGCTTGATTATCCGCGGAGTCTCTTTTGAGTTTCGTAGTCATATGCCAAAAGAACGCAAACAATTATGGAATTGGACCTTAACGATTGGCAGTTTTATCGTACCATTTTTCTTTGGGGTGTTATTTATTAGCATGGTTCAAGGAATGCCAATGGATGCGGACCACAACATGATGGCTACTTTTACAGATTACATTAATTTGTACTCGATCGTCGGAGGCGTAGCGCTGACTTTGCTATGTTACTTGCATGGTTTGAACTATATCGCTTTGCGGACGGAAGGTGCAATTCGTTACCGGGCAAAAAATTACGCGAAGTTTTTGTATGGCGTATTGTACGTAGGTTTAGTAATCTTCGCAATTTTAATGTATTTCAAAACGGATTTCTTCCAAAATAATTTTGCGGTGACGTTAGCTTTGTTAGCGGTGATCGTTCTATTGACTGTGATTGCCAATGTGTCGGTCTTCAGAGACAAAGAACTTATTGCACTGATCGCCAGTGGTTTCACCTTAATCGCTTTAGTGGCATTATTATTCAGCGGTTTATTCCCACGGGTTTTAATCAGCTCGATCCCAGGAAATGATTTATTGATCGAGAATGCTTCTTCAAGTCCTTACACCTTGAAGATCATGTCTTATATCTCGTTAACGATCTTACCGTTTGTGTTGGCTTATACGGCTTGGACCTATTACATCTTCCGCAAACGGATCAAACACCCGCATGCTGTGGGGGTCGAACAATGATCGACAAGAAGTTATTACAACTTCCCGGGATCAAAAAAATTCTTGGATTGCTTGCAGGATCTGCTGTCCTGCAAGCAATCTTTATAATTGGACAGGCATTCGGTTTAGCACTTACCATTACCCATTTATGGAATGGTGCAAAACTGGGGGGGCAATTGGCGTGGATTACGCTGTTTTTTGTTTCCTTTGCCTTGCGCCATTTAATGACCTATTTACGGGAACGCGTATTAGAAGAATATGCTTATCAACAAGCAAAAGCGTTACGTAGTCAGCTACTGCAAAAGATTTTTCGACTAGGACCACAAGTCGTTCAAAAGCAAGGAACTGGCAGTCTGGTCACAACGACTTTAGACGGAATCAATCAAGTAGAGGAGTACCTCCATTTGATCTTACCGAAGATGTTAAATATGATGATCATTCCGTGGATCTTACTGGTCGCAGTCTTCATTTTAGATTGGAAGTCAGGAGTTGTGCTGTTAGTTGTTTTTCCTTTGATTATTATTTTTATGATCATCTTAGGCTATGCGGCCCAAAGTAAAGCCGATAAGCAATACAAAACCTTTCAATTGCTGTCGAATCACTTTATTGATTCCTTACGAGGCATCGATACGCTGAAATTCTTTGGTATCAGCAAACAATACAGCAAAAGTATCTTCACCACCAGTGAACGTTTCCGCAAAGCGACGATGAGTACACTGAAGGTCGCGATCCTTTCCACCTTTGCGTTAGATTTCTTTACTACCCTTTCTGTGGCAGTGGTAGCGGTGTTGTTAGGTCTACGTTTAATCAACGAAGCGATCTTTTTGTTCCCGGCGCTGACTGTTTTGATCTTGGCACCAGAATATTTTTTACCGATTCGCGATTTTTCTAGTGATTATCACGCGACTTTGGATGGGAAAAATGCAATGGATGATGTTCAGCAGATTCTAGACTTAGAAGAAACTCAAGATGAAGCGTTAGACTTAGCGACCTGGTCTGCCGATAGCCAGCTAGCGGTGCATTTGACTCATTACTATGAGGAAAAATTAGGTGCAGCGGTTGATTTTAAGGTAAAAGGTTATCAGAAAATCGGTATCATCGGCATGAGCGGTTCGGGAAAATCCACTTTGATCAATTTGCTTAGTGGATTTTTACGACCGGATGAAAGCCAAATCCAGCTTGATGATCAATCGTTGAAGGCCTTCGATCAACCAAAGTGGCAGGAACAATTGATTTATATTCCGCAAAATCCCTATATTTTCCAGCGCTCCGTGCGAGAAAATATTGCCTTTTATCACCCCGATGCCAGCGAGGAAGAAATCTTGCAGGCGGTGGCAGTGACCGGGTTGACGGAACTGTTAGCGGAATTACCAGAAGGCTTAGAGACAAAATTAGGAGAAGGCGCCCGGACATTAAGCGGCGGACAAGCACAGCGAATTGCTTTGGCACGGGCGTTTCTTGATCAAGACCGAAAAATTTTGTTATTCGACGAACCGACTGCTCATCTAGATATTGAGACGGAGGTCGAGTTGAAGGAACGGATGCTACCATTGATGGAAAATCGTTTAGTCTTCTTCGCGACCCATCGTCTCCATTGGTTGGCTGAGATGGATTATTTATTAGTGATGGATCACGGCCAATTAGTTGAGCAAGGGACGTTGGAAGAATTGAAACAAAAAAATGGTGCTTTTACGAAATTAAGTCACGCATTGCGAGGTGAAAAGGAATGAACCGAATCGGATTGTTCGCTGCATTGAAAAATGACGAATGGGTCAAGCCCTTTTTCAAGCAATACAAAAGATCCTTAATCTTAGCGCTGACGTTAGGAGTCATTACCTTCTTCTGTGCCGGCGCGTTAATGTTTAATTCCGGCTATTTGATCAGTCGGGCAGCATCTTTGCCAGAAAACATTTTGTTGATTTATATTCCCATTGTTTTGACACGGGCCTTTGGGATCGGACGCCCGGTCTTTCGCTATGTGGAACGCTTAGTCAGTCATAATTGGGTTCTGAAGATGACCTCGAATCTGCGGGTGAAGCTGTATGATTCATTAGAGCAGGATGCGATTTTCTTTAAACAGAAACACCGAACGGGTGATATTCTAGGGTTATTGTCAGAAGATATCAATCATATTCAAAATTTGTATTTACGAACGATCTTTCCTACGATCATTGCTTGGTCATTGTATGTTTTGATCATTCTTGGCATCGGTTATTTCTCACCATTTTTTGCTTTAGGAATGTTGCTGCTTTTAGGCGTAGTCGTATTCTTATTGCCTTTGTGGTCCGTCTTAGTCAACGGCGCGCGTCAAGAACAACAGAAGCAGATGAAAAATCAGTTGTATAGTGATTTGACCGATAATGTTTTAGGCGTGTCTGATTGGATCTTTAGTCAACGAGGGCAGGATTATGTGAACCACCACGAAGAATCTGAAGAAGCATTGCGGGAAATCAATCGTAAACTGCAAAGCTTTCAACGAAAGCGTAATTTTCTACTGCAATTAATGTTTGGCGTGATTACGTTGGCGCTGATTCTTTGGACAAGTCAGCAATTTCCTGGCAATCACGGTGGGGCTGCCAACTGGATCGCTGCCTTTGTTTTGTCAGTCTTTCCCCTAATCGATGCCTTTGCGCCATTACCAGCAGCAGCTCAAGAAACGAATGGCTATCAAGATTCTATCGTTAACTTGAATCAGTTGCCAACGGTTGAAAAAGCGCAAGGCGAAACACCTATTTTTGAAGGGCCGCTAACCTTGACAATCGAAAATGTTTCTTACCACTATCCTGCTAGCCCGAAAGAAGTTTTAGCGGGGATTGATTTGATCCTTGAACCCGGTGAAAAAATCGCGATTCTTGGCCGTAGCGGCTCTGGGAAAAGCACATTAGCTAATTTGATTCGTGGTGATTTACGGACAACTAAAGGAAAAATTACTCTAAACGGTGTTGAGACCTATCGCTTCCAAGATGACATCAGTAATTACCTTGGCGTCATCCATCAAACGCCGTATCTTTTTCACACAACGATCATCAATAATCTTCGGATTGGTCGAGAAACGGCGACGGAAGAGGAAGTCTGGCAAGTGCTTCAGCGGGTTGGGTTGAAAGAATTAGTTGAAAAATTGCCAGCAGGATTAGAAACGATGGTAGATGAAGCTGGTCTGCGATTTTCTGGTGGTGAGCGGCAACGGATGGCCTTGGCACGAATTCTGTTACAGGAAGTGCCGATCATTTTATTGGATGAGCCTACGGTTGGCCTCGATCCAGTGACAGAACAAGCATTGATCGATACTTTTTTCAATCAGCTGCAAGATAAAACGATTATTTGGATTACCCATCACTTGCAAGGGATCGATGCGATGGACCAAGTCATTTTTATTGAAGATGGCAAATTAACGATGCAAGGCAGTCCTAGTGAGCTAAGAAAAACCAATAGCCACTATCGAAAACTGCAGCAAATTGACAAAGGAACGGTATAGACAGGAAAACTTCTCTAGTAAAAATTAGGGAAGTTTTTTTATATTTATCTAAATTAACTTTAATTAACGAACTAAAAATATCGCAAATGAAATCAATGTATCTAAAACTTATCGTAGCTAGGGAAGTACTGCGTAATCGTTTTTCCTTTCTCGAAGCTGACATAGTACAATTTAGAAAACTTCTAAGGAGGTCTTCCATGTACAAGAAAAAGATTTTGTTTAGCGCGGCTCTACTTGGTGGTGTAGCAGCAACTATCCATAAGCACCAAAAAAATGAAACCGTCACCAACCAGCTGATTCCCCGGCACTGGGATCAAGCAGAGATCCAACATCAATTTCAATTATTTACTGATACGTTAGCAGAGGGAACAGAAGAAGAACTGGAATCTTTTTTTGTAGGAAAAAGCAAAAAAGATTTTACAAAGTTAAGGGAGACAACGTCAATAATTTACGAGGCTTAATCTCCTACCGTGTAGCAACCACCAAGAAAGAATACACGTTTGTCCTTCAAGTAGCACGTTTAGGCGATCAAAATGGGGTGGACTGGTATATTCAAAAGATGATCTCGCAAGATTATGGCATCCGATTTCTGAAGCAAAATTATCTACAACTGACACCGCTTAAACCTCAGGAAGAGTTGTGTCTGATTGAAACGGATGCTGGTGATATTACACTGCGCCTGTTTCCGCAAGCGGCACCAAAGGCCGTCAAGAATTGGCGCAAATTAGCGCGGCAAGGCTTTTATAACAATACAATTTTTGCTCGAGTAATCAAAGATTTCGTGATCCAAGGTGGGGCTTTAGATGGTTCTGGACAAGAATCAGAATCTATTTATGGTGGCTATTTCGAAGATGAGCTGGATGAAGGACTGTATCATTTTGATGGTGCTGTTTGCTTAGGCAATCATGGACCAAATACGAACGGCAATCAGTTTTATATCGTACAAAGAAGCTGGGTAGATCAGGAACAATTGTATCGCATGAGTCTGCCGCAGCAAATTCGCAGTCATTATGAAGCGGTCGGTGGCATTCCGGAACTGGATGGTCGTTACACAGTTTTTGGTCAAGTCGTAGAGGGTCTGACTGTTCTTCGTCAAATAGCGAATCGACCAACCAATCAGCAGGATGCACCTCGACAATCAATCAAGATCATACAAATCAGCTTTAAAAAGGGGCATCAGAGTTAATCTGATGCCCCCTTTTGTTATTTTTATAGTTTCAAATAGTAGCAACCGTGATAAGTCAGGCAAAAAAATAGTTAAGAAAGGCTTAAGCTCGCTCTCTTAACTAAATCTATAATAACACATTTTTAGCGGAAATTCAAGATTGTCTTTTCATTAGACCTGTGCTATTTAGTCTATGAAAGGGGCGGATCAGGAAATGGGACGGTTTGATCCAGCGTTATTTAACGAGTTTTTACAGAAGAATTTAGAAAGTCCGCGAGTAGAAATCAATCGTCTGTTGCGAGCGAACCATAAAAATTTTCAACTGTCGGTTGGAGACATTCAACTACTTAATCAAGAACGGCAGCAATTGTTTAAGGACTATCATTTGGTAGATTTTAGTTGGCAAAACACCCAAGCACTGGCAGATTTTTTAGCGAAAGAAAGGATTTATTATAGGAGAGATTACGTGGAACAGCTCAACGTCTGTCAATCCATTTTTTATTATTTGCGCAGTTACCATTCAAGTGGAGTAACCGATCAAGAGATTATCGAGACCATTCAGCAAAGCTACGAGGTTTATCACGGTGATTTGGAGCAGCTGCAAGGCTTCTTTGAGGATTTTCCAGCATTGGAGGGTGAAATATGAGTCAACCAATGATTGATCCAACGTTTTATCCTTTTTACTTTCAGAAGTTGCAAGAACGACTAAGCGGGACATCAGTCATGTCCCTTGAACAAGCAGAAACGATTCAACAATCGCTTGAATACGTCCTTAAACACGGAGAGGGGGAGACTTTAGCTATTCGCTTTGAACAAGGAAAGAAACAGCTAGAGAAAAAATTAACGGAATTGCAGCAGCTTTATCAATTTATCCAAGCGAATTATCAAAGTTTTGGAATCGAATCGCTTGATGGGTCCATTGAAGAAATAGGGGATTTTTTTAAGCATTATGATCTAGACTACGGGGCGGCAGAAGTCGACCAAGCGTTCATCGATTACCAGCTTGCAATCTCGGCTCCTACTCACCTAAAGGGAATTGATTTTTATGAATGCTACTTGCGACGTTTAGCAGCGGAAGTTTTATTAGTTAAGCATCTGCCAGTAGACCAGATTGCTGAGCTGTTGGAGATTTACCAAGAAAAGTTGGGCTTTGATTACCGCCAGGATATCAATAATTTATTTGAAATCATTTTTAGACAGTTAATCGGTAGGTTACTAGTAACTAAAAAGCAAAATGACTCTCTCTTATTAAGTCGGGAAGAGGCAGAATATGCCTTTAACCGATTGAGAATAGAGAGCAAACCAGTAGAATTAGTACCGCTATTCAATCAGGCAGATTACTATCATCAAGTTTTTCAACAACTTCAAAAAGTCTGTCGAGAGACGCCTTCTGAGAACGCTGTTCACTTTTTCATTCGCAGTGTTTCCTCTAAAAGGCGGCTGACATTCATACAGACGATGCCGCAAAGTTCATTCAATCAGTGGCTAAAAGCCTACTATATTAGTAATAGAGCAGAAAGAATCAAGTTATTGACCGACGAAAATTTGGCCCCAGAAGATTTCATTGAACTACTGGAAATCGTCGAAGAAAACTCGGAATTTCACAAAGAAGTTTTTAAAAGATTAAATAAAAACTTTATAATAACTCTTTGTCTTTGGGTTATTAAAGGAAATAATTTATCTAATCCCCGTGAAATCCTTGATTTAACAGAATCTGGCGAAATACAAACACTTTTAAAAAATCATTTAAAAACTCTAAGTGGATCAGCCCTACATGATCTTTTACAGACTATAAACATGTATCAGTTAAGTAAATTCGACTTCAGTTAGATAAAAGTAACCATATTTTACTGGACGGTTTTCACAAACAATTTGCTCACGCAGATTTGTCTATCTAATAGAAAGTTATGATAAAAGGTTGTTAACCCTTATTTTTATAACTTCTCATTTAAAAAAATAAATATCATTAGTTGTTTAATGAGCAGTATCCGACTTAAAAGTTATTTTCCCCCTTATTCTATAGGTGAAAGAGGAAGCAAACATACCTAAGGGGGTAAACGGAATGGGGATTTTTCACAAATTACTGGTGGTTTTCGCTTTATTTCTAACATCTAGCGGAGCGTCAGTCTTTGGACAATCAGAGCAAAGTGCGAAAGGTGAAACTAGCCAAACAAAAATTGAACAAACGATTGAGGAAAGTAGCGAGTCTCATAAAAATGAAGAAGCACAAACATCCCAGGAAAAAACGACTTCATCAGAATCACCTGTATTACATAGTGAATCAGCTCCTACAATCGAAGAAGCAACACAGGAGACCGAACCAACAAGCAGTAGTACTGAAACCAACGAAATAACCAGTCAGCCCGAAGAAACAACTCCCCAAGTAGAAGTAGCTACTGAAGCTGAAGAAGTCACAGCAGCAGCTGAAACTGAAACGATCTCGGAAGAACCCGCTGTTTCAACAACGACGACTCAGGCAGTGAATGAACCAGTCGCCACGCCTCAAGCGGCAACACAACAAGCTATGCAATTAAAAATTAACGGACAGTTAATCTCTTATACAAATGCTGGTCAAGGAAATGGTCAAGCAATCATTGATGCAAACCCAAATGAGGTAGCAACTTGGGGTGGCGTTCCCACTCAATCAGGCAATGACAATGCTAATACACATTTCATCGGTCATAATCCTGGCATTTTCGATGTACTCTTTTCACTACAACCAGATGCAACCATTAGTGTAGCTGATACGACAGGTGCTATCAGCAACTATCATGTCACACAAATCGTCACTGTTGACGATAGTGGTTATGCAGCAGACGGTACGGATTATTGGGACCAAATCACTGGTACAGGCGGCGGTGAGCGCATCACCTTGCAAACTTGTATCAACGATGATTACAACTTGATTGTCTTTGCCAATGCTTAATTAAGCCAAGCTCTGCCTCTATTGGTGGAGCTTTTTTTGTGCGAAAAAAGAGCTAAGAACCGATGTCTTAGCCCTTTAAAGTTATTGTTGTGCTGATAGTTGGGAATAATAAATTTCTTTTGCCGATTTTGATTTGATATTACCCAATTTCGTTAGTTGTATTTGGGCGGCTCTTTTTTGTGTCGCTACTATAAAGTTCCATAGGTTTTCACGGTCGGAGGCCGAAAAGAAGTTGTTTACAATCAAGCTATTTTCGTTTTCGTAGCCTTTGATGGGGTTATTACTAAGAACGATATCGTATTGAGCAAAATCAGCGAGATCTTCAGCACCTAAAGAAATGACCGACTCATTGTAAATTGAAAGAGTGACCCGTCCGTGGTAATTCGTGCTTAAAAAGTCTTTTAACATTTCCGCATGCTTGCGACCCAGATCACTAATAATCAGAATCGAGACCTTGCGTCGTAAATGCTCCAAACGGATCGGCAGGTGAGCCCATTCCTTCATTAATAAAAAGAGAACATTGTTTAGCCGAATATCGGTCCAAAGCTCCTGATTCTTTTTCTCGATATCTTCTAAATGATTTTTTACGATACTAGAAAAAATCGGGTAGACTAGCTGTATTTCCCGCGCAAATTTCTGATACTTATCAAACAGTAAATTCTGCTGATAGGGATAGAAATTGTATTCCACATACCAAGACATCATCTCCTGAACGATTTTCCGGCGATCCTCTTCAATCAAAGGAAAATCGATAGACTCAGACACTTTGTCCAAAAAAGTATTGATCTTCGTATCCATTCGCACAATTTGTTGCGGGTTGTCCCAGTTATAGAATTCATGAAAAACAGTATGACTAATCTCTTTATACCATTTTTTAGGTAGGGTGAAGGGGGTTTCTTCTAACAAATGTTCCGCGAAGGGGCGACTATACTCTAAGACTTTTTCAATCGTGTCGTCATCCTCTTGATAAATCTCTTCCGACAAATAAAAGCCTTGATACATCCGATTCAGCGTCACCAAAAGCAGATAAGCAGCCTCCTGAATCTCACGATCGTCGAGAGACACATCAAAATCGGTTGAGGTTCGCATAATAAAGCAGGTAGTGGCTTCATGGTCTACCGTAAAGGGCCACTGGTTAACGCCATAGGCTTCTGTAAAATATTCTTGATAAAAAAAACGGACCCAACGTTCATCTTTTGCGGTGATTCGAAAAGGTGCTCGTTCTAACTTTAAACCTCGGCGTTCCAAAAATTCTTCTAATGCATTGACCATTCTGTAAAAGGAAGCCTCACTCATAAACAGTTCATTGATCCAATATTCTGCATCTTGATTGGCTTCATAGAGCATCTTCTCAACAAATTGAAACTCTAACGATTCATGAAAAATCAACCCGTAGACATTCCCTAATTTATTTGAAGTTAGATTATTTAAACGTACGCCTTGAAACTTAGAATATTCGATGTAAATAAAGTCGCCCCAAAAATCATTGATAAAATCAATGTCAGATAATAAGGTTTTCACGGAGCAGTCCGCGTGTTTGGCCGCTTCTTTGACATCACACCAAGAGGGGAGCTGATCGAGGAATTCAACAAATTGAATTCGACGGTAGGTAGAAGAATTAAGTAATTTTTTCATACGGCTCTCCTTTCAAATAAAATGAATTTATTATCATAATTTTACCGATTATTTAATAAAAAAGCGAGTCATTTAACTAATGATCGAAAAATTATTGTTTTTATTGCTGAAAAAAAGAGAATGTATTAATTGTTGTTATAAATCGCAGTATTATTCAAAAACATCAGTGTTTTAAAGCCCTCTTACTTATAAATAATAAATTGATTGACTGAATTATCTTGTGTTCTGCCATTAAAATAAACAAATCATGCTATAATTGTTTTATTAAAGTAGGGTGAGAAGGATAAGGAGTGAACAAATCGTGAAAATTGGATTTATTGGGGCGGGAAAAGTTGGAACGAATCTAGGTCGCTATTTCGATACTAAAGGTTGGCCGCTTTCAGGATTTTATAGCAAACATTATGAAGACGCTATTTTTAGTGCTAGACAAACCAACAGCCATGCTTTTTCCGAGCTTTCGGAGTGTGTAGCGGCCAGTGATTGGCTCTTTATTACGGTACCAGATGATCAGCTATTAACTGTTTGGCAGGAAGTAGAGCCGTTGCTGACAAGGGAGTATTGTCTTTTTCATTGCAGCGGATCTAAAAGTTCGGCGATTTTTGCCACAGAAAAAGCGCAGATTGCTTGTTTCTCCTTACATCCCTTGACCGCCTTTGCTACTAAATCAGTACCGCTGGAGCAACTTGCTCAAGTCGCCTTTACCTTGGAAGGAGATCAGCAACAAACACAAGTAAAAGCCGCTTTTGCCAACTTAGAAAACCCGTTGGCAGTCATATCTGCAGAAGACAAATCGTTGTATCATGCTGCCGGTATTTTTGCTAGCAGCTTAGTAGTGGGACTAGCAACAACCGCTCAAGAAATATTTCAAACTTGTGGTTTGCCAGAAGCTTTTGCCAAGAGCGCTTGGCGTCAAGTATTCACTCAAAATGCTATGAATCTAGTGCTCAACGGGCCAAAAGAGTCACTGAGCCGGCCGATCGAAGAAAATGATTTAACCAGCATAATTGAACACTTAGCTGTTTTATCACCGGAAGATGCTAAAATTTACTGTGAATTAACGAAGAAACTAATCAAACTAGCAGCTGAAAAATATCCTGAACGAGATTATCAATTTATCGAGGAAAAAATTGATAAATAAGAAAATAAACTTGTGTTTGCAAGAAAGATAATTACGAGTAGAGGAGCTATGAACGATGAAACCTTTATTAAAAGATCCTGAAGAGCTTCCCACGATTGAAAATTTGGCGAAACACATGGGTACAGATGGTTTAGCCCTTTATCAGCAGCTTTTAGTGATGCTTCATAAGGAGTCCTTCAAGGAAGATTGGAATTACTATAATGATGGGAAGCATTGGCTGGCTAAGATCTTATACAAGAAAAAAAACCTCGGCTGGATCTCGATTTGGGAAAGTGGCGTTAAAATCACCGTTTATTTTGGTGAACGAATCTGGCCTCAATTGAGGACGAACGAGTTATTCCAACGACTTGAAGCTAGTGGTGTCGAGATTCATAAATCCGGGAAATTAACCGCTGTTTTAGTGCCAATTCTAAACGAGACATCATTACAAAACGCAGTCGCGCTTGTCAAATTCAAAAAAGCAGCAAAATAAAAAAGATTCGTATTCGTGTCTTAAACGAATACGAATCTTTTTTCGCGATAACAGGCGAGTAGCTTAGAGAAAGGGCTTTTAAGGTTTTAGAATAATGTTAGTTTTTCTCAAACCATAATAGAGCATGCTGGGAAAGCAGCCAACACCATTATCAAGCCTTAATAAAGCTGATTTTATTGAAACGTAATTGAACAATCAAAATAATTAGCAGATAGTTAAGAAAATTGTTTTGGTGAATGACTGATAATGTTTAACAGAAAGAATCCAAACGAAGTATTTTAAAATAGATTCAAACGTTTAGTCGATGTTCATTGGTATCATTAGATGCCTAAAGAGCTTGTTAGTTTACTTGGACGGATCAATAAGCTAAGTTTGCTCAAACTCAATTATGGGAGTTGCTATTAAAAAGTTTGTTTCGTTCGTCGATTATTATAGCAGTAAGCTACTAATTGATCCGTTGAGGAAGTTGGGAAAGTAAAATCATGTTTTCGTAACAATATGCATTTTCCCGAAAGCATGATTTTTTTGCGTTGCTTAAAACAAAAAAGAATGGATTTTAACTTTTTTGTAGGCTGATCCTATGGTTTGCTATAAGGTCTTTTCAAGCTGAATTAGATCGATCAAGTTGAATTCATTTAAATAAAAAGCCATCATACCATCAAATTCGTGTTAATTTATAGCGATTTACAATGGAATTTCAACTTTAACAGCACTTAGGATGAAATTTTTAATTGTTAGCAAGTATAAAATATTTTTTGCAGTTGCCCCCTCCAACTGCCAATAATTGTTATTTTAATATACTAACGGATTATTTAAAGCTTTATAGAAAGAACCATTTTTCAATAATAGTTGATTTTATTGTTTATTCCTCTCTCCTATCTTTTTTTGAAATATGTTATTTTATAATTGACAAAAAGGTATATACCAATTATACTGTTTTTAGAGGGATACTCCCTCTCCTACCAAAAAAAGAAAGGACTGAATCGAATGAGTCGTGAACTATTAAGAGAACGTTACGAAAAAGAATTTGAAAAATTACCAGACTTCGTACAAAAATATTTGCTCTATTTAGAAGCGATCCCCCGTTCTACCAATACGCTATACGAATACTCAAAAGAATATCGCCGCTTCCTCACCTGGCTTTTAGCCGAAGGAATTGTGCAAGCAAAAGACATTACAGAAATTAGATTGGCTGATTTTGAGCGATTGAATAAAGATAAGATCGTCTTATACAAGTCCTTTTTAAATCAATCACCAAAAAGAACCTTTGAAGAAAAAAATGAAAATGATTTGGTACAAGCTTCCTTAGGTGAACGTAATACCCACCGTTTGAAAGTGACGGTCCAGCGCAGTATTACAGCGCTGCGCTCCCTCTTTAAATACTTGGCAAATGAGGAAGTCGAGGAATATGATGAACAAATCGGCGACTATATTATTCGTCCGATGCTAAGAAGAAATATCATGGTCAATATTGAAAATGGTGGTGTCGATGCTTCCGGCGAAGTCCGAAAAGACAAAATTGAAAAGATGCTTTATTTAGATTCTGAGGCGATTGATTTTGTTGAATACGTTTATAGTGGATATGGCAACACGCTGACTTCTCGCCAAGCCAAGACGGCTTACGAAAAAAACAGGATTCGAGACACCGCGATCTTAGCCCTGTTTCTAGGTTCGGGTATCCGTCTGTCTGAACTCGTCAATACCAATGTCAGTGACCTCAACTATGAAGGCCTTTACGTTCAGGTCCAGCGGAAAGGCGATACCTTGGACCACGCGATGATCTCCCCGATCTTTATCGACTATCTCCAAGAATATATAGAACAGCGGGAAAGTTTATACAATGCGGATGATTCCGTGCCCGCGCTGTTCTTAACTAAACACAAGAATGTCGCGAAACGCATGGAAGGCGGCTCGATTGAAAAGATGATCGATAAGTACTCCACCGCCTTTGGGAAACGTACGACTCCCCACAAACTGCGTCATAGCGTTGGCACGATGGCTTTTCGAAAAACGAAAAACTTGAAAACCGTCAGTGAAATCCTAGGTCAACGTGGTACTTCCGCGACAGAAATCTATACCCATATCGTAAAAAAAGAGAAACGTTCGGTGATCAATGATTTATGGACGTAAATAGATCAATAAAAAACCATTGAAGAGATAATCCCTTATCTTTTCAATGGTCTTTTTGCTTTCTATTTAAAAGAATACCTGCAAAACTATGCTTTGTTTTCTTGTTGAAGTGCCTTTAGCCCCGCCATATTAAGTAAATTCCAAGGCGTATCAAATTCCGGCTGGAAGAAGAAATCGGCATAAGCTAATTGTTCAATGGTAAATTTTGTCTGAATCGCGATTGAGATCGCATTGATATTGGCTGTTAAATCGGTTTTTGACATGACTTGTGCTCCTAAGATGGCTAGCGTATCTGGATCATAGACTAATTTAAACAGCATCCGAGTTTTCATATTGGCCGGAACAAAATCCATCAAAGTATCTTGATCTAATAAGACCGACTTCGTTTTGATCTCTAAGCGGCTGGCCATTTGGTCGTTTAAACCGGTGGAAGCAAATTTATAGTCAAACACCCGTAAAGCTGATGAGCCTTGGACACCAGGAAATGGATGATTGGCTTCGGTTAGATTTTTGGCCGCATACCGTCCTTGACGACGCGCGTTGGTAGCTAGTGCAATATTGACAGCTGTTTGTCCAGGATTGTATTGGATCAAGGTCGCGTCTCCGACTGCAAAGACATCTTCTGCACTTGTACGCATATATTCATCGGTCTTGATCATCCCATTTGGATGTAAGTCTAGCGCATCTTTCAACCACATGGTATTTGGTCGGATGCCGGCAGACATCACAACTAGTTCCGCTGGATATTCGCCTTTATCTGTTATGACCTTGCTGACTTTTCCATTTTCACCGACGAATTCCACGACTTTTTCTTCCATGGCTAAGTTCATGCCATTGTCGGTCATTTCTTTATCCAAAATATCTGTGAATTCTTCATCAAGATAAACGCCTAATGGACGAGTAATCACGTCTACCACCGTCACGTTTTTGCCAGCTTTGGCAAAGGCTTCGGCTGCTTCGATCCCGATATAGCCGCCGCCAACGACGACCACATTTTTGATATTCGGATTAACCGTGTCCATCTTCAGCTCAACGGTATCTTGACGACCACGCATCGTTTCAATATTTTTCAGATCGTGACCAGGAACTGGTAAGATAAATGGGTTGGCTCCCGGACTTAGAATCAATTTATCATACGTTTCCGTTCGGCTTTGCTCAGTGACGTGATCTAAGACTTCAACTTCATGTTTGTCAGGTATTACTTTGGTGATTTCAGTGTTAGTAAAAACGCGAACCCCGCGTTGTTCCATCTCTTCGGCAGTCATGTAACGAATTGAATCAACGTTTTTCACGACTCCTTCGAGATACATTTGCGTGCCTCAACCCATAAATGAGATAAAGTCGCCTTTTTCATACCACTGTACTTCCGCATCAGGATGCGTTAACAGTAGTTCTTCGACTGCTTCATAGCCGCCGTGTGAAGATCCTAAAACAATAACTTTCATAAAAATTCCCTCCTAATTTGTTAGTTACGCTTTCATTGTAGCGTAGGTTGATTGAAAAAAGACAGCTATCGGCTCATGAGGCAGAAGAACGAGTTGTATTCGATCTTAAACGAATCAAAAAAAGATGCGTAATCCTATATGGACTAAGCACCCTTTTGCAAATCGTTTGTTTCTTATGCCAAAGCATTTGGACTGGCTAACTGTGGTCCTTGGCCATAATAGGCTTGGACCCAATCGTCGTTGTCCCACATTTCAGTTTTACGACGTCCGCGGAAATAATCCCATTCGGATTCGTATTCTACTTCGATCAGTTTGCCGCCAGAGCCTAAGGTGGCCCAAGCATAATTACCAGAGTAGCCGGCAAACTTGATCCATTGAACAGGGAAATATTGCAGCTCCCCTTCTTCATCAAAGAATTCTCGTTCTTGATAATCAACACGTAGGAACATTTCGCCATTGCCATATTCAGGATTGATAGCGGCCAAAACTTGTTCGGCTTTTTCTACGGCAACATCTTCGTCTAATAACGCGCCGCTTGGGATTTCAGACAGGTCCTTTAAACTAACGAGTGCATCATTTTCAAAAATGCCGATAATACGGGGACCATTAATGACGAATTCGCCTGCTGGTTGTAGGCGGACAATATGGACCATGACACCATTTCGTACTTGATCGTCTTCTTCAGCAATTTTGTAGTCCTCGGGAATTGTCACGGCGTAGTTGATCATTTCTAAGTAATCCATTGTTTTGCCTTCTTTCTTACCATTCAAAATCGTCAAGCTGTTCTTCCACCTCTCGAATTTGCTCTTGTAGCAGTTGAATCTCTTCTTTGATTTCTTCTAAGGTGGCGCCACTAGTGCTGTAGCCTTTATAGTAGGCTGTCATATAATCATTGTCTTCTAGGCGTTGCAACCGATCTCTAAGCTGACCTAAAAGCTCAAGGTTGTTTTCGTATTGTAGTTCGTTCATGGCTGTCGCTCCTTTTGTTTAGGCTAAAGCATTCGGGCTAGCTAATTGTGGCCCTTTGCCTTCTCTAACCAAGACCCAATCATCGTTGTCCCACATTTCCGTTTTGCGGCGGCCCCGGAAGTAATCCCAACGTGAATCAATCTCCATTTCAATCAATTGATTGTCAGCACCTAAAGTGACCCAATTATAGCTGCCGTTGGAATGACCGAATTTGATCCATAGAACAGGAAACTGGCTGGTTTTTCCTGATTCATCGACGAATTCTCGTTGTTGATGTTCGATCCGAATAAAGGATAAGCCCCGCGCATAGCTGCGATTGCTTTTTGAGAAGATATCTTTGGCAACGGCTTCTGCTCGCTCACTTGATACTAGCTTGCCACTAGGAATTGAAGTTAGATTTTTAACGCTGACTAAAGTATCTTTGACAAAAATCGCGATGATCCGTGGACCATTCAGTTTAAATTCGCCATCATTTTGAAAGTGCCAAATCGTTACGTCTTGTTTATTGCGGCGTTCGCTTTTTTCTTCAACTAATTGATAACCTTCTGGGATAGTCACGACTTTGTTTAACAATTCTTTTCTTTCCATTTTACAGACTTCCTTTTCATTCACTTAATTTATTTATTATCTCGATAAAACTCGTTTGTTCTTCGAGGTCAAGCGGTGCAAAAAAATCTTCGTTGGCCTTTTGTAAAGCCTCTGGAATCACTTGGTAGATTTCTGCCCCTTTACTTGTTAACGACAAGAGATAGCCTCGGCGATCATCGGGGTTTTCTTTTCTCAAAATATAATCGCTATCCATTAATTTTTTGATGGCTCGCGTCACATTACTAGCATTGACGCCAGTCAGTTGAACTAATTTTTCTTGAGGCAAATCTCCAAAATCGTGGAGCTTCAAAATATAATAGTAGAGACTGGAATTTAATTGATAAGGCGCCAAATAACGATCAATCAATTTGACATAACGACGACTGACAGTAGGCAATTGCTTCAAAGTATCGATATCACTTATAGAATGCTGCAACACAGTCACTCCCTCTCTTTTTTCAAGTCGCAACAATTTAATTACTTGCGCAAGCAAATAATAAACCCTATAATAGCTTTAGTCAAACAAAATGTTTCACTTGGAGGAATAAATTTTGCATAAAACAAATACTAAATGGATGACCGTCGCAATTTATCTAGCTACTTTGGTTACCGCCATCGAATCGACGATCGTGGTAACAGCGACCCGTTCGATCGTCAATGACCTTGGCAGCTCGGAATTGACGGCTCTCATCTTCTCTACCTACTTATTTTCAAGCGCCCTAGCGACACCGATTTTCGGACGGATGGCCGATAATTATGGTAAAAAGAAAATTTTTCAAGCCGGCCTTTTGTTGTTCTTAGTCGGAACGATTCTCTGTGGCGTATCGATTTCTGGCAGTATGCTTTTTGGTGCGCGGGTCATTCAAGGGATTGGTGCTGGTGGCATTATGCCGATGACTTTCGCCTTGATCGGTGAGCTTTTTGATCTGAAGACCCGGACAAAAGTGATGGGGCTAAATAATTCAGCTTGGGGAATCGCCTCATTAATTGCACCATTATTAGGTGGCTTGATTCTGCGGAGCCTTACTTGGCACTGGATTTTCTTTATCAATGTTCCTTTTGTCTTGGTTGTGCTGGCGATTGTTCAAGTCTTTTATCAAGAAAAAGAAACAGCGGCAACACCTCAAAAGGGCGCCTTTCAACAGTACAGCTATTTCATTTTCGGATTGTTAGTATTACTGAGCGGTATCCAATTATTTAATCTTCAATTAGTATTCGGAGCGCTAGTCTTGATCGCCGGCGTGATTGCTCTGTACTTCTTCTATCAGAAAGAGAAAAAAGCGACAAGTCCGGTTATTCCTATTGGTACGATTAAAATCAGCGCGTTCCGGTTATTAACGATTTGTATCTTTTTAATCAACGGAGCGTTGATTGGATTTCAAGTTTATTTGCCGTTGTGGGTTCAAACAGAATTACAACTCTCACCAACTTTAGCCGGTTTAGCTTTACTGCCCTCTTCAATCGCCTTTATTTTAGGTTCTTACTATTCAGGCAAGCTGTTGACTCGTTTTGGTCAAAAGAAGCTGTTGCAGCTAGTAATTGGCGGCGCGTTGATCGGGTTTCTATTTTTAAGCCTAGTGCCTAGCAGCACTGGCTATCCAATTTTACTGATCTTTTCAAGCTTTCTAGGCTTTTTCATTGGAACCGGTGTGACGATCAGTGTGATTTCTGCCCAAAGTTATGCATCACAACAAAATCTCAGCACTGTTTCGGGATTCATTACTCTGTGTCGTACGTTGGGGCAAAGCTTTATGGTGACTTTTCTCGGGGTGATCAACCAACGGATTTTCGCTGCCCAACATCAGCGAATCGCCGGTTATCACGGAGTGTACTTCGCTATCAGCATCATCTTTGTTTTTCTACTGCTAGTTGTTAGCTTGGAGCGAAGCCAAAAAACAGAATAAAAAGAATGGATTGGAATACCAATTAAGGTTCAGAACCTTTGGTATTTCAATCCATTTGTCTCTCTATAATAAACACGACAATAAAAGGATTATAATGACTAAAAAAGCGATTTTAGGGTGGCGAATTCAACCCAAAAGTAATCGCACCCTATCTAAAGTGGTCATTTTTTAACAATATTTTGTTTGTAAAAGCTGATTTATAAGTCAGATTTTTTGAAATCACTTTCATTTTATGCCACACTAGATAGTAATTAATCAATGGAGGTCGATAAAATGGAAAGAATTTTTGCCAGTCCGTCGCGTTATATTCAAGGCAAAGGAATGCTCAAAGAAGGGATCAAATACATTAAGACCCTCGGAAAAACCGCCTTGTTGATCACCGATGAAGATGTGTGGGAAATTGTCGGAAAAGATTTATTTGAGCGAATGAAAGAAAATGAGATGAAGCCGATCGAAGAAATTTTCGGTGGTGAGGCATCGGAAAAGGAAATCAAACGGATCAGTAAAAAGGCAAAAGATGAGGATATCGAAGTGATTGTCGCACTCGGTGGAGGCAAAGCCATTGATACCGGTAAAGCGATTGCGGATGATTTCAAGTTGCCCTTGGCGGTGCTGCCAACAGTCGCTTCAACTGACGCACCGACTTCGGCCCTTTCGGTGATCTATTCACCAGAAGGTAATTTTGAAAAATATCGTTTTTACGATAAAAATCCCGATCTCGTCTTAGTCGATACGGAAGTGATTGTCAACGCACCAGCAGAATTGTTAGCAGATGGGATCGCTGATGCGTTGGCCACGTTAGTAGAAGCACGGGCAGTCGCACAAAAAAATGGGCAAACCATGGCGGGGGGTTCTCAAACAGCGGCTGGCATGGCAATCGCTGTTAAAGCCGAAGAAATATTATTTGAAAATGCCTTAAAGGCGATTGAAGCCAACAAAGCCCATGTCGTAACCAAAGCTTTTGAAGAAATCGTCGAAGCCAATACATTATTAAGCGGATTAGGCTTTGAAAGTGCTGGTCTAGCCGCGGCTCATGCGATTCATAATGGCTTTACCGTCATGGGTGGTGATATCCACCATCTTTCCCACGGACAAAAAGTCGCGTACGGCACCCTCACCCAACTTATGTTGGAGAATGCGGACTCTGATGAATTGGATGATTATATCGAGCTCTATCAATTGCTTGATTTGCCGACGACCTTAGAAGAAATGCATTTAGCTCACGCTTCCTATGTGGATTTACTAAAAATCGGAGAGCAAGCAACAATCGAAGGGGAAACGATTCATGAAATGCCTTTCGAAGTGACAGCAGAAGATGTCGCCGCGGCGATGAAAGCCGTGGATGCTTATGTCACTACCTACTTTCCGAGATAAGAAACAATCAACGAAGAGGACAAAGTCTCATGGTCGGCTTTGTCCTCTTTTTTTGACTATAATATCACTGATAAAAATCAAATTTACTAACCACTACTTACCTCCTTAAAAATAGGCAATTATCCGTAAATTAGCATTGAAAGCTGAGCGTTTTATCTGTTTAAACTATGACAGCAAAGAGGTATACTCACTTCAAAGAAGTTAGGACAGAAACGAGGAAGTTAAAATGAAAACGATTACTTATATTTATTCCGTGAATGCGCGCGGAACGATCTTGAAAAGCAGCGGGTCTGGTATGCTTTGGAATAGAGCAAAAAATTTTCAAACCGAATTAATCAAAGCGTTCGCTCCCGATTGGCAAGTCAGCTTTATCAGTCTAGATACATTTACTAATTCGGTCCCTGAATCCGATGTTATCGTGTTTAATGAAATGGATACGCCGTATATTCCTAAGGTGATTCAAACTAAGGCATTGCCAATCAGTTATGTATAAATTGCTAAGACCGATATCGCTGGTATAAAACAAAGAGTTGAGGCTTTTTACCAAGCTCAGTGAACGATGTTCCAGAGTAAGATTAGAAGAAGGAGCTGAACTAAATGGGAAACGCTGCTGAAGAAAAAGTCCTGCTGTTACTTCAAGGAATCGAAGAGAATTTAGCTAAAGAAGTTACGGCTACTAGATGATTGAATCCCTCTATTCTACTTTCCTTCTCTCTAATGGATCATTACCTTCGGAACCAAAAAGCAGATACCCGTGTATCTGCTTTTTCTAATGCTTATTCGACTTCAATAATTTGAACAATAGCTTTTTTAAATAAATGATAGTTGGTAATAAATACGCGGTCCACGCGATCCAACACATGATGAATCTTGAACTCTATTATTCGCTCTTCACCAGCGGTTATTTGGTGGTGGTGAGGATATTCCTTGGTACTTTTAGGAATATCAATCCAGCAACCACTATCTCGGCTAAAGGCAAAATGATTAATATTGACTGTGCCTTTTTCAACTTTAATATGATATTTCTTGGTACCTAAGGAATCGATCGGTATTTGATGGGAGTGTTTTTTCCAAAATAAATGGTGCAATTCGACTTTTTCACTTTTATTTTCCATTTTTAACGGCCTCCTTGATCGTGCCAATCCGATATCCTTCATGATGTTTTAGAAAAACACTTTTTGCCGTGACAATCGTTTGAGAGGTGTAAATTCCTTGGTGACCTGAAACAAAATAGCTGACGAAGGCCGCGATGATGAAATATGATAAAGCTTTAGTACCGAATAAGTCGATGCCCAACATGATAGTGGTTAATGGTGCGTTGGCAGCACAGCCGAAAACGGCGATCATTCCTAGCGCTGCCAGGAATGAAGGCGTGATTCCAAAAAGGTTTCCGAGACTTCCACCTAGTGATGAACCCACTGCAAATAAGGGTGTTACCTCTCCTCCTTGCAAGCCAGCACCTAAACTTAACCCGGTCATGATTAATTTGACAATGGGATCAAGCAAAGTTGTTTTTCCAACAAAAGCATCATCGATGAGTGGCAGACTCAAGCCCATAAATTTTTGTCCATGAATCAGAGTGATGGCAAGAACGACTATTGCAGAAGTAATAAATGCTCGAATTAAATAATTTTTGAAAAAATTGCTATAAAAATGCTTCAATGAATGCATCAGAAGAGCGAAAAAATGCCCAAAAAGCCCAAATAAAACGGATGAAAAGACAACAATCATCAATAGTTTTAAGGTAAATGATGGAAGAACACCGATCTGATGGCTATCGTGGACGGTGCCTAATAATTTTGAAACGTAATTGGCTAAATAAGATGAAAAGAAGCACGGGATCAACGCTTCACGTTCGATATTGCCTACATAGGCCATTTCCATACCGAAAAATCCACCGGCCAATGGCGTACCAAAAATCGATGAAAAGCCAGCGCTGATTCCGGCATGAATCAGTTGTTTACGACAGTTTTTTTCTAAATGAAGTAAATCAGCTGCCTTATTAGCAAAAACTCCACCGATTTGCACGGCACTTCCTTCACGTCCTACTGAAGCCCCGAAAAGATGTGATAGAATTGTGAAAATAAAAGTGAAAATCGCCATTCTTCCAGGGACAGCGGTTTCCTTCTCAGTACTTTCAATGATTAAGTTGTTGCCTTTTTGTGCTCCTTTACCGAATTTTTGATAAGTAAACGCCGTCAACATACCAATAAACGGCAAGAAATAGAGAAAGTACTCGTGAGACTGGCGATAGTTTGTAACAAAATGAAGCCCCGCTAGCAGATAATGCGAAATAAGGCCGGTAATGCTACTAATAATTGCAATCAATACATATAGCAATAGTACATCATGTAACTCCTTTCTTGAGTTTGAGTGTGTTTTTTCCTTGTTTTCTTCCATTCTAAGACCTCCTGAATAAAATAAAAAAAGCCAATGATCCCCTACAAATAAAATTTGTAGAAGTCATTAGCTTGATTAGCGGTTTAAGAAAAACTCTTAGGGAGACATTCATTCCCTTATTTAATTCCTATATATTTTTACAGTAAAAAGTGACATAAGTCAATGTTTTTTTGATTGAAGATTAAAACCGTAACTGAAAAACCGAAATTTCCGGTGGCACACAAAAACGAGCATGGATTGAGGTGGTACCTAGGCCTGTATTGACGTACAATTTTGTCTGATCACTTAATTCATATAATCCACGAACATATTTTTCAGCCAGTACATTTTTTACTTGATAGAAAGGCAAGCGGACTTGGCCGCCGTGACTGTGCCCGGCTAAAACTAATTGGGTATTGGTTCCGACAAATTTATCTGCCACATCGGGTTCGTGAGTCAAAAGAATCGAATAATCGTATTTCTCCCGATAAGTCAATGTTTCCGTTACCGAAGGATTCCCTAGCAACGAATCATCCAGACCACCGATAAAAACTTTTTTACCGTTGGTCAGTGTGATCGTTTCCCCGGCATTTTTCAACACCTCAAAGTTCGCAGCGTTCATGACTCGTTCATAAACAGTCGCAGCGCCACCGCCATAATCGTGGTTGCCCCAAACCGCAAATTTACCAATGGTTGCCTTCATTTCTTTAAGCTTCTCGATGATTTCTTGTTCGTGTTGATACTTAGCGTAATTATCAAAAAGATCGCCAGTGAAAACAATTATATCCGGTTTTTCATGATTGACTTTACGGATCACCTTGTCTAAACGATTCGTAGCGTAACTATCAGAAACTTGAATATCTGATAATTGCAGCACCTTCAATTCTTTTGGTAGCGAGGATTCACCCAACTGCAAGCGATGAACGATCGCCAAATTTGGTTCGATCTTAAAGGCGTAAAATGGAACTGCCGCCAGCAGTAAAAACACGCCAATCACAATTTTCTTGATCATACGTCTGCTCCTTTCTGTTTGATTTTAAATTCTGTTCGATTTACCCGCAGGTTATCTTTGACAGCCATGATAGTTAGTGCACTGCCCGATAGCAGTAACGCGATTGTCAAGCTGACAATAATGACTTTTCGTTTTGTCTTATTATTCATCTATTTCGCCTCCATGAAACAAAGAATAACTAAGAATTATGCAAAACTTGTGCAAAAGAAAAGGCTGTTACAGAAGCCACGCCTGGAACGCTATTTATTAGGAAAAAAGGAGGTGTGACTATACCTTTGCCACACCTCCTTTGCGCTATTTATTTTTAGATAGGTAAATTAATTGTCGCTCGAAAGCGTCCATCAGTAGATTGTAAGATCAGCTTCCCGCCTAAGAGTTGGAGGCTTTGCGCCACGATGGAAAGCCCTAATCCGGTGCCTGACAAATGATTGTTTCGCGAGGCTTCACCGACAACAAAAGGCTCAGCTAATTGAGCAAGCTGCTGTTGCGATATTTCTGACGCCGAATTTTCGAAAATTAACTGGTAATACTGCTGCTTTTTTTCTCCAGTAATTTGCATGTGTTGATCCAAGCTGTATTTCATCCCATTCGTCACTAAATTCAAGATGATCATGCGCAGCATAGGTTCATTTGTCTGAAGCTCATAGGGCTCTATGATCGAATCAATCTGAAATTTCGGATCAATGATCCGTTGCTGCTGCAATTCCTTGGTTACTAGTTCTTGAATAGCAATCGTTTCAAAGGTCAGCTCTTCTTTTAACTGCCGGCTATAGGCTAAAATATTTGCGACCAACTCATTCATATCAATCAGCTGTTGATTGATATCACTTAGAAAATCAGGATTTTCCAGTCCCATTTCTTCCCCATCAACGAGTAATTGAATAACGGACAACGGTGTTTTCAGCTCATGGGCAAGGTTGGCCGAAAAAGCCTTCAAGCGATCATTTTGTTCTAACAACTCCAGCTCATGCTGCTGCAACGAATCTTTCATCTGACTGATAGATTGGCTCAAACTGCTAAGCTCATTTTCTTCTTGAATATCAGAATCTGTGAAATCCAAAGCCGATATTTGCCGCGTCGCCTGTTTCAAACGTGTGATAGGCTTGATGATCTGATTCCGCACCAATAAAATAACTAAACCAAACAACAAAATCAAAAAGACCAGCGTTGCCACGATTAAGATCGGCAGCAGAGTATGGATCGCGGCCTTGAAATCAGGAATACTTGTACCGATTAAATACAAGTGATCCCCATGAGTAAGAAAAACCGTATAAAAATCACTTTTCTGTTTTGTTTGATTGTACAATCGCTGGACTGCACGACCAGCCTGTGCTTGTTTAAGAGTTGACTGATCGACCCAGAAACGATTGAGGGAGATGCCTTCGCGGGTCAAGCGAAAAGAAAGCTCATCTGTCAATTCTTCGGAGCTGGTTGTTTGCTCGTCAACAGTAAGTACCACCACATCTTTTGGATAATGATGACTGCCTTGCTGAATCAATTTTTGGGTTGCTTTGACTGGTTGTTCCATTTTCCAATAATAATAAGTCGGAAAGATCCAGCGATAAAAAAGTGCCCCAAATAAAACCAGCAGGATAAAAATGATTCCCGTTCTTCGGATAAAGGAGCCGGTCAAGCTATTTTTGCGGAATTTCAAAGCGATACCCCGTGCCGTAGACAGTTTGGATATAAGCTTTGCCGATCTTGTCTCGTAAGATGCGGATAAAACTGTCGACCGTTCTTTCATCATTTTCGTGATCAGCCCCCCAGACAGAGAGAAGAATCTGTTCACGGGTCAACGCCAAGCTTTGATTTTGATAAAGATAATACAGCATTTCATATTCTCTTTTGGTCAAGCTTAACGCCACACTATTTAGTAAGACGCGTTGCTCGTTCGGGATAAATAGTAACGGCTGACTAAGATCTTGTTGAATCACTCCTAATAATTTTGCCACTCGTGCTAGCAGAACGGTCGCGTGAAAAGGTTTGGCTAAATAATCATCGACGCCCGTCACCAAGGCTTGCACTTCGTCTTCCGGTAAATTTTTCGCAGTAAGCATCAAAATCTTGACGGCACGCTCCTGTTTCATTTGCTGAGCCACTTCAATTCCACTGAACTTTGGCATCATCCAGTCCAGCACGACTAGATCAAATTTTTCAGTATAAAAAGCCTCCAGCGCCTCTTCGCCATCTCGAGCTTCAGTGATGAAATAGCCCGCCTTTTCAAAAAACTTTCGTAACAACTCCCGCATTTTATCTTCATCTTCACACAGTAAAATTCTCATTGTTAAATCCCTTTCCATTGACTATCGTTTCCTATTATAAATTTTGGATTGGGAAAACCAACGCTTAGTGACGGGATTTACGATTTATTTTCTATATTCTTATACTTAACTCAAACTTTCATCAAAAAAAGGCCGATCCCGTTAGATCGACCTTCACTACGATTTCTACTTTAAGGAAGTACTTTGATAACTCTACAAGGCGTACCATAAGCCAGAACATTAGGCGGAATATCCTTAGTAACAAGGCTCCCTGCCCCAATCACGGAATTCTCACCAATCGTGACCCCTGGTAAAACGATTGTGCCAGCACCTAACCAGACATTTTTCTCGATGGTGACTGGTAAATTGGATTGGGCTTTCTTCAAACGCAGCTCTGGTGACAAAGGATGGGTTGCAGTACAAAGGGTCACATTAGGCCCAATCATAGCCTCATCTTGGATCTCAATCTTCGTATCGTCGACTAAAGACAAACCAAAATTAGCGTAGACATTTTTACCAAAATACGTATTCTTGCCCCAATTGGCTTGAAATGGCGGCTCGATATAGGAGCCCTCGCCAAAACTGCCTAACAATTCCGCTAAGATTTTTGCCTTTTCTTCTTGCTTACTTGGCAGCGTATGATTGAATTGGAATAATAAATCGCGATAAAAGGCCTGTTCCTCTTTTAATTCGCTGGTTTCAAAATAATTTTCTCCTGAATCCATTTGCTCTTGCATGAAACGGTTAGTCAAGATTCTTCCCTCCGTTTAGGACCTTTCCTTGAATCGGTGTCCGTCTTTTATGAAAAAAGATCCCTAATAAAATGACGATCAATAAAATACTCAAAAGCTTGAATGGCGCAAATAAATTGGCTGTTCCCGAAATTAATTGTAGCGTACTTAAGCCAAAGGGTGCAATGAAATTTCCTAAGTTGCAACCAATCAAAATAACGGAAGTCGCAACGGTCATTTTTGTCGGTGAAGCATAGAGGTTCAGTGAGTTATAAATAAAAGGAAAAATCAAACTACCGGGAATTCCGCTGATAAAGTAGCCTATCAGCAGCAAAGCAAAGTTATTTTCGGAGACCGCGATCAAAAAGGTGGCTAAAGCCAGTAAGGCTAGTCCGAGATACAAACATTTTTCTCCTAGTAAACGATTGAACCAGCCAAATAAGGAACCGGTAACAATTCCGATAATCGGCATCACTGCTAAAAAGTTCGAAGCATTATAGTTCGCCCCTTTGATATCTGTCACCATTGTAGGGAATCGCACGCCGATCGCCACAAAGGTCATCACTAAGAATAAAGCAAAGAGTGCTAATAAATAAACGGAAGGCTTCATTTCACCAGCCTGTTTTTGCGTATCATCGACTTGTTCTTCTTTGATCTCTGGTACAAACAAGGTAAATAAAATCAAAATCGGAAAGGCAATCAAATAGACAGCGAAGGAAAAACGCCAGCCAAAGGCCAATAAGACCCCCGCGATCAGTGTTAAACCGGCATTACCGATATTTTCCGCTGCCCCACGATAGCCTAATAAACTGGCCCGCTGTTGCGGTTCATCGTGAAAAAGCAAATTGATAATCGAAACGGCTAAAGAATTAAACAAGCCAAAGCCCGCGCCTAAAACAAAGCGACTGGCTAAAATCAACCAATAATTGGTCAAAAATAAGGGTGCAATCCCGCCACCGACCCCGACGAGTAATAGTCCTAATTGGACCGTGCGTTTCGTTCCGATTCTTTTAGCGACGAAGCTGGACAAAACGACGAAGACCACCACTGCCAAAGCTGGCAGTGTGGCGACAAGTTCAACTTGAGTCGTGGTCATAGAAAGAGCGGCCCGCATTTGCGGCAGTGCACCGTTGATTGACATAGCACTAGTTAATAAGAGTGAGATCGATAGAATAGCTAAACGAGTCATGACACTGTTACGATTAATCATAATGTTTTCCTCCTAAATCTTTTTCAAATGGATCAGCTGTGTTTGGAAGTCACCGAAGAAATCTGGGACATTTAGTCCTAAATGCATCAGTTCGTCGCCGTAATACGTCTCATTCGTTCCTTGTGCTTGATACTGCGCGTTTTCATCCAATCCGGTCAAAAAGACTTCATGGAATACCGGCTGAGCCGAAGCCAACGTCCGGGCGCTCATCAGCAGTGCTTCACTTTTGTCTTCATTAACAAAAAGCCATGTGGTCAGATTCCCTTCAAAGGGGCTATTCAAACGATAAAATTCACCAAATTGTACGAGCGGACGAATCTGTTGGTATTGTTGGATTTGTGTTGCTACCTGCTGTTTTTCTTCCTTCGTCATTTCCGTCAAATCTAATTCATAGCCGAAGACGCCACTCATAGCGACGTCGCCACGAGTTTTCAACGACGTGGTCCGGCCAGTTTGATGATTGGGTACAGCCGAGACATGTGCCGTCATAGCTGAAATCGGATAAGCCAAGCTGGTTCCGTATTGAATCTTCAAACGCTCCACTGCATCGGTATTATCGGTTGGCCAAGATTGCGGCATATAGTACAAGAAGCCAGCATCAAAGCGTCCACCTCCGCCAGAACAGCCTTCCCAAAGAATCTTCGGATAACGTGTAGTCAAATGTTCCAACAATTCGTACACGCCAAGAATATGGCGATGAGCTGCCTCACCTTGGTTCTTTTCAGTAAGCGCAGTGGAATACACATCTGACAAGCTGCGATTCATATCCCATTTAACATAGTCGATTGGCACCTCGTCCAAGATCTCACACAACTGTTTTTCGATATTTTCACGAATTTCTTTCCGCCCCATATCCAATAAATGCTGATCCCGTGAAGAAGAAGGCGTCCGATCAGGCTCCTGCATCAAATAATCTGGGTGCTCTTGATACAATTTCGAATCGATCGAGATCATTTCAGGTTCGAACCAGACACCAAACTGCATACCTTTCTCATGAACATAATCGGCGATTCCCTTCAACCCATGTTTCAGCTTACCTTCATATTCAAACCAATCCCCCAACGAAGAATTATCCGAATCCCGATGACCAAACCAGCCATCATCCAGCACAAACATCTCGATTCCCAAATCCGCCGCTTCATCAACGATTTTTTCAATCTTCTCACTAGTGAAATCAAAATAAGTAGCTTCCCAGTTATTGACTAAAATCGGACGTTCCTTGAATTGATGCTCCCCACGAGCGACCCGCTCCCGTAATAAGTGGTGGAAGGTACTGCTCATTTGATTTAAGCCAGCATCAGAATAAGTCAATAGCACCTCTGGCGTCTGAAAAGCCTCTCCTGCTGCCAATTCCCAAGAAAAATTGTACTCATTGATCCCGACTAAGATTCTGACTTGATCAATCTGATCCTTTTCTAGCTGAAACGCATGATTGCCGGAGTAAACAAAATGAATCCCGATCGCCGGACCCGCAAATTCATTCGTAGCATGATTGACTAAAGCAATAAAACTATTCATATGATGACTAGAAGCACCACGGCGACTCTCAAAGCTTTTGACCCCTAGTTGGATCGTTTCACGATTGATTTGCCGTTCCCGCAAATGGGCTCCTGGTAATGAAATAACTTCATCAAATTCACCGCTGTTGGTTAGATCCAGTTGTATCGAGGCAATTTTTTCCAATACTATTGCTTGTTTTGTTTGATTGATTGCTTTGACTCCGCGAGCTATCACTGGCCGATCCTGATAGATCGTATAGGCCAGCTCCAGATAAATTTCTTGATCACGGTCCTTCAGGACAACAATTAAGCTAGTCGCCTCGTCCTCTGAGAGAATGTACGCTTGTGGCAGCCCTTTCAATTCGGGTTTGCCGTTCTCAATTCGATAATCAAAATAGCGGAAATCGTGTAAAGCTGAGCCATTTTCTCTGCGAATGATCGTTGCTGGAATCCGATAATCCATTGAGCCGTTGCTGGAATACTCCTGTGGTAAAGTATCCTTTGAGTAAGCTCTTTCATTGTTCCCTGGCACATTTCCTGAGAAACCACGATCACGTCTCAAGTAGCCTTTATGGCCGCTATAGTGATTGATCTTTTTTCCAAAATACAAATGATTCAGTACGCCGTCCTCTTCGATTTTTAAAATGTAAGAGATTTCATTGTTCTTTAAGTGAAATACCTGCTCCTGTTTGTCGAACGTAATTAATTGGTTGGTCATTCTTTATTCCTCCTCTTGCTTGTTGTTTACCTTATAATGTTTACTAAACAATTTTGTCAAGCAAAAGTTAAAAAAAAAGAGAACTTTCTTGCGAAAATTCTCTAGCTCTTTGGAATAAAGCTTTCTCTTACCACTAATTTAGATGGAAATGTCATGATGACGGGTTCTTGCCGTTCTTCTTCGATTCGTTCCTTAGCCAATCGGACAGCTGCTTTAGCGATTTCGCCCGCGCTGATATGGACGGTTGTTAAACTAGGCGTCAAAAATTCAGCGATTTCAATATCATCAAAGCTGGCGATCTCAATATCTTGCCCGATCGCAATATTGGCTGACTGTAAGGAACGGTAAACCCCGACAGATAAAGGATCACTACCCACTAAGATCGCGGTTGGTAACTCTTGATTTTCTGCTAGCCACTCGTCCATCATGCGCTTGCCTTCAAGAGGTTCCCACAGTCCCAGCTTGACTTGGCTAGTCAAGTCGTTGCTTGTCATAAATTCTTGATAAGCACGTAAACGTTTTTCATTTTCGTTGTAGATCTTTTCTCCATCCTCGTCGATATCTATATTATACCCACCAATATAGCCGATCCGTTGATGCCCCTTTTCTAAAAAAAGCTGCAATACGCGTTTAGTCATTCGATCAAAGTCCGCATAGACCATATCTACTTCCTGATTGATATCCGGGTTATCGATTACTACGATATTGCTGTTTTGTTTACTTAAGCGTTTAACTGCGGTCTCAGGCACAGTCCCAACTATAATAATGGCGCCTAGCTTATCGAAATCCTGCCAAGTTTTCGGATTGTCCTCCAAGTTGTAGACACGATTCAAACCTAAATGAAGTCGCCTAGCTTCTTGCTCTAAACCAATCCGCAGCGCATTGAAATAAGGATCATCTAATTCCTTTTGTTTACTCGTGGTGGTGATCACACCAATTGAAGGCAGCCTACGCTTCACGTATTTTCGTTTATCAATATCATAATTTAATTCTTTGATAGCAGCATAGATTCGGTCTTTTGTGGTCTCCGCCACAGATAGCGTGGGATCATTATTTAACACTCTGGAAACTGTTCCAGGACTAACACTTGCTCGTCGTGCCACGTCGCGAATTCCTACCATAATTGTTCACCTCAATTGTTTACTAAACAATACATCGAAAGGACTCATTCGTCAACCTACTACTGTTTAATTAATTCGTCTTGCTTTGTGATAACAGCAGCTTCACTTGAAAAGCCCAACAAATTTATAATAGAATGAGAAGATATTAAGAAAGTGAGGGAATTCGATGTACGAATACAAATCAGAAGTGTTATATACCAAGACTAAATGGTTGTCCGACAAAGCAGGTGAAAACGATCTTGCGGAACTAGATGCGTTAATCAATGAACGTGCTCAAGAAGGTTGGGAATTGGTTACCTACTCGTATATGGCAACGTCCCTGCAAGTAAAAGGAGCAACATTGATTACCTTTAAGAAAGCAAAATAAGATCTGGCGGTGTCCATTTTTGGAGACCGTTTTTTTATTGCTGGTAAACTTATTTGTAAATGAAGCCCATTAATTTCATGTGCGATATTTTTAGCCCTTTAAATCTGTTTAATTTTCCGCCCTCCTTCTGCTATAATTATTGTAATATGCAGATGTAAAAGCTTTTTTACTCCTAAGTGAAGCCTTTTTTACGTGAGCGGAAACGCTTTTTGATTTCTTTTCAGGTAATATTCGATGAAAATGGAGGTGTACCAAATGGAAGTCGGTGAACGCTTAAAAGCTCGACGAAATGAATTAAATTTAACGCAAGATCAAGTGGCTGAGTCGTTGGGGATCACGCGTCAAACCATGTCTAATTGGGAAAATGGACGTAGCTATCCTGATATCGAGCGAGTGATTCGTTTATCAGAGCTTTATGCCTTGTCATTGGACGAATTATTGAAAGGAGATCAAAAGATGGTTAGACATTTACAAGAAAATACGGTGGTGAATCACTTTCTCAAACTCTTTATTGGCATGTTGCTGGTGAATGTTGCGTTGATGGTGGTCTTGATGCTAGTTCAATCAATGAGTGAGACCTTTTTATTTATGATTTTTGCGCTGATTGGGCTAAATACGTTGTCATTGTTTTATTTGATCATTAAGAAAATTTAGGAGCTGATCGTATGAATATAATGGCTATCATGATTTTTCTCATGCTCGGCTTTATCTTTGCAGCCGTGTTGATGTGTTACTACATCTACTCATTGGTTTTAATTGACGCAAAAAGTCGCGGGATCAAAAATCCCAAATTTTGGTCACTCATTGCAGCCGGTGGACAAAGAGGCGAAGGCCTTCTGCTCTATCTATTCTCCCGTAGAAAAACAACCAGTAGTATGTCTTCAGCAGAAATCGAGCAAGTCGATGGCTTGAAAAGGAAAATATATTGCGTAATGGCGGTCTTTTTCTTTCTCTTTTTGTTAGCTGTCCTGCTGATCTTTCAATCCGCTTAAAAAGGAGTTGGCTTTTTTAGCCAGCTCCTTTATTGTTTGTTGTGAGAAACTACTTGTGCTTTTTCCAACTCAAGCAAATAGTGTTTTCTTTCCAAGCCGCCCGCATAACCGGTCAAATTGCCGTCTCGACCAATCACCCGATGACAAGGGATCACGATAGCGATTTTGTTCAAACCGTTGGCCCGCCCCACCGCGCGAACTTTATTTTTATCGCCTAAACGTAGTGCGATATCTTGATAACTCAAAGTTTTTCCCATGGGAATCGTCTCTAAAATTTTCCAGACTTCTTTTTGAAATGGTGAGCCATCATAAAACAGCGGTAATGAAAATTCGGTCCGCTCTCCATTAAAGTATTCACCTATTTGTTCCTCAACTTGCTGGTTTAACTTTGTTTGACCATAGATAATGCGGAAATTGTATTTCTTCCGCAAGTTTTCGATTTCACGTTCCAGTCCTCGCCGGTCTTCAAACTCCAATAAATATAAATAAGCATCATCGGTCAGACACAGCATTCTTCCTAGCGGCGTTGCGATGAACGATGCATTCAAGGTGTGCACCGCGGTTTTCTTTGCAGAATTTCCCATGATTTTCGTGAAAGCATCATTGAAACCGCTGGAGGACTCATAGCCTGTGTCCAATTGCTGGTCAATCACTTTACTGCCATGACTGATCTCCTTGAAGGCCAGTCCCATCCGCCGAGCACGAGCATATTGAACAAAGGTCATATTATAAATGGACTTAAACTTTCTGCGAGCAGTCGTCGAGTTCAAGCCCAGTGCCGCGAAATCCGAATCCCGCCAGCGTTTTTCTGGCTGTTCCTCAACCGCCTTGACTAATAGCTGAACCTCCTCAGGAATCGCCTGGGGAAAAGAAAGCGGCTGACAAATTTTGCAAGGGCGATAGCCCGCCAATAATGCTTCTTCCGCGGTTTGATAAAACTCACAGTTTTCCATTTTAGGTTTTCGTGCGCGACACGTCGGATGACAAAAGATTCCTGTCGTCTTGATCCCTGCAAAAAAGATGCCATCGTAATTTCGATCCTTTTCGATCAAGGCTTGGTAATACTCCTGCTGTTTTTCTTTCGCAGTTATCATACCCATCCCTCCTTAGATTCTTAGTATAGCTTGATTTCCCCCTCATTTCTCTCGAAAAATGGACAACTATTTTTTTCTGATTTATACTTTTCATACAAAGGAGCTGTCGTAAATGAATCAACAAGAAGCCAATCGCCGAATGGAGGAGGAAATTCAATTTTTCCCTTGGTTCATCCAAAACTATTTCCGTAAAAAAAGCGGAGACCAATACTCTTCCATCACTTTGTATGAATATGCCAAAGAATATCGACGCTTTTTAACTTGGCTGATTCAAGAAGGCTTTTCTTCAGCCACAAAATTGTCAGAAGTCACGCTAGCTGAATTCGCGGCGTTATGGCCGGAGGATTTGGAATTTTATAAAGCCCATTTAGTTAAAGCTCCGAAAATTTTAAAAGAATCCACCCAAAAACGCTTAGAAGAAAGTGAACAGTCTCTGCCCTTACGGCAAAATGCCACCGTTCAACGGGGTATCACCGCCGTCCGCTCACTTTTTAATTACTTAGCTGACGCAGTTGATCGCACCACCGGCAAACCTTATCTTGAACACAATATGATGCGAAAAGTCGCAAATGTCAAGGATAATAAAACCATGGCCGAGCGAGGCGCGGCCATTGAGAAGAAACTTTTTTTAGACGAAGAAGCGCTGGATTTTCTTGATTTTGTTGAACATCGATACCTGGAAACTCTTGAAAGTCGTCAAGCGATTACGGCTTTTAAAAAGAATCAAATCCGTGATTTGGCGATCATCGGACTCTTTTTAGGAACGGGTATGCGCCTATCTGAATTAGTCAATATGAATGTCCAAGATTTAGCCGCTGGGGAAGCTCGGGTCTATCGTAAAGGCGGAAAATGGGACATGGTTGTGATCTCTTCAGTTGCGATCGAGTTTTTGACAGAATACCTAGCTCAGCGTAATATTCTTTATCAGCCCGATGAAAATGAGCCTGCTTTATTTTTGACCCGTTATCGGGGCAAAGCCAAACGGATCGCCGGCGGAGCTGTCGAGGCCATGGTGGGAAAATATTCCGAAGCCTTCAAAATCAAGATCTCGCCCCATAAACTACGGCACTCGGTTGCGACCCAGTTGTACACGAAAACCAATTCTTTGGTCCAAGTCGCTGAACAATTAGGCCAATCAGGCACTTCCGCCACAACGGTTTACACCCATATCGCTGGTAAGAAAAAACGTGATGCCATGAATGATTTGTGGACGTGAATATTCTCATAATCATAAAAGCGTAGAAACCCTAGTAGTTTCTACGCTTTTATGATTTATAGTAGTCTTAATCAAATATCTCCTTCGCCATGGCAAAGGCACTCCAAGCTTTTGGCCAACCTGCATAAAAAGCCAGATGGGTGATCAAAGCTGTGATCTCCTCTTTGGTTACACCATTTTCTTTGGCGATCTTCAAATGTGCCTCGAGTTGCGGTGCACCCATTGCTAATAATGCCGAGCAAGTAATCAGGCTACGGTCATGTGCTGAGAGCTCCTCTTCTTTTGACCAGACTTCACCAAATAATACATCATCATTCAAAGCCGCAAATTGTGGGGCGAATGCTCCAAGTTGTTCTCTTCCTGCTGTTTGTTTTTTTTCATTTTGATCATCCTTACTTTTCTAATTTGTTGTACCATTCATCAGTTACAGGCTCTAACCATTCTGGTGTACCTGCTGTAATCGAGAGATGTTCAAACCAGCTATCCCTAGCGGCGCCATGCCAGTGCTTCACACCATCATGAGTTACGATTACATCGCCGGCTTGTAAAAATTGGGGCACGCTCCCGTCCTCTTGATACCAACCTTCCCCACCGGTAACTAGCAATAATTGAAAACCGTCATGATGGATATGCCAATTATTGCGGCAGCCCGGTTCAAAAGTTACATTTGCAACCGCCACATTGACTGCTGGATCAGCGACGAGAGATTGCAGATAACTCTGTCCGATAAAATACTGAGCGAAAGCATCATTTTTCTCCCCAATCGGAAAGATCACACCATTTTTAACGTCTTGATGTTTTGTCATAAAAATTCCTCCAATAATTATTGATCTTCTTCATATGCAAGCAGCCAGTTTGCTAGGGCGGTGTCTGAATGATTCACCTTCGATCCCCGCACAGCCAAACCGGTTTTGATCTCTGCGCCAGAACACGCCTCTGTTAAGTCTTGGATACTTGAGCCAAAAGCACTGCCTTCATGAGTACAAAAAGGATAAATTGTTTTATTTTCCCAATCTTGGTTGGCTAAAAACGTTGCGATGATCCTAGGATAGGTTCCCCACCAATTTGGAAAGCCAAGAAAGACAGTCTCAACCTCTTTTAAATCAATCTCAATTGCTTCATAGGCCACTTGGCTCGCATTTTGCTTTTCCCGATTCGCTTTTTGAACGGTCTCTTCGTAGTCAATTGAATAAGGAACTTTTGGCATTATCTGATGGCTAGACAATTTCAACCGCTTACTAAGCTTTTGAGCTAAAACTGCGGTATTGCCAATCAGTAGCATTTGCTTTTTCCCATTGATATAGTTCTCATTTGCCCTTGAAAAGTAAATGATTGCTGTAGTCATCTTCTCACTCCTAGCCACTTTTATTTGAATACGTTCCCTTCTGAATATCTTCAGAATACAGCGCGCATTTCCCCTTGTCTAATGCCTTTACCATCATACTGCTATAGAGGAAAAGCAGGGTTCACCCCTTTTTCAGTAACTTGCTTTACAAAAGATTCCGTTTACCTTTATGAATGACTATCATCGAAATGCTTACTGTTAGATTATTTAAGATGATTTACGATAAGGTCAAAGCAGAAAGTTTCTCTTTCCATGATTTAAAATGATATATTAGAATCACTTTGAGTTCAGAAAGGAATTTATATGATTTATTTGTTTAGTATTTTGCTAATCCTTTTAGCAGTCAGTCTATTGCTGTTAAAAAGGGATCGAAGGAGTATTCTAGGGGGACTTCTTTTAGGGGTAACCTTACTGCTATCGCTTCTTTTCATTTTTTTCACCAGTCTTTTTATCTTATCGGAACATAACATAATCAATAGTTTTACTACTTTGATTATTGTCTATTTAGTCCTTCCAATTGTTGTTTTAGCCATATGCGTCGGATTAATCTTCAACAGTGGCTTAATGCGGCACAAAGAAGGCAAGAGCCTTGTGGCCAAATTGTCGATTGGATTAGGGTTAAATATTTTAATCGTCTTCCCTTTTACTTTGTATTTGCTTTCGACAACTCGTCAGATTCCATTTTGGATTCTCGGGATTTTATTCTTTTTGTGTATCACTGATTTGCTTTTTGTTTTACTTTTTACTTCTTATCTTGTTTACAGCTGGATTTATCAATCGATTCCAATCAAGGGAGTCATCGACTACATTATCGTTTTAGGTTCTGGCATTCGTTCGGAAGAAGTCTCTCCCCTACTGAAAAGTCGTCTTGATAAGGCCCTCAGTTACTATCACCAATGGGATGAACAGCCTATCTTGGTCGTAAGCGGCGGACAAGGCCCCGATGAACCCATTTCAGAAGCAGCAGCAATGAAAAAGTATTTACTAAGTCAGGGTGTTGCGGCCAACAACATTCTCGTGGAGGACCGCTCAGTCAATACTTATCAAAATATGCTTTATTCTAAAGAACTAATTAAACAGCACGATCCTGCCATAGCTGAGAAAAAAATTATCTTTTCTACTAGTAATTACCATGTATTACGAGCGGCAGGCTTTGCCAAAAGAGTTCATTTGAAAGCAGAAGGTGTTGGCGCCCCGACTGCCTTATATTTTTTACCTAGCGCCTTGATCAGAGAGTTCATCGGATTACTGGTACAATACAAATGGGGAACCCTTTTCTTAGTTTTTCTATGTGCACTCCTCGTCTTTTGGGCGTTCTAATTGATTTTTATAGTATTGGAGAAGCTATGGCCTCAATGTCATAGCTTTTTTCTGCCTAATAATCTTAAAAAAGACCCTCTATGTTTAGAGGGTCTTTAGATGCTACTATTCGTCTGTTAACAATTTTTTAAAGTATTCACGGCTCAATATCAGATAACCTAGAGTAAAAATGCTAGCTAGAATAGCGATCCCAACTAAAGAACTCATTAAAAATGATTGTGTCAGTGTTTTTCGTAATGAGACTAAAATACCCCCGAGTGTCACAATACTCAGCCCCATTGGCACAAAGATCAACAAGCCTAACTCTTGATGAACAATGCGTTTCAATTCTTTTTTAGACAATCCTATTTTTCTCAGTCCTCGGTATTTTTGCTTTTCTAACTCAATCGTTGATTGAAGATAAAAATATAAGATACTGACCGCAGCACTCAAGAAAATGATGCTCAGCATCGAACCGATAAAAGCCAGGAATGATTGATTTTGCAATTCCATATCATAAAGCAAGGTTTTGGACATATGAGAACGAATGCCTGGTTCTGTGGGAATCTCCGCGGATAATTTTTCGATAGCAGCTGATTGTTTTTTCCAGTCCTGGACCTCATAAAAAATACTCTGATTTGCTGGATAAGTCAGGCTCTCGAAGTTTTGATCCGATACGATGAAATAGGCTTGGCTTAATCCATCCGCTAATAATAAGCGATCCACTTGCTTTTTTAAGCTCATTTTCTGCTGTGGAAAAAATTTCGTAATCAAAGTATTATCGACTGGTTCTTTTTGCGAACCCGAAACGCTCACGAATTCATTATTCGTTAGTTTGATTTTTTTTGTGAACCAAAGTCTGTTGTATTCAGAAACTCGTACAAAAGACACGCCCGTCTGCTCATCTGTTTTGTAGGACAATTCGCCGCTATGATACGGGCCAATCTTAGCAAACGTGGTTTGTATTAATGCAAGGTCCTGTGCTTTTTGAGCCTGATCTTTTTCGCTAAAAGAGTTGTATTGGAATGTATAAGGATAAACTGCCTCAGTTTGCCGCTCAGTATTGTAGTATGAGGCGTATAAAATGCTCGTACATAAAAAGACGCCTAACATTAAAACGCTCAATAAGTATATGATTTTACCATGGGATCGGATGCTCGCTCGCATATTCGAGATAAAAAGCATCTGTGTCCCACGGTAATAATCTCGCTTATTCCCCTTGCAGATGATCCGTAAACTTTGTGTAATCAAAAAGTATAAGAAAACCAAGCTCAAAAAAAGCGTCACAATATAATAAAGCATATCCAATTTTTCGACGAACGAAAAATTAACTTTTCCAATAATAAGCATCATCACAGTCAATATGCCGGAAAGAATCAATCGAATAGGAGCAGGTTTACTATTCTGCTCGATCGTATCTTGTGATTTTAACAAAGTAATCGCCTCTTTCTTACTAACAAAAAGAGTCACTACTTTTGATACTACTAAAAACAATACTGTAAAAGCCAAAATAGTCAGGCCGATTGGCAATATGGGAAAATAAAATTCAAATAAACTTACTTGCAGCATTTTTTTGATTACCAGCAGAAACAAAGGAAATAGAATCATCCCTAAAATAAGTGCGGATACGACAGAAAAAATACCAATATAAAAGTTTTCACGAAATACGATTTGATTGATTTGTTTCTGAGAAGCGCCATTAATCATATAAATCGCATAGGTTTTCAATTTTTTCTTAATGAAAGCCAAGATCGAATAGGTGATGAAGAGAAAAGAAAATAAGTAGATAAAGAGACTAGCGATCATCATTGCGATTCCGACTGTACTCCCCGAGGCAACTTCTGCCAATTTAGGATGGAAAGTAACCGCACTAAATAAGAAAAAGATTGTTACGGTAAAGACACTACTTAAATAATAAGACAGATACGTCCATTTATCTCGCAATAGACTACTTTTGATAATTTGATTAAAAGTCACGTTGACCACCACCTAAATAGGTAATCGTATCCATGATCTCTTGATAGAATTTTTTCCGATCATTTTGCTGATGGATCTCGTTAAAAAGTTCGCCATCTTTCATAAAGATCACCCTTTGAGCAAAGCTGGCGACATAGGGGTCATGGGTGACCATTAACATAGCCGTCGACATATTTTGATTGATTGCTGTAAACAAATCCATCACATCGTTGACTGCTTTAGAATCTAAATTTCCCGTTGGTTCATCCGCCAACAATAATCTAGGTTGATGAATAATCGCTCTGGCGATGGCCACTCGCTGTTTTTGTCCCCCAGAGATCTCATACGTTCGCTTATTTAGTAAGGGCGAAATATTTAAAAAATTCGCAACTCTTTTTAAGCGCTGGATCATTGTCGACTGCTTTACATAGTCCAACGTTAAAGGCAATAAGATATTTTCCTTAACAGTCAAGGTGCTAACTAGATTGAAATCTTGAAAAATAAATCCCAGTTCCCGACGTCTAAATTCGGACAAGCCTTGATCATCAAGCTGATACGGGTCTTTACCTGAAACCAAGACTTTCCCAGCTGAGGGCTTGTCAATCGTTGAAATAGCATTTAAAAAAGTCGTTTTTCCACTACCCGAAGGTCCCATCACAGCTACGAATTCTTTTTCTTTTAAGGTAAAGTTGATGCCTTTTAATGCAGAGTAATTGACCTCTCCAGAATAATCTTTTTTTAAATTTGAAACGGTTAATATATTTGTGTTTGACATTTAATTCACGCTCCTTCCTAACAAATATAAAGGACTCGATGAATCCGAACTAGTTTATAAAATGACAGTAAAGTGACTATTTTGTCATCTTTACTGTGGGATTAGCTATTTGTTGATAAGTCAATTGAGAAAGTTGTTTTTCCATTTTGGGAGGAAATACGATATGAATGATTCAAGGTTGTTAAAATCTTTTTTACCATATAGAGGCCGATACCTGTGGCTTCACCAAATTCACGTCCTACCGTTCCAGTATAAAAAAGCTCAAAAATACGTTCTATTTCATTCTCTGGAATCGTTCTGCCTTGATTGGAAATATCTAAGATCCCGATATTGCTGAAAGTAATCTCCACGGTACTTGAAGCATTAGCATACTTAATCGAATTGGAAATAACTTGATAAAGGACCTCTTTCAGCCATTTTCGATCCGAGTATACAAAAGTTGCCGGATCAATCTGCACCTTTGGAAATACTCCCGCTTGAACAAAGTACGTTTTTAACTCATTGACGACTTCTTTTACCAATTCATGCAGCTGGATTTGTTGGATTAGTACATCGGTCAAAAGTTGTGATGATCGATTTAATGATAATAATTGGTTTAAGCTATAATCGATTTTCAACACTTCCGCCTTTAAATCGGCAGAAAAACTAGAAGGTTTATTTTCTAAGGAATCGTTCTCCAACAAAAGATTCATTACAGCCAGCGGCGTTTTGATTTGATGTACACTATTCGAGACAATCAAGTTTTGTACTTCTAAATTCTTCTTTTCTTCTGCTCGTAAGTCTTCCAAATCCAAAAAGTATTTTTCCATCTCTTGTTTGTATCTTTTTTCAATTAATGATTGTGTGTTTCTCAGCCTCACATAATCTTGGTCGCTTTTACGACTCCTTTGTAAATGATTATATAAACCACTTCGCCTCAAATAGCGAATACCCAAGTAAACCAATAATGCTGTCATAGTCAAAAAAATAAAATAGAAATAATGCTTCTCAAAGCCATCTAAATATTCCAATAACCAAGGAAGACCCAGAATGGTCACAATAAAAAAGACTATTAAGCTTACGTGATCCCGAATAAATAATCTCATTTTTTTTGCTCCGATAATTGATAACCTAGCCCTCTGATTACCTTAATTTCTAGTGATGATTCGATTCTAGCCAATTTCTTTCGTAAACGTCCGATATTGACTGTCAAGGTGTTCTCCTCAACGAAATCATTCGTATCCCATAATAAAGTAAATAGCGTTTGTCTTGAAATAACATTGTCCGGCTGTTCAAACATTGCTTTGGCCAAACCCAATTCCCGTAGTGAAAGATGTTCTACTCCTTCCAAGGTGCTGATCTGTGCTTTTGAAGCATCCAATGTCGTGTTCCCAAAAACACTCATCTTTTGTTCTTTATTATCTACATATTCGCCATAGTTTCGTCTTAGTTGGCTTTTTATTTTTGCCAATAAAACCTCTAAGCTAAAGGGTTTGACAATAAAATCATCTGCTCCATTTTCAATTCCGAAGACTTGATCCGTTTCGCTCATTCGAGCAGATAAAATAATGATGGGGCACGTTGACTGCTGTCTGATTTTACGGCACCAATAATATCCATCGAATGCAGGTAAATTGATGTCCATAATTACCAAATGAGGCTTTACCTGATTGAAAGTTTCCATTACAAGCGAAAAGTCCTCAACTTCATAGCAAAGATACCCATACTTTTCTAAATTTTGCTGAACGAGCTGAGAAATTTTTTTCTCATCTTCAATCAATAATATTTTGTACATATTTCTCACCCTCCTTAATTCGATCTTTTATATAGTACACAAAGTGTAACATAAAGGAAAAAAATTCTTTTATGCGAGAAACCCAAATAGCAGATATGACAAATTTGTAAGTAAACTGTCATTCTTACCAGTAATAAGTCATCTTCAAATCACCTATCATGGATAGCAGTTAAGTAATTTAATTATTGAAGCACAGGAGGATTTTATGAAAACATTTAACCGCAATCAATTAAAACTTTTCATGCTATTTTTAATGACCTTGGATCATATTCCAATGTTTGTCTCGGTGGAAATCTCGACTTTCTTTCACTTAGTTTCTCGTTGCGTGGCTGTATTTTTTGGCTACATGGTGGTAGAGGGAATGATCCATACTAAAAATAAATATAACTATACCTTGCGCTTATGGATCTCTGCTTTGATTATGTTGTTGGGCAATACGATACTAAACTTTATTTTTGGTCTATTTTTTAGCTCTACCCGAGAAACTTTATACCTAATTAACAATAATATTTTTCTGACATTAGCCATTGGTGCCACTATTCTATGTTTAGCTGACAGAATAAAACAACAATCAGCTCTTATCGCAAAAGGCTTAATCATTTTAGCAGTCATTCTGCTGCTCTTAGCAGGAAGTCTATTTTCAGAAGGCGGGCTCGTTGTCTTACCCTTTATCTTGATTACCTTTTTAACAAAAAACAAAAAAAAGGCTCGCCTTTATGGCTATCTAATTCTTTCTTTAGTTACCTTTTTCCTTTCAGACTTTCAACCTTTATTACAAGCGCGTGATTTTAGAGACCTACTCTTGATGCTAGGCTATAATTCTTCATGGCTGTTCTTATTGGTCTTACCTATTCTGAAAAGATATGATGGAAAAAAAGTTCAGACCTCAAAGAAACAACAACACTTTTTTTATCTTTACTATCCGCTCCACTTGTGGCTTATTTCTCTAGTCGCTAACTTTATTTTGTAAGCTTTCAATTTTAACATAATAAGATTTGTACCTTATCGCTAGCTGATCACTGTTTAAAAAGATTAAGTAAAACAACAAATAAAAAATGGTGTATCACTGCATTCTTCGACAGTTTGTGATACACCATTTTTTTCACATTTCAATCCTATCTTTCAGTAACGATCATCTTCAACGGTAAATATCAAACTAGGCTTTTTTCAAGTTACACTTTTTGACTTTCAAAAAAGCCCTTCAGGACACAAAAAGACGTATCCTGACAAGCTTCAAAATACGTCTCATCTGCTACAGCTGAGAACCCTAGCTCGATTATTTGAATGCTTGGTTAAAACGATTGATCAACTCTTGAACAGCGGGCGTCTGGATACGTTTTTTCCAGACTAAGACGCAATGGGTCTTGACGGAGGGCTCCAACGGAATAAAGACCGACTCCTCCAATTTACGATCAGCGATCGCCCCTTCGATGGCCAATGCCGCACCGACTTTGTGCTCTACTAACGGTAAAACATTGAAGATCAAGTTGTAATGTCCCACGATATTCAATTGGTCGAAAGCACTGTTTGACCACTCTGCCAATAAGCGCTGTACCTCTGGTCGCCCAGAACACAAGATCGGCAATCCTTTGATATCCGCTGGTTGAATCGTCGCTTGATTAGCGATAAATAACTCTTTTGAAACCAAGAAGCCCCATTTCTCTTCACGAGGCAAAACCAATGTTTCGACTTCTTTCAAAGCAACCGGTTCGATCAACACAGCTAGATCGAGAATCCCCTTTTCCAGTCGATCCGAGATATCGTCGCTGGTTCCAGTCACTAAATTGAATTTGATCTGCGGATAATCACCAATCAGCTCCTCCAGCAGCATCGCCACGGTGTCCGAATTATCTGCCTCAACGCAGCCAATTGAGATCGTACCACCTAATTGTTCTCTTCGTTTTGCAGAAAATACCTGCTCCAGCTTGTCGTCCAACGTTAAAATCTCTTCTGCTCGATCCTTGAGAAAATACCCGTCCTTAGTCAAACTCAGCTGATTTTTCTCACGATGAAACAAGGGCGCGCCGATTCTTTCTTCTAATTCTTTGATCTGACGACTCAAAGTTGGTTGGGTAATATTTAAAATGCGGGCCGCCCGAGAAATATTGCCTTCTTGTGCGACCGCCCAGAAATAGCGTAATAGTCTGATTTCCATCGCGTGCCTCTTTGCTTTTTTCTTTACTATAGCAGTTTTTACGATCAAATACTAAATTGCTCTTTGTTTCAAGAAAGCTTTTTGCTGATCCTGAGTAATAATGTCAACCAACCGAAATTTTTCTTGATCGTATATATACTTGAAGATACAACAATTACCAATTCCCTGTTTTACAGATTCTAATTTCCATTCAGGCTGACTATGTTCATCCCAATAAGCTCTAAATCGGCCGCAAAAAGCGCCGTGCGAAACAGCCAAAAAGATGTCTCCTGGATTTTGGATAAGTGTTTTGCAGGTCTCGACGGCTCGTTTTTGAAAGCTGAACTCAGCTTCTCCTCCATAAGTCACGAAAAAATCTCGATAAGGAAGCGGCGGATTAACGATCTCATTTTCTCCTTCCAACCGGCCAAAATTCCACTCCTTCAGTCCCTTGAGTCGGGTATAAGGTTGATCGGTGATCAACTCTAACGTATCACTGGTTCTTTCAGAGGTGGAGCTGAAACACTGGTCAAAATTGATTGAGTGCCCTTGAAAGTATTTTTGCGTTGTTTTCGCTTGTTCGATTCCCAGATCGGTCAAGGGCGAGTCGCACCAGCCTTGGACCTTCTTTTGTACATTAAATAATGTTTCTCCATGACGAACGAGATAAAGTGTTTTTTCCAATATACTCTCCTCCAACTTTTTTCTTTTATTTAGTCCCGTGCTTCTTTGAACAGTTCAAGAAGACAGCAAAAAGAATGGAAAAATCCATTCTTTTGTCTTACTGCTTATAGAATACAGGTTAAAGTGGACTTGAAGTCAACTGTTTTTTGAGGATTTCGCCATTTGAGGCGATGACTTCTTTGTACCAATTAAAAGATTTTTTCTTCGTTCGCTTCATTGTTCCATTTCCTTGATCATCAAAATCCACATAAATGAAGCATAGCGCTTACTCATTTGTCCCGTACTTGCGGCGATCAGATCAAAACAGCCCAAGTCGTATAGCCTAAAAGCTCGACCCCATACGTAAATCAGGTAATTGGTCACGATTTTCAAGGATAAACTCACCGATTGTTCGTCGTGCATCATTTTGTTTAAATGCCGCCTCTTCAATCCGTTGGAACAAATACATTTCTCGGCATCTCTTCCTTAACCCCGTTCAGCGATCACTTCGTTTGCGTTAGAAAAAAATTTATCTTCGCATTCTTGGATCATCTGATCATAATTATCCAGCTTCTTTTCTAGCCGAGCTACCGTTCCATTAATTAATCGTTGCTTTTCTAACAGCTTTTGATATTCTTCAATCAATATCTTTTTTCGTTCAACTAAAGTATCATCACCGATTTGATAAAGTTCTGAATAACGCGCCAAAGAATCGATAGACAGGCCAGAATCACGCATACACTTGATAAATTCGACCCACTTCACATCCTCATCTTGAAAATCCCGCACCCCTGAACCATTTCTAGTGATTGGTGGGATTAGGCCTTGTTTTTCATAATAACGAATTGTCGCTGGAGTCAGATGAAACCTCTCAGCTACTTCGGAGATGTTCATACATTTCCCTCCTTTTCCAAATTCTTGAAGTTAATTGTCTCTAAACTGAATGTACTGAAATGAAAAACTTACTTAATTCTATCAAGCTTTCAGTTGGATTAACAGCATACTTCTCTCCTAAAAAAGGGAAAGTTGGATAGCTCTACTCCTTTAATTATGACCAATCACTTTATGAGGAATATAAGGTTCTTCTAAATAAAGGACGTCTTCTTGAGTCAATTTGAAATCGACGGCTCCTACTGCTGTCTCGATGTGACTCATTTTTGTTGCTCCAATGACGGGTGCCACAACCGGATTCTTTTGCAGCAGCCAACCTAACGCGATATTTACACGATTCGTGTCGTATTTTACAGCTAATTCGGCCACGCGATCAATGATGAGCTGGTCCTGATCAGCCGTTTCATCATATTTTGCTTTTTGTGCTTCATCGGTGGTGCTGCGTTTCGTAGTATCCGATCGATCACGAATTAATCTTCCTGAAGCCATCGGACTATAAGGCGTTAAAGCAATTTTTTCGGAACGACAATAGGGCAGCATCTCTCTTTCATCTTCACGGTAGATCAGGTTCAAATGATTCTGCATCGAGATAAATTTGGTCCAACCATTTTTTTCAGCAATGTTATTCGCTTTTTGAAATTGATACGCATATATCGCTGAAGCGCCGATATAGCGCGCTTTTCCCGCTTTCACTACATCATTCAATGCTTCCATCGTTTCTTCGATAGGCGTATCGTAATCCCAGCGATGAATAATGTATAGATCCACATAATCCGTCTGCAGCCGTTGGAGACTTTGATCGATCTGTGACATGATGGCTTTTCTCGATAGACCTTGACCATTAGGACCATCAAACATTTTTTGATGAACCTTTGTCGCTAGGACTATTTCGTCTCTTTAGCGTAGTCTTTCAACGCTTTTCCTAAAATTTCTTCGCTCCGCCCTAAAGAATAAACATTTGCGGTATCAAAAAAATTGATTCCTAATTCAAGCGCCCTCTTTATTAAAGGACGGCTTTCCTCTTCCTCAAGCACCCATTTATGAATCCAATTTTTAGGATCACCAAAACTCATTGAGCCAAGACAGATTCTTGAAACATCCAGTCCTGTATTTCCTAGTTTCGCATATTCCAAATCGATCATCCTTTCTTTTTGAAGCTGTTTTCATTACTTAATAGCTTACACCTTAAAGTTCACTTTAAGGCAAGCATTTTTTAACTATCAATCTACAAATAGAAAAGCTAACCCTTTATATAAACTGTCTAAAAAGTCTATTTTAGTTTGTTTGTAACCGTCATTCTCTTTTTTATTCAAGATGGATATCCGAAGTTTTTATAATTTTAGTTACACTCGTTTAATAATTTGTAACATTGACAAATTATTATATCCGCTCTATCTCCTTATATTCAGTAGGTGTCATTCCCATCTCCGCTTTAAAAACTTTCGCAAAGTAATTGCTATTACTAAAGCCAACAGCAGCGGCAGTCTCCGCTACACTTTTTCCTTGCCAGAGAAGCTCTAACGACTTTGATATTCGATATTTTCGCAAGTAAGCCATTGGTGGATAGTGATAGGCCTCTTCAAACACACGGATTAACTTAAAAGTCGAAAGTTTAAATGGCTCTGCCAACATTTCTAAGCTTATATCTTCAGAAAAATGATTTTCTAAATAGTTTTTGATCTCTTTGGCTAACGGATTTTGCTCGACCTTCAGCAGCTGCATCTCTTGTTGTAAAGCCAAGAAAAAATCAAAGGTCAGTCGTGCATTTTCCAATAAAGAAAGGTCTGGCTGAACTTGAAATTGCTCAAACAGTTCTTGCAGCTGCTGATAGAATTTATCAGAGCTTTGTTGAAAGACCTGGCTTGGTGTCGGCAACCATTGACGAATAGTTGGTGAAAATTCAAGATATAAAAAGGACCAATCCGTGCCATAATAAGCAAATTTTCCAGGGGTCTCAGCTAGAAAAAAATCGCCCTTTTGTAACGTTTGCTTCTTTCCACTACTTAAAAAATACCCAGTCCCGGATAAAGTGTATTGCATAATGATTTGATGATCTTTTCGATTACTACTATTCCAGTAATATTCCTCACCACCCTGGCCTTTCCCTAAGCCTTTGATAAAAGGCAGATTTTGATGATCCAAATAATAAAATCGAAGAAAGAAATCTTGCAATTTTTTACCCTCCAGAAAATTATTTTCTCTTGTGACGCTTCTTCTATTCCCTTATGCTTTTAGTATAAAACAGGAGAGGATGAATAACCATGCCTATTTCATTTGATCAAAAGCAACAGTTCTTTCACTTGAAGAATCACGAAATTAGTTATGTAATAGGAATCGAAAAAGGAAAATATCTTACCCATCGCTATTTTGGAAAAACTTTATCCAGCTATCATGGATGCAATGAATTGCAACGAATTGATCGTGGCTTTGCGACTAATCCAATACCAGCGGATCGAACCTTTTCTTTGAACGCTCTTCCGATGGAAACAAGTACCCAAGGCAATGGAGATCATCGAATAGCGAACTATCAGATCCATAATCAAAAAGGCCACAATGTAACTGATTTCCATTTTCAAGATTTTGATATCTATAACGGAAAAAAGGAACTGGCTGGTCTACCTAGTGTCCGTTCAGCCAAGACAACAACCTTAGAAATTCGGCTAGTTGATTCTATCCAACAGTTGGAAATGATTTTGGTTTATAACTTATATGAGGACTTCCCTGTGATTACGCGAAGTGCCCGCTATCGAAACTTAAAAGATGCACCCGTTTATTTAGAAAATGCCGGATCACTAATGCTGGATCTTCCTCGTTGGAATTTTGATCTGATTACTTTAAATGGCGCCCACACAAATGAAGCGACGCTGCATCGGCAAGCTTTACATCCGGGAATCCAGAAAATCGAAAGTTCTCGAGGCACCAGCAGTCCGCAGCATCAACCATTTTTAGCCTTAGCAAATCCAGAAACAAACGAATTTACCGGTGAAGTTTTTGCTTTTCATTTTGTTTATAGCGGAAATTTCACCGCCCAAGTCGAAGTGGAACAATATGGTTCGAGCCGCGTTCAAATCGGGATTCAACCTGAAACCTTCGAATGGAAACTGACACAAGATCACTCCTTTCAAACACCGGAAGTTGTCATGAACTATAGTGAGGATGGCTTCAACGGAATGTCCCAAACTTTTCATCGTTTGTATCAGACATGTTTAATTCCTGAACAATTCAGCCAACAGGAACGACCGATTTTATTAAACACTTGGGAAGCCAATTATTTCGACCTTTCGGCTGAAGCGTTGCTAACCCAAGCACGACAAGCTAAAGAGCTTGGCATCGAGCTTTTTGTGTTGGACGACGGCTGGTTTGGCAAGCGAAATGATGATACCTCTTCTCTTGGAGATTGGTCAGAAAATCGAGAAAAGCTACCGCAAGGTCTCTCAAGCTTAGCACGAGAAATCCGCCAAATGGGCTTGAAATTCGGAATTTGGTTTGAACCGGAAATGGTTTCAAAAGAAAGTGAACTGTTCCGGCAACATCCCGACTGGGCTCTTCACGTTTCCGACTACCCTATGACTGAAGGCCGCAGACAACTCGTCCTCGATCTTAGCCGAAAAGAAGTTCAAGATTATTTGATTGATCAGCTAGGAAAACAGCTAGCTAGCGGTCAAATTGATTATGTGAAATGGGATATGAATCGACATTTGACGGAGGTCGGCAACACTTTACTGCCTGCGGATCAGCAAAAAGAAAGCCATCATCGTTATGTTTTAGGTTTGTACCGCGTAATAAAGACGCTGACGGCTGAATTTCCGACCGTTTTATTTGAAAATTGTTCCAGCGGCGGCGGTCGCTTTGATCCTGGGATGATGGCTTATATGCCGCAAACTTGGACAAGCGACAACTCTGACGCTTTATGTCGAACGAAGATTCAGTATGGCTATAGCTATTTGTATCCGCCAATTATGATGGGCGCCCATGTATCTGACGTCCCGAATCATCAAGTCGGGCGGCTGACTCCCTTTTCTACTAGAGGCTGGATTGCTATGAGCGGAAATTTTGGATATGAATTGGATTTAATGAAACAATCAGCAGACAATCTACGCTTAATGCAAGAGCAAATCAATTTTTACAAAGCGCATCGTCAGCTCTTACAATTCGGTGAATTTTATCGTTTGCAAGCCCCAGATACTCAATTTGCCAGTGCTTGGCTTTTCAAAAACGAACAAGAAGCCTTACTGATTTATTCAAATGGCCTGGCCCAGCCTGCTGTTCCGATTCATTACTTAAAAACGGTCTACCTAGACTCAGACGCTATCTACCAAGACACTGAAAGAGAGAACTGTTACAGCGGTGCCGAATTAAATCAAGCGGGAATTCTGATTCCACGAATAAAACAAGATTTCGAAACCGCCGTTTATCATTGGAAAAAACTCTAAAAAAAAACGCAAGCCCAGCATCAGGTGTTCGTCCTGATGCTGGGCTTATATTAGTTTTATTGTTTGATGATCGCGAATCCTTCATAAGGTAACAGCTTTTGACTTAGTTGTTGCTGATAATTGGAAATCAACCACTCACCTGAGCTTAAATCCGTTGCTAACTGATAAGTTTGGGTTTCAGCTGAAAAATTCACTACAACATACAACTCTTCTCCTGCTAACAGACGTTTATAAGCCAAAACCACAGGATTTCCGGTTTCAACGATCTCATAGCTGCCATCAATGATAATGGGCCGCTCTTTCCGTAATCGAACCAATTTTTGATACGTATAAAACAACGAATCGTGATCAGCTAAAGCTGCTTCAACATTGACCTCTTTCGAATCTGCTACCGGCAGCCACGGCGTTCCTGTCGTGAATCCAGCTTTTTTTGTGGCATCCCATTGCATCGGGTGGCGAGCATTATCTCGCCCTTTAGCATTGATCGAGTGCAACATCTCTTCTTTGCTATATCCTTGTTGACTCCGTTCATGATACATTCGGCGGCTTTCAATATCGTCTACCTCTGAAATATCTGACACGGGATAATTGATCATGCCGATCTCTTCCCCTTGATAGATATAAGGCGTTCCTTGCATAAAATGCAGATAGATAGCCAGCATTTTGCCGCTTTTGACGCGATATTCTTGGTCATTGCCCCAACGAGAGATGATTCGCGGTAAATCATGATTGTTCCAAAACAGTGAATTCCAGCCTTGTCCGGCTAATTCTTGCTGCCATTTTGAGAAAACCTGATGCAATTCTTGTGGATCTAATGGTTTTAAGTCCCACTTTCGTTTCCCTAATTGTTTATCTAAATTGATATGTTCAAATTGAAAGACCATCGATAATTCATGGCGTTCTTGCTTAGAATACAACTTAGCCACTTCAGGCGTCGCACCCCAAGTTTCCCCCACCGTCACGACATCGTAATTGCCAAAAGTAGCTTGCTGCATTTCTTGCAAGTACTCATGCAATTTGGGACCATTTTTCGTGATCTTTTTATCAGGAACTTTACCGATCAGATCGATCACATCTAGACGAAAACCACCGATCCCCTTCTCCAGCCAGAAATTCATCATACCCCAAATCGCTTGCCGTAGTTGTGGATTCTCCCAATTCAAATCTGGCTGTTTTTTAGAATGCAGATGGAAATAATACTGACCAAGTTGCGGTAAATAAGTCCACGCCGAACCCCCGAAATTGGATTGCAAATCATTCGGCGGCTGCGACTCAGTACCCTCACGCCAGACATAATAATCATAAAAATTACTTGCCTTCCCTTTTTGCAAAATATCTTGGAACCATGGATGCTCATCTGAAGTATGGTTGACTACTAGATCCATAATAATTCGAATTTCACGTTTCTTTGCTTCAGCAATCAACTCATCCATGTCAGTCATCGTGCCAAAGTCGGCACCAATTTTCTGATAATCGCTAATGTCATAGCCATTATCGTCATTAGGTGATTCATAAACCGGACTGAGCCAAAGAGCATCTATGCCCAAAAAGGCTAGATAATCTAGCCTTTGAGTGATTCCTTTCAGATCGCCTATCCCATCAGCATTTGTATCTTGAAAGCTGCGGGGATAGACTTGGTAAATGACTGCCTTTTTCCACCAATTAGTTTCCATAGGCTTCACTAACCGCAATCAAATCTTCACCGGGTTGAACAGAACCTTTATCTAATACCGCAACATCACCATAAGCTTTGGTGTTGGTGACAATCATCATGACCTTATCATCATAGCCGGCGCTTTTAATCTTGTCGCGATCAAAGGAACCTAATAAATCCCCCTTTGTAACCAACTCCCCGACTTTTTTATTGCTGATAAAGTGCTCACCCTTCAATTCCACTGTATCGATACCGATATGGACTAAGATTTCTGCCCCATCGGCGGATTGAATCCCATACGCATGCTTTGAATCATAGGCAACGGTCAATACGCCGGAAACCGGAGCATAAATTTCATTACTAGACGGGTCGATTGCAACCCCTTTTCCCATCACTTCAGTTGCAAAAACTTGATCTTCAACATCTTTTAAAGGAACGACTGTTCCAGCCACAGCAGCACCGATCAATTCGTCCTTTGGCTCTTCTGTACCTTGTGTCGGCGACTGATTGATAGCGACTGCTTCTTGAGTGCTACTTTCATCTGTGATTTCAAAAGCCATTTTTCGCTTACCATAAACGAACGTAAAGGTAAAACCTAAGATCAGGCTGACCACACCAGACAGCATAAACATTGGAATTGACTTAGGCGCGATAGAGATAAAGCCGATGACACTCGCAGGCCCCATCGCAACGGATAAGACGCGGAACAAACCGATCAATACACAAGCTACGCCAGAAGCGATCATGCCGCAAATAAAGGGAAACTTCAATTTCAAATTGATCCCGAAAATCGCAGGTTCCGTGATACCCAACATCGCTGATAAGCTGGCCGATGAAGCCAAACCTTTCTGTTTTTTATTTTTTGATAAAGCAAAAACGGCTAAACAAGCTGCTCCTTGAGCGATATTTGCCATAGAAGCGACTGGAAAGATAAATGATCCGCCCGTTTTCGCAATATCTGCTAGTAAAGTGGTTTCAATCGCAGGAAAGGTTTGATGCAACCCGGTAATAACGATTGGGGAATAAAAGAGTCCAAAGATCCCTAAGCCAACCGCACCAGTGGTGTTATAAAGCCAAACCAAGCCATTCGTCAATCCATCTGAAACGACTCGCATCGCCGGTCCTACAATTATGAATGTCAAAAAGCCCGTAATGATAATGGCCAACATCGGTGTAAAAGTAAAATCAAGAGCCTTTGAAATACGTTTATGGAAGAATTTTTCCAAGTTTGCCAAGATCCAAGCCACTGCGACGATCGGTAGAACAGAACCCTGATAACCCGCTTGCGCAACTTGCAAACCAAATATGTTCCAATAAGGCATCGAGCCATCCGCGATCGCATTTGCTACGCCATATCCATTGATCAGATCTGGCATTACCATTGCCATTCCCATCGCAGCACCTAGATACTGATTGCCGCCAAAACGTTTCGTTGCTGAAAACCCAACTAGAATCGGCAAAAATGCGAACGGTGCAGAAGCTAATAGATTAATGATACTAGCAAAATCCTTTACGCTTGGAAACATTTCTACCACTGATTGTGGGCCAAATAAATTTGGAGAGGTCAGTACATTATTAATCGCCATCAGTAAACCGCCGGCTACTAGCGCAGGAATAATCGGAACAAAAATATCAGAAAGCACTTTGACTAGAGCCATAACAGGATTACTTTTACCATTGGCATTTGCAACCGCTTTTAAATCTTCGGTGGAAGCCTCTTTTACATTCGCTATTTGAATCAGCTCCGCGTATACCTTATTGACATCACCCGGTCCGATAATGATCTGAAATTGACCGTTTGCTTCAAAGGTTCCCTTCACATCATCGTTGTTATCCAGAGCGGCATGATCAATCAAAGATGGATCTTTTAACACTAAGCGGAGCCTCGTGGCACAGTGAGCTGCTGCTTGAATATTGCCTTCACCTAACGCCTGATTCACTTCTTCTGCTACTTTTTTATGGTTCATGTCATAACCCCTTTTCTGTGAAATCGCTTTTTTCATCTTTATCATACAACATTCTGATAAAATGTCAAACGTTTATCAAATATTTTTTATTTAAAGTTTATACATCTGATAAAAACTTGTTTAATAAGAAACTCTATTATTGTTATACGTTTGACATTTATTCTAATTCATTATACTATCTTCTTAAAGAATACGCTTTCGAAGGAGCTGCTTTTATGAGTCTTGTTCAAAAATGGTCAACCGAATTACGCTACCAGCCTTACAATGAATGGCCGACAGACTATCTAGAAAAACTAAAACAAACAACGAATGATTCGACTTGGCGCTTAGCCTTTCATATTCAGCCGGTGACAGGATTACTAAATGATCCAAATGGCTTTTCTTACTTTAATGGAAAGTGGCATGTCTTTTATCAATCCTACCCTTTAGGTCCTGTTCACGGTATTAAGTCTTGGTATCATCTTACCTCGGAAAACTTAGTTGATTGGCAAGATGAAGGTCTAGCAATACTACCTGATAGTCCTTATGACAGCCATGGTGTTTACTCAGGCTCCGCGCTGGCTGTCAGCGATCGGTTGTTTTTAGCCTACACTGGCAATGTCCGTGATCAAGATTGGCAACGCCACTCTTTTCAACTAGGTGCTTGGCTAGATAATAAGAATCAGATCAAAAAAATGCCAGAGCCACTGATTGTCAACCCACCCAAAGGCTACACGCAAGAAATTCGTGATCCGCAAATTTTTTTCTTTAACCAGCAGTATTACCTGATCATTGGTGCGCAAAACGAACAAGAAGAAGGGAAAATCCTTACTTATAAAAGCTCAGATTTAGTGAATTGGCAATGTATAGGAGAAATGACTTTTTCTGATGACCTATTAGGATTCATGGTGGAGTGTCCAAACCTGATCTTTATCGACAATCAAGCAGTCTTACTTTTTTGTCCTCAAGGCTTAGATCAAAAACAACTTTCCTATCAAAATATTTATCCCAATACGTATGTGGTCGCAGACGGTTTTGATGGTGAGACCAATACGTTGAATAACCCTTCCTCGTTGAAAAATTTGGATGAAGGTTTCGACGTCTATGCCACTCAAGCCTTTAATGCTCCAGATGGCCGCGCGCTAGCAATTAGTTGGATCGGCTTGCCAGAAGTTGGCTATCCAACCGATGAAGAAGGCTGGGCACATTGTCTCAGTCTCGTCAAAGAGCTTACGTTAAAAGATGGAAACTTACTTCAACGCCCTGTGAAAGAACTAGAAAAGCTGCGCCTTGATCATCATTCGTTTAATGGTACATTAAGCTCAGTTCAGAAAATATATTCTCCTCAAGAAAATCGGTACGAGTTACAGCTGGACTTAGACGCCGCTGCACAAGGTACGCTTACTTTGTTTGCTGATGACGACACAAACCTAGGATTAACGCTTTCATTTGATACCCAAAATGGTACAATGACAATGAATCGTGAAAATGCCGGGACTCCTTTTGCCAAAGAATTTGGAACTAGCCGAACGTTCAAAATCCCGCAAAAGGACCTTTCCTTACAAATTTTTGTGGATCATTCAGTAGTTGAGGTTTTCATCAATCAAGGGGAAAAAGTAGCTTCTGCACGCGTATTTCCTAAGAAAGATCAAACAGCGATCTTATTGGAAGGAACTACTGGTATTTTCTCTGGAGAGTATTGGACTTTACGCCCAATGAAATAGAGGAGAACAGCATGACAATTAAACTAACGGATGTCGCGAAAAAGGCAGGAGTCTCTCCTACCACCGTTTCCCGCGTCATCAATAACTACGGCTCACTAAGCCAAAAAACGATCGATAAAGTCAATCAAGCGATGAAAGAATTAAATTATCAACCGAACTCATTGGCACGTTCACTACAAGGAAAAAATACCAAACTGATCGGTTTGATCTTTCCTACTGTAGCTAACCCCTTTTATGGTGAATTAGTGGAGCGCGTAGAGTCAAAACTATTTGAACTTGGCTATAAAACGATCCTATGCGACAGTGCGAATAATATGGAAAAGGAACGAAACTATATCAATATGTTAGCTGCCAACAAAGTTGACGGGATCATAGCCGGTGCCCACAATCTAGGGATCAAAGAATACGAAAATATCGAGTTGCCGATTGTATCCTTTGATCGCTACTTAGCCGACGGAATCCCGATCATTGGCAGTGATAATTTTCGCGGTGGGTACTTGGCCACGGAAAATCTGTACCTTCACGGCGCACGAAAAATTGCCATTTTGACTGGTACGCAAGAATCTGATTCTCCGACGAATGAACGCTTAAACGGTTATCTGCAGTTCCTTAAAGAAAATAGTTTAGATCCTTTGATTTTTAACATTCAAACAAAAGCCCGTTCAACGGCTCTAAAAAATTTGGAAATCAAACGGATCTTAGAAACCGCAACGCTCGACAGCATCTTTTGTACTGATGATCTAACAGCCATCCTCGTGTACAACCTTTGTCAAGAAATGGGTATAAAAATACCCGAAGATATCAAAATCATCGGGTATGATGGAACCAAGTTTGTTCAAAATTACTTTCCGCAATTATCGACAATTGCACAACCCTTGGCGGACTTTGCTGATTTATTAGTCGATCTGTTACTTCAGCGCCTAGAATCACCAGAAAAAGTATTAGAGAAGAATTACGCTTTGCCGGTAAAATTAATCCAAGGAAAAACATCTTAAAAATAAAAACAGACTCACAAAAAACAAATGAATTTTGTGGGTTTGTTTTTATTTTAAGTAATTATTTAAACTACCTTCTTCAATTCTTCTTTGGTTTTGTTGAGCCTCTTATCGCCTGTAGATTGTTTATCATTTTAAAGATGAATCGCCAAATCCGTTCTATCTATAGTGCTGAACTGTATTTATCCTTCTAAAGAAAGCTATTTATCCATCCACTGCTCACAACATTCTTTCTTATTCCATCGCAAAACTCAAAAAACGCATGTTAACAATACTAATCTAATGTTCTTCAATTATACAAAATAAGTAGCTTTTACATACTTGCAAGATTCTATTCTACTTTCGTCTAAAGCTAGAATTCTTTTTTCACGTGACCAAGAAGTGAAAAAAAAAAATTTATCGTTTCAGCTTTCAATCAACTCTTTGGCTGAAAATTCGATAATATCTGTTGGAAAATACCAATTATCCAAAGCCTAACTGAATCTTTTATTTAACTTATCAATTATTTTCCATACTTAATTCTTTTTCATTTTTGAGGAAGATATCCTGGTGTTCTCGACAAATAGAATACTTTTACATTTGTATTATCGCTAACAAAATCAAATTTTCCAAACCAATCATCTCCATAATGAGAGCATCTGCGTGATATTCGTAAATATCAGTTATTTTTTGATCCTACGATTTTCTATAAATTAATGCCTTCATCGACTATGATCAGTTGAAAATACCCTATCTTCTTGCTGGATCTAGGAAACTATTTTTAAATAAGCCAAAATTACTTTAACCCCTCAATTTTGCAACTTTTTATTTTAGTCAATGATTAACAACCTTATATATCGCTATTTCTATTTTCTTTCTCTGCAAAATTCAAGGGGAATGTGCAAAATTGGCCTATTGTCAATTTACCACGACTTCTTTATTCTTTAGTTACCGGCCAGAATAAAAGTAACTTAGAGGAATAGAAGATGATTCAAAATATGAGCAATAAATTACAAGAACTGATTGATCCGTTGAATTATAACAAATTACAGTGACTAAACTCGGCTAGGTCATGACCGAATTAGCACACGAAGAAAGCTGTCTTAGAGATGTGCGTTACACAAAGTTAGAAACGACGATAATGATTCTTTCATTGATTAAAGAAATCCAGCTATTCATCACCCATTGGAAATGAAAAAAATAGAAGGCTATTACTTTTCAGTAACTGTTGAGCTCGGAGAAATTAAGAGGATTATTATGCTAAGACTTGGAACTTTGATAACCAAGATACGATTCTCAAAAAATTAGAAGAATTTTGGAACGAATATTTACTGATAGATGATTATTGGGGCGGTATGACACTGCAATTTTTTTTAAGGGTGGCAATTCAACACGCAAACTTATTGTTTATTAAATTATTGCGATGAAAATCAGCTCAGCTACGAGTAGATAAACCCACGGTCATTTTCCTTTCATTGAAATAATCAATCTTTTGATCGAGTCTTTATTTTAAAATTATTTGAGCATCCAAAACTAGCATCAAGATGGAAAATATTTAGAAGCATTAGATGCGACTCTATTTAGCAAAGAATAGACTTATGGCTCGGCGTCAGTCCGACCCTATTAAAATCGAGGAGGAACTTTCCATGAACACAGAACTTTTTACTCATCAACAGCTCTTTGGCTTGAAAAAATCCACGCTGGAAAAACGTATCATCGCGTATTACAAAAAAACTGGAGACAGTATGACCACCATTCAGTATCTAATGGCGCTAATGATTCGTCAGCGGCTGGGCGCTAATGAGTTTGAGTTAGTCTTACAAGAGTTAGTCCGTCATCTCTTCATGCAAAAAAATTTGACTAAAAATATGAAAGAGTTACTTTTCTATTTCAAAAATTATTTCACAGCTTATGAATGGATTTATCTGTTATTTCGTTGTTTTTCAATTCGCCTATATACCCAAAAGGCACTAACGATCCTCCAAACTCAATTGGTGACATTGCGTTCAAACCAAGTAATTCTTCCGAAAGCTTTTCAATTTAGCATGAACAGAAAGAGTAGAAAGAAGTACTCAAGAAAACTTGTGGTCCTCTTTAAGACAAGTTCTGGTAAAAGTTGCCCCTTCACCTTTAATGATCCTGCTGTCAATCATACACCCCAAGAGATCAAAGAGACTTTAAAGCTATTGACGCACTTAGATATTTTCCAGAAAAATGACGAAAAGCTATTTACAGAAGTTATTAGCGCGAAATACGTTGAAACAATCGAGACTCCACTTTTTGACAATATCAAAAAAGAACAAATATCGACCATAGAAGTCGAAACTTTTGAAGATTCTCATGGCCAAAGTACCACAAATCAAAAAAAAATTCTAAACAAGTCTACAACGCCCGTTATGCTTTTTTCCGACTCTTTAAGAGAAAGGGACTATTTTTATTTTAACGACTTTAAGAAACCGCTATCAAAAATATTGCTTTTAAAAAATAAATCATCACTTCAATTTGCCAACTGCTCTGCGGATCACTTCGTTTATCTTTGTAGCTTAAGGGTATCAGGTTTTTCTCACGCATACTAGCGCATTTATTCGTGTTATTCATTTTCTGCATAACACATCTATTAATCATCTGAATATACAAAATTGCAATTTTACTTTAGTCTCCCCCCCTCCTATAATTCAACTTGTAAAAACAAAACAGTAGGAGGAAATGACAATGACCGCAAAAATTACGAAGGACATGAAATTCAGTCCAGCTTTTGATTATATTGATAACGGCATCGAACATGGTGTCCTTAGCCCCTTTGAAACGAAAGATATGATTTTGAAAAAAGGTGAGATCATCGCCGAAGGATTCAAACCGTTAAAAAATGATATTCGTCTATTAAAAGATATTCCGGTGAAATTACGTGACGGCGTAACGATTTACACAGACATCTACTTACCTATTACAGATGAGAAAGTTCCTACACTGATTGCTTGGAGCCCCTATGGCAAAAGTGCCGGCACTGCTCCTCGTTACAAGAATTTATTCAATATGCTTGGCATGGGCAATCACTGGAATTCTGGTTTGACTAAATTTGAAGCGCCTGATCCTGATTACTGGGTCGGCCACGGATATGCTGTTTGTAATCCTGATATGCGTGGCATTGCTCACAGCGAAGGCGATACAACGATGATCGGCTCGCAAGAAGCACAGGACGGTTATGATTTGATCGAATGGATCGCTACACAAAGTTGGAGTAATGAAAAAACCGCTCTGACTGGCACGTCATACTTGGCCTTCTCTCAATGGTACATCGCCGCTGAGCAGCCGCCTCATTTGACTTGTATCAATCCAACGGAAGGCTTAGCAGACGGCTATCGTGATCTAGCTTTTATCGGTGGGATTCCTGATAAGAATTTTATCGAACGGTTGGCGGTCAATCATGTCAGTGTAACTGGCGCAAAACGGGAAGACCTGACGAAAGAAATGGACGCTTATCCTTTGGCTGATGCACCAATTTGGCAAGATAAAAAAGCCGATGCCGGAAAGATCACCGTTCCAGCATTTGTGATCGCCAGTTATTCAAACACCTTGCACACGATGGGAACTTTTCGTTCTTGGCGCACATTAGGCTCACAGGAAAAATGGCTGCGAATCCATGATCGGCAAGAATGGCCTTATTACTATGACGAAAAAAATATTGAAGAATTGCGTCGTTTCTTTGATTACTATTTACTTGGAAAAGACAATGATTGGCCTGCTACACCAACGGTTCGTTATTCGATCTTAGATTTCCAAGGAGGCAATCAAACGGACATTTCAGCCGAAAGTTTCCCACCAGCCGCGAGTGAGACGACTCGCTACTATCTGAATGGTATGTTCCGAACCTTGCAAACAGCACCTGAAGCAACGGATTTTCCGGTTCAATACAGTGCCGAAGCCTTGCCGGGACGGACCTCCTTCCAAATGACTTTTAGCGAGAAAACGACATTTGTCGGTTATCCCAAAGCCAAATTATTCATGGAAGCAGAGAGTTATGATGATTTAGATGTCTTCGTTTGGGTTCAAAAATTGGATCGATTAGGAAATGTTTTAAGCGAATTTGTGGTACCAAACCATGGCGCAGCACTGCAAGATTTTACCCAAGAAGGTGCTTCGGCTTTGCGTTATAAAGGGGCTTGGGGAAGACTACGGGCGGCGTCTCGTCACTTAGACCGTCAAGTCGCGACGGACGAGATCCCTGCCTATACTTTTGACCGAGTTGAGAAAGTTGCAAAAGGTGAAATCGTTGAATTGGAGATCGTTTTAAGTCCAATGGGGTTAGCTTACGAAGCCGGTGAAACGTTGCGGGTTATGATCAGTACAAAGGATGAATTAGGTTCCGTGATGCCAGGCACACCAGGCTGTACACCAGATAATCATGGTACTCATATCCTTCACACAGGCGACGAATACGCTTCCTATCTTCAATTACCTTTAATGAATTAATCGAAAAAATTGTGAAATAGCTGACTTCATTTTATACTAAGGCTACTTTAGTATGGAATGGAGTCTTTATGAAGTTAACTACTTTAGAATATTTTGTCGAAGTTGCCACAGAGGGCAGTTTTACTAAAGCTTCGCAAAAATTATATGTCTCTCAACCGACCTTGAGCCGACGTATCCAAGAATTAGAAAATGAATTAGGGGTGGAGCTGTTTGTGCGTAACAGCCACAACCTTTCGTTGACCAATGAAGGAGAACAATTTCTGACCGAGACGATGCAGGTTTTGAAACGAGTCGATCATTTGGCTCATCTTTTTGATCAGCAGAAAGAGCAAACACAACTTTCGCAATTAATAAAAATCGGCTACCTGCCGAATTTTAATCTAGGTAAAATGTACCAACTAATCGATCAATTCAAAGCTCAGTATCCCAATGTCCGTTTTTTCGTTAAACAAGACACACCGATGCAGTTGGTCGACGGTCTGACAAGTGGACGCTATGATCTTGTCTTTAATCTAGCGACCTATTTTCAACAAGACAACGCGATCCAACAATTGACCTTTATGAAAAACCACCTGCAAGTCGCTTTGCCGCTCAAGCATCCGTTAAGCACAAAAAAAATCCTGACTTTCGCGGATCTGAATCAAGAGAGCGTTATTTTGTTAGAACGCAAACAATCACCGATCATCGTGGATTATGTTGTGAACCAATTCTTGCAATATGGCTTCAACGTAAAGGCGACTTCTTATGTAAAGGATCTCGACGAAGGTTTGGCTCGCGTCTCACTGGGAGAAGGCTTGGCTTTCTTATATTCCGGGATGAATGACGGCAGTTTGGAGCAAAAATATCCCATCAAGATCATTGATCTGGAAACTGCTGATAACGATCAAGATCTCGTCGCCGCCATTCAAGATCAAAACGATCAGACGTACTTGCAGAAGTTTTCGTCTTTTTTAAAGGAAAGTTTGATAGAATAATTTTCTCAATGAGGTTATCGCTTCTTTACAGATCACTCGTGTTTCGTTATAATCTGGGAATTGATCGCTGCTTGAAAGAAGGATTTAAAAATGAAACTAATCGTATACGGATTATTGCTGTTTTTAGCGTTTCGTTTATCGATGCATGCCTTTGAATTAAAAAAAAGCTCACGCCTAGAATTATTAAGTATCCCCGTCTACTCACTGATCATGTTCTTAGTGACCATGACTTGGACGCAAGAAAATCTTATTACTGCGATTATTTTGATCTTAATCGCTGGCTTGATTGGTTGGTTTCAAGCGTCAAAATCAGAGATCAAAGTCACAGAAGAACTTGATCGCTATCAACGCCCGATTGTCCTGATTAAAAAGGGGATGCCTTACCTTTTAGGCTGGCTGGCGATTTTCATTTTAGGGATCGTGATGCATGGGCTTCATCACTCGGCTATTACGGTCAGTGATATTTTTTCTGAGTTTGGTCATGAACTATTAAAGGATATCTCTCTTTTCAGTCGCTTCAATAGTCAAGATAGTTGGTATATCTGGGCGATTTCTGGTGTTTCCAGCATGACCTTCACCTATTGTCTGGAACAGAAGGAAGACAAACTAAAAGGAATCTTACATCAAAAACGAAAAAGACGACAAAAATAAAGCAGCTGTCAGAAATCGTCCATTGACGTCTGACAAGCTGCTTTCTCTTTATTGATTATTTCTTCTTTGCTAAAATTCGATCGATGGCTGCTAATTCATCGGCAGTAAATTCCAAGTTGTCCAGTGCTTTGATATTATTTTCCAACTGACTTAACTTAGAGGCACCAACTAAGACACTAATCACAGCTTTTTGCTGTTGATTCCAAGCAATCGCCATTTGAGCTAAAGACTGGCCCCGTTTTTGTGCGATCTTATTTAATTCACGGACGATTGACAACGTCCCTTCCACATTTTCTTCATTCAAGAATTGAATCTCTGAACGATGTGCCCGAGAATCTTCTGGAATGCCGTCTAAATAACGATCTGTCAATAAGCCTTGAGCCAACGGACTAAAAACGATTGCACCAAGTCCTTCCTCTTCCAATACATCAGTCAAACCGTCTTCGATCCAACGATCAAACATATTATAACGCGGCTGATGGATAATGAACGGTGTTTTTAATTCCTTGAAGATTTTTGTGATCTCCGCTGTCCGCTGTGCATCGTAATTTGAAATCCCAATGTATAACGCTTTGCCTTGACGCACCAGCAAATCCAATGCTCCAGCCGTTTCTTCCAACGGTGTATCATAATCTGGACGATGGTGATAAAAAATATCCACGTATTCCAAGCCCATCCGTTTCAGGCTTTGGTCACAACTAGCGATGATATTTTTCTTTGAACCCCATTCGCCATAAGGCCCTGGCCACATATAATACCCCGCTTTGGAGGAAATAATCAATTCATCGCGATACGGTTTCAGATCTTGTGCCATGATCCGACCAAAATTTTCTTCCGCGGCTCCGGCGGGCGGACCATAATTATTCGCCAAATCAATATGAGTGATCCCCCGATCAAAGGCCCCTAAAACAATTTCCCGTTGTTTTTCAAAATTATCGTATCCGCCAAAATTATTCCACAATCCGAGTGAGATCGCTGGCAGCTTCAAGCCAGAATTACCTACGCGATTGTATTTCATTGTTTCGTATCTTTTTTCATCTGCTACGTACATCATAAACCTTCTCTCTTATCAGTTTTTACTTTAAAAGATGAAATGAGAACTCTTTCTTAAGTTTACAACCGATTCAAATTTAGAACAAGTCTTATAAGAAGATCGTTTGCAATACATTAAAAAAAGCATGAAACAACCACAAAATTCTCAGACAGTGGTTTATCACGCTTTTTTTACTTTTTCTATTACATTTGCTAAGAAGAACTTATCACCCAATTATTCTGTTTCAGGCGAGTCCCTCATCGCGGTCTACAATACCTAGAGGAGGAAAAACAAACCAGTCGCAAATTCCATCGATTCTTTAATCACCATAACTTGTAAAGTACTTCAAAATAATAAGCATCCCATTACCACTACAGCGCTTCATATAGAGGATTCAGTCAAAATTAAACTAGGAATGTTGAAAATTTTTTTCAAAGGCAATCTGTTCCATGACTACGAGTGGAGAATGGATAAATAGCCAATCAAATACACTTCACTATTTTGTAATGTCTTTAAATGCTGTTGTTTGTTCTCGAATACCCTTCTCAGCAGCGAAACGTTCAATACTTGAAGCACCAAAGAACCCATCGATCCCAGTTGTATTTTTAATAACATATTCTGCATCTTCTGGTTCAGCAATCGGCCCGCCGTGACAAATAACCATAATTTCAGGATTTACTGCTCGACCAGCTTTAATTATTTCCCCAATTTTTTCTACACAGTCATCTAAAGTCAAAGCTGTTTTTGCACCAATTGTTCCTTTTGTTGTTAACCCCATGTGCGCAACTAAAATATCTGCACCAGCTTCTGCCATTTTTGCAGCTTGTTCGGCATCAAAAACATAAGGTGTAGTTAACATATCTAATTCATGTGCTTGTTTGATCATCTCAACTTCTAAATCATAACCCATTCCAGTTTCTTCGAGATTTTGGCGGAAAACACCATCAATCAGGCCGACTGTTGGAAAATTTTGTACCCCGTTAAACCCTTGAGCTTTCAGTTCAGCTAAATACACAGGCATCACTCGAAATGGATCTGTCCCACAGACTCCTGCCAATACCGGTGTATCTTTGACTACAGGAAGAACTTCACGACCCATTTCTACTACAATGGCATTCGCATCTCCATAAGATAGTAATCCGGCTAAAGAACCCCGTCCAGCCATACGATAGCGTCCAGAATTATAAATAATCAACATATCCGCGCCACCTGCCTCACTGCTTTTAGCGGTGATCCCAGTCCCAGCACCAACACCGACTAAGATTTCTCCATTTTGTGTTCTTTGGACAAAAGATTCCATAATTTCTTTTCTATTTTGTGTATTCATTGTTATCCTCCTTCATTAATTGCAGTAATAATTTTGCACTTTCTTCAGCAAATTCTTGATCATTGATATTATTCTCTCGCTCAATCACTTTAACAGCTGAGTTATTGAGCTGATTTTTTATATTCTTAAATAACAAAGCATCTTCTTCTGGACCATAAAAAGGATTTTCTGGTGAATCTATTAAAGAAACACCTGCGGAAGGAATCATTAAAATTGTCTTTTCATGTGCTTTACTCAGTTTATTGGCCAAAATCTTTCCCAGTTGCTCATTTTCACTTTCTGTAGTTCTCATCAATGTGACAGTCGGATTATGGCGATAAAAATTTCTAGCAGAAAACTTTTGCGGAACGGTTTCATATGCACCAAAATTCACCATATCTAGTGCACCTAAAGAAATGATTTGAGGAACGCCTTTTTCTGAGGCAGCCTCTACTCGATTAGGTCCCGCGGATAATATTCCTCCAACTAATTCATCTGCAAGCTCTGTGGTAGTCAAGTCTAAAACACCGGCAAAATAGCCCTCTCGGATCAATTTCTCCATTGTTTTACCGCCGACTCCCGTAGCATGAAAGACTAACACTTCATATCCTTCTCGTTCCAAGTACTTTCGTGCATAGTCAACTGCAGGCGTTGTTACACCAAACATTGATGCTGCGACTAACGGACGATGATATTCTTCCTTTTCAAAATGAGCATTGACCATACCTGAAACAGCCGACGCTGCATTTTGAAAAATCACTTTTGATATTTTATTTAGTCCTGAAACATCCACTATTGAGGGCATCATCAAAATGTCACTCGTACCAACATAAGTACTAGTATCTCCTGATGCTACTGTAGATACCATAACTTTGGGGACTCCAATTGGTAATTGACGCATACCTGGTGTTACTAATGAGGTGCCACCGGTTCCGCCAAAAGATAATACCGCATCAAATTTTCCTTCTTTAAATAACGTTGGCAATAGTTTTTCAACGCCTCTGGAAAGAATTTCCGTCGCAAAAGCGCGATCATTTTTTTTACGAATATCATTGATATTCTCTCCAACCATTTCCGCTATAACCGCGACATCTACATCTGGTTCAAAAGCTGACTTAAAAACACCAGTATTAATTGTAAACACATTGTTCCCCATTGACTCTAATAATTGTTGAACATATTTATATTCTTCACCTTTTGAGTCAAAGGTTCCGATCAATGCGATCGTTTTCATTGTTTTTCCCTCTCTTTCCTTGTCTGTAATTCAACTTTAACAAAATAAAGCAAAAAGAAAAGGCTTTCTTGTTTTATAAAATAGTGTTTATATTAGATTCCCGGTGTGTTTTTGGAGAATGACCCATGTGTTTTCTAAAAATTTTATTGAACTGGGCGTAATTAGGATAACCAACCATTAAGGCAATTTCATTGAATCTTAGCTTCGTTGTATTCATCAATTCTATCGCCTTATTGATGCGGAAACGGATCAAGTATTCAGTAAAATTCATTCCAACTTTCTTTTTAAATAAGCTGCTCAAATAGCTTGAATTAACATGAGCCAGTTCCGCTAATTCAGATATATAAATAGGTGTAGAATAATTTTCTTCAATATATTTTTTTACAAAATCAACATAATCATAATAGTTATGTATTCCCTCTAATATTTGTATTGTTAAATTATCATTATTAGTGACTTCTGCTTTTTTAAATGACTTTATTTGTTCGATCAGTCGTTGCTCTGAATTGATTCTTTCAAAAGTTGAACCACCAATATATCCCGAAATTTGAGGAAATTTATTGTAAACGTATCGAACTTCAGTCAATTCATTGATAATTCCGCCATAAATCATTATCAAACTTTTGGATTCTATATTTTTCAATTCAGTACAAATTGAAGATAAATTATTCAGCATCGCTTCGAAGCTTTTTACGCGTTTTGCACCTAATAACCCACCTTCAGTTAAGCCTAAGTGAACACAAATAACTTCTGGCGAGATTTCCGCCATTTCTAAGGCCTCTTCCTGGTTGGAAACAAATCCAATAATGTCAAATCCTCTTTTTTTTGCTTCCTTTAAGAAACCGATTTCTTCTTTGAAACCAAAAGAATTTTCTTCCAAAGCTTCTCTGAATTGTCCATCAAATAGACAAACTGTTGGATAATTTACGACACCACTGTATTGATATTTTTTTAAATAAGCAAAAATTTCTTCTTGGTTCATCAACGGATCGGTCGCGTTAACCCCTAAGAAAATTGATTCGTCCGGAACAACAGGCATAATTTCATTTTTGCCGATCATCATTGTCAGTAGATTACTGTTATTAAAAGGTAAATAACCACCTAAAGAACTTCTTCCCATTTGTCTATATTTGCCTGAATTTAAAACTAGAATAAAATCGGCACCCGATTTTATTCCATATAGAGCTGTCATTCCGGTTGCCGTTGCGATACCTAATAGGTGGCTATCATTGTTACTTTTCTTTCTAAACTGTTCAACTGCCATTGTAAAATTTTTCCCTTCTAGATATAAAAATAGCGTGACACCACGTGACCTCCTTAACCAGTATTTTAATGATCATAATTTGTATTCTAACACGCTCTCATTGATAAGAAATATACCAAAAAGGACCACTTCGATTAATCTAACTAAAATAATCGAAATAACCCTTTTATTATTGACAATTTAGATTTTCTTTACTTACTCTATCTCGAATTTTGGAATCATTCTCGCTCTTCTATTTGGTTAAGATGATCGTACGGTCGTATTCATTGAACTTATTTTTCCGTTGACCATATATAAACAAAGCAAGACTTCCTAAAATCAATACAATAAAACAAGCGATTGAAGCCTCAGGACCAAAGTCGCCACCCGTCAACCAAATATTGTCACTAGTTGACCGAGCTTGTAAGATTGCTTTGCTGCCAGAAGTTCCACTGATATTAGTTCCAAATAAAAATCCTTGTGTCCAGTTCCACGCCATATGCCAACCAATGCAAGCAGAAATACTGTTAGTTGCGTACATTAGCATTCCTAAAAAAATTGCAGCTAAAAAAACGCCAATCAACGAACCTAAAGCAGCTCCTTTATTCAGCACATGCAGTAAAGAAAAAATAATACTTGCCGCCATTAGGGCTACCCACTTACCATATTTCAAAAAGGCATGTTGGAAACCACCGCGAACTAGCAGTTCCTCTGACAATCCTGTGATAAATTGGCTAACTAGACCGAGTAAAATTGCTGTAACTGGTATTTTAGGCGAGACTGTAAAGTCATACGCGTGAAATAGTTTGGCTATCAACATAACAACTGAAAAGAAAAGCACACCAAGAAATGTTCCAATTAAAAATTTTCTCAGACCACTCAATGGTGAATTAAAGATGTCCAAATCTCGAGGTAATTTTTTCCCATAAATAAGTTTGAAATATGCAAAATAACTAATAAAACAAATTAGAAACATTGATAAATTGGTATTGATTTGAAAATCAGTGAATAATGCCATCGCAATGAAGGTTGTTAATACCCCTAAAATGGCTGATAACAGAACTTGCCATCCTGGTCGTAATAAATTTTTTTCATCTTTAAAAACTTTCTTCATAAACCATTTTCTCCTCTATCTGCTTTTTTATTTTTCCCGTTCTACTCTTAACCCCTTTTTAATAATGCTCCACCTCTCGTTCTTAATGGTATACCAAGTGAGCCATTATTCAATCAGTTAATAGATTGATTATAATTAATATATTAATAGTATGCTATCGATTGAACGAACATTATTGTAAGCTCGTGTAAAAACTACAAAATAGATTTTGTAGTCCATTCTTTGGATGAATGAATTAGAGTACTTTAAACACTTAATGCGCAAACCCAGGCAGTCTCATCCTCACACTTTTTATCACCATGGATCTTGCTATAAAAAAATCCTCAAAACAAAAATGTGTTGACTTCTATTAAATAAATCTGATTATCTCAAGTGGGAACTCATTATTTCAGCCTTACTAGTCCTGATGACTGAAAGAGCTACTCAAAATTACGATTCTTAAAATTTGCATAACCTATCCCAATTGACAAAAGGCGTTTTTTGATTGCTCAACCAATAAAGCTGGTATTCTTGATCAATACAAGTAGAAGAATTCACTCGATATCTTAAGCAATTATCATATTTAGATATCTCTTAATCTTTTGAATCAGGCTTGATATACTTTACCTTTTAACAGGAACACTTTTTTTGAATAACTTGACCAAAATAATTTCTCTCAGCGATTTATAAAAAATATCCCTGACCGACAATGAATGTACCAAAAGGAATTTACTCATTCTATGTACTATATCTTTATTTTTCAATCTCCTGATGGCGGATTTGTATTTGGGCTGAAAAGGTACGATAAAATCGCCAAAAGAGAGGGAAGACGTTTATATTGGAAAAGGTCGATCAAACAAAAAAAGCAACGAATCATTGGATTGATTCATTGCTTAAAGCTATGGTACTTCCGTTTCCAACCACTTCACCAAACGTTCCGCCACTTGCTCATTTTGATTATTGATCGTCGATTTTCCATCGCCTTTTTGAGCATTGTAAGAACCAAAACCAGCATGGTTTCCTCCACGAATTTCTTGATATTCAGTATCTGTTGGCAAATACTGCTTCGCCTTTTGATAGGCTTCGTGGTTCAACACTTGATCGTTTCCAGCAGTCATTGACAGGACCGGTACTTTTGTATCTTTCAAACTGCCCTTCTCATCAGGATAACTAGCTAAAAAGAAAACCCCAGCTAATTTTTTCGGATGATCCTCGGCAAAACGACTAGCCATAACACCGCCTAAAGAATGCCCGCCAATCACATACGACCGATCGGGATGATCCGCCAAAATTTGACTGCCGCGGTTCGGTGCCAAGAGCGCCAAATCCAAAGGCATTTTCACGATATAGACCGGATAACCAGCTTCAGAAATTTTCTCCGCCCAAAGGCTGTAACTGCCGGAATCAACTAAAGCGCCGGGATAAAAAATAATCATTGGTTTATTTTTGTCATTCGACGGAAAATAAAGCCAATCACTGGTGCTTTCTGCTTTTTTTGTAACTTGTTGGGCGTTATCAGTTGGTGAGTGGGTCTGGGTTTTCAGATAGATTATTCCACCAGAGATGACCAATACCACCGCAATCATTATCGCTAGCAGAAGCTTTTTCCACTTTTTCAATGCCATCGTTCCTTTCTATTATTTTTATCATATCATTTTTGATAGTTTAAATAGAAATGATTGAGAAAAACAGAAATAGCGCAATGTTGTTCGTTTGTCTATTTATACACATGGGTGACTAAAAAAAAGAATTATTTTCGTCTTCTTAACTGGTTATATCTCGTTCTTCTCTCTCCCTAATAACTCCAACATACATCAAAACAACAGAACAATTTTAAAATTATAAAAACAGAATTCCAAAGCCCCATGTTGAGACTTTGGAATTCTGTTATAGCATTTTTACTCATTCTTCATCACCAATAATCACACGATCTTGCAGATTATTTTCTTTAAAATAATCTAATAACTCTTCTTTGGAAATGTCAAAAATCATTGATAGGCGGCTATTTTTATTCTTATAGAATGAAATAAATTGATTGTGATTCGGTAATTCTTCAATTTGGATTTTTTTGAAGTCATGAAAATCGCCTTCTAAAACGCCTAACTTGACTAAATTATGCTCAGTCAATCCTTCTTTCATAAAACCAAAAATGATGATGAGGACAGAAAAGGCAATCAGTTTTATTTGATCAGGAACATTATTCGACCAAAAAACTAGAAGAAGTATACTGGATAAAAGAACAGATAAAATTTTTTTAACCCAACTACTTTTGGCCACAATTTTGATTTTCCTTTGTTCTCTATATTGTATGAGGATTAATAAAAATAGGAAGCCACTGATCATGATTGATTCTGCCATTTCTCTCACCTTTCTTTTACCATTCAGCGATTGTACCGTCGTAATTCCGCCATTGAGGGTTTGTCCAAACCAATCCTTCTTGAGCGATTTCTTCGATTTTTGCTTCATCCATTTCTAAACCTAAGCCTGGTTTACTTGGTAAATCAACAAAGCCATCTTTATATTGGAAAATATCTTTGTTCTTAACGAAATCCAATAAGTCAAACCCCTTATTGTAATGAATCCCCAAACTTTGTTCTTGAATGAAAACATTAGGTGTACACGAATCTACTTGTAAAGTGGCCGCCAAAGCAATAGGACCATAAGGAGCATGAGGAGCAACTGCGATGTCATAGGCTTCTGCCATAGCTGCGATTTTTTTGGTTTCTAAAATTCCTCCACACAAAGCTACATCTGGTTGGATCACGTCAATGGCCCCTTGATTAAAGATATTTTTGAATTGCCAACGTGTATAAAGTCGTTCACCAGTTGCCAAAGGTACTGCGACTGAGTCAGCAACTTCCTTGAAATGTTCTTCATTTTCCGGAAGAACTACTTCCTCTAAAAACATTGGATGATAGGGTTCGAGAGCTTTCGCCAAAACTTTTGCCATCGGTTTATGAACTCGTCCATGAAAATCAACACCAATCGCTAACTTGCTGCCAAAACGTTCATGTATAGAAGCTACTCGTTCAACAACTTCCTCCACTTTTTCATAGGAGTCAATATAATGTAATTCTGATGTCGCATTCATTTTTATGGCAGTAAACCCTCGATCAAAACGGTCTTGCGCTTGTTCCAGTACTTCACTTGGCCGATCACCGCCGATCCAAGAATAGACTTTAATTTTTTCCCGAGCAGCTCCCCCTAATAATTCATAGACAGGCACTCCAAAGGCTTTTCCTTTTATATCCCATAAAGCCATTTCAATTCCTGAGACAATTGTTCCATTAATTGGACCACCACGGAAAAATGAGCGATGCATCTCTTGAAACAGTCGTTCAATTTCAAATGGATTCCTTCCAATTAGACGATTACCAATTTCATATGCTCCAGCTACAACGGTTTCTGTTTTTGTTCCGGAGATCATTTCACCCCAGCCATCAATGCCATCATCCGTACTGATTTTGATAAATATCCATCGTGGTTTTACTTTATATACTTTAATCTTTGATATTTTCACAATTATGCTCTCCTAGTTTGGTTGAATTTCTTCAACATTTTTTGCATTGACTTTTTTGATTCCTTCAAAGTAGTACCAAGCTCCAGCAAATACGGCTAATAACAACGGAATACCGATGATTGGATTATACGTAAATGCGAGAAAGACTAGATAGCTTTGGATCATTGCTGTAGCAGCGAATGATGAAATTAGCATGGCATTTGCTCCTAATTTAATTCCTACCGATTTTGCAATGGCGGTTAAGACTGGTGCAGTTGCCGTTCCGCACCATAATAATGATGCTGTAACAACTAACCCAATGACGATATTCTTAAGCAGATTTCCTCTTGTCAAAGCTACGACCATAGCAACCCGGAAAGGAACAACCGCCAAATCAGCAAATGGTAATACACGGTTTCCTGGCAATACTAACGCCATCGCAATAGTTAATGGAATAATGATTAATGCGGTCGTAATAACATCTGGGTTTCCTACTACCACTGCTGCATCCAAACCAATAAATAATTTACGGCCTTTAAATTTCTTCTGCGACCATTTTTGGGCAGCGTCAGATATCGGCATTAATCCTTCCATGAATAAAGAAGTCATTTTAGGTATTAAGACTAGTACCGCAGACATGCTCACACCTAATTGGAAGACTTGCGTAATATCGAAGCCAGCAAGGAGACCAATGACTAACCCAATCACCAATCCCATAATCATCGAATCACCAAAAAATCCTAGATATTTTTGTGCATCTTTAATTGTAAACGTTGATTTACGGAAAATTGGAATACGATCCAATAACCAATTTAACGGCCAGGCAATAACTAAAGATGACAAAGCAGAAACTGTAGGCAATGACACCCCAGGAATCCCGAAGAAGCCCTCTACCATTGGTTGTGACCAATCAGACATCTTAAATGTGATAACTGCCATGAGGATTGATGCACCCACACCCAATAAAACATTCTTAGTTACGAAATAAACCATGACGCCCACAATTGCCATATGATGATAATTCCAAATATCTACGTCTAATGTATTGGTGCGCTTTAAAATGAGTAGAATAATATTTACAATCAAAATCGCAAACACTAACAATGCAATAATTGGTGAGGCCCAAGTTACAGCTGCTATAGACCCCCAGCCAACATCCAATGCATCAAGCTGGACACCGGTTCTTTCAACCATTGCTTTGGCTGCCGGACCAACATTGGTCGTCATAAAATCAAGAATCAGTTTGATACCTGCAAAACCAATTCCTAAGGTCAGGCCAGACTTAAATGCGCGTGTGATTTTTAATCCAAAAATTAAACCAATAATCGTGATTATTACTGGGAGCATCACTGTCGGTCCTGCGGCCATTAGAAAGTTAAATACACTCATAATTACTTTCATCTTTGTCTCTCCTTAGTAAATAAATTATTTAACATAGTTCAAAATGTCTTCCATTGTTTGTTCCATTCCCATACCAATTAATATCGGCATGCCTTTTACAACTGGAACATCACCTGTTTGTCCCTCAAATTCGCCAGTCGTAATTAATAAATCATAGTCTTGTACCTTACCCGGTACTTCCATAAGCTTTGTCTGAGTTGTCTCTACTTGAACACCTTTATCCATTAAATACTCTCTCACTTTTGTTGCAACTACTGTTGATGTTGCGATTCCGTTCCCACATGCGACTAAAATTCTTTTCATTATAAATTCCTCCAATTTAAGCTACTGCTTGTTTCAAAAGCTGCAGCAATTCTTGATTTGATTTTGTATTAATCATTGCTTTTCTTAATGGTTCATCTTGAATAATCGTGACAATTTTTTGTAACATCTCAACTTGTCCGTGTGGTTCACCGATAGCCATCATAATAACGATTTGAATCGGCAATTCCGCTTGCTTCTTTTCCATATTGTGAAACTCCACAGGCTGTTTCAAAGTGGCAATAGCCAAAGTTGTCTTATTCACCATTTCAAAATTTGCATGGGGGATTGCTATGCCTGGTTCTGAAGAAGGCAATCCGGTCGGATACTCTTGTTCTCGATCTTGAATGGCTTGAATGTATTCATGTTTTACGTACCCTTTTTCGAATAATTTTTCTGCCAAAAAGGTTAATACTTCTTCTTTCGTTTTCGCGAATACTTCTCTAAACACTAATTCTTCATGTAAAAATAATTCCATCAAACCATCACCCCTTGTACACTAGAAATTAATTTATTTAATGCTGCTGCCAAATTTTCAATGTTCAGTTTTTCCAAGTCCTCTGGGTTAAACATTCCCGAACCAAGTCCTAAATAGCTGGCACCATTTGATAGAAATTTCTGAGCATTTTCGACTGAGATACCTCCGACACCCATCAAAGGTAGCTTTCCAAGTGGTGCTTGAACGTCTTTGAAAAATCTTGGCGATACTACCGAAGCTGGAAAAACTTTAACAATATCCGCTCCTTGCTCAAACATATCGCTGATTTCTGATGGTGTCATGGCTGCTGGTACAGCAAGTACATTGTGCTGCTTTGCGTAATTTAACATTTCTGTCGTGAAAATATGCGGCCCTAATAAAAACTGGGCTCCAGCCGCGGTGGCAGCCTTCACGTCGTCAATTGTTCGAACTGTTCCAGCTCCAATATAGATAGAATCGCCATAAGTCATCGTCAATTCTTTAATTTGTTCCAAGGCGTTCGGGGTATTTAGCGTCATTTCAACCGCAAACTCGTTTTCTAATCCTTTCATAGCTTTCAAAATTGCATCTGCTTGCTGAAAAGTATAGCCTCGCATAATAATGGTAAAGCGTGGATAATCTTTTAACCTCATGTTCAATCGCTCTTTTCTCAAGTAAATTGTCGAATTAATTGATATATCGACGTGGTTTCTTGTTTCGTAAATAACTCTGCTAAAAATGCTGGATTCGTGCTAAGATCAGCAATTTGATTAACCGCTTTCAAATGCTTAGTTAAATCCAGGAAAGATAATGGAAGGATAATCTGAATATCTTCCCTATTTGGAAATGCGATCTTTTCTTTGCTGATTAATAAACTAACGCCTTCTCTTAAAACACCATGTTCAATTGTAGTATGTGGAATACATGTCTTCTCACCAAAATATCCTGCATAATTTGGTTGTTCAATTTGTTGAAGACAGTCGGTTAAAAAGTCTTGATTGATGATTTGGTTCTCTAGTAATGGCTTGCAGGCTAAAGCCACTGCTTCTTCCCAAGTAATTGCTTGATCAACAATCGTAATGTAGTTGGGCTTTAAATAATAAGTTAAAGATGGCAAAACTTTCGTATTCTCTAGAGGCGAATCCTGCTTTTCCTGTAACAAAAAATATTGTAGTTCTTCCTTTAATTCCTTGGAACTGGAGACAGTAGCGTACTTCTGTATGATGCTCAACAAACGATCAACGGATTGATCGACTTCATTGATTCCAAGCTCATTCAAGACACGATAACGAAGACTGATTTGTTCTTTATATGTCATAATCGGCTCAATAATAAACTGTGGTAAATTTGTTTCCAAAGGAATAGTCGTAAATACAAGATCATAATCCACTTCAAATTGATAGAAATCTCTAACCGAAAACGAGGCTAAAAAATGGATCTCTGTGAATAACTTTTCCAAACTTTCTCTAATCACTTTCGAAACCATGACCCCATTGGTGCAGACCACTACTGCTTTAGGCTTTTGTTGTTTGACTACAGGTTGATTGCTCAACTGAAAACCAAAATAGTAGGAAAGCAGATCTAATTCATCATTGGGAAACGCCCGCCTTAACCAATTTTCTGTTGGAACAATTAATTCTTTCATCAAGTCATTTAAAATTGCGTGATTGCTGTCTTGAATCAGACTGTCTAAAGAGTACATCCCTAGACTCAAGTTATACTTAATACGGAAGCAAGCCGGACGTAAATGATTTAGAATCCGCCGTTCAAAATTTTCTCGATCCTCAATCGTAATAAACGTCTGATGTTCGAAATTAGATACCATCTCTCGAATCAATTTTTTCAACCGGAAATCAGAATCAAATTCTTGGGTCGTTTTCTTTTCAAAAATGTTAGAAATCAAAAATAGTAAGGTCAGCCAGTCTAAATAACTATCAGCTATCTCCCAATTCGTCTCTTGAATCAAAACACTAAGAAATCGGTGCTCCGGTGTGTACTGTACTTCTCCTTCAAAAAAATCTTGCGTTCTTAGTTTCGTTCTCACTACAGCTCGAGCTAAAAGTAAGGGTATAGCGGTTCGTAAATATTCCAAAGATTCATCTGAATAACTTAAGTGCAACATTTGTTCCATATTATGAATAAGGTGGATTACTTCTTCCTTGGATATCTGTGGACTTAGTTTTCCGGTTACATCGATCCGCTTAAAAATTGGATAACGTTTCACCAAATCAGACAGAAGCTGCATGATTCGATGTTCGGAACCTTCAAGTTGATAGCCTTGTATTCGATCGTACTTGAAGGTTAAATAGTACCTTTGAATAAACGGATCAACCTTTTTCAAATCATCAGTTACCGTAGATTTCCCAACATCCAGAAATTCACTAAGGTGTTCAGCACTCACATATTCAATGTGGGTGATTAAAAACATGACAATTAATGCTAATCGTTCCTCATCTGTAGGAATCGTTGTTACCTGTTCTATTAGTTCTCTTTGTGTCGAAAGTAGTTGTAACACCTCCAAAGGGACGATAAAGTCTCCAGCGTGATTCCGCTCAATGTTCGGAATTTTCTGAGTGATCAATTCAGAATTAAACTGATTGATAGCGTAATTAATTTGCCGTCTAGTCAGTCCAAGCTCCTTTGTCAGTTCGGCCATTTTTATTTCTGGTCTCTTTGTAAGTATGGTCAGAATATTTCGGATCCGTTCATTCATTTTCTTTCCCTCCTGACATATTCATTATAACGGCTGTTGTTAACAATCTGGTTTGTCTTTTAAACCTAATTTTGTCACAGTCTATTAAAACGATTGTCATAGTCAAAAATTTTTATGTTCTCTATAATCATAAAAGGAATAAAACTTGAGCTTTTAATAAAGCTCAAGTTTTATTCCTTTTAACTCTGCAAATTCTTACCTCTCTCTGTAAAGCTTCGGAGACTTTAAGTATTCTTCAAAGGAAAGCTCGCCACGAAGCAGAGCGATTTCCTCTTTGTACGGCGGATTCTTATATTTTACTTTTCCATTCGAGGGGGTTTCTAAAAACTTGGGAACTTCCGCAAATTCCGGCAAGTCAACAATTCGTTTTAACGTGGGAAGACCAATCTTCCCCAGGCCAATATTTTGATGTCGGTCCTTATGTGAGGCCAAGCCATACAAAGAATCATTGAGATGGAAAGTACTAATTCGTTCTAAACCAATAAGTTGATCAAATTCTTTCAACACGCTATCCAAATCATTAACAATGTCATAGCCGCCGTCATAAATATGACAAGTATCGACACATACTGATAACCGCTCGTTATAGGTGACTCCGCTAATTATCTCGGCCAGCTCTGCAAAATTTTTCCCTATTTCAGTCCCTTTGCCTGCCATCGTCTCTAATGCAATCGAAGGTCCTGCTGAATGATCAAGCACCTCGTTCAATCCTTCAATCAATTGTGCGATCCCTTTTTCAGAGCCCGCTCCCCGATGAGCACCTGGATGTAAGACCAATGTTTTTGCGCCAATTGCTTCGGTTCGCTGCAATTCCTCTTTTAAAAAGTCGATACTAAATGAAAAAACGTGCGGATCAATGGAATTAGCTAAATTGATCAAGAACGGCCCATGAATAGTCACATTCTGAATCCCTTTTAGTTTCATGTAGTCCCAAGCTTCTGAGATGTGATAATCCTCGATCGGCTTGCGGTGAGAATTTTGCGGGGCTCCAGTATAACAAAGCAGCGCGTTTGCCTGATAGACAGCGGCTTCCTTTGCTGCCTGTAGCAACATTTCTTTTCCTCCAAGCGAGACGTGTGAGCCTAATAGCATCATTTACTCCAGCTTCCTTTAGTATTTATTCTAATCTTTTATAACCATGATCGTCCTTTATCCCAAATAATTCAAAAAACACCGGTAAAATTATTTGGGATTTTGTTTTAATTTCAATTCCTTTTTCAAAAAATCAATCGATTGACTCGCTTCATTAATATTTTGCGAGAGCTTCAAAAACAAAGCGATTCCTTGCAGACTGCCAATGATATGATTCGCTTCCTGCACTGCTTCTTCCTCAGTGAGTTGAGTCCCATCAAGAGCTAGTACTTGCTTCATCACAAGCTCTTGCCACTCCTTCATAAAGCTATTCAACGGCTCACGAAACTGTTCGTCTGCTAAAGCCAATTCCGCTATCAGATTTCCTACCGGACAACCATAATGAATCACTGCTTTCTGATGGAAAGCAAAAAACCAATCAATCATTTGTTCAATCGATTGTTCCGCTGACAAGTCTGTCGACAAAATCTGTTCAAATAAATCTATCCGCCATTCTGCAAGCAGGGACTGGATGACTGCTAATCCGATCGCCTTTTTTGAATCAAAATAATAATATAGCTGCCCCTTGCCAGTATTTGTAAACTCCAAAATGTCTGAGATTGATGTATTCATGTAGCCGTGCTGGTAGATTAACTCACGCGCACCTAAAATGATTTTTTCTTTTGCTTTGATGCCAAGCCCCTCCTAACTGAATTCCTCAAAAAAAAGCTGCTATCGGCTAATATTACGCTTCATAGATTTCTACAGAATTGGCAATCGTACCAGAATTATCGCCTTTCAATTGCAGACGCATATATTTAGGATCAAAAACCAAACGAGTATTATCATCTAAATAAAGCTTTGAGCTTTCTTTCAAATAGATTTCACCCATAGACGTATTGACCGTTGATTGATAGTTTGAGAAATCCAATTTCGATTCATCTGCATCCTGCAGTAAGACCAAGCGAAAACCAACATCCAGACCACAACTCGAGGCATTGATCTTAAATGGACTGTCACCGTCTTCAAAATCTAACACTACTTTTTGATAACTAGATACTTTCTTTTCAATATAATCCTTCGCTTCTTCTGAAATAACTAATTCCATCATCTATTCCTTCTTCTTTTTAAATTTAAAATAAAACCTACCGTTTGGTACAAAAAGAGTATATAAAAATTTGACTGTTTACGCAAAGATTTGAACTGCTATCTCCATCTTTTCTCTAAACCGGACCAGTTCTATAATCCATCAAGACGTGAGATTCAAAAACTGCAGCATTAGAAGAAATCCCACCGGTTTGTTTTTGCAGATTCGTCTCAATCAATCCGATCGGAATATTTGTATACTCAGTAATTGAAAACTGTGTATGTCCGCATCGGGTGAGAACTCATCTTCTCATAGCCGCCATAATTCACTTCAACACTTTCGTTGTTTACATGGTGACCAGACGTTGGTGTATCGTGTTATCCATCAGTGTTAGTCTTCGTAAAGGTTAACTCTATAAAAACTCGATAAGGATTTCCAACTCCGCTATTAGTTAAAAAAAGACAATAGTCGAAGGAAAGTGCAACTACTTTTTGATACAAATTAAAAAGAGCAACTCAATTTGATACTTTTAAACGATAGTCTACAGGTGAAAGATAGCCTAATTTAGCTAAAATTCTATTATGATTCCAAAAATAGATGTAATTTTCTACAATATCGATTACTCTAGTATTAGAGCCTATCGGCTCTTTTGAGATGTAGAACGTTTCTGACTTTAGTGAGGCATGAAACAACTCTATTGGAGCGTTATCTGAAGGTGTTCCCTTACGGGACATACTTTGGATAACGTTTTTTTGTTTTACTCGCTCGCAGAATTTTTTTGCTGTATAAGTGGCTCCTTGGTCACTATGCAAAATAGTTTGCTCAGGCAGCTCGCCGAGCTGATTAAAAGTATCCATTACTAATTTGGTGTCAGGGTGATCCGATATTTTGTAAGCCACTATCTCGCTATTGAACATGTCCATAATCGTAGATAAATAAAGTATACTGCTCCCAAAAGGTAGATAAGTGATATCTGTTGTGAGCTTTTGCAGTGGTCTATCTGTATCCCAATTTTTACTTATAATACTATCAAATGCTGGATGATTTGGTCCTGTATGATGATATTTTTTGATTTTTGCCACGCAATTCCAACCTCTCTTTTTCATTATTCGTGCGACTTTATTGATACCGACTGGAATCTCTCGATTTAACAGGGCATGTATTTTTCGATAACCCAATAGAAAATGGTTTTCTTGAACCAATTGGTGAATCCGTTTCTCTGTATCTGATAATTTCGACGGATCAATAGTACAATGCCTATAAAACGTACTTCTCGATAGTCCGAATAATTCTGTTAGTTTTTTGATTGATACTTGTTTTTTATGTTTTTCAATAAATCGAATGATACTCTCTTTTGTCACCAACTTTCTTTCGAGAAGAATTTTTTTAATAATTCTAATTCTGTTTCCTTGTTTTTCAATTTCTCAGAAATAGAAAACACCTCTTCGGAGGGACGACCAGAAGAAGACTTTAACCTTTGTAGATCACCATTTAAATACCATTTTTTCCAAGTGTAGATCGTTCCGCGACCTGGAATGCCAAATTCTTCTCGAAGAGAAGAAGCAGATTCACCAGTTAGAAATCTTTCAACAATTTGAATTTTTAATGTATCCGAATAATAATTATGCTTCGCCATTAGAAAAACACCTCCAAATTTATTTTACTAAATTTGAGGTGCTCTTTTTTAATTGTATCTAATTATAGTGTCAGTCCCGAAACTATCGTCCTTTTTTAACTATTTAGATTAAGCAATAAAAAGTTCTAAAAAACTTTTTATTGTACTTCTGGTTTTGAATCATCTTTCATTTTATCCGCTTGGTTATTTATCGCAGCTTTTGCTTTGTCGGTCTGCTCAGAAGCAAACTCTCCTGTTGTTTTAGCGGCGTCTGTTACTTTGTCCTGAACTGTCTCGCTATCTTTCTCAAATTGTTCTTTAGTTGTGATATCGGTGACTTTAACATTTACTTCGATCACATCTAAGTGAGTCATAGTTGCGACTTCTTTGCTGACAATCTGTTTGATTTGACTAAAGATTTTTTCAATATCTTTGCCGTATTCCACAACGACTTTCATGTCGACGGCTACTTGTTTCTTTCCAACTTCTGTTTCGATACCAGCTGTTTCATTGTCTGTGTTCACTAGTTTTTCAGCAGTATTTGAGAAGAAGCCGCCATCGATCGTCAGTAAGCCATCAACATCTTCCAAAGCGATCCCAATGATTTTTTGAATTACTTTGTCATCATAAGTCACTTCGCCATCCGTATTTTCTTCATTTGAATGCGGATTGGTCTTCATTTCTTGCTTACCATCGTGTACGGATTTACTAGCATCATGCTGGTGATCAGCTTGCACTTTTTCCTCCGCATTTGGGACAACCGGATCGGGATGTGCAGATACTGGTGCATTTTTAGTCATTTTATTTTTGTCATTGTTATTTTCCATGATAGAGCCTCCTATTGTTTTTACAGAATCACTTCATTGGTCCAAAAAGCTGTTAAGTTCGTCTTAAATAAATTTGACTTTTAAGCGACTTGTTTATTAGAAAAAGTAGCTTTTTCAAACCTACTATATATTAAGGATAGGACGCATCTTTTTTTAAAGCAAAAAATATGCTTAAAATACAGAAAATAAATAATAAAAAAAGAGAAAATTTCCTTTTGGCGAACGGAAAGACATGTTCAATTTTAATGAAACGCAATAGTTAATCTGATTTCATTTACCAAGACTCTAAGAAGCGAAGGAGATCCTTATTCCATAAACTGAAATCATGAAAGCCCGCTTGACCAAAAAATTCCAACTTTGCTGCTGGATCAAGCGCCAACAGTTGATCTATGATCTTTTCGGTTTGTTCATATAATGGATCGTCTTCTCCACAAGCAAATTGGATCGGCGGGATTTTTTCATTGGCGGTTAAGCATTTTTGGTATTGAAAAAGACAATCGTTTTCGCTGCCATAGTCTCCTTTAGAAAAAACTAGCTTGTAATGCGGCTCTTGCCTTTCTTTTTTATAGAAAACAAAGGCAGGTGAAAATGCGCCGATCCTTGAATAAAGTTTGGAGTACCGCAGCCCTAATAACACCGCACCATAGCCTCCCATAGAAAAACCGGCGATTTGAACATTTTCACGTTGAAAATTTAATTTATATAGTCTCTGAACTACCTCATAGAACTCTTTTCCCATGGCTTCTCCATAATTTTCTCCATCCGCATGGTCGGTATAAAAACTATTTTCAGCGGCTGGGCAAAAGAACGCTGTATTATACTTTTCGGCATACTGAAGCAGCGGGGTATTTAACACCCAGTCTCGTTCATCCCCTCTGATGCCATGCAGTAGAAAAAGAATCTTGGTTTGGTCATTAGGATGATCTGGCAGCACCGCCGTATACGCTTTTGTTCGATTCAAGACACTTGAAAAATAATTTCCTTGTAAATACATATTTTCCTCCTTGATAACGGAAAAAAGCAGCAATTCTGCTGCTTCTTCCGTTATTTTCCAGCGATCCCTAATCCGCCTAAGACAACTGAAAGTAAGATAATACCCACCAACAATTTTGTAACAGAGACTTTTTTGTTTTTTAACAAATAGATGCATAACCAAACTAAGCCTAGTGGTAATAAGCCGGGTAAAATTTGATCCAAAACATCTTGTAAAACGAATTTTTGTTTCGCAAAGACCGCTGTTACATTGACTTTAAAAGGAACATTGATAAAAGTCATCGCGCCGATCATCATCAAGCCTAAGATACTACAGCCTTTAGTAACGGATTTTAACAAGCCGCTTTCTTGCGCTTCGCTGATATAGCTTGATCCGATCTTATAGCCGATCATACCGCCATAATAACGAACAAAGTAATACGGGATGTGATACAACAGGAAGAACAAGATTGGACCTAAAATATTTCCTTGTTGGGCCAAGCTCATCCCTACTCCAGCCGCGATTACCCGCAGTGTGCCAGTGAAAAAAGAATCTCCTAAACCAGCCAATGGTCCCATCAGACCGACTTTGATCCCATTGACCGATTCGTTGATATTTTCCATCGGCTGTTTGGCGTTTTCTTTTTCCATCGAATAAACGATTCCTTGGATGAATGGCAGAAACGCGGGATTTGTATTGAAATACATCATGTTGCGTTCTAAGGCCGCATAATAATCCTCATCATTTTGATAAATCTTTCTTAGAAGCGGCATCATCGTCCAGCCAAAGCCAGGACCTTGCATCCTCACATAAGTCATTTCTGCCATCACGGTTAAACCGCGACCAAAGATCGTGTTGACGTCTTTTCTTTCTTCCTTGGTTAAAGATAATTTCATCATGATAAGAAGTCCTCCATTTCATTACTCATATCCTCGTTCGCAGAAGCTGTGGCAACGACCCGTTGACTTTTTAAGCTTGCCATTTCTTTCCGATGTTTGAAATCATTCATGATGAAGTACACGGCGATCGCAGCACCGATGATCGCGATTGCCATCGTATTCAATCCTAGGTAGGCAGCCAAAGTAAAGCCAATAAAGAAGAATGGGATCACTTCTTTGTCCCACATTGATTTTGTCAGAATAGCCATCCCCAAAGCCGGCAGCATTTGCGACATGACATTCAACATTTGCATTACCTGCGCTGGCAGATTATTCATGAAGCTTTCAATCGGTCCAACACCAGCATAGATAGCGATAAAGGCCATGATCGCAAATGGGATCGGATAAACGACCATCGCGAAAATATGGGCTTGATTGAAGCGGCTATCCTTATGCTTTGCCACTGAACGGTCTTCAAAATCAACTAAAAAGTTAAAGCCTAATACAACTAAGTTAAATAATAGCGTCGTTAACAATCCAACTGGAACAGCTAAAGCAACTCCTGTAGCAACTCCTTTACCGGTCAAAATCCCAAAAGCCGTTCCTAAAACAGCTCCTGCCGCGATATCTGATGGAACCGATCCGCCGACTGAAAAGGTTCCCATAAACACAGCCTCGATCGAAGCGCCAATCAGAATTCCTTGCGTCAAATCCCCTAAAACCAAACCAACCATTGGACCAAGAATAATCGGGCGCAATTGTAAGTTCAAATAACCCCAATCAAAGAACTTCGCTAAGTACATAATAATCGCGACCATAATTGCGTTCATCATTTGTGTTCATCTCCTTTTAAAGTACTGTTCGCATATCAGTAATCGGCTGATCAGGCACTAGTTGATATTCAGTCGTCACGCCTAATGCGATGATTTCTCTCAACTCGTCTTTGTCCTTTTCGCCTAAAAAAACGTTATCATTTAACTTCTGGCGTTCTTCTCCGTCTTTATTAGCTTTGCCATAATTGCCGATATTAACCTTCCCAACTTCAGGTGCATTTTCCGCGACGAAATGCGCGTCCTTCGGCGAATTGACCACCACTAAAATATTCAAGTCATTTGTGCGAGGGTCATTCAATAAAACTTTGGCCTTCTCTTCATTCAAGACGATCACTTTGACAGAGTCAGGTGCTGCCATTTTCAAAGTAGAGGTCAAGATGGGATCGGCTGCCGCCTTCTCGTTGACGACGATAATCCGATTTACGCCTAGCTGTTTACTCCAGATCAAGGCGACTTGTCCGTGAATCAGACGCTCGTCAATTCGAACCATTTTGATCATTTTCTTCACTCCTTTTTAGATGATGTGTTCACTTTAATAAAAGCAAGTTCCGTGCCAAGTTATCAATTTTAAAAACCTTGATTTTTCAGCCTTTTTACTAGAAAGAAGTGTCGGAAGTCGATCCGACACTTCTTTTCTTTAGCTATTACAGCATTTGATCCACCAATTGATAGATCATTCCATACTCCGCTAACGGAATACGGATATTGTATTTGCGGCAGATTTTTTCAAAGATGACATCCGAAAAGTCACGAAATTGGGTAAATTCGTTGGTTTCTTTGACAACGAAATCAGCGCTGCTTTCTTCTCCACCGGTTAAGATCCGTTCGATCATTAGAGACAAATGTAAAAAGAGATTGATTCGTACAAAGTTTGGAAAAACAATATGGTAATATTCCTCATAAGCATCGATCACTTCACCGACTTCGTTGATGATCCGCTCTGGGTTTAAAAAGTTTAAACGAGCAGAAGCGCCTTCGATCGTAAATAATTTTAAGATCTCATTGCCGCATTCAACAATTTCCGCATGATTTAGATAGGGTTGTAAGACATTCAGTGTCTGATTGTCCTTCACAATCTCTTCTACGGAAATGACCGGTTGTTTGCTGTTCTCGATTTTAGGTGTCGTAATTACCGCAATGGTATTCTTGAAAAAGACTTCGTCATAATTTTGAGCCTTCTCCGCTAAGGGCTGATAGTCGAAAGTTAATATTTCTACTTCATCCGTTAAATAATTAGAAAAAATATCTTTGATTTTGCTAGAGATTCCTTGACCAGACAAGCACGCGATCAAAATATTCGGTTTTTGCGAGACGCCTTCAAAATACTGACGCTCAACTTTGAATGTCTCTAATTTTAATTGCTCTAGCTGGCGGGTAATGGCTCCCTGATGCAGCTTCATCCCCACTTCTAAGCCTAAAGCGGTGGAGACATTGTTCATGACAATCAGGTCACCCGTCACGTTCCCTTTGATACTGCTGTAAATTTTTTCCAACGAACCCATGTCAACTAAGATCACTAGACCTTGACTCGTATCCACCTTGCTCGTATAACTGACAATTTCTTTGATGATCTCTTGAGTGCTGACTAATGAAGGCATTCCAAAGTAATCAAAGACATAATCTCCTAACATTTCATTGACCGTTCCCGCTAAAGTTTTAGCATTGTCTTTACCATGCATCACGACGATCGCGTTGATTTTCGAGGAAATCTCAAATTCATTGACCAAATAAGCGGTCAACAAACATTGAAAATGACTGAACAACGGGTGTTCCTCGTACATTTCTAGCAGTTGCTTGCCCACTTCAAAATACTTGCGATACGCACGGCGATCATCATTTTCCACGACTAGACCATCCTCCAACAGATAGCCGTAGTCATTGAAAAAATAGAGCAACAACGCAAGTGTCTGTTGTTGCGTTTGATTCGTTAAAAAGCCATAGTGTTTTAATTGCAGACCGATCGTTGCTTGAATGTCGACATAGCCAAAGGGAGCGAAATAGGTCTTCACATGCTGGGTCAAAAGCGGATCACCTTCTTGCAAGGTCGTTTCGATCATAAAGGTTAGACTTCTGATTTTTTCCAACAATTGTTTAAAGGATTCAATCGTTGCTAAGTCGTTTTTCAAATGAGTGAAGCCAGCATTGTTCAGCAGTTTTACCGTTTCTGACTCACTTGGTGAAAACCGCATCGCTGGCTGATCACTGCGACTATAATTATCTCGCGGGAGCGTGATGACCTCTGTTGTTTGCTCCGGCAGCTCATTGGCCACTAAAACTTTGATCCGATTTTTCAATTGTCCGATGTTTCCGTCAAATCCAGCTCTTGAAAGCTGATCAATCAACGGTTGAGCGACTTGGATAGAGCGTGCTATTTTTTCGGCCTCCTGTTGGAAAAACAACGTGACTAATTGCAGTCGTTCATTTTGGGGTCTTGATGAAAACTGCGGCAGGACTACTTCGTAAGGAATTCGTCGTCTAAAAGTCGTTAGCAAAGCAGACTGGGTATTTTCTGTCGTTGCCATGACTAGCCGAACCTTGGCGGTATGCCATTTTTCATTTTCTCCTAAACGACGAAATTTTCCGGAATCGATCATTAGAAATAATTTTTCCTGATTTTCGGCAGTCAAATTATGTACTTCATCTAAAAATAGATACCCGCCATCCGCTTCGTCCAACAAACCTTTTTTCTCACGATCCGCACCAGTAAAGGCGCCGGAAACATACCCGAACAAGACAGAAGAAAGTAGTTCGGGATTGTTGCGATAGTCCGCGCAGTTTAAGACGACAAAGGGTGCGTCCGCTGAGATTTGCTCTTTTTGTTTGGCGTATTCATAGATCAAACGGGCAATGAAGCTTTTCCCAGTTCCGCTAGCGCCGTTTAGAATCAGGGGCAAGCCATTAGGATACATGACCGCCGATTTAAATTGCCGCACCAGCGACCGCAGCGAGCCTTCATGTCCAATCAGCTGATCAAAAGGATCGATCGACCGCTGTTGCGTCTCATAAATAAAAGTCGTTGGCTTGCTTTTTATTTTTCGCAAGAGCCCTTCGTCCGCCAAACGATTCAAATAATGACTGACGGTGTTGCGGCTAAGTCCTTGATTTTCGGCGATCAAGGATGCCGTTACAGGTTCGTCCGAATAATCTTTCTGAATATATGCTAAAAGTTCTTCTTGTACCGACATCGATTATTTCCCCTATCTGATTGCTTTTAGTCGTCAGCGTTTGATTTCATTGCTTCCTGAAAGCAAGAACTCTTCGATTTGTTCTTTACTAAACTGGTTGCAGTCACCGTGGACCGTATGTTTGGCAACCGCGGCGACTGTGGCGAAATCGATCAGTTTTTGAGGTTCTGAATGCTCTAATAGTCCATGTAGAACACCACCAGTAAACGCATCCCCTGCTCCGACCCGATCGACAATCGCAGGAATATTATACACCTTTGACTGGTAAAATTTTCCATTTAGATAAAGATTTCCTTGCAAACGATTGTGCTGAGCATTCAATACTTCACGCGTCGTAGAATACAGTACTTTGATATTCGGGTAACGCTTGCGAATTTTTTCATAATAATCGCTTAGCGCCTGATCTGTTTCCGGAATCTCAAAAAAATTCAGGGCGTCTAAGCGCGCCGCCGAGCAAAAATCAAGATACGGTGCAAGCTCCTGCACAAAAGCACGACAATCCGCGATTGACCATAGCTTACTACGATAATTAATATCTAAATTCACCAGAATCTCGCGTCGTTTTGCTTCCTTTACTAATTGTAGCATCATTTTTCGCCACTCGCTGGACAAAGCTGGCGTAATTCCCGAAAGATGCAGCAGCTCCACTTCCGCAAACAGAGTATCAAAATCCCATTCCAAATGTTGCATTTGGGCAAAGCTAGAATAACTACGATCATAAATTACACTAGAAGGTCGAAAGCCTGCGCCTGTCTCTAAGAAATAGATTCCTAGACGTTCGCCGCCAAATAGCAGCTCCTCAGTATCAACACCGTATTTATTTAAATGCTGTTTGACTGCAGTCCCTAACGGATTGGCAGGAACCTTCGAAGCAAAACGCGCGTTGTGACCAAAATTCGCTAAAGAGATCGCTACGTTGGCCTCGCCGCCACCATAATGATTATTAAATTGACCGCTTTCTGCCAAGCGCTCTTGCTGGCTAGTAGAAAGACGCAACATGATCTCGCCTATGGCTAAGATTTTTCCCATCGGCTACTCCGCTCCTTTTACCTTTTTCAACTCTGCCATATAAGCCTTCGCCATCTCGGTCACACCAGCATAGTCTTCTTGCTCCGCCGGTTTTAAGAGATTGCCTCCGACACCGACTGCTACAACTCCGACTTCAAACCATTCCCGTAGATTTTCTAGACTCACACCGCCAGTGGGCATGATATTAACTTGCGGCAACGGCGCTTTAAAAGCTGAGACAATTGAAGGGCCATAGGCCGAGCCAGGAAATAATTTGACAATATCTGCGCCGGCTTTCATGGCTTCTTTGATTTCTGTAATCGTCATACAGCCAGGTAAATAAGGAATCTGGTATAGGTTGCACAACTCCGCTGTCGCATGGTCAAAGGTCGGACTGACGATAAATTCGGCTCCCGCCATGATCGCCAACCGAGCCGTTGTTACATCCAGAACGGTACCTGCACCAATGACTAGCTGTTCGTCTTGCTTTTCGGCTACCAGGTCAGCGATGACTTGATCTGCCTGAGGCAGTGTAAAGGTCACTTCTAATCCCTTCACACCACCAGCGATCAAAGCCTCGCAAGATTTTTTTCCTTGTTGGCGTGAAGTACCGCGAACCACTGCGATCACTCCCGCGTTTTCTAACTTGTTTAATATCTCGCTTTTTTTCATATTAATGCTCCTGTCTATTTTCGATATAATCAAAGTATTTAAAATCTGCATAAGAAGCATGGGCGTCCATGTCTTGGGCACAGATTCCCACCATTGCCCCCGTAAAGGCCAGCTTGCCATGAGCTTTGATGTAATCATCACTAAGTCGATCCGCCTCTAGCGTTTCCCCAATTGGCTGCAATTCACCTGAGTCGATTCCGTAATAAAATTGTGCTTTTTCATGATCCACCTCAACGGCCAGGCGCAAGGCTCCCGCTTGCGGCAACGAAATTCTTTCAGAACGGTAGCTGAATTGGCCAATCGAATCACTTTCGACTTGGATCGTTCTTGTTTGTGTTGCTTCATCAAAGGACACTTGTAAATAATGCCAGTTGTCGGTATCGTAAAACAACACCAGTCCCGCCATTTGCTGGAAACTTTTCGGTGCAAAATCCATCTCTGTTTCTACTCGAAAAACAAAATGCTGCCAACGCCGAGCAATCAAGGTTTGACGATGTAAGCTAGTAATACTCTGCTCCCCGTATAATCGTAAATAGCCGGGACGTTCTGTCAAAGAAACCGTCTGCATTTCCTTTAAAGGTTGTCGCAGTGTTTTAAAATACGTCGGCAATTCATTTGTCGAAAAATCACACCGGGTACTAAAGTCAAGCTGCTGTTGAGCCCCACTTGCTATACTTGGTTGTTCGACGTCCAAGTCTGGAAAAATTGTGCCATTACTTAAACGCGGCCAGCCATCGATCCACTCGATCTTCTGCAATGCTGTCTCTCTGCCTAAAGGACAGTTTCCACGTTGGGTCAAAGGACGGGCGCAAATATGAAGAATATACCATTCCTCTGGTGTGACTTCGACAAAAGAAGCATGTCCACTTTTTTGCAATGGATTTTCTGGCGCTGGTTTAGTCGTTAAAAATGGGTGATACGGCGATAATTCATATGGCCCTAAGACAGTTTTGGCGCGACAAACGGTTGCCGCATGACTATAGCCCGTCCCACCAGCGGCACACAATAAATAGTACCAGCCATCTTTCTTTAAGATTTGCGGTCCTTCACAGACCCCTAAATCTGTACCAGTATAAAAATGCGTTCGTTCGCCGACTAGCTTCATCTGCTGAAGATCAAATTCTTGGATTACCAGTCCCGTAAAATTCGGCTGCTCCAAGCGGTGATCAAAGAGCATGCTCATAATATAATGCCGGCCGTCATCATCATGGAAAAAAGCTGGATCAAAACCGCTGGCCGTCACAAAGACCGGCGCACTCCATGGGCCTGTAATCTCCTCTGCTGATAAAACATAATTCAGTGTGTCCTTGAAGGCATTGCCTGTTTTGACATCTGTAACCAATAACCAAAAACGACCATCAGAATAGCTTAAATGGGGAGCCCAAATACTTCCCGAATTATAATTACCGATCAAATTGGCTTGGACACTTGACTGAAGCGGATTAGCTACTAGCTCCCAATTGACCAAGTCCTTAGAATGATAGATCTCAACGCCGGGCATCCATTCAAAGGTAGACGTCGCCAAATAATAATCAGCGCCGACTTTTACGATGCTTGCATCTGGATGAAAGCCGCTTAAAATTGGATTACGTAATTTATTCAATGTGTGTTCCTCCTTCATCAATTCTTCCGCCAAAGGGTTCCACCCTCCAAGGAATACTCAGATCTCTTTTTTTCTTGCCGATAATCTCAATTGGTAAAATACTATAACCTGAAGCTTGTAGGTTGTCTGGTTGCCAATGATCTAGCATTAAATAAAAATTTTCCTCAACCTTGAAGACATAACTGGATTGGCCGAAAAATGTCTGGCGATAATTTTCGCCTTCACAAGGATTATCGATCAGCTTGCTAGGTGAGAATAAATAAGGGGATCTAGAATACAGCGCTCCATTAGGCTCCCAACCAGTTGTTCCTGAGGTAATCATGAAGTACTGACCCTGATCATAAAAAACTGCCGGTGCTTCGCGCTCTTGATCGATTAATAATTTGGTGTAAAGCCCCGTGACATCTTGATAATCATCAGTCAACTCAGCAACATAAAGTGTTTTATTGAAATCCGAGCTGTGGATCAAATAGGCTTTTTCGCCCTCTTGGTAAAGCGTCATATCACGAGAATCCTTGCGATTTGGCTGAAAAACTTTTTTTAACGTGAATGGTCCTAATGGAGAATCTGCCACTGCAACACCACATGCCGCGGTTAAATAATGATCGTCATCAGAATGGAACCATAAAACGAAGGTTGCTGTTTTGTGATTGTAAATGACTTTTGGCCGTTCCACGATCCGCTCCTTTGATAAAGGCGAATTTGGCTTAGTGGTAGCGGCTAAGACTAGGCCTTCATTTTCCCAATCAATCAAGTTGGCTGATGAATAACAAGAAATCCCGATGAAATCTACCTTTCGCCCACCAGTTGAAGAACGAACATTGGGCCCAGCCTTGTTTTCACCGTACCAGTAATAGCGTTCGCCATATTTTAGAATCATTCCGCCATGTGCTTGAATCGGAGCCCCCTCACAATCAAACCACATTTGACCGTTTTTATTTTTTACTGTCATAGCCATAGACCTCTACTTCTGTTAATGCTGGAAATGGCGACTCGTCTTGATACTTGATCAATTGCTTCAATGTAATACTCCGCGTTTTTTTCGTTGGAAAAGGAAACGCTTGGCGAAATAACGAATTATTTGGCTTAATCAGTTGCTCTTGACCATCAGAAAATTCGACTGTAATTTGTTCCCAATAACTGTCATGCGGGTAATCTCCGCGCAAAACGAGAACGAGCTGATCGGTCATAATCTCACGACCAAAGTCAATAGTCAGTTGAGCATCGGCTTGCTGATTGATCCCCCACGATTGGAAAGGAAAGGAGCCATGGCTTTCATTGGCAATCATACCGTCGATCGCGTTTCGGGCGAAGAAAGTCGAATCATTACGGGTCTCGACATTCGCATAGGCATGAGGATATGCCCCGGATTCCTTTTTTTGGTCATGGGGATTCAACGCCAGATTTCGATAGTTGTTCACTTCAAAGTTCTGCGGCAAAAAGGCCCGCAAATAGTGACGTTCCCCAGAAAAAATTTTCGGTGAATAGGCCCGGCGCAACTCTGAATCCATAATCACTGGAAATTCCCATTGATGAGTCGTTAAATAAATCAAACTAACGGGCAAGGCCTCATCGACTTGAATCCAAACAAATCGATTGATCGCATCGGATTCTAAGATTATTTTGTCTCCTGCTTGGTATTCTCTAGTTTTGAAAGCTAAATAGGTTTCTTCTTCATGTGAGCGTTGTGCGATGATCGTACCTGCTTTATCGACTAATTTTAAAGTTAGCATCTATCAATATCCTCCACTTTCTTTAAGATCCACTTCGTTACATAAAAATCCTCTGTCGGCTTTGGCAGCGGCAAGCCAATTTGCATCAATTCTTGACCACTGCGAAACGTATCTTCATATCGGTAACAGCTTGCTGGTTTTAACCCTTTCAGCTTCAAACGTTTCGGCACCGTGTTAGGTTTAGCCAAAATAGTGGCGTGGGTCACGATCAGTTCTCCGGTTTGGGTATTTTCCTTTTGCCAAGCTGTTTCATTTTTTGAATCGTAAACGGCTAAGCGAGTCTGACGGCCAAACTGCAAGGTTTCTCGGTCTTTTTTATATTGCCGAATCTGCGCTTTGACGATTTTCTTTTCCTCTAAAGTAAGTGCCAAGAGATCCAGCTCATAGCCAAAATTTCCTTGCTGAGCGATCAAAGCTCGTGTTGCCAGACTAGTCACTCGACCTACTTGATGATTTGGTACCGCGGAAACGTGACAGCCCATTGATACCGGGGGATAGATCAATGATGTACCTGCTTGAATGTCCAAACGGGCGATCGCATCAGTATCATCGCTGATCCAAGTTTGCGGCATGTAATACAACATTCCTCCATCACAGCGTCCGCCGCCGCCAGCGCAACTTTCAAATAAAATATCAGGAAAACTAGACGTGATTTTGTCTAAAATTCGATATAAGCCTAAAATATAACGGTGAGAAAATTCCTGCTGACGCTCAGGTGGCAATGTCGGTGAATAGCTGTCAGTGATGTTTCGATTCATGTCCCATTTCACATAGTTGATTTTTGCTGAGTGGAAAAGACGGCTAAGCGTCGCAATCAAATACTCTTGCACCGCTGGATTACTTAAATCTAAAACATACTGATTACGAACGAGCTGTGGTGTCCGATTAGGGACTTGAACCACCCATTCAGGATGCTGGCGATAAAGCTGACTGTCTTTTGAAACCATCTCCGGTTCCACCCATAATCCAAAATCCAACCCTTTATCATGAACTTCTTCGACAAGAGAAGATAATGTCCCGCCAATTTTTTCCTCATTTGGAAACCAATCACCTAACGATGAGGTGTCATCGTTGCGTTGACCAAACCAACCATCATCTAAGACGAATAATTCCATGCCTAGTTGACTGGCGCTGTCTATCATCGCTGAAAGCTTCGTACGGTCAAAATCAAAATAAGTCGCTTCCCAATTATTAATTAAGACTGGACGCGGCCGATAGCGATAATCGCTGCGAATCACGCAATCCTGATAAAAATGATGAAAACGCTGGCTCATCTCGTTTAATCCGGCTTCACTCGTTAAAAATACCGCTTCAGGCGCATGAAATTTTTCTCCAGCTACTAACTGCCAGCTAAACTCAAAGGGATTCAATCCCAGCTGCAACCGACTATTTTGATGCATATCAACGGTAACTTCCCCATTAAAATTTCCGCTATACAGTAAATTTGCGGCAATCACCTTCCCTTGATCTTCAGTTGTCTCTGGAGCGACTAATGCGATAAAAGGATTTTGTCCATGTCCACTGGCTCCTCGCTTGCTGTCGATCCCTTGTGTTCCTTGATGAATCCGACGACGTTCCAAATGATTTTCACGGCCCCAAGCACCGCTTAAAGTCAATAAATCAAAGCGGTCGGTCAAGAAATCCAGATTCAAAGACATCAATGACTGTAGCGTAATTGGTTCGGTTTGATTATTGCAAAAAGTAACCGATTGTGTGAACACATCGTATTCTGGATAAGCTGTCAGTTGAATCAACAATTGATTTTTCGTCACTGGATCTTTTAATATCAACTTCAGAACTTTTTGTTCGTGATGCTGTGCAAATGGTAGACCCTTCACCGCTTCTTTCTCAGTCGTAAAAATATGCTGGTGATAACGAAAATCGGCCAGTCTCGAACCATCGGGATAGCTTTCTTGATGCGCCGGTGTTCGCATATCTGGATTACCGAAAGCTGGATAAAGTAGCGGCAGCTGTTCCAACTTAAAATCCGCCACGTCGTCTGTATTCGCTAAATAGCTGGCTCGGGAAATGTCAGAAAGGACATAGGACAAATCTGCCGCTGGTAATTTTTCGCCAAAGTAGCCTAAAGCAACATGACCGCTTGTCAAAACGACTAAACTGATCTGACTCGTCTTCGTCGTTAATGTAATAGTTTCTTTGCCTGTAATATTCATCGAGTCACTTCTCCTTTTCTGTGGAATAAGAGGGTGGGACAGAAGTGCTCAACTTCGAGAACCAAGTAGAAACTGTTTGACATCAGCTCTGCTGAAGCAATCGTTGTATCTCACAGAATAAGACGAAATTTCCGAAAATGACTAGGAAACACAACATTTTTAGCGTTGATGGTGCGTGTTCCTACTTGGTGCTCCTCAAATTTTTGTGAAATTTCGGCTTGTTTCCGAAGATGCTACTTCTGGACCACGGTTTATCCATAAATAGGAGCTGGGATTCTATTAATTTCCCAGCTCCTGATTTTTACCAAATCAAAAAATCTTTTTCCAATAGACGCAAAATTGCTTCTACAAAATAGTAGTCCCCATAGATGATCGGTACTTCAGTCCACGCATCCTCATGATAACTGCCGGTTGAATAATCAATCAGACCGTCCTTTTCTGGGTCCCAAATCGCGTATTTCGCTTCAACAGCTTGTAACAGATTGACCGCCGCATCGATGTAGAGACCTTTTTCATACTCTGGCACATGCTTCGCGATTTCTAAAAAGCCACAAGCCGCGCACATACCGGCTGACGTATCGATCATAACCGGCTCTTTCGGCGCACGAAAATCGACTACAGGAATCCAATCGTTTTTTGAAACCTCTGAAATAAAATAATGTGCCACTTTTTTTGCTGTTTCCAAATAGGCTGTTTTATTGGTATGGAGATAGCTTAAAGCAAAGCCATAGATCGCCCATGACTGTCCTCGCGACCAAGCAGAGCCCGAAGCGTAGCCTTGTCCAGCTGGGGTCTCAAGTAATTCACCATTCGTCGGATCAAAAACGCCGATATGATTCACTGAGCCATCCGGTCGAACAATATGGTTCATGACTTTATCCGCGTGATCTTCTGCCACATAACCAAAGCGAGGATCACCAATCGTTTCCTTTGCCCAATAAAGCAGCGGAATATTCAACATTGAATCAATGATCACCCAACCAGCTCGATCACGATTCCACGAACGCAAGTATTTTCCCCGTGGATTGTAACGTCCCGCCAACAAATGCGCCGCGTGCAGGCCACGTGCTTTTGAGCGTTCATTTTCGGTTAAACGATAATTAGCTACGGCTGTATGCAGCCACATAAAGCCCACATCATGATGTAGGCCCGTATAAATATCAAAGGCCTTATCTAGAGCGGCTTCATTCAGCTCAGCTGTTTCTTTATAAATATCCTTGTTCGTCGCGTGGTACATTTGCCACATCATGCCTGACCAAAATCCGTTGGTCCACCAGACAGGGTCGCTCTCGGCCATATCGACTTCGTAACGTCCGCTTTTTTCATCAGGAATATAGGGGATTTTCCCTCCTTGCCGTTTGGCTTCAATGACTAATTTTTGATCGATTTTTTCTAAGATCGATTGTGCCCATTGTTTGGTTTCTTCGTTAATCATAAAAATCGCTCCTTCATTATTTTGATTTTTTTAGCTGCGACTTCGATTTCGTAGCTGTCGGATTGTTCTTTAAATCGGACTTCTGGAATTGAGGAAACGTGAGGCGCCCCAGAAACAAAGGTCGCTAGCGTATACTTTCCAGCGGTTAACATCCCTGTTAATACTGGAATCGTATTTTTTTCAGCTGAATACAGATTAGAGTTAGGTCCTTGAGCTACGACCCCTGCCTGACGCTGATCCTGCAGCTCTTTAATCAGACTATAGCCATGATTGTTTTCTAATAAAGCGGTCCGTTGTTGAAGCTGGGGCTGATTATATTTTTTATTCCATTCGTGTAAGGCAAAGCCGCCTTCAATTGCCTCAACGGCAAAAGGGGTCGCAATCTGATGGATACGGATATGGCTGTTGCCATCGATTGGGATTAGATAGGTCGTGACAAACAATTCTTCCCAGACAGACCAGCGGCTGACGCTGTATTCTGGATAAGTTTTAGTGGCAATATTTTTTCGTCGAGTCTGGTATTGCTGATGGCCTCTTACAGAAAAAGCCAGCGTCGAATCAATCGCGAAGGCCTCGATCTCCTGATTGTCTCGGGTCAAATTAAAGCCAAAATAACTTGAGTAAGCGAATTTAGTATATTTTTCGCTTTGATGATACAGCTGCTGATTTTGACAATATTGTAGGTTACTTAAAGCAATCGTTTGCTCTTTTGTTTGTGTCAGATGAAAGCCAGGCTGTGGTTGAACAACCAACGCCTGTTCTTGATAGTCCTCTTCTGGCAGCTGCCAAAATAAGTGATTTGCCGGCAATTCCAACAAAACAAAGGCTTTAAAGGCCCACATAGGCGAAGCAGGCGCATTGTAATCTTCAGACAGCAACAAATTTTGATACCCGTAGCCAATCGATAGATTTTTTTCCTTTGGTAATGTGATCGGCTGCTTTTGCCAAAAGCGCAAATTTCTGCCGATGATGCCTTTGATTGCTTCTAAGCTGAGGGCACTTTCCTTGTATGCATCACTCAGAATCAACGCGCTCCAAAAACTTAAATGCGCAAATCGATACGTTAAGCTTCGACCAAATGGAAGTGACCGCCCTTCACCGTCAAACCAATAATAATAATCCTCGGCAAAGGCAATCGCTCGCTGACGATATTCTTCACCTTGTGGATCACTAGAAAAGCGACTGTAAAGCAGCCCATAAAAATGAAAAGCAAATGCGACATAATAATCTCGCTGATTATTTTTTCCGTCCGAGTACCAGCCTTCGCCTAAATAAAATGACTCGATCCCCGCTTTCGCAAAATCCAAGCGTTCCTCCGAATAAGTGAGGCCCTGTTCCTTTAGTGCACCATTCAACAAAATCAAAAAGAAATACCAATTCCCAGCAGGAAATTCGATTTGATTCAATTGGTTAAGCCAACTGATTAAATAGTTCTGACCAGAATAACTAAACAACGCTAAAAAGTCTTTCCCAAATTGACCGATGCCATAGCTTAAGACACCGATCTCTACTGCTATCTGCCGATTCGCTGTTGAGATTTTTGGCAACGTTTGTTCCTCGACACATTTTTGCAATTTCGTAAATGTGTCGAAGTTCTTTAACTCAGCCAAGTTCTCACTACAAGCTGGCAATAGGCCCCACAACGGTCGTAAAAGACTTTCTAATTCACGAATTTCTGCTAAATATGAACTGCCTGTTTGATTGAGATAGCTTTGATCTTCTGGCAGCAATAACTGCAGATACTCTAGCAATGCTTCCTTTTCAGGTATCATATTAGAAAAAATCCTCGGCACTTTCTTGTGCGGCAGGAACAATCGTCAGAATTTTCATTCCTTCTTTTACATTAGTAATCAGCGCTTCAATCGCTTCTCGCGAAGTCGTTTGTGTAATGATGATCTCCATCGCTAAAGGCAGATTCATTCCTGTTACTAATACCACGTTTTGCTTCGTTGTTAACCGCATTGCTGAATTGCAAACACTGCCACCAGCGATGTCGCCTAAGATCACGGCTTCAGTCTCTTCTGTGATCAGAGCATCGATTTTTTGTGCGATCTCATCTGGGTGTCCTCCCGGCATTAAGCCAAAAGAAAAAAGATTTTCTTGTGGGCCTACAATCATCTCTAGCGCTTTTTTCAAGCCATGAGCAAATTCATTATGCGAAATCAGGAAAAACTTTTTTTCCACGTTCTTCACTCCTTTATTTGTCTGTTCACTTATTAATATGCAATTTGTGTGCCAACAATCTGTCGAGTTTCTTCTCTCCGAAAAAAAAAAGACACCAAGCCAAATGCTTGATGTCTTTTAAATGAATCATTGATTAACCAGCAATTCCTAAAATCGTCAGCACAAAGGCTAAGACGAACATCGCCACTAATGCACGCACTGGACGATTGTATTTCCGCAGATAAGCAAAACAAATCATCGTGATGCCTAACGGTAATAATCCTGGCATGATGGAGTCAAAAACATTTTGCAGATTAAAGACCGTACCAGATAACTTCGCTTCGAAAGTCGTCTTGAATGTTACAAACTGAGCCGTCATCGCCCCAGTCATAATTAGCCCTAGTACTGCTGAACCTTTAGTGATAGCCGCAAAGGTCCCTGAACGCATCGCCTCTGAAATGAAATTTCCACCAGCTTTGTACCCAACGACAGTTGTGAACCAGCGAATCAACATGTTTGGTACGTTCACGATCAATAGGAATAAGATCGGTCCTAAAATATTTCCCTGCTCACTAAGACCGAGTGCTACCCCAGTTGCAATAACCCGTAAAACAGACAGATAAACCGCATCACCAATTCCGGCTAAAGGACCCATTAAAGAAGTTTTTAAGGCAGAAATGGCGGTAGTATCAAAATGCTCACCTTGATCCATCAACTCTTTATTTTCTTCCTCCATTGAAAGATTCAAGGCCGCAATGAAACCATTCATCGCAGGTGCCGTGTTAAAGAAATCTAGTTGACGACCCATCGCTTCATAAAAAGCGTCAGTATCTTTGCCGTAGATTTTTTGTAGGAACGGTGCCATCAACCAACCATAGGTGATCCCTTGCTGTTTCGTATAACTCGTACAAAACATCAAATATTGATTGCGCCAAAACATCTTGGAAACTTTTTTACGTTCGTCTTTATTTAAAACTAGCATTTCATTTTTAGTCATCGAAAAAATCCTCGCTTTCATCTTCTACATTGGCAACAGAAGCATTGGCGGCCACTTTAGTAGCTTGCTTATTGGCTTTTAGTTCAGACATTACTACAATGGCGGCAATGATAAAGCCGACAAAGGCGATTTGAACCAACGATAGAATACTACTTGGTTGTGTTGTAATCGCTCCATCTTTCACTTCAACAGCCTTTTGATAAAAGAAGAACGCACCTAAAGCAAAGCCAAGGAAGTAATACGGCGCTAAGGATTTTTGCCATAACATTTTTAACAGCAAAGCCAGCCCAATCGCCGGTAACATCGTTGAAGCAACGGTCATAGACGTTTGAACCCATGCCGGCAACCAGTCAACAAAAGCTTTGACTGCGTCAGCACCAACGACAATCACAACAAAACCTAGTAAGAAATAGCAAAGCTCAAAGCCCCAAAATTGTAGATGCCACAACCGGCTGAAGGCTCTATAATTATGTTCGCGGATATGCTTTTCAAAACGTGGGACTAAAGACGTTACCACCATTTTCATGACAGAATACAACAGCGTTCCCAACATTGAGATCGGTACGGCCAACGCGATTGCAACATTCAAATCGGAGCCGACGATCATTGCAAAAGCCGCTCCGAAAATCGAGCCTAATGTAATATCTGACGGCATTACGCCACCAAGACTAACGTTTCCTAAGAAAATAAGTTCAAGCTGGGCACCCATAATCACGCCTTCAGTTGGATGGCCTAATAAAACACCTAATAATGCCACAATAAAAATGGGACGGGCTAATTGTGTCGAGCCCCACCAATCCACAAATTTTGCTAACGCAACAACAAAACCGACAATTAAAGCATTCGTTATCATAATCTATCCTCCAATTAATGACTTAAGCGATTGAGGCGAATCATCTGGCAGCGGCTGATAATTGAAATCATAACCTAGATCAAACACTTGCTGGATCGTTTCTTTATCCTCTGGCGATAAGTACACCGTTTCGGTAATCTTTTCTTTTTCTGATAAAGACCCGCCAATTCGACCATAGTTCGCCATGTTCAGTACCGGTTTTTCCGTCAAGCGTGGTAAAAGCTCGGCCACGTATTTCGGTTCATTCGTTACCACTAAAATATTTAGTTTGGCAGAACGTGGATCATTTAAAATACCCACCGCTTTTTCTAAAGGCAGTACAGCTACCTTCACGCCTGCTGGTCCCGCCATTTTCAAGGCGCTGATTTGGATCTCATTTTTAGCAATTGAATCACTTACAACGACGATACGATTAACACTAAGTTGTTTAGACCACTTAACAGCCACTTGACCATGGACTAAGCGATCATCGATTCGAATCATAGAAATCATCTTTTATTCCTCCATTGTTTATTTTTCTTTTCATCTTTTTATTAAGCAAATCCTGTGCCATATTTTGTCGTTGCATTAAACCCTTAAAATTTAAAACGTTTTCTTGATTTAACAAGGGTTTTCTAAACGTGTTTTTTAACCCTTTGACAAAAAATTGGATCTCACTCTTCTGTCGAGCGGGTAAATAGATAGTGTCGAGGCTCATTTTTGACTAGCGTCTGATTTTTATCTCTTGTTTATAAAAAACGCGCTAGGGCTTGAGCGACTCCCGCTTGATCATTTGTAGTTGTCACTTGATCCGCTACTTTTTTGATGGGAGCCAATGCATTACCCATCGCAATACCAATACCGCTCATTTGCAGCAACTCTATATCATTCTCCTGATCACCAATAGCGACTGTCTCATCTAAAGAAATGCCTAACTGATCGCAAAGAAAAGCTAGCGCTGTCCCTTTATTCACACCTGCCGGTACGTGTTCGATATAATTGGTATCTGAAAAGATCGTTGGTATTCCAGCTTGCTCCAATCGTTTTCGTAGCTGAAGTAATTTTTGCCGATCTTGATTGGTAAAAGCCAACTTCATATAGTGCACTGTCTCATCGGTTAATCTGGCTAACATTTCGTCTGGTGTTAAGCAATTCAAGTCTTTACGTTTAACCAAAAATTCTTGGACGACCTCATTTTGATCTGCTACCACGACTCGGTCGCTTCCTCCCCGATTACTGGCAATAAAGGTGACCTGTTCTTCTTGAGCGACCGCAAAGGCTTTAGCAATTATATCCTTTTCAAGGAACGAACTTCTTAATGCTCGTACTTCATTGCCCCGTTTTTCAGCAATGAACGTGCCGTTTAGCGCTAATAAATAGCCATCCAGTTCCATCGCTGTCAACATTTCTAGCGTTGAGGTCACACTACGACCCGTTGCGATTGCAATTTTCACACCCGCTTGTTGCGCGGCACGTAACGCTACGGTGTTTTCTTGCACTAATTGATGCTGGCTGTTTAATAAGGTTCCATCTAAATCAATCGCTGCTAATTTCATTTTTTCCTCCAACTTGCTTTTTTATTGATCGAAAATAATATCGTACAAATAGCGGAGCTCATAGGCGCTGATTTCAATATTGTAAGCCGCTTCTAGAACTTCCAAAGACTCTGCCAAAATCATGATTTCTCGATCTTTCGGTTGAGCGTCTCCATTATAGGCGGGAACTTCTTGGTTTCTTATCAAACGTTCCACCAATCCCGCAATATGAACATACAAAATCGCTTTCTTACTATTAGACAACGCAAGTTTAGTTCTCCGCTCAAAGTCTTCAATTACTTCATCGATATAGGCGATCACCCGTTTGACATCCAATATCGAGACTGCTGAAATCAACCGTTCGATGGATAAATTCCGGACGAGGTTGTCATTGATCGCTTTTCGGATTTTCTCATCTTGGATCTCATTGAAAATTTTATCAATGATTTCCTGCCCTCTTCCTGAGATCAATTCTTCAAAAGCGACATACGGAATACCTTCGATTGCTGGATCAGCGGTCCCTACAATCCCTTGCACGTCATACATTTTGAACAAAGAATTATCTAGACCATATTTTTTTAAATAATGAAAATCCACAGCCTCCACGTGGAAGCCTGTTTCTTGTGGAATGCTCGCTTGTAAAAATTCCTTTAATTGCTGGGCGGCCCCTAAGCCTGTTTGACATACTGTGATAATCATCGGTTCTTTTTCTTTCTCAGGATACGTAAGTTTGTATTCTAAAGGCATGTTATTGGTGATTTTTTCACCGATTGTTTCCAGATCTGTCTTCTTTTTTAGCATTTCCCCTACAAACAAAGCTTGCTGAGTGGTAACGTTATTCATAATCAACAAAGGGCCCGTCAAGCGTTCAAGTCCGTCAGATAAAAACATTAAGGAACCCATATCAGCTAAAATGACCAATCCTTTGGAGCAGTCGTTCGTTTTGATGTAATGATTCATATACTCCTTGACCTTCTCTAAGGAAACATTGAAGGGCATATCGAAGGCATCAAACAGATGCTCATCCATGAAGCGGTTGACTACATCTGCGATACTGCTAGCCGTTGAAAACCCATGAGCTAAAATTACTCCCCGCACCTCAGGCTTTTTAACTTCTAAATCTAAGCCCTTTAAATAGAAAGTCAGTAACACCTTTTCTGAATCAGTCAACTTCACATCTAATTTTGATTCGACTAATTCTAAAAGCGCGTTCAGCAGTTTCAGCTCCATCAATAAATTAATCGAAATAAATTCCTTGATCTCTTCTAAGCGCTTTTGCTCAAGCTTGGGAATATCAAAGATAAAACTATTGCGTTTATACAAGTAACTGGTCAAAGCCACGATAGAATTTCCTCGCAATTTGACGAAGAAATTTGATTCTAAGAAATTAACCAATTCCTTCACGGTATTACGGAATAATTTGAGAGTGTTTTTTTCCTCGCTGTCGTCATAGACTAGCATCTCTACCACCGTCGTAGCTTCACGGGACAGTTGTTGCACCAAATAATCTTCCGTAATGGCTTCTGTTTGATATTGCTGGAACAATTTGTCAAAGACTTTAAAAATCCCATGGATCATCAAACGCTCTGGACTGTCTTTTCGGATGAAATCACTTAGTTCATTGGTGGGGGAGACAACGATGTCTCGCTCCTCTAGGTCGTCAATTTCTTGCAGGGATAAAAAGCGCGAAAGAATCGTCTCTTCCAATGATTCTGCGTTGATAACTACCTGATCCTGTTGATTCTGGCGACTATAAGCAGACGCGCAAATAATCTTGATCAAATTTTTCAGCTCGCCGACATTGTCGCGATAGTTCAAAGACATCAACCGATTCATCACCCACGGTGTGATCAAGATTTCTTTGTTGAACTTTTGACTTTCACGAATTAAAAAGGTATAGATATATTCCGATATTTCCTGACTCGTCCGTTCATACAAAGCAGGAATGTTGATCGTGATCGGAATCCGGCGGACAAACGTCCTTAAAAAGTTATTTTGGATGTCCTCTGTCGTAGCGAAGATCAATCGTACTTTTGATTTTCGCTGCTTCGTATTTTCTCCAATTCGTGAAAATGTTTGATTGTCGATAAATGTAAAGAGCTTCTCCTGACTTTCCGGTGAAAGGCGGTGACATTCATCTAAAAAAAGCACCCCTTGATCGGCTGATTCTAGTAAACCGATTTGGCTTTCTTCCGCACCGGTGAAAGCCCCTTTTTTATATCCAAACAAAATACTGCTAAGCAGTTCTTCGTTATGATAATACTGCGCACAATTCAATTCCAAAAACGGAGCATCCGCTGTTACCAGACCCTGTTCTACACAAAAATCATAAGTCTTGCGAGCCAGTAAACTTTTTCCCACCCCCGTATCGCCATGGAACATGATTGGTAAACCAGTGCCGGGATAATAGACGGAGGCTTTGATTTGATCAATCACCATTTGCAGACTTGACTGTGCACCAATCACCGAAGAAAATACCTCACTGTTTTTCGTATCGCTACTACGTTTTTCATCCAACAATTGGGCAAAGCTGTCATAAATTGGCAGGTTCGGTTCAAAAAAGCGTTCCTTAAAAATCCCTTTATGATAAAACAATGCCGGCCGACTTTTTACTTTTAGCGCAAGTCCTTCTTTGACAAACTCATTTAGATACTGGCTAGTTGTATTCCGTGAGATCCCAATGATTTCTGAAATACCCTCTGTTGTTAGACTTGAATCTGGCTGAAGTTGCTCCACAGCTTCAGTATTCGCCATCAGAGCGGCGAGAACTTTATTTTTTGACACAACATTCACATCCTTTCCTTTATAACTATCGATAACAGTCTCTATTGATTATTATAATAAAAGCTTTTCGACACTTCTATCGCAGTTAGCCGATCTGTCGAAACTTTTCTAAAAAAAGAGCGGCCATCACTACCGTGGCCACTCTTTAAAGGTTTATTCGGGCTGCTTGCCAATATAAGCTAAGATCCCACCGTCCACATAAAGAATGTGTCCATTGACAAAGTTTGACGCTTCTGAGGCAAGAAAGACTGCTGGACCAGCCAAGTCACTTGTTTCGCCCCAACGAGCTGCCGGTGTTTTCGACACAATAAATTGATCGAATGGATGACGCGAACCATCTGCTTGACGTTCTCTTAAAGGTGCTGTTTGCGGTGTTGCGATATAACCCGGTCCAATCCCGTTACACTGGATATTCGCTTCACCAAATTCTGAACAAATATTTTTCGTCAACATTTTCAGACCACCTTTAGCTGCCGCGTAGCCAGCTACTGTTTCACGGCCTAATTCACTCATCATCGAACAAATATTGATGATTTTTCCATGTCCCTTTTTGATCATTGAAGGTAAAACCGCTTTTGAGACGATGAACGGAGCATTTAAGTCCACATCCACTACTTGGCGGAAATCTTTCGCCGACATATCAAGCATCGGAATCCGTTTGATGATACCAGCATTGTTAACCAAGATGTCAACGATCCCAACTTCTTCTTCGATTTTTTTGACCATTTCAGTTACGGCTTCTTCATCAGTTACATCACATACATAACCGTGGGCAGTAATACCTGCGGCTTGATAATTTTTGATTCCTTTGTCTACCGATTCTTGATCCAAGTTATTAAAAACAATGGTCGCACCCGCTGCGGCTAATGATTGAGCGATCTCAAACCCGATCCCGTAAACCGCTCCCGTAATCAATGCAACCTTGCCATCTAAACGAAACATATCCATCTTAAAATCCATTTCTTTTCCTCTTTTCTTTTTATTTCAAGTCTTCCATTGCAACCATATCCATGTCCGTGTAAGTGATATTTTCGCCGCACATCGCCCAAATAAAGGAATAATTACTTGTACCGATACCTGAATGAATCGACCAGCTAGGTGAAATTACTGCCTGCTCTTCAGCTACTACTAAATGTTTCGTTTCATCCGGTTTCCCCATCATATGGAATACGCGTGTATCATCCGTTGCAAAGTCAAAATAGACATAGGCTTCCATCCGTCGTTCGTGGGTGTGACACGGCATCGTGTTCCATGCACTGCCAGGTTCCAACATTGTATAACCCATTTGTAATTGGCAGCTTTCACAGACATTCGGATGGATGTATTGATAGATTTTTCGTTCATTCAATGTTTCACCATCACCGGTTTCCATTGGTTTGATCTGATCGATACTGATTTTGACGTTCGGGTATTTTTTATGCGCTGGTACACAGCTTATATAAAATTTTGCTGGATTCGCAGGGTCTTCTGACGAAAAGATCACATGTCGCGTCTCTTTTCCAATATAATAGCCGTCCTGCTTTTTCATCGGTTCCTTCTCACCATCAATCTCGATCATCCCTGGTCCGCCAATATTGATCACACCAAGTTCGCGGCGCTCTAAAAAGTAATCGACCCCTAGTTCCGAGCTCAAAACGATTTCTAATGGTTCTTCTGTTGGTGTTACGCCACCAAAGATCATTCGATCATTGTGGGTGTAGGTCAAGGCAATCTCACCTGGCGTAAAAATTTTCTCTACTAAAAATTCGCGACGCAATTCTTCTGTCGAATAGTGTTTGATATCCAGTGGACTATGGGTATAGCGAGTCTCCATTGTTTGCATGCTGCAACACTCCTTTTTTATTGGTCACTTTTAATAAAGCAACTTTCGTGCCAAAATCTGTCGAAGGAAGCCAATTCCACTAATAGCGCACATCCCATCAGGTGCTGAGGAAAGACGATTCGACAGATATCCGCTGTTTTTTTCAAAAGAATGCTTTGCTGTTCTACGCCGCAAGTTTTCATGATAGCAGCAATTTTGAACGGGACTTCCACTTCCTGTTGATCAAAATTATGAATAACGATCAGCGCTCTTTTTCCTTGTGAACGCACGACAAATTGACACCCATTAGGTTGGCGGTAAGATAAAATCTCTTCACGAAAAACCTTGGTCTTACCCTCTTTAATCAATCCTTTGCACTCTTCATAAAACCCACGGCATTCATTGATCACCGCCCATTGATCAGGTGATAGCTCATTGATGTCCCCTGATAGACACATCCGGCCTAAAAAAGTGCTGGTCATTGAATAATAAAGGCGTTCTATCAAATCTTGTTTTCGTATGACTGCCCAGATCAGACATTGACTAGGAAGCATTAAATGATGAAGATTAGCGGCAATAATCGGTATACAAGTAGCTTCATGCGCATCAGAAAAACTTGAGAGATCGGTCAGTTGCATCATAGAGTATTCAAGTCGATGGCCGCCAGACGAACAGTTTTCGATTATCAAATCGGGTAGTTGTTTTTGCAAATGAAGAATAAAATCTTGGCTCGCGGACAATTGCTGCCGACCCATCTCCCCGAAGGATTCTTCTCCATCGAATCCAATCCCGAAATTTTCATTATAATCAATTTTCAAATAACCGAATTGATGCTCCTTTAGAAAGTCAACGACCCGGTCTTGCAAGTATTGAAGAACCCAGGGGTCTCGCATATCCCAAAAACGCCGACTCCCTGCAGTAAGAGGATAGCCATCTTTTACGAGCAAGTGATCAAAGAAATTACTAGCCAGTGCCCCATCACCGACTGTTTCAATTTCAAACCAGATACCGGGAAGCATGTCATTTGCTTTAATTGCCTCAATCACCGGTTTCAATCCATTAGGAAATTGAGTACGATTCACTTGCCAATCCCCGTGGCTTCTTTCCCAACCGTCTTGATTCGCATACCAGCCAGCGTCGATAACATAATATTGAAAATTTTTTCCTTTCAAAGCAGCTAAATTGTCTAAAATAGATGATTCAGTCGGTCTTCCCCATGAAGTACAAAATTCATTAAATTGGACAGCTAATTCGCTTTCACTCGGATGTTTCCTTTCATTGACGGTATCCATCAAAACCTCTGATAATCGTTGAGAAGTTTGTTCCTCATCCGCTTGAGCGACTGTCAAATACGCTTTAGGCGTAGTGAATGATTCCCCCGGCTGAAGTCGCTTACTCCAATGACCATAATCTCGATCAGCTAACCCCCCTGAAAGACACAAATCCTCATCTAAACGATACGCTTCAATTTGCCACGAACCTGGATGAGCAACACAGGCTGCCCAAGTCACATTTTTTTGTCGATCATGAACAGCAACATACGGAAACCACCCCCTAACTGGCATTGATCCAATCTGACCAAATTTTTCCAGACTAACACCAGAAGGCTTCCACGAAGGCTCAAGTTGTAACTCTTCAATCAATTGAGTTGTCCGGCGACCTTCAAAGCTCCATTTACTCTGATATCGCGTCAAATCCAAGTTTCCAATCGGGTTGACTTTATGAAACGGACTTAAATTACTTAAAGAAAAACTTGCCAGCATTTCTAATGTCAAACTCTCGATTGAACGATTCTCAAACGTAACAAAAGTTTCCAAGACTGCCGATCTTTTTTTCCAAATCACAACATGTGTATAGCGGTTGCCTCTTTCATCAGTCAAATGTGTGTGAACTTCTTGTGCAGCGTCACTGTCTACCAGATTCTGCGCCAGAAACTGAAGGTTTTTTACTGTTTGACTATTACGCATGGTACTCCCCGTGCTAAAGCCCTTAGGATAATCATCTCCAACAAGTTTTGCTTGAATCAATGAATCGTATTTTTCCTTTTGTGGTAGCGTAATTTCTTTCTTTAGACTTGTCGGTATAATCAGCCATTCAACTGATTCAGCTGTTTGATAGTAGTCGATCGTCATATCACCAAAAATGAATCTGCTTATTCTTTTCATTTGACCGTTCCCTCCATCCACTTTGATAACATGCAATTCTTATTCCAAGATGTGTCGAAAAAAAAAGGGTGACAGACTACATTCACCCTTCCTTTTGAAATTAGCGAAAATAGTTTACTTTCGTATAAAATAGTACACAAGAAGACTTAGTTTACGATCTTGAATCTAGCTTTGCGGTCACCGTTCCTTCAAACTGCAAGGTTTTTCCATTTCCCATTTCGATCACTGTTGGTTGTAAAAATGTGACTTGTTGGAAATCTAAACGAACACTTTCATCAATTCTCAAAAAAGGAATCTCAGGATCAAAAGCAAGCTGAACATTTTTTAAAAATAGTGTTACTCGTTCCCCGCTTCCTTTAAAAATTGATGTTTGTCGAATTCCTGAGATGGATACATTTTCAAATGACAGGTCTCTCAGCGGTCGATTATTTTGGATCAAATCTTTATTTCCAAATTCATAAGCTAAAAATTTATCTGCATCTTGAATCATGCAGTCACTAAATTTAATGTCTCCAGCATCCTCATGAATCACATCCGATTCGATTGAATAATATTTAAAGATTGCGTGAGTATAATGGGTTCCTTCTGATAAATGAGGATATTTTCCTGGTCCATGAAAGACGCACTGTTTAAAAAGCAGTCCTGTTCCTCCGATTCGCATCCCGTTACAAGAAGTGTTCAAATAGCAATTTTTAACCAATAAATTCTTTATATCATACCCAGCAAAACAATCGTCCCCACACTCAAGATGGCAATCTGAAATAGAGATTGCCTTTGAATGATGCAAATTGAACCCATCATGTCCCGCTCTTATCGTGACATTCCTAATCACTACTTCATTGCAGCCGTCTAATGTATGGCTCCAGTTCGCACTATTTTCAAAACAATAGCCTTCTAAATGAAGATTGTTTATTTTTGATAGAAGGATTCCCATTGGACCCCGAAATTTTTCCTCACCATTTTCATCAAAGGTATCTTGTCCATTGATTGCGGAGCCAGGCTCACCAATAATCTTGATATTTTCGGCTTCAAAAGCCGTGATGATCCCATAAAAATAATAATCTGGTAAATTCCAGAGCTTTTTATAATAAGGATCTTGTAGGTAGCCAATCGTCGAAGGAACTTGAAAATCATAATAATCAATCAAATCTCTACTACCTAATAAAACGGCCCCTGCCTGCAATCGTAAAGTGATATCTGAATACAATCTCAAAGATCCCACGAGAAAGGTCCCCGCTGGGATGATGACTTCTCCACCGCCGGCATCTCGACAACGATCAATACATTTTTGAATGGTCGCTGTCTGAACTTCATCTCTATCTGGAATAGCACCAAAATCGGTAATAAGATAAACTGCTTTTTTAATTTCCATTTTTCAGCTCCTCAAAATAATTTTAAACGCAAATTTATCCACCATGATTTATCAAAAAAAATGATGGTTTGCGTTCACAACACTATTCTATTAGTACTCTTATTGAAAAGTAACTGAGTAAACGATATAATTAGTGTCAAAAAATTACCTTTTTAGAGGAGAGGCTAGCACATGATTTATGAAATTGATTTGAAGAGTCCGATTTTTTTCCTGTGGGGTGGTCTCTTTACAAAAAATGAGGGCGATCCATGGAAACATAAACGGACGGAACATTCAGTAAACTTCGAAGCCATTATGCCAATTAAAAATGATTTAACATTAAATATCAACGGTGAAAATATTGTAATAAAAGAAAATCATTTCTATTTAGCGCCGCCTAATGCCACTATTAGCTCTAGTACGCCAACCAACGATGAATTAAGCTTTTACTGGTTTCACTTTATGGCTTCCTATCAGCTTATTTCTTCTGAAAACCAAACATTAATAGACGGGATCAACGATCTTTCAGCCTTAAAATCCCAAACCAGTTTAAATAATACAGTGATCTTGCCAACCAGTTTTCAGCTTGATCAACCGGAAAAAATCGCCGTACTCATCAATCAGCTGCTTAATAATGAAAAAATTTATCAATACACTCAAAGAGGCAATGATTTCTACTTAACGCTCTTACTAATTTCGATTAGTGATGATTTTTTAAAGCGGTTAGCAAGAAATTCAACAAACAAGGTGAAAAAGACAGCCTTAATCGCAGAATGGATTCGCGTCAATATTTCCAATGATTTAAGCTTAGCGACAATCGCCAATCACTTTGGAATAAATCCCAATTATCTTAGTCGAATCTTTAAACAGGAACAAGGTTTAGGAATCAAAGAATATATTCTAACCATCAAGCTGAACTATGCAAAAAGACTTTTGACGACGACAAACTTATCTATCAATGAAATTGCCGAACAAGCTTTTTTTTATGACGCAAAACATTTTATGCGTGTATTCAAACAAAAAAACAGTTTGACACCATCACAATATCGTGAAGAAAATTCCCAGACTACCCTTAATTCAAGTATGATGGACCCCTCTGCCCCGTTACCAAAACAGTTTGGCAATGACGCTTTGAAAAAAATGCTGTATGAGCTCGTGAAGGAAAATGATGATGATATAGTTTAGAATTCATTTTGTTTTCGATTGTAGAAAAATAAATAGCTAGCGTGGTCTCTCGATTAAGTAAAATTTACCTACGAGATAGTACACAAAAATTGATCCCAATCAAAAAAAGTAAGACGGTTGAAATAATCAACTTGTCTTACTTTTTTTGATTGCTGATAGAATAGCATCATTTGATGCAACCCAATTATAAATAGTACAACTTAATTTTAATATCCTGATCGTAATTTCCGAAACGTTTCCCATAAATCGTACAGCCACCTACATGCTCCGCCTCCGGCTTCACACTGACTTTCAATGTCCAAATATCATTTTGCGGATGGCGAAAATCATTGATCGTTACATTCGACAGCGGTTCACCTTCCATGTAAGTCCCGTGCTCCATGATACGAATCGTCTTTAGCTGTCCGTATTGATTCAAATTATCTGGATACCAGCTTGGATTATTCTTTCCTCGTATATCAGAAAAATCTCCCGGTGATGTCCAAGTCCCCAGCTCTAATCCATTCAAATAGAAGGTAATATCTGACGGCCAATTATTATTAGAGAAAGGAAACTCAGAGCCTAGCTCCATCGAAATTTCCATCATTTCCAGGGTGTTATCCGCCTCCAACAGATTAGGCGCCTGATACTCCATGAAGCCCTCAGTAAACCATAAAATCTGTGCATCCATTCGTTGTGGATCGGTAAAATATTTTGGGTGGTCATTAATTCCAATAAAGTCATGGGCAGTCGCCAAGCCACTTGGAGGCACGACTGAAAAATTGGTATAATGGCCGACCGGAATCTCAGTTTCTAGGGTGTTATAGGCGCTAAAAATACGTTCGGGAAAACGAATGTTAATGGTATCTATTTTTAAACTGCACACTTTAGAACGCCCTTGTTTTTCGGTTTTAATGATTCCAGCGTCTTCCAATTTTTTTACGTGCATCGTTGTGATTGCGCTACTCAACCCTATTTCCGTTGCCAATTCTTTAATATTCAACGTGTTTCGCGAAAGAAGCTGAATAATCTGAATACGCACCGAACTTGCCAGTGCTTCATAAACGGGTAATGCCTCATTATTTATATCTAATTGCATAATAGACTCCTTATCGTTAATGTACATATTAATTATACCGGTTACATTAGAAAAAACAACCATTTAACATTAACTATATTGTTAATCGTATCAAAATTATTCTAAAAAGTTAACAAATACCTTATTGACTTGTCCAAATATTCACGCTACTATGTGGATACAGTCTTGAAAAGCGCTTACTATAATAAATAATTGTTCTAGACGATTAACAAAAACATTAAGGGAGTTTTTACTTTGAAGAAAAAAAGTAATGAAATGATGGATGTTTCTAAGGATTTCTGGAGTTTCGCTGGCACGCACTTTTCTTATTTCTTTATTTGGGCAGTAATTTTTGGTTACATGACACTCTGGCTGCAACAGGTCGCTAAATTAAGCGGAGCGGAAGCCGGTGTGATCTTCTCGCTAATGGCTGGGATCTCACTTTTATTTCAACCATTCTTTGGTGTCATTTCTGACCGCTTAGGTTTAAAGAAAAACTTAATTGTACTCATTTCCTTTGCGGCTATTTTTATCGGTCCTTTCTTTCAATGGCTCTTTTTACCATTATTGAATGTAAACACTTACTTAGCAGTAGTTTTGACTGGCTTATATCTAAGTTTTGTTTTAAATGGCGGTGTTGGTGTGATCGAACAATACGTAGAACGGGCGAGTTGGTTGAATCATTTTGAATACGGTCACTCACGGATGGGTGGTTCTTTAGCGGGAGTCTGTGCGTCGTTGATTGCCGGACGCCTATTCATTTGGAACCCTAACGCGATCTTCTAGGCCTGTTCTATCTCTGCTATCGTTTTGACCATCTTGATCGTTTTCTTCGATAGAGTTGATACTGAGGATAAAGCACAGCTAGTAGAAAAAGAAACCAATTCTGATGAAGAAACAAAATTAGATAAAAAAACGATTTTTTCAATTTTTAAAATCAAGAATTTTTGGGCTTTGGCCGTCTTTTGTGTAGGTGCTGCAGCGGTCTTTGATGTTTTTGATCAACAATTTATCGTTTATTTTCGAAGCTTTTTCACTAGTGTAAATCAAGGAACGATCTTTTTCGGCTATATGACCTCAGCCCAAATTGGCTTGGAATTACTAATGATGATCCCAATGCCTTATATCGTTAATAAGCTTGGTGCCAAAAAAGGCCTGATTGCGTTCGGCTTTTTGACTTCAATCCGCATTTTAATGAGCGCTCTCGCACCAAACTATGCAATTTTGATGGGCTTTCGCTTATTGGCTGGCCTTGAGATGCCGCTATTATTAGTTTCTATCATGAAGTATGTGGCAAATACCTTTGATCGTAAAATATATGCGACCGTCTATATTTTAGCTTTTAGTTTCGCCAAACAAGTTTCGGTCTTTATCTTATCCACTGTAGCTGGTAGCTTATACGATAAAATCGGCTTCCAAAGTACTTATCTGTTTTTAGGAGCGCTTGTCTTTGCGGTAACGTTAATCGGAGTCTTCTTTTTGACCAATGATGCGCCGGAAAAAGCTCTTAAAGAGCAAGCTAGTCCTGTAAAATAAAAAAATCTTTCATTCATAAGGAGAAAAAAATCATGACAAACCAACTTTATAACAATCCTATCGTATTAGAACGCGCGGACCCATGGGTCTATAAACACACTGATGGCTATTACTATTTCATGGGCTCTGTCCCTGGGTATCAAACGATTGAATTGCGTCGTGCCAAAACGTTAAATGATCTTCAAACGGCCGAAAAAGTAACGATCTGGCATGCTCATGAAACAGGGAATTTAAGTGAGTTAATCTGGGCACCAGAAATTCATTTTATTGATAATAAGTGGTACGTGTACTTCGCGGCTAGTGACCACAGTGAGATTAGAGACCAGAGCCATCACCATCGGATGTTCGTCATCGAAAATAGCAATGACAATCCTTTAGAAGGTACTTGGGTAGAACGAGGACAAGTGAAAACTCAATTTGAAAGCTTTAGCTTAGACGCGACGACTTTTACTCATAATGGATGTCTTTACTATGTTTGGGCACAGCTAGATCCTAGAATCCCAGGAAATTCAAACCTCTATATTTCAGAAATGGAAAATCCGTGGACACTAAAAGGCAAACAAACCTTACTGACAATTCCAGAATATGATTGGGAAAAGATTGGTTTCTGGGTAAATGAAGGCCCCGCCGTCATCAAACGCAATGGGAAAATCTTTATTACTTACTCCGGCAGCGCAACAGATGAAAATTACGCGATGGGAATGCTTTGGGCTGATGCGAACAGTGATTTATTAAATGGTTTTTCTTGGCACAAGAACCCCACACCGGTCTTTACCAGCTCAGAAGAAAATAAGCAATTCGGTCCCGGCCATAATTCCTTCACGCGGAATGAAGACGACACCGAAGATGTTTTAATCTTCCATGCACGTCCCGAAAAGAATAAAGTCGGTGATCCGTTGGATAATCCCAATCGTCATGCCAATGCACAGATATTTGATTGGGATAAAAACGGTTTTCCTGATTTTGGAACACCGATGCCTTATCGAAACGTTACTCTGGTTTAAGTTAACTCATTACAGCTAAATTCAAACACAAACAAGGTCTGGAACAATTTCACGTTCCAGACCTTGTTTGTGGACTCCGTTACCAAGTTCGTAAGAAACCTTAGGTAATAATTCACTCCTGTTCTTTGCCTTCAGTAAAAAAACTTAGCTCTCCCCTCCCTAAGTACAAACTATTCCTTAGATACAACTTATCTACGACGAGCTAGCTTAGTCTTCGTGATAATTCTAAAACAAGTCAGGATAGCACCAGCAAAAAACGCTGAGCTATTCTGACTTTCACTAACCAATAAAACTAAGAGTATCTGTTAAGGATTAATCCTTAAGAAAATATTGCTGGATATCTTCTAATACTTTTTCTCCGTTTAGCGTTTCGTAATCTTCTTTTCTGATCATTTTGTAGGCAACGGCTTTGTAATTTAAAAAGTCTTTTAAACGATTTACTTCATATTCCGATTGCGGTCCAATCATCAAACCGTCAATTTTTTGATTTTGAATGGCTTGTTCCGCAACAATAGCCGGTGCTGAATACACATGGATCGGAATATTTTGCTGATCAGCGGCATTTTGGATATTTTTTACCAACAATCCAGAAGTGATTCCTGCTGTACAAATAAGTAAGATTCTTTTTTCATCTTGCGCCATTTTTCATTCAACCCTTCTAAGAAATTTTGCGTTTCTTATTATAAATATCAAGCACAACTGCTAACAACAAGATCAAGCCTTTGATCGCTTGCTGCCAATCGACACCGACGCCGAGAATAGACATGCCGTTGTTCAAGACCCCCATTACCAAACCACCGACGATGGCACCGGTAATCGTTCCAATCCCACCAGAAGTTGATGCACCCCCAAAATAGACCGACGCCATTGCATCAAGCTCTAATGACGTTCCGGCTTGAGGCGTTGCGGCATTTAACCGAGCTGCTAAGATTAACCCAGCTAGAGCTGCCATCACACCCATATTAACGAAAACCCAGAAAGTAATCTTCTTCGTTTTGATCCCAGAAAGTTGGGCTGCTTTTAAATTACCCCCGGTCGCATAAATTTGCCGACCTGCTACTGTACTATTCGTCAAGAAACCATAGACGCCAACGATTACACCTAAGATAATCAAAATAATTGGAAACCCTTGATAAGAGGCGAAAATATAGCTTAGACCTAAAACAATGACTATAGTCACTGCTGCTTTAAACATAAACGCATTCATTGAAGGTACTTCGAAAAGATTTTTTTTGCGTTTCTCTCTAGCTTTCCATTGGAAGAAAACTAGACCTAACGCCAACACAACTCCCAAAACTATTGTCAACAGATGCATCCCTGAAGAAGAAACTAATACTTCAGGCAGATAACCCGTGGAAATTTTTTGGAAGACGCGAGGAAACGGTGCTAACGATTGTCCTCCTAAAACAACTTGGGTCAAGCCACGAAACATCAGCAAACCGGCCAACGTCACAATAAATGCCGGAATACCAACATAAGCTACCCAAAAACCTTGCCATGCACCAATCAAGGCACCCATCAATAAACAAATCGGAACAGCTAACCATGGGCTCATGTGATTGTTTACCATCAACATACCGGCAATTGCGCCGACAAAAGCCATGACTGAGCCGACTGACAGATCAACAAATCCTAACAACACTACTAGCAACATCCCCGCCGCTAATACTAAAATATGACTGTTTTGCAATACAATATTTGTAATATTCAATGGCCGTAAGAAGATTCCACCGGTCATTAATTGAAAGGCAATCAACAACGCGATCAAAATGATCACCATACTGTACTTGCTAAAAATATCTAAAACTTTTTCTTTGATATTGATCGAATTCTTTTCTCTGCTTTCCTTTGAGGTATTTTCCATTAGGATACAGCCTCCTCTTCCATTGTCATTAAGTTCATTAGTGTTTCTTGATTGGCATCCGCATGCATGATCTCACCCGTCATTTTCCCTTCATTCATGGTATAGATCCGGTCACACATCCCAATGATCTCTGGTAATTCTGATGAAATGATACAAACACACTTTCCTTGTGCCGCCATTTCTTCGATAATTGTATAGATTTCATATTTCGCGCCCACATCGATTCCCCGTGTTGGTTCATCTAGAAATAAAACATCGGGCTCGGTCATTAACCATTTCGCTAACACGACCTTTTGCTGATTCCCGCCACTTAGACTACCAACATTTTGAAATACATTGTTTGCCTTCGTTCGCATTTTTTTGCGATACTCTTCTGCTTCAGTCACTTCTTTTTCTTTATCTAAGACACCACTTTTACTGATTTTATTTAAACTGGCGATCGTCGTATTTTCACGAATATCCATCAACAAATTCAACCCCAACGCTTTCCGATCTTCCGAAACATAAGCTAAACCGTGTTGAATTGCCTGGGAGACATCCTTGATCTGAATTTCCTTACCTTCCTTATAAATCTGCCCACTGATATTGGTTCCATAAGACTTTCCAAAGACACTCATGGCAAATTCTGTTCTGCCCGCTCCCATCAAGCCGGCAATGCCCACGATCTCACCGCGACGAATGTTAAAATTGATCTGATCATTCATCACACGTGACGTATCAATAGAATGATGGACCGTCCAGTCCTTGACTTCAAAGAAAACTTCCCCGATATTCGGATGACGGTCAGGATAACGATTGGTCAAATCACGACCTACCATTCCTTTAATGATCCGTTCCTCATTGATATCTTCGTTTTCTAGTGTCTCAATCGTCTGTCCATCTCGTAAAATCGTGATTCGATCAGCGACATCCACAATCTCATTTAACTTATGAGAAATTATGATTGAGGTGACACCTTGATTACTGAACTCTTTGATTAACTCTAAAAGATTTGCACTTTCTTCTTCGTTCAATGCAGCAGTTGGTTCATCCAAAATCAACAAGCGAACATTTTTCGAGAAAGCCTTCGCGATTTCTACCAATTGCTGATGTCCGACGCCAATCTGCGATACTTGAGTGTTGGGATCGATTTTCAAGCCCACTGTTTTTAATAAATTCTCCGTTTTACGTTCTGTCAAATTCCAATCAATAATACCGTGGTTGGTCTGTTCGTTGCCTAAAAAAATATTCTCTTTAATCGAAAGATAAGGACTCAACGCCAATTCTTGATGAATAATAACGATGCCTTTTTCTTCACTATCCCGTAATCCTTTAAAATGACAAACTTCATCGTCATAAACAATATCTCCTGCATATGTACCATAGGGATAAAGCCCACTTAGAACATTCATCAACGTTGATTTACCTGCGCCGTTTTCGCCACAAAGTGCATGAATCTCTCCTCGTTTAATTTGCAAATTTACATCATCTAAAGCGCGAACACCAGAGAATTCTTTAATAATATTTTTCATTTCTAAAATATTGTCAGCCACATTCATTCACTTCCTTACTAGAATGGATGAGAAAAGTATCAACGAATCGATACCTTTCTCTCTCCTCACTTAACTATTCATTCAAATCTTTTTCTGTGTAATATTTCGTATCAATCAATTCCTGTTTGTAATTTTCTTTATCGACTGAGACAGGTTTTGCTAAATAAGTTGGTACGATTTTTTCGCCATTGTCATAAGTTTCTTTGTCATTAACTGGTACTTTCTTGTCATCATGGATGGCTTCAATCATTTCTACGGTATTATCAGCTAATACACGTGTGTCTTTAAAGATCGTTTCAGTTTGATCGCCAGCAATAATTGATTTAACGCCAGCAACAGTCGCATCTTGTCCCGTAATAACCGGTAATGGTTTATCACTTGATCCATAGCCAACACCCTTCAATGAAGAAATGATTCCTAAGCTGATTGGGTCATAAGGTGATAAGACAGCGTCTAATTTTTTATCGGTATAATTCGCGCTCAATAGATTATCCATTCGAGATTGCGCCGTTGAACCATCCCAGCGTAACGTGGCTATCTGATTGAATTTCGTCTGACCAGATGGAACGTTCAACTGCTTGCTGTCAAAATAAGGTTTAAAGACAGACATTACCCCGTTATAATTAATTAAGGCATTATTATCATCTGGTGAGCCGCCAAACAATTCGATATTAAAAGGACCTTCACCATCCTTCAAACCTAACTTATCTTCAATATAGGAAGCTTGTAAGACACCAACACCAAAATTGTCAAAGGTCGCATAATAATCTACATATTTCGAATTCATCAATAAGCGATCATAAGCAATCACTTTAATATCTTGTTGGTGAGCTTTTTCTAGTACATCTGTCAAAGCTGAACCATCAATCGAAGCGATAACTAAAGTATCCACCCCTTTAGTAATCATATTTTCAATTTGCGCCACTTGGTTTTCTACCTTATCTTCACCATATTGCAAATCTGTTTTATATCCTTTTTTCTCTAATTGCTTCACAATATTATTTCCATCAGCGATCCAGCGCTCCGCTGACTTTGTCGGCATCGATACACCAACATATCCTTTGTCTCCTCCCGATGCACTGCCTTTCCCGCATGCTGCTAAAGTTGAAAGAGTTAACACGGCCATTCCTGCAACGACTAGTTTCTTGAATCCTAACTTCATGATTTTCCCTCCAAAACTTATTTGATAAGCCTAGTTTACATTTGTCAGATAGCGCTTACATTGAAATTATTTTTATCTTTCTTAGAATTAACGTTGAGATTTTAGTTATTTATTTAAGTTCTTGGATTTTTTTCGACATACCTTGGATTTTTTTCGGAATTGACATCCATGATAAAATTTAAGCTGGAAGCGCTATATAATAGAAGTAAAGAGGTGACCTTTTGAAAAAAAGAATTATTATTTTATTTGTAATCATTTGTTTTCTAACCGCTGGCTGTGGAAAATCCAATCCAGCGGAAAAGCAACAAGAACTCACGATTGGCTTTTCTCAGGCGGGAACCGAGAGCAATTGGCGCAAAGCACAAAATAAATCGATCAATCAGGAATTAAAGAAAAAAAATTATCAAGTAATGTATCGCAATAGCTTTTCTGATCCAAAACAGCAGATGCAGGATGTGATGACTTTCATCGCTTATCAAGTGGATCTGATCGTCCTCTCCCCAATCGAAGAAAATGGCTGGGAGTCAATCCTAGAGGAAGCTAAGCAAGCAAAGATCCCGGTAATTATCGTCGATCGAAACATCGCTACGAACAGAAAAGATCTTTATCTGACTCACATTGGTTCTAGCTTTAAAGCTCAAGGCGGACGTGCGGGGCTCTATGTAACAAACCATTACCAGAAAAAAGAACAAGATACAATCAACGTTTTTGAAATAAAAGGCTCTGAACATACCTCACCTACTCGTCTACGGCATGACGGTTTTGCGGAAACGGTTGGACGTGATCCAAGAATAAAAATCACGCAATCGATTACCGGAGATTTTATTCGTTTAAAGGCCAAAGAGGCGTTCTCTAAAGCGATTGATGAAGGACAGCTTAATGACATCGATGTCCTTTTTTCTCATAATGATGAAATGACCTTGGGAGCTTTAGATGCTCTGAAGGATCATCAAATCGAAAATAAATTCGTGATTGTCAGTATTGATGCCCAAAAAGAAATGATCGATCTATTAAAAAGTGGTCAAGTTAACTGCGTGGTGGAATGCAATCCTTTCATGGGAAATCTGGTAGCGACTACTGTCAAGCGCTATTTTGAAAAAGCGACAATCCCTGAAGATATTTACGTTTCCGATACCGTCTTTTCAGACCAAAATGACCTTGAAACTATCCCACCAAGAAATTATTAGGAGGAACCCATGAAAAAACAAGCAAGCATCAAGTCCCTCCTAAAACGCGTTAGTTGGCTGATGTTAGCCTTGGCAATTGTTCCGTTACTAATCAGTGTTTTGATTTATACACGCTATTTGTTTGCTTATGAAAAAAGCGTACAGAATATTTCGGAGGCCAATCAGATTGCTAAAAATGTCGAAGAAACGATTATGGAAGAAGCTTGGGGATTGACCTATGGACAAATTACTCCAAAGGAATATAAACAAAGTAACAATGTTCATAAAATTAAAAAGAAAATTAGTAGAATCAAACAAAATACCCAGAATGCTCAAGAACGAGCCACACTCAATATCGTACTGCGCTCACTTGATAATGTGGATGGCTATTTAGCTAAGATCATGGTGAATATCGAAAATAATGCGCCCTTCGATGAGAATCAAGCGTTAATGACTCATGTCCAATCCGCCACCAAGCTCGTACATGAAATCCTTTTAGATTTTGTGAATGTTGAAATCGAATCTGCCGCGAACAATAGCAGAGAAGTTCGACAAGCAATCATCGTTTTGTCTGTCATAGAGGTATTCATAATTGGTATCGTCATCTGGTTTACTCGGAATACCAATCAGCGGATGACTTCTCAGATTCAGGAACCGATGGAAGAACTGATTCAAATGGCGGATGCTCTTTCTGAGGGAAAGCTCAACTATCGAATCAAACAGCTGCCAGATAATGAGTTGCGAAAACTCACGAAAAGTATCAATGAGATGGCGGATAATTTGGTCGTTCTTTTAGAAGAAAATGCCTTAAAACAATACACCTTGGCACAAAGTGAAGTTCGGGTATTGCAAGCTCAGATCACACCTCATTTTATCTACAATAGCCTCGATGCGATTTTAGTCTTGGCAGAACTAGGAGACGTCGAAAAAGTCAAAGAAATGACCTACGCCCTTTCTGATTTTTTCCGGATCTCATTGAGTCAAGGTCAAGATTGGGTTCCAGTAGAAAAAGAAATAAAACACATAACAGATTACTTAGTCATTTTACAAATTCGCTACGGAGATGCTCTCACCTACTCGATTGAGATCGAACAGAAGATAGAAAAGTTTTATATGTTAAAAATGATTTTGCAACCAATTATTGAAAACGCCATTTATCATGGCACAAAATTAGTTAGACGAGAAGGCAAGATTATTCTACAAGCGTACTTAGATGAAGAAGATTACCTTCACTTCTTCGTGATCGATAATGGAAAAGGCATCTTACCCGACAAATTAGCAGAAATAAATGCCGAGTTGAAAGACGGACTAGACACCGATTTTCATGAAGGCTACGGCCTATTCAATGTGAACAAACGACTTCTGCTTTATTACGGTAAAAAAGCTAAGATTGAGATTACCAGCATTCCTGAAATAGGAACAACCGTCCATATTATTATTCCAACCACTTTAGAAGGGAACCCCGAATATGTATAAAGTTTTTATTGTTGAAGACGAACACTTGATTCGTGAATCATTGAAGCGAAATCTTCTCCAATTAACCAAGCAGCTACCTTTAGAATTAGCTGGTGAAGCTAGTGACGGTGAAGTTGCTCTAGCGATGATCTTAAAAGAACAACCAGATATTTTACTGACAGATATTCGCATGCCCTTCATGAATGGAATCGAACTTTCGCAAGAAGTCAAAAAAGTTCTTCCGGATATTCAAATCATTTTTATCAGTGGTTTTGATGAATTTGACTATGCGAAAGCAGCCATCCATCTGCAAGTAGCTGAATATTTGTTAAAACCAATCAAATTTAATGAACTGGAAGATAGTTTAAAAAATGTGATTAGCAAGCTAGAACTGAAGAATCAGCCCACCTTTGATGACTCCTATTCATTAGATGTACAAAAAAATCTATTTTTAAATACTTTATTTGAAAATCAAATTGCTACCGCCGAAGCGATTGAAGAGGCCCGACGTTTGAACCGTCAGATCGCCGGTAAACAGTTTATCGTCATGTTGATCGCTAATCATGAAAATAAAAATTTTGCTGATTATAAACGTTTCCGAGACAAGCTGGCAGACAGCTTCCAACAAGATGCAGCAATTCTTTTTTCTTGCCTCTCGTCACGGTTCATCAAATTATTACTTTTTGAATCAAGTCCACAGGATCTATTAAAAAAAGCAGATCAAACAGCGACTGACTTGTACTCGATTCTGACAACGAAGGAATCGAAGCTGGTGATTGCTATTGGACATCCGGTGGAACGGATCAGTGATATTCAAAAAAGTTATGTCACTGCGAATAATATGTTGGAGTATTCCAACATTCAAACAGAGCATCCAATCTTGCACTACCAAAACTTTGATCAACAATTCGCTGAATTTGAACAAACTTTTAAGTTGCGGGAAAAGATCGAACACCTATCTAAAACAAAAATCTCCAAATTCACGGAAGGATTAATTGAACAAACTGAAAAAAGTGATAGCCCTTTGCTCTATCGCCTACTTCTAATCAATGAACTAAACCAATTGGCTCAGGAAAAGAATCAACATACTCAAACCAAGTTCAATCTTGCTACGCCGGCAAATATTCCTGCGATTATTTCCGATCTAGCCTTATCACGCAATTATTTTTATCAATTACTGACGTTTTTGAAAGAAACTGTGATCAATGAAACAATGATACAATACCGTGAATTATTGGAGGAATCCCTTAACTTTATCCAGCAACACTACGCAAATGCCGAGTTATCATTAAGCGAAGTGGCCGCCCATGTAAACCTCAGTAATTCTCATTTTAGTACGATCTTTTCACAAGCCTTTGGAAAAACCTTTATTGAATATCTAACAGAACAGCGGTTGCGAGAAGCAAAGCGCTTGCTGAAAGAGACTGACTGGAAGCTATCAGCGATTGCAGCTGAAATTGGTTATAACGATCCTAATTATTTCAGTTATATATTTAAACGTAAGGAAACGATCGCACCAAAAGAATACCGTAAAATCCACAAAAACTGATTTCTACCTTAAAAAACCAACAAGCAGCACTCGCAAACTATCTAGCGGGTGCTGCTTGTTGGTTTATACTTGATCTATTGCTGGTTGATCCAGACTTCCATGTTTTCTGATGTTCGATTGGCCCAAGCGTAATAAGGGATCAGCTTGACTTGTGTCTCTTTGAACTGGGGCGTGCGATATTCTTGATACAGTGCGTCTGTATGTGCTGTTTCAGGAAGCTGAGCATCTGCATAGATCGCACCGACTCCGCCTAACAAATCAGCTTCAAATGCATAGCGGAATTGCCCTTCTTTCGTTAAGGTATATTTCCAGATATCCGTCGTTTGATCGGTTTCTTCTACACAATACACCAGTGGCCCTCGTTGAATTGCGACTTTGCCGAAATTATAAACGACTTTTTCGTTGGCTTGGTATTTTTTGACTGACATATCTAAAGTTAGTTGTAGTGTCGTTGTTCCTGTTGGAATCTCTAGATAAACAAAGCCGTCGATTACTTGCAGTCTTTTTTCCACACCATCGATTAGCAGCTGGGCTTTTTTCTGAGACCATTCTGGAATTCGGATACCGATTTGTTGCGCTTCGGCGGAATTATTTTCAATGGTGTAAGAAACCATTCCTTCCCACGGGTAATTGCTTGTTTGCTGGATCGTGATACCATTTTCAAAGGTCGCCATATTTGAAATAAACTGATGTGAAAGAATCGTTTCGTCCTTCACTGTATAAATATAACGATCAACAGAGGCGATCAAACGGGCGACGTTACTTGGGCAGCAGGCGCAGCCAAACCATTCCGCTCGTTTATTCAGCACATGTTCACGACTAGGGTTATGACTTGAAATTTTTTGGTCCGCTTGCAAAGGGTTCACATAGAAAAAGTGAGTCCCATCTAGTGAAATACCGCTGATAATGCCGTTAAACAATTCTTTTTCCAGCACATCACCGTACTCTCCTTTTGTTTCAAGCTTCAGCATCTCTTGAGCGAAGAAGGCCATTCCAACTGAGGCGCATGTTTCACCGTACATCGTGTCATTGGGCAGATCGTAATTGCCGGTGAAGGCTTCGCCAATATTGGTCGAACCGATTCCACCAGTGATATACATTTTCTGTTTGACGATATTATTCCAAAAGCGTTGGCAGGTTGCTAATAAGCTTTTGTCTCCCGTCAATCGCGCTACTTGCGCCATGCCGGTACATAGATAGACAACGCGAACCGCATGGCCTTCGGCTGTCGCTTGCTCCCGCACCGGTTCAGCTGCTTGATAATACGAAAGTGGAAAATTCCGCATGCCATCGATCAAATCACGTTCAAAGCCGTCCTTTTGAATTTGTCGATCGAAGAAGTCATCCTGTCCCCGTTCATTAATAAAGAATTCTGCTAACGTCAAATACGCCTGCTTCTCCGTCACTTCATATAGACGCGCTAATGCCAATTCGATCTCAGGATGGCCGTCATAGCCGGGGATTTGATCGGCTCCAGGTCCGAAATGTTCCACTAAACAATCCGCCATTTTGATCGCGATGCTCAAGGCTTTTTGATTTTGTGTAACGTCATAATAAGCTACCGCTGCTTCCATATAGTGCCCCATCGTATACAGCTCGTGGGATTGCTTCAAACGGGCAAATTTCCGTTCAGGTGCTTCGATCTGAAAGAACGTCACGAGATAGCCGTCTTCTTCCTGCGCTTCTTCAATCAAATCAATCAAGCGATCCGTGATTGTCTGCAGTTCTTCATTTGGCTGATAACGTAATGAATACGCCGCCGCTTCTAGCCATTTGTACACATCCGTATCTTGGAAGGTATAGCCATTATGCCTCCCTTTTTTGAGTCCTGCGGCGATCTCAAGGTTTTGAATTGCGTGACTGTGCTCCTGATGTTCATCATTGCCTCCCGGCTCATGAGTGATATTGATATCCGCCGAATCATTCATCACTTCCCATTGGTAAGGCAAAACTTCGTCTACGATCAACTCACGATATTGTTTCCAAAACGGAGAAGTGATCTCAATCTTTTTTAAGCGATTTTTTTCTCTAGTAATCATGTCATCCATCCTTTCCAGCATTTTTGCTTGTATAAAAAATATAATCCTTCCAGACCGTTTTGTAAGCGTATACTTCAGTAGAAAAAGTGGATTTTATCGGTATAACTTTCTTTTATTGGAGATTTCCGTAAAAAAAGTAGACTTAGACGAAAAATACGAATATTGACCGTTTTTTTCGTTATAATTAAGAGAAGAACCAGGCTTTTTAAGAAATGGAGGAGGAGAATATGACGGTATTAGCAATTGATCTGAAACAGCCGATTCTCTATTACAAGTCCGGTGAGTTCTCTGCTGAGGCTGGCTGGAAGCACAAAAAGATGTTCCACGATGAAGACTTTGAGATTATTTTTTGTTTGGAAAATCAATTATCCCTGCTAATCGACGGTCAACCTATCCATTTGAAATGTAACGATTGCCTCATCCTTCCTCCGGAAACACTGATTGAAGGCGCACAGCTTTCTACCTCTCCTGTCCGTTTTTATTGGCTACATTTTTATGGAAAGTGGCAGACGATTGATCCCGAATCTGCCCAACTAAAAGCATTGAAAAAGGCCTTTGTGCAACACGAAGAAATGAACGACAGCAGTCTATGCCTCCTGCCTCGTCTCTTTGCTATTAAAGAACCAAACTTTTTTATCGTTTTAATCAATCAACTCTTGAATGTTACCAACAGTCATTATTACAGCAGTAAAATGGCCGATACGCTGACTCAAGCCATTCTGATTGAATTGTGCAATCAATATTTGACCTCGACCACTCATTCTGAAGAGCACGATTCGAAAATTCAGCAAATCGCTGATTGGATTCGGGCCAATATGAGTGCGGAGCTGACGATCCAAGAAATCTCAGACCATTTTGAAGTCTCACAGGATTACCTTTCACGGCAATTCAAAAAAGAATTTGGCCAGAACTTGCGGGATTATCTGATTAATTTAAAAATATCAGTCGCAAAAGTCCTCTTGATTCAAACAACTTTGCCGATTAAAGTCATTTCTGAGCTGGCCTATTACGTCGATGAAAAATACTTTACGCGAATGTTTAAGAAGCGAACGGGACTCACACCTAGCCGCTATCGTAAAGCTTACTCCGGGACACATCAAAATAATCCCTATATTGATCCAAAACTGCCGATCCCCCAAAGCGTCGAAAAACTATTACAGCCAAAGCCAAACAAGAGGCCATGATCTTAGGAACGCCAGATATTCACGAATAGAGGGAGCTGGGACATTCATTTGTCTCAGCTCCTATTCCCATATAAACGGTGTGACAGAAGTAGCTTCTTCGAAAATAAGCCGAACACTTCTTTCCCACCCTCTTTTTTTACCCTTTTCTCTAAAAGACGGAAATGGACACTTTTACTACGTTTTTAACCGTTTTTTTCTTTATTGTAACCACTTACAATACAAACATAGATATCTATGAACACAAACCGGATGTCCATTCAAGCTTTCCCAACTGGGCTGAAAAAAACTGCAGATAACCTTCAGTGCTGAACCACACTAGTGGAATGTTCGCGAGCTTGAGCATCTAAAAAAGGAGTAAGTGAAATGAAAGAAATCGTGGCAACCTCTAAAAAGAGCAACCCTTTGGTGAAAAAACTAGCCTACGCCAGTACAGATGGCGCTGGAAACTTGTTGTTTTGTATTATCAGCAGCTATATTCTTTATTTTTATACCGATGTTTATGGATTGAGTGTTGGAGCAGCGGGGCTATTATTGTTAATCGCAAGGATCGTGGACTCATTCGACGCGCCATTTTGGGGTTCGATCGTTGACCACACGAAAAGTAAGTACGGACAAAGTCGGCCGTGGTTTTTATGGCTGGCGATTCCTTTCGCCGTCGCGACTTTCCTAGCCTTTTCCACCCCTAATTTGTCTGGGACTGCCAAAGTCGTTTACGCCGGCATCACATATGTCGTGGCGGGAACCATTTACAGCGGGATCGCAACACCGATCACAGCGATCTTACCAAATCTAACGAATAACCCTGACGAACGAATTCATCTGAATACCTTCCGCATGGTAGGCGGAAATGTCGGCAACTTTGCGGCCGTCACCTTCGCGTTACCGTTAGTTGCTTTGTTTGGCGGTGGCAATGATCAAAAAGGCTTTAGTTTGATGGTGGGCTTTTTCGGGATCATCGCTGTTGCGCTATTATTCTTCGCCTTCTTTAATTTAGAAGAAATCAATACGAAAAAAGCGGTTAGTATTCCCTTCAAAGATAGTTTGAAAGCGGTTAAAGGGAACTGGCCATGGGTCTTATTAGTATTAGCAAATCTAGCTTTCTGGATGGCCTTAACCGTTAGAACCTCTGCCCTGCTGTATTATTTTGAATACAATCTAGGCAGCAAGGAGCTTGTCCCATTAATCAATGGAATCTCGATCATCCAAGTCGCGGGTATGATGTCGATCCCATTGATCTCTAAACGCTTAAAGAAAACCGGTACGATGCTGTTTGGTTTAGGCTTGGCTGTACTTGGTCAGCTCTTGCTATTTTTCGCCGGTTCGTCGATGGTCTTTCTAATTATTTCTTGGGCGATCGCTTGTATTGGTTCAGGGATCGCTTGCTCAATGCCCTTTGCAATGCTTTCTGATGCCGTCGACTTTGGCGAATGGAAAAGCGGGATTCGTTCTAGCGGCTTCCTATCCGCGATGGGCAGCTCCTTTTGTATTAAAGTCGGCGCGGGCTTAGGCAGTTATTTTCTTTCTATTATTATGGCAAGAACGGACTATGTCGCCAATCACGTACAATCTAGCCAAGCACTGGCTGGTATCCAATTCGTTTTCTTAGGCTTACCAGCGATCTTGTTTATCCTATCTGCTTTACCCATGTTCCGTTACTATAAATATGAAAAACAAGAAGAGCAAATTCGTGCGGACCTAGTGGCCACACGAGAGCAAGCAAATTAGCACAACCTAAAAAGAACCGGTAAGTCTGTGATTCAGACTTGCCAGTTCTTTTTTCTATGAAAATTTGAAATCAGTTTGATAACGAGCCTGTTCCCCCGCTCTTAACACAGGTGAATCAAAGTGCGTCTCGTTGATTGCATTAGGAAAATATTGTGTTTCCAAGCATAGTCCCGCTCTAGCCTGATAGCGAACGCCGGCTTTCCCTAATTCATTTTCCACAAAGTTCCCAGAATAGAATTGGATTCCCGGCAAGTTCGTCGCGACTTCCATTGAAATACCACTGATATCGCCAACCAATCTCCCGATTTTTTCGAATGCTCCAATCGGTTTGGCTAAAACAAAATTATGATCATAGCCGCCAGTAAAGTGAAGCTGTTCGTCTGCTGCTTCGATATCCGTGGCAATCGTCTTAGCTTTCGTAAAATCAAAAGGAGTATCAGTGACACTCACGTAATCCCCAGTTGGAATCGAATGACGATCTTTCACCGGTGTATATTTCGCCGCCTTCATCTGCAACGAATGATTTACAATCGTTCCGCTGGCATGACCGTTAAGATTAAAGTAGCTGTGATTCGTCGGATTGAATATTGTTGTAGCATCAGACAAACCAGAATAGGCGATACTTACCGTGCCATCTGACTTTAATTGATAAGTCGTTTGGCAATCAAGGGCTCCAGGGAACCCTTGATCACCTGCTGGACTCATCAATCGGAACGTAATTCTATTCGCTTTTTCATCGATTTCTTGGACGTCCCACAGACGCAGCTGAAAACCAGCCGGTCCGCTATGAAGGTTGTTTTCGCCTTCGTTTTGGTTTAACTGATAAACTTGTCCGGCTAATTCAAAGGACGCACCCGCAACTCGATTCGCATTGCGTAAAATACTTGCACCAAAAAAAGTCTTTGTATTGTTTAAATACTGCTGAAGCTGATCGTATCCTAAAACAACATCTTGCAGCTGATTATTTTTGTCTGGCACCCAGAGATTGATTAATGTCGCGCCCAGATTGCTGACTGTCATTTTCAGGCCTTGTTCGTTTTCAAAATCAAAAAGATAGGCTTTCCGACCATTTGGCAGTATGCCAAATTCTCTTTTGTTCATGTGATTCCCTCAACTTTCAGAAGCTTAACTGAACCGGCAAACTTTCCGTTGCAATTCTGTCCATTTCCAGTTCTCTACTTCAGGAATATCGCGCCCTTCTGTCCGAATAAAATCATGGTGCTTCGCTAACGTTTGATCCATTTCTTCTGCGAACTCAGCAGCTTGTTCGTCATAAACCGCAAGCGCCGCTTCTTGTGCTAAATGGAAGCGATCCAATTCGCTAAAGACCCGCATATCAAATGGGGTTGTGATATCGCCATTTTCACGGTAGCCGTGGATCATCAAGTTATGGTTGTGACGTTTGAAGAAGATATCGCGAACCATGCCTTCATAGCCGTGGAAAGCAAAGACGATTGGTTTGTCAGCCGTAAAGATCGCGTCAAATTCTGCATCAGTCAGTCCCCGTGGATCAATCTCTGGATGACGCAATTTTAAAATATCTACTACGTTGACAAAGCGAATCTTCAAATCAGGGAATTGTCTATTTAAGATAGATACAGCCGCTAATGCTTCTAAATTGGGCTCCGTTCCTGCCGCCGCAATCACTAAGTCTGGCTCCGTACTATTATCGGTGCTGGCCCAATCAATGACTTTCAAGCCTTTTTCAACGAGCTCTTCAGCTTCATCCGCTGAATAAAACTGCGGGCGCGGGTGCTTACTTGAGACGATCAAATTGATAACTTGCTTGTCTTGCATCGCTTTGTCCATAACCGCCATCAAACTGTTGGCATCCGCCGGTAAATATTCCCGAATAAATTCTGGCTTTTTCTCCGCTAAATGGGTCAACACGCCTGGATCTTGGTGCGTATACCCATTATGGTCTTGTTGGAAAACCGTTGAGGTCGCGATCAAGTTCAAAGCTGGATATTCCTTATGCCAAGCATGAGCGCTGGCTTTACGCATCCATTTGAAGTGTTGTGTCAGCATTGAATCCACGACCCGCAAGAATGATTCGTAGCTGGCGAAGAAGCCGTGGCGCCCAGTCAACACATAACCTTCTAAGAAGCCTTCTGCTTGGTGTTCTGATAATTGACCATCAATCACACGCCCAACCGAAGATTGCCATTCATCCGTACTGTTTTTCGGTTCCATCCATTGGCGATCCGTTACTTCAAAGACTTTATTCAGACGATTTGATTTGGTTTCATCTGGTCCAAAAATCCGGAAGTTGGTCGGGTTTTCTGTAATCATATCGCGGGCTTGTTGACCAAAAACGATCATGTCTTGTGCCATTACTGCCCCTGGTGTCGTTGTGTCGATAGCATATTGTTTCCAATTTGGCATCTTCATTGGCTTAGGATCGATCCCGCCGTTGGTGATTGGATTGGTTGACATCCGGCGATCCCCTTTTGGCGAGATTGCTTTTAATTCTTCAATGATTTTGCCGTTTTCATCGAATAATTCTTCTGGACGGTAAGATTTCAACCATTCCGCTAACTTATCCGCATGCTCCATATCCTCAGAGCCAACGGGGATTGGTACTTGGTGAGCCCGGAAGGTTCCTTCAAGTTGTTCACCATCCCAAGTTTGCGGACCGGTCCAGCCTTTTGGTGTACGATAAAGAATCACTGGCCAATGAGGCATTTCAGCATCTTCAGCTTTGCCCTTGCGCGCTTCTGTTTGGATTGCTTTAATTTCTTCAACGACTGCATCAAGGGTTTCCGACATGATCGGATGAACTTTTTCTGGATCGTTGCCTTCTACAAAGTAGGGCTTCCAGCCTAGACCTTCAAAATATTTTTTCAACTCTTCATCACTTTTACGTGATAGAATCGTTGGGTTTGAAATTTTACCACCGTTTAAATATACGATTGGTAAAACCGCTCCATCATTCACCGGATTAATAAACACATTTGAGAACCAGCCGCCAGCTAAAGGTCCGGTTTCCGCTTCACCATCGCCGACCACTGTCGCCGCGATGACTTCGGGATTATCTAAGATCGCTCCTGTCGCGTGTGACAAAGCATAGCCTAATTCTCCGCCTTCATGAATCGAACCGGGGGTTTCTGGTGCCGCGTGAGAAGCGATTCCACCTGGGAATGAGAACATTTTGCATAATTGTTTAAGTCCCGATTCATCTTCAGTGATCTCAGGATAAATCTCTGTATAGCTGCCGTCTATATAGGAATTTGAAACCATTACCTGACCGCCATGCCCCGGCCCTTCAATATAAAACATATTTAAGTCATACTTATTAATGACCCGATTCAAGTGAGCATATAAAAAATTTTGTCCCGCGATGGTTCCCCAGTGCCCGATTGGATGTGTCTTCACGTCTTCTTTTTCAAGCGGCTTTCTTAATAGTGGATTATCCTTCAAATACATTTGCGCAACTGAGATATAGTTGGCTGCCCGCCACCAAGCGTCGACTTTAGCTAAGTAATCCTTTGAATCAAATTTGGTTATCATTTTAAAACTCCTCATTTTTTATTTTAAGAGCCAAGCTCTTGTTAACAGTTCTTTTTACCTTTATCAACTTAAGAAAAATTGGTTTGGATCGCTCCAAACCAATATTCTTTTACTTGATTGTTACAAATTCCAAATCAACAAGTTTTGCCCACGTAATGATTTGTTCTGTTGTCAGGTTCAATGATACCACCGTATGATGCCCACCGCCTGTGCGAATCCAAGCACCTACACCATCATGGAAGTTCGGTTTGACTTTCCAAAGAACGCGTGCAACTGGCAAGTTTGGTGCTTCTTCTGTAGGTTCAAAAGCTTCGACTTCGTTGATTAATAATTTATAGTGAGTCCCAAAGTCTGCCATTGATACGACGACACCATCGCCAGCTTTACCATCAAAGACCAAACGTGCTGGGTCTTCACGATCACCCATTGATAGCGGTGAAACCACGATTTTTGGTTTGTTGACCGCTAAAGTTGGATCAACCTCCATCATATGGGATTGTAAAATAGCTTCCTTACCAGCCGCTAATTCATAGGTGTAGTCTTCCATGAAGCCAGTGTTTTGATTGTGAGCCATGACTTTCATTAGGCGGTCTAAGGCCGCTGTTTTCCAGTCACCTTCCCCAGCAAAGCCATAACCTTCCGCCATTAAACGTTGAACTGCTAATCCCGGCAGTTGTTGCATACCGTATAAGTCTTCAAAATTTGAAGTGAAGGCGTTGTAATTTCCTGCTTCTAAGAAACGACGGATTCCAATTTCTTGTTTAGCTTGGACTTTCACGTGCGCTTCCCACGTTTCGTGATCATAATCGCCATAATCAAAGTCATACGATTCTTTGTATTCAGCAAATAATGCGTCAACTTCCTCGTCTTTTACCGCATCTACGTATTGAACTAAATCACCGATGCCGAAATAATCAACGACCCAACCAAATTGGATTTGTGCTTCAACTTTGTCTCCTTCAGTTACGGCAACATTTCGCATATTATCGCCGAAACGTGCAACTTTGATATTAAAGCTTTCGTTAAATGCAACCGCCACGTCCATCCAGTCAGCAATTTGTTTTTGAACACTTTCGGTTTGCCAGTAACCTACTACGATTTGATTTTCTTTTTTCAAGCGAGCGTTGATAAAACCATATTCACGATCTCCATGAGCTGATTGGTTTAAGTTCATAAAATCCATATCAATCGTTTCCCAAGGAATACTTTCGTTAAATTGAGTGGCTAAGTGTAACAAAGGTTTTTGCAATAACTTCGTACCGCGAATCCACATTTTTGCTGGTGAGAAAGTGTGCATCCAAGTGATTACTCCTGCTACTTCATCGCGATAGTTAACTTCTTTCATAGTATTGGTGATCGTGTCAGCAGTCACTGCTAATTCTTTTAACACGATCGGATAGCGCATTTTGCCGCTGTCATTTAGGCCTTTAACAATCGCTTCAGCATCTTCTCGTACATTTTTTAAGGCTTCTTCTCCATATAAATGCTGTGAACCTACGACAAACCAAAATTCTTTTTTACTAATTTCTAACATCTTACTCGCTCCTTATCCGTTTTAAGTTTGAGAAACTCTATTATTTTTCTTGCCCATAATAGGCATTTTTTCCATGTTTTCTTAAATAATGCTTATCTAAAATACGTTGTGGCAATTCCTCCGCAAAGCTGTTTAACTGACGAGCAAACAAATTCATCTTCGCCACTTCATCTAACACGACGGCATTCATGACCGCACTTTTCGCATCCTTGCCCCAAGTAAAAGGTCCATGTCCATGCAGCAATACGCCAGGCACTTCCATAATCCCTAACTCTCTTTCTTTAAAGGTCTCGATAATGACATTTCCTGTTTCGTGCTCATAACCATCATCAATTTCCTTTTGAGTTAAAAAGCGCGCGCAAGGAACTGTTCCGTAAAAAGTATCCGCATGAGTCGTGCCCATCGCTGGCAGATCAAGTCCTGCCTGCGCCCAAATAGTTGCCCATGTTGAATGAGTATGACAAATGCCACCGATTTCAGGAAACGCTTTGTACAAAACGGCGTGAGTCGGTGTATCCGATGAAGGATTCATCTCTCCCTCGATAACCTTGTTATCCAAGTCCACCACGACCATATCCGACGCTTGCATTTCTTCATAGCTGACACCGCTTGGCTTAATGACAAAATAGCCCGTTTCTGGATCAAGGGCACTAACATTTCCCCAAGTGTATTTAATCAAGCCCTGTTTCGGTAATTCCAAGTTCGCTTGGAATACTTCTTCTTTCAATTGTTCTAACATGTAAGAATCGCTCCTTTATTTCAATCCATCAATCGCTGCCTGCTCAATCGGAAGACCTTTTTGATAACGGGTGATAAATTGAGCATAACCGGTCAAATCCTCTTGACTAGGGTCAATCGTTTGTCCTTCACTGCCTGCGAAAACTTTTTTATCTAGGAAATCTTCTAATGACATTCCTGCATCATTTGCCGCAAAGGCCGCTAACAAGGCAATGCCCCACGCTCCGCCTTCGCCAGCTGTTTCCATCACGGTCACTGGCGCTTCCATCGCCGCGGCTAAGACACGCTGACCAACTTCTGGCGTTTTAAAAATCCCGCCATGTCCGACTAATTTGTCAATTTTGATCTCTTCGCCTTTCAGGATTTCCATCCCGATTCGCATTGCCCCAAAAGCACTAGACAAATGTAGCCGCATAAAGTTAGCTAAATTAAACTTGCTTTCTGGTGTCCGGACAAATAATGGTCGTCCTTCATTCATACCAGTGATATTTTCCCCAGAATAGTACCCATAAGAAAGCATCCCACCACAATCAGGATCAGCCTCTAACGCCTTTTCAAACAACGTATTGTAAAGCTTTTCGCTACTGACATCTAACCCCAAAGTTTCTGAAAACTCTTTAAACAAGCTGACCCAAGCATTGATCTCTGAAGAACAATTATTGGTGTGAACCATCGCTACTAAGTCGCCCAGCGGTGTAGTCACCAAATCAATTTCCGGGTGGACTGCCTTCATTTTTTCTTCTAAGACGATCATGGCAAAAGCGGATGTCCCAGCCGAAACATTTCCAGTTTTTTGCCGGATACTGTTGGTGGCTACCATCCCGGTCCCTGCATCGCCTTCAGGCGGACAAAGCGGAATACCTGCCTGCAACGTTCCCGTTGGATCTAGCAAATACGCGCCTTCTTGTGTCAACGTTCCAGCAGCTTCACCAGCGACTAAAACTTTAGGTAGCAACGTATTTAAGTTTTGCGTGAAGCCTTTCTTTTTAGCTAGTTCCGCAAAGGTCGTAATCATTTGCTGATCGTAGTTTTTCGTTTCAATATCAATTGGGAACATGCCTGACGCATCACCGACACCTAAGACCTTTTGTCCGGTCAACTGCCAATGAATATAGCCAGCTAACGTAGTGAAAAATTGAACCTGATTGACATGCTCTTCTTGATTCAAAATCGCTTGATACAAGTGAGCGATACTCCAACGCTGTGGAATATTGTATTGGAAGGCTGCGGTCAATTCTTTTTCAGCTTCTTCGGTAATCGAATTTCTCCACGTTCGGAAAGGAACCAATAACTCATCTTGCTGATCAAAAGCCATATAACCATGCATCATCGCACTAAAACCGATGGACCCGATCGTCGTTAAATTCTCACCATATTCCTCGAAAACCTCAGTTGCCATCTTGCGGTAGCTAACACGTAAGCCCTTCCAAATATCTTCTAGTGAATAGGTCCAAATACCCTCTTCCAACTTGTTTTCCCATTCGAAACTGCCAGCTGCAATCGGTGTCATTCCAGAGCCAATCAGGACTGCTTTGATTCGCGTAGAACCAAATTCGATCCCTAAGGCCGTATGTCCATCCATAATGTCCAGTTTCGTTTTTGCAATCATTTCTTCTGTCTTAATGGGAACCTCCTCCTTCGTCTTTATTAACAATGTCATTTTACAATTTATGTACGTACATGTCAATACGTTTATTTATTTTTGTTCGTACAAATTAAGCGGTTATTTTCTATATTTATCGAATCTAATCAAAGACAATTTTTCGAGAATCAAATAAAGATACGATCAAATGATTTTCTAATCACGCTGCAACGCGATTAGAAAAAATGACAAAAAGACTCGTTTGTTTATTCAAACGAGTCTCTAACTATCTATTCTTTTTTATAGGGATTTTACTGAATCACGCTCAATTAGTGTCGGTTGGTAAAGAATATTTTCCTGTTCCTGACCTTCTTCAATTGCTTTAACGATCCATTCAGCAGAGTCTTTACCTAGTTGCTCCTTAGGGTGGTTCAACGTGGTTAACTTCACGCTGCCGACTTTGCTTAAGGCGGAGTTGTCATTGCCGACGATGGAAATATCCTCTGGGATCTTAATCCCCGCTTTAACTAATTGATCCGCCAAATTGCTGGCGACTTGGTCGTTATAACACACGATCCCGGTAATCGCCGGATTTTTTTCTAAATGGTGTAAAGCTGTTTGATTGATTTGTTTTCGAGTTTCAGTCGTATAAGTCAAAATATCATCTGAAGTGAATTGAATACCGGAATTTTCACAGGCTTTAATGAAACCTTTCATCCGATATTTTCCTTGTAAATCATCAATTTTGGTGATCAGCATCAAATTTTTATGTTTATTTTTAATCAAGAGCTTCGTCGCCATAAAGCCGCTTTCTGTATCGTCTACACAAATATATGGTGCGCTAATTTCTTCATACACCGCATTGATCATGACTAATGGAATCCCCTGCTCCTTCAGATTCACGTATAGCGCCAAGTTTGGATTGTACTGGTTGCTTTTCGTCGGCTCAACGATTAAGCCTTGAACTCCTTGACTGATCATCTTTTCGATGCATTCGCGCTCTTGCTGGTAGTCATTATTCGTGCTGGCTAATAAGAGGGAGTACCCTTTTTCTCTAAGGGTACTTTCGATACCGCGAATAATTGATGGGAAAATATAATCTGACAAGTAAGTCGTGATAACTCCAATCGTTTTATGATTCGAATGATTGTTGCCTTCTTGTTTGTATTTTGTATCGACATAAGTCCCCGAGCCTTTTTCTTTTCGCAAAAAGCCTTCGTTGACTAATAGCGCGATAGCTTGCCGAATTGTGTGTCTGCTGACTTCATAATCCTTTTGCAGCTTCAACTCGGGTGGGATCGTCGTATCTTCCGGATATTCTCCGGAAATTATTTTTGAGCGGATTTCATCCGCGATAATCTGATATTTTGATTGGTTCATAAAAAATCGACCTTTCTCGCTCATAATTTGTCCGAACAATTTTAACCTTATTGTAGCATATCTCTCAGAACAAAGAACAGCCTCCAATCAAAAAAAGAGAATAGGATTCTTTCACCTACCCTCTTGCACTATTAAATTGCATTTTGCTGACGTCTTACTTCTAACTCATGAATCACCTTTTGCTCGTTCTTTTCAAATTTGAAATAGCTGATCATAACTATAGCTCCGATTACGAAAAAGATCGCTGGCAAATAGGAAAAGCCAAATTTAATCGCGCTCAACGCGGAATCGGTTTGTGTCTGATTCGCTACATAACCAAAGTGCTGCATCAATTTCAACGGAATGAAATCGCCAAAACCGGTTCCCACTTGCAAGCCTACGGCACTTCCTACTGCGGTCAAGAAGCCGCTAGCGCGAATCCCGGTTTTATATTCACCATAATCCACTGTATCAGACAGCATCGCAAATGGCATTGAGACCGCAATCCCGGTTCCAATACTGGTAACGACCCACATCGCAGCGACTAGTGAAAAGTTATTTCCTGCGATTCCCAGCATCACTTGACCAACTGCAGCAGTACACAAGCCGATCATCATGGTTTGGGTTTTGGAAAACTTTTTGACTAAGAAAGGAATGCAGATCACACCGATCATCTGTGTCAAAACTAAACCGTTCAAGACCGAAACATAGTTTTCATTTCCTAAATTGTAACGAGCATAATAAATTAGTGAAGAAGTCCTTGTAGAATTGCCTAACCAATAGCAGACGCTACCTAAGACAATAATTACCCAAGGCCAGTTTCCTTTTAGTGCCTTGAAGCTTTCTCGTACAGGTAAGCTTTCTCCGGCGCCTTCAGAATTAACTTCTTTGGTATTTTTAAAGGCATAGAAAAACATCGCAATCGAAACCACTGCGTAAATAGCGACCGTTAAGAAAAAGCCTCTTTGGCGGTTTCCACTGCCTAAGATGGAAACCAAAGTCAATGTGAAGGTAGCTGTAATAAAGTAGCCCACATTTCCACCAATCATCCGAAATGAGTTAAGCTTTGTCCGCTCCATTGAATCATTGCTTAAGTTTGGCAAAATTGCTGTGATTGGTGTCGAAATTCCGGTATATAAAATACTAGTTGTTAAATAGGTAAAAACCGCATAGGCGACTTTAGCAGAACCAGTCAATCCCGGTGTCAGGAATGTCAATGCCATGAAGACACCAAAGGGAATTGCCAAGCGGGCGAACCACGGGCGGGCTTTACCATATTTTGATTTGGTCTTGTCGATCGCAAGTCCCCATAAAGGAACCGTGATCGTATTAATGATTCGGACGGTCAAAGCGATTGTGGCTGCCGTACCGATTGAAAGACCGAAAACATCAGTGTGAAAGAAGTTGATAAAACTAGTCAACGTACAATAAAGCAAGTTTCCGGCGGCATCGGTTCCAGCATAGGCTAAGCGATTGGTTAAATTTAAGCCTTTTTTGCTAGTGGTCGTCACATCGTTTACGTTTGTATGGTCCATTTAGTTCTCTCCTTTTAATGGTCTTTATACTTTTTGCGATAATGTTGTGGAGAGAGCCCTTCTAGTTTTTTAAAACGATTTGAAAAATAAACATCGGAGTTAAAGCCCACCATCGTGGAGATTTCCTGAATATCCAAATCTGAACGCAATAAGTATTGCTTTGCCCGTTCCATTCGAATATCACCTAACACTTCTAATGGGGTTTTTCCGAAGGTCTTTTTCATCGCCATCGAAATATAATTACTGTGAAGATGAAAATGTTCCTCCAATAATTGATTTGTGATCGGTTTTTCGAAATTATTTTCAAGAAACAATTGAATCTGCTCTGCCAAAACCGTCAAGCGATCCCGATGAATCCCTTGGTTTTCGATAAATTTTAAAAAACGTAGAAAGAGCTCTTCTGTCTGCCAAATATCATGATCACCTGATTCTGTGATCGTACTGTCTAAAATTGTCTGAATCAGCTCAAATAAAATCTGCGGCTCCTTAATGGTCGCCTGCTTTTGCAAATGCAAGGTATAGGAACGCTGATGATAGTGCAATTCCGGTATCGGCAAATCGGAGATAAACCGACTGGGCCGCGTGCTTTGTTTCCATTGCGCTGTAGTATAAAAATGGAGCCAGTAGAACCCCGTCTCCTCCACCACCGGACGCCAAGAGTAGTGATGTTTGTCAGGAAGTAGAATAATCATTTCGTTTTCCTTTACTTCGTAGTGTTCATCATCTTCCGCTAAAAAAAGACACCCTTTTTTTACCACAATCAAATCAAAATAGCCCAAAGCTTTCCGATTTGGATGATTTTGTCCCGTTTGAAACACACGGTAATTGCCTTCGATAAAATCCGGAAACGGCGGAATAGAAATAGAAATAATCTCTCCTGACATCAACATGGCTCCTCTCTCATTTTTATGGATATTTATTTTTACAAATAAATGCTTATCTTCGTTCCGTATACCATTCTACTAAACGCTACTTTTCTTAATCTGATTTAAACTCGCTATATAACTACTAACATAGCAAGTTTACAAAGTAGAACTGGCATCCTCTTTCATTTTATGGATATTTATTTTCGTTACCTATGCGATCAGCTGAGTGTTTCCTGTTAGACACTAGCCGATTCTAATGGGAATAAGGCGTCTTTCCTTAGTTGCAGTGTCAACTCATTCGTTTCGACTACTTTGGTCTGTTTTCCATCAATTAAATAATACGCTTGATTGAATGGCGCAAAACTAAAGATCGTATAGCCTTCTTCAGATTCTTCAAAGCTGCCATTAATTACTCGAATCGTCGCTGATTCTTTGATGATAAAGGTTTTTTGCCCAAAACTTTCCATGTAAGCAACTAATTCTTCTCCCATGTCCCAATCGGGTGTTTGACTATCATTTTCAAACAGGCGACTAAAAATTCCGCCATCGCGCCAGAAAGTCGCTTGTCCGAAACGTTCTCTGGAAAGATCCGGCCGATTTAAATGTGGTCCAGCTACCGCATACGTAGAGGCAGCCATCCCTTTTTCTAACGGTAAAGTAGTCGACGAATGGGTGTCATAGCAATACAAGATTCCAGCAGTTGCACGATAGCTGGCCTCCAAATAAGCTGGATCTTGTAACGCTTCAAAAACTTTGAAGGTAGCCGCCGCAGTTACGCCACCCCACAGAGAATGAATCATATAAGTCAAGGCTTCCCACCAGCGATCAGCGTTCTGTCCACGAAAATCATTGGAATAGCCAATATTAGCCAATAACAATTCCCCATATTTTTCAGCGCTATCGGTTAATCCTGATTCACTTAAAGCTCCGGCAGTCGGTCCAAAGCCGGCATTGTCATAAAAATGCTCGGTAATGGCCGCTTTATAGCTGAATGTTTCACTGTCTACCCGTTGCGTTACTTGATTCCACAAGCCGCGAATCGTTTCATATTTTTCCATCAATCCATGAGCCTTCAGCTTTTGTAACAGTTCTTGGATGTATAAAAAGTAGACGCCTAACATCTGAGCTTCTTCTTTTCCCCGTTCATCTTCATGTAGCGCCGGGTTCACTCGTAAATCAAAGACATCCGCTGCCCAAGTCAAATAGGTTTCTGCTGAATACAGTTGCAGTACTCCAGCTTCAAATTCCGAAAGCAAATAGAATAAATGCCCAATGTATTCAAAATCCATACAGCGATAAAAATCGCCATATAATTTCCGCGGTTTTAAAAAATCTCCGTCAATGAACCACTTCGCTTTCACATAATGAACGGCACTTTCTTCAACTTTTCGCACCTGCTCTGGATCAAGCTTCCCTAGTAGATTCTTTTTCAAGACTAAATTTAGCTTTCCTAGTGATTCCCCTTGATTAGATACTGGCTCAAAGGCATAAGGCGTAGCACCTGTCGCGCCATTATAAAGAGTCTCACAGATGTAATCTGCCCGCTCTTCGATCACTGTGGTGAGGTCGTTCATCACATTCATCACCACAAAATCTTCCGTCCCGTTAGTAAAGGAAATGATTACTTTATGCTCGCCCAAAACTTCCGGTTTGAAGTGAATAATCGTTTTTCCAGCCGCATCAACTTGAAAATCTGCTACATATGAATTTACTTGATTGTCTTTTACTTGAATCAACACTTGCTCGATCGCCAAATGATTTGGCAACTGAACAGTGATTCGTGCAGGCTTGCCTAAAATATTTAAGGGCGTATAGTCTATTTTCGGATGATTGAATTGCAACGCTTTTTGATAAAAATCTGCCTGATTTTCGTTACGTGCTAAGGTATAGTGCCAGGCTCTGGTTTCCTTTGCCGGAAGCTCAAAGGTTTTCTTGGAATAAATCCAATCACGATTTTCAAAATTGCTTGGATAGCCATTTGCCAAAATCAATTTATGAAATAGCAAACCATCTAATGAAGGAGACACGTTCTCAAAAAATAGATTTTCATAAGCACAATAAGTCCCAATCGATAATGTCTGCCCTTTGGTTTGATAAATCCCCAAGTTCCCGCCTAGATTATCCCGACGTACAGCGTTTAGTTTCGTGTAATCCGTTGAAATAGATGAAAATACCGCCGCCGAATCATGGATATTCCGCAAAACATTTTTGTCGCGAAACATAATATAGCTTAACGCTGCCCAAACACCGAAATCATCAATCTGAAGGGTTTGATCTGATTCATTGCTCAACTCGATTTCCCAATTTAGCTGCTCTTTCAATCTGTATATGATGTTCACGCTTACATTATCAAAGGAATAGCGAACCTTGATCTGATCATGTATTTCCGTGATTTCAGGTTTCGTTTGTGTACTCAAAAACTTAGTACCATTAACGACTAAATCAAATTGTCCGAACAACTTTTCAATATCATTATAGCCTACTTTATTTAAGTATTCCTCCTCTATCACCCAATTCATACCATACGGATCATTCTTAAAAAACAATTGCGACAGATGACCATCTTCTGCGACACTCAATTGAAATTGTTGATTTTCCAGCATATTTTTCCTCCTCTTTCTTCTATGCCCTAAAGATATCACCTCATGAAAGCGATAACTATTTGCGATTTCAACCTAAAGTTAAGATATTTCACACAATCGAAAGTTATTCAAAAAACTAAAAATGAAGAAAAAAAATAAACCCTCCTCAATTTTTTTAAGAGAAGGGTTTGAATCATGTTCATATTTTTACTTAATTAGTTAACCTAATCTCGTTTTTGTCGCTCCGGACTTTTCCATGTTCCACTGCCAAATCCTAAGATCGTCTTCACCGCAGGAATAAAGGTTGTGACAATCGTCAAAGCATTCAGCATCCAATAAAACAGCATGTATAATGGTGCGAACAAGATGTATTTGAGTTTTCTGGCTCGGTCGTCAGCGATTAATGAGGCCACTAGCTGAAATGTACCGGAAATCATTTCAAAACAAACAAACAAGAATGATAAAGTGATCATGTGGTAGATCCGTTCATAATTTCCCTCAATTAGAAATCGAATAAGCGCTCCGGCGAACAAAATGGAAGAAATCCAGAAAAAGAAGGACCAAATGATACTGAAGGTCTGATCGATAAACATGACAGTCCGCCCAATATTTTGAAACGGGTGTAAAAAAACCTTTTTGAAATTGGTCAGCCAGACCTCTGTTCCACCTTTTGCCCAGCGTTTTCTTTGACGGTACAACATTTTCAAATTTTCCGGGACTTCCATAAAGAACATGATTCGGGGCGCGAATAGCGAGGCCCACCCATCCAACTGGTGGTCCCAAGCAATACTAATATCTTCTGTTGCTCGGTCTTGACGAAACATTCCCACATCGATCAAAGCGTCTTTTCGATACATCGTATTGGCGCCGCTGTAGGCATAAATTCCACCAAGTACGCCCATTTGGGTCCGTTTGATGATGCCTACGATACTGGAAAACTCCACCGTCTGAGACTTTGCGATCAGCTTGGTTCGATTTTGTACGTCCATATTGGCAGTGACCGCCGAAATATTTCGTGCATCCTTTCGAATAAAGAAATTCACGTAATAGTTCAAAGCATCAGGTTCGGGAACGGTGTCCGCATCGTTACTGAGGATCAATTCCCCCTTCGCGAAGGCTACGCCGATATCAAAGGCATGGGCTTTGCCCTTATTTTTTTCAATACGGACGACTCGCAAGTTTTCATATTGATCGGATAAACGGTGCAAAATTGCTGGTGTCTCATCCGTGGAACCATCGTCAGTCACCAATACTTCATAATTCGTGTAATTCAGCTGATTCATTAAATAATCGATCGTCTTTTCAATCACGATTTCTTCATTGTGAGCGGGAACCATAATCGTGATAAAGGGTTCGATCTCTTCTGGGATCTCGATCCACTCCTTCTGACGATGGTTAAAAATCAGTGCATAGCATAACTCACCGATAAACCAGCCAAAGCCCCCTAAGATCGGATAAGCGATCAAGATTAGGAACATAATTGTAAAGATTGTATCGAATATGGGATTGCCACTGTTGATAAAATGGATCATAACGGCACCTCATTATCTTTATATATTTCGCGAAAAAATTCTTTGTCCAAGTTCTGTTCTTCGGAAACGGAGTAAAATTTGACGTTGTGCCGAATTTCTTCTGAGCAAAATCGTTCATTATAAGCTTCATTAATGAGCTTCTTCCGCTTTTCCATTCTCTTTTCGTTAAACAAGGGTTCTTTTTGCAAAAAATGGCTGAAGCGATAATTGTTCCAAATGGTCATACAGATATAGAAAATCAGGATAAAGACAAAACTAATCGTTAAAAAGATTAGTAAAAATCGAAATGTCTGGAATCCTTCTACATAAGTACGGAAGGAATATTCTTCAGCGAATTTAGGAAAGACAAAAGGGATCGAAAGCCATACGAAAGGGAGAATTACACCCATCCAGCCAATGATAGCTACTAAAGTCTGTCGAATTTTGAGAAGATAATGCTTTTCTGAAAAATAGTCATCCGAGACTAACAACTTGGAGACATCCTTACGTTGAATCATTTTTTTCATTTCACTCACGCTCCTACCCTTCATATTTCAGAATACTAAAAAATTACCTAAAAAGGTACGAATAGACCTTCTGTGAAACAGTTTCTTTACTTTATCATAACGATAATTTCATTTTATGTACACAATTATGAACAAGCCGTGACCATTATTCCTGATTCCCTTGGTTTCATTCAATTCACACTTTGGTAGTATTTTTAGCTTGAATACGATCAGTAGAGTCATAGTTTACGAAACCGAGTTTTTGTCATTGCCTATTTATTCTCCTAAAGTCACTTTTCTCAATCAAAAAAGCCGCCAAACAACCAACTAGTTCAGCAGCTATAATTTATTTTATTCTTCGTTGTAGCCTTTAACGAAAGGGATTATAGAAGCGTCCATCGTTGATCCGCAATAAATAAATTCCAATCAAACATAAGACAATCACCAACAACAGAGCAAGATAATCATTTCTTTTCAGTGGCTTAGCCAGCAGCCACGTCCGACCCTTTTTCTTGCCGAAGCGTCGCAATTCCATCGCCGAGGAAATGGTCTCGATTCGTTCCAAACTTGAAAAGATCAAGGGAATCGCAATCGTCAGATTTCCTCGTATCCGTTTGGACAGAGCCGCTTTTTTTGACAGTTCGTTTCCACGTGCTTGTTGTGCTTTAGAAATCGTTCGAAAATCTTCTTGGATATCAGGAATGTAACGCAACGCCAACGAAAAAGCATAAGCTATCTTGTATGACCCGCCCACTCGATGAATGCTTGACGCCAATTCACTGGGATTGGTGGTCAAAATAAAAATCAAACCTGGCGGAATGGTCACAAAATACTTGATTAAGAGATTCAGTTCATAAAACAATTGTTCTTGCGTTAACGTATAACGACCGATCCCCTCAAAAATTACATGGCGAGACCCATAGATCGTCACGCCGTATTCCGGTGCAAAAAGATAAACCGTCAGCAAATTCAATACAGAGAAGAACGCAATAAATTTTAAGACAAAAGAAATCTCACGATAGGAAATTTTGGCGATTCTAAAAATAATCGCGGAAAAAACCGCCAGAGCAATCAGAAAACGTGTGTCATATGAAATCATTCCGACGATTGAAATCATTAAGAAGCTAAGCATTTTGGTGAGTCCGCTAAGCTGATGAATCGGTGTTTTTTTAGGCAGATAGCCAATTACATTATTTGCTTCCATGAGAATCCTCCTCATGCTGGATAAAGGCGGACACATAGCCGGTAGCATCCGCGATCTGATTCTTTTTCGCTAATCGATATAGACTTGTTTCTCTTAAACTAGCGGAAGTCACCAGTTCCGACGATGAAAGCACACTTGTTGGTGCTTCGTCGGCAATGATTTGACCGTCTTTTAATACGATGGTTCGCTGAGTATGCTCTAACATCAGATGCATATCATGAGTAATCATTAAAATCGTGATGCCCTGCTGATTTAATTGCCGTAAGAAGGTCATCATCTCATTATAATGATAATAATCTTGTCCAGCGGTTGGTTCATCTAGTATTAATAATTGTGGTTCTAAAACTAAAATTGCCGCAATCGCTACTCGCCGTTTTTGACCGTGGCTCAATGCCGAGATTGGCCAATTGCGGAATTCATACAGTCCACAAACTTTCAAAGTTTCTATAACTTTTTCCTCAATCACTTCAGGAACTGCCCCGCGATTGACTAAGCCTAAAGCTACTTCTTCGTAGATCATATTTTTAGAGAGCATTTGATTGCTGTTTTGCAATACATACCCTATTTTATCAGCTCGCTCTTTGATACTTTCGTCCGTTAGTGCTTGACCTTGCCACAACAATTGACCCTCTTGTAGAGAATAAAAGCCCGTAATCAAATTAGACAAAGTAGATTTACCTGCTCCGTTATGTCCAACTAAACTGACCATCTCACCTTGATACAGCGTTAGGTCGACACCTTTAATGACCGGTTCAGTTCCAAAACCAAAAGTAATATTCCGTAAGCTCAGTAACGGAGCTTGCTGCGACGGTATTTGTTGAAATTGACTGTGCGTATGTGCCAATGCTGCCGCGATTTCTGGAGAAACCAACTGGTCCACATCGGTTAAATCGGCGAAATTAGTTAAGGGGATGCCTGCTCGTTTCAACGCCGTGATATAGAGCGGTTCGCGAATGCCATGCTTGGCTAATAGATCACTCCGCAATAATTCGGTTGGTGTTAAGTCCGCAATAATCTGACCCTCATCAAGTAAAATGACGCGGTCGATGGGCGCCGCCAAAACCTCTTCTAAACGATGCTCAATAATAACCGTGGTAAATTGCTGGGTTTGATAAAGCTGATGGATCATTTGGATCGCTTCGTAACCAGTTTGCGGATCGAGATTAGCCAGCGGTTCATCAAAAAGTAGAATCGGCGTCTCATCAATCAAGACACCAGCCATCGTTACCCTTTGCTTTTGCCCACCAGATAAATCTTGCGGCCGCTTTCTTAAATGTGTCATCAAATCCGTTTTTTGGGCCCAATAGTCCACCGCCTTTTGCATCGCCGTCTGCTCAATCATTTCATTTTCCAATGAAAAGGCGATATCCTCTGCTACCGTCAAGCCAACAAATTGACTGTCGGTGTCTTGCAGTACCGTTCCAACATCTAACGAAAGATCATAAATGGATGACTCACTGAAGTTCTTACCATTAATTGTCAGTGAACCGCTAAAGGTGCCTTTTTCATTTTGTGGGATGATTCCATTTAGACATTTTCCTAGAGTTGACTTACCAGAACCACTGCTACCCATCAGCAGAATCTTTTCTCCTTGTTTGATCGTCAAATTGATCTGCTTTAAGGTCGGTTCGGCCTGACTATCATATTGAAATGTAAAATCACGAAACTCGATCATTTTTCCACTGTCCTCACACTATCTTTCTTTATTCAGACTGCCTTTTTTCGTTTTAGTTTGGGCGTAAGCCTTGAGTAAAATGATACCGATGATTCCTGTAACAATCGCATTTGTCACACCGGCTACGACTCCTTGCGTAAAGACTTTGCTTGGTGCCTCCGCATAGATCAAAATATCACCAACTGGAGCAATCACGACCCACGTAACTAAGTTCGCGATCGTTTCTCCTACAATAAAAGTAATCATTTCTTTTTTACCAAAAATTCCTTCATTGATTGGAATTCGTTTCGTCAATAAACCGAAGAAGACACCTAGAAAACCAGAAGCAACGATCCACGACCACCAAGCCCCATAAGTCGTCAAATCTCCTAACGCGTGTCCGATAAAGCCCGCTAACCCCGCCACAATAGGTCCATAAACAACACCAAGTAACGCTAAGAAAGGATAAGCCGTCGCGATATCCGTATTAGGAATGCCCGTCGGTATCGTCACAAAGCGCTTCAAGATGAAAAAAACAGCCGCCCCGATTCCAATTGCTACAATATGCTTTACTGTAAATTTACTATTCATTTGTTTTCCTCCTTAGAATTATTAATTATTTTCAACTTTTGTCAATTCAATCGTCCACTCATTACCAGTCCCAATTTTATATACCCCTGAAAAGGAATCAAGATTGATACCCAGTCCGACATTCAGCACAGAGTTAATATAAAGCACCGCTTCTTTTGGTGCTACTTGGGCAAAGGAACGACCAAACACCACTTCGTCTTGATAACGCAATACATCTTTGAAATATATTTTTACTAATAAGTTCTGCCCATAGTCTACTTGCCATGTTTTGAAAAACTCCAATGGAATGTTTGTCCAAAGCGAACCAAAACGAATATCGGTAATATCGATGGTACCGGTAATCTTTTGCTCATCTTGTTGTGGAGCAGTCAATGGGAAAGTTACAAAATCCGTTAGAGAAATAATCTCACCTAACTCGGTAAAAGCGACCTTTCCACTGGCCAAACGTGCTCCATTATATACATAAACATCCCGGCCATGAAAGGTGTGACTCTCAGAAGATCCCGGTAATCGTTGACTCTCTTCATCAATCTGACGCAGCTCTTTGATGCCTACATACTGAGCTAGGTAAGTTAATGTCCCGTTATCCGGTGTGATCACATATTGACCGCCTTTAAGCTCCGCTACCACACTACGGCGAGTCGAGCCCACGCCCGGATCTACTACTGACACAAAAACCGAACCTGCTGGCCAATAACTAACCGCCTGCAACAGCCGATAACTCGCATCATGGATATTATAAGGCTCAATTTCATGAGTTAGATTATTGATCGTCAAGTTGGGCTCGACTTGATAAGCCACCCCATACATGGCATTGACCGCCCCATCTTGTAAGCCAAAATCCGTTTGCAGTACTAAAAAATTTGCCATAACTCTTCCACCCTTCATTATTTTTCCTTCATGGAATCGAATATTGAATCGGATTAACATCCCCTCATTTAATAAACGAGCCATAATCTTTATGAATGAATCTTCTTTGAAAAAGAGACAAAGAGAACAAAAAAATGCCCTCAGCAAAAAATTGCTAAGGGCATTTAACATGCGTTACCACCTTTAATCGTACAGCCTTCACAGACTCTACCTTTATCAGTACCCAAACATCGGAGACTGTGCCTTGTTAACGGGGGCATCCGTATTTCCTTAAAGATTCGGGAAATCCACTCAAAAGCCATTTTCAAATGATCTACTTGCATCCTCTCTCACCACAACGAAGACTCTCTTAGGCTAAGTATGATTATTTTACTTTCTTTTTCAATGTGTTTCATTCATTTGCAAAATCATAGCAGAGAACCTCAAACTTGTCAAACACAGATTATCTTCATCAAATTAAACATGCTTAGACTGTAATTCTTCACGATAGCTTTTTTTATTTACAGCGATTAAATAACTTTTCCAACAAACAAACCAGTCATAACTTCACTAAAAATATGAACTAAAACTGTACTCCTCGACTTGCCCATTCAAATCTATCAGTGACAATCCGTTTTCTCTGCTTATCAAAAACACTTGGAAATAAATAGCTTCTTAACCATTCCACTTCACTACGCTTGTTAGGGTTGACCATCCAATCACTGGTTCTAGTTAGCTCCTTTAAGCGTTTTTGTAATTCAATTCTTTCTTTAAGTGTCATCATAATCCTCCTAGAACAATCCTTGTTTTCTTTTAAAATAACCTTTCGTTTGAAGTGCTTGTGGCTCGTTAAAGTTATTATATCCAAAGAGAAATTTTCTTTATATTCGATTTTTTTTGAATATGCAAAATAAAAAAACCTTTACTACACTCATTTTAAAAATGACTCTGGTAAAGATGCTCATTATGTTAATAATAGGTTACTTAGCCCTGCAACTAGTCCTCACGATAGCACAACGCCAGGCCTTTTAAAAAATTGCGAGCGTATTTGTCGCCACAAGGTTTAAAGTTACGATGACCTTCTTTTCTAAGAATGGCGCCCAGCTCACCTTTTGAAGGATAGACCCCAGCTTCTGCCATAATATCCAGCATATCATCACTAGTTAATTGCAAGGCAATCTTGACCTTTTTCAACAAAATATTGTTGATATGACGGATTTGATTGCTTTTTAATTGAGGTGCTTCGGTGGATTTATTTTTTTGTGGGCCGCGTTTCAAAATGATAAAACCGTTCAAAAAGCTATCGAAGACTTGATTATTGATTGGTTTTACGTACGTATTTTTTTCGAATTCGTCTTGTTCTTCGGCTTGGTTCGTAATTTTCTTCAACATGTCTTTCTCTTCTTCTTTGGTAACGGTCAAGCCGCCTAATTCGAAAGCTTTAACGATATCGGTATCTTTGATATCTAAGGCGTAGCGCAAACGTAGTAATAGATCGTTATTATTCATGAGTTCCTCCACTTTTCTGATTGTTCTACTATAACACAAAAACAGACTAGCACCTCATTCTTTCGAACGTCGGCGCTAGTCTTTGTTATTATTGTGGCGCATTGGATAAGGTCCAACGCAGAGTCGCTTGATAAGTGCCCGTCTCTACTTGCTTAGCATCGGTGATACTTAACTTTGTCTCAGCTGCTAGATTTTCACTGACTGAATGATCCAAATTGGGCTTGCCAGTTTTATCGAACGTCAACTTACCATCAGAAGTTACGGTGCCATTCAAAAGCCCTTGTGCTCCTTGAGCAGAAGCAAAATCGATCTTGCCGGCGATCGGCTTTTTACCATTTGAAAAATCACTTAAAGCAACCGATAAACTCCATGGTGTTTTTCCATCCGTCGGAAAGCGCTCATCGGTAATCTTGATGCCCTCATTGTTTTCGCTGACCAGTTGAAAACTAGGATCTTGACTAAATTGCGACAGATCTTTTTTCCCGAATTGAAGATCTGGGACTTGATCTAGTGTCAAATACCCGCTGACATTGACTGTAATTTTAGTAAAAACATCTTCCTGCCCAGGAATTCTGATCGTAATGACGTGCTGCCCTACAGATAAGCCTTGCAGGTTCACTCCATCAGTGATCACCATTTTGCTAAAGTCACCTTGTCCATCGGCTCCCTCGACATCGGTTCCCTCGTAATCAGTCGTAACGATCTTTAATTTAATTGGCTGATCTTTGAAGATCGTCAGTTCATTTCCCACTGCATTGCCATCTTCTGTGGTTAAATGAATCGTCGGCAATTTAGGAGTGGGATGATTAGGCGCGCTAGTCCCTGGCCAGTTGCTCGTATCAAATTGATTCCTTTTTGCCATGTCCAAATTTAATTCCGATTGAATCTCAATGTCACCGCCAGCTACGTAGCTAGAATGCATCACTTCGGCACCGGCACTGCCTACAAGAATATTTCCCTTTGGAACAAGCAATGAACCATAAAATTTTGCGGCAATGATTGAGACTTGACTCGCGTTCGGAAATGAATGGATGATGCGGTTTCCGAATGCTTCAATCGTTGTGTCTCCCGTGACTGTCAAGTGGTTGTTCCAATCCCAAGTAAAGGTGCCACTCGTTTGCCAGTTAAAAATCAAATACGGCAATTGCTTGGATGGAGCACCTTGATAATTAATCTCGAACTCATCATCGGCTCGAACAAGATTCATATCTAAAATGATAATGGGAACAGCTGAGCTGGTATAGTTGCGAAGATCAAGGCTGATCTGATGGACTGTCTTGGCTTTAGTCGTATCTTGGACTACTGTTTGAGTGGCCTTGATTGCCGCATCTGAAACAGCAACCCCTTTATCTTGGGTCAGACTTTGATACTTTTCACTGACACTGATTAAATTATTTTGCGTGGTTGACTGCCAATTATCAGCGGTAATCCCATTATCTTGAAAAGCTTTGAGTTGATCGGCAGAATGAACTGATTTTTTAGCTGCGGGAATTTTAGCTCCGCCATTCTTTACGATCAGCTTTTGATTTGGAAACGCACTAGACTGGGCTAAATTATTGGCTAATGTATCATTGATGGTATTGGCTACCACTGTGACATTTTCTTTAGGATCACCCGTTAATTTCAAACCGCCAGTGGTTAGATTGCTGCCGAAATAATTTGGCCAGCCATTTTTCCCAGTAATCGTATTAGCGCCCATATAGCCTGTCACGTTTTGCTGACCAATTGTTAAGGTTCCGCCAGCAAAAGCGGTGAATTCTGTACCGACTCCTAAAGGATAGCTAGACAGCTCTCGCGGATTGACCAAGCCTGATGCGTCAACCAATCCGCGTTTTTCAGGTTTAATGGTCTTCTCTGGTGATTTTACCGAGGAACTGGTACTTGTTTGGCTGGAGGACTCAGCTGTTTCATCACTCTTAGATCGAGTAGTTGCTGGCGAATCTTTCGTTGAAAAATTCATCGAAGTCCCCTGTGTCGCGGAATCAGCAGTCGTGGTTGTTTGAGTCGTAGTTTCAGTACTGGAAACCGCTTGAACGGTAGAAGTAAAAAGAGTGCCTCCAACTAATAGGAAAAGCAGAAAGGTCAGCCGATTTTTTCTGTTCATTACGCCTCATCCTTTGCTTGTCTGCCTTTTTTACGGCCTAATAAGAAAACCAATAGCAATAAAATGATTAAGACTAAGACACCGATAATGACATACAACCATAAATTATTGGATTGCTCTGGTGTATCAACTGATTTTTCATTGATGGTCTGAGCTTCCAATTGAGCGATCGTGAAGTCTCGTTCAAATTTCCATTCTTGTGTACCAGAAGTTGCGACTAAATCCAAATGATAATCCCCCGCTTCAAGCGGTTCCTTCTGCCAATCAATGGCGAAATCATAATTAGAGTTTGGCGCCATTTCTTGATTGTCCTTCTTCGTTTCTTTAAAAACGTTATCGTCGCCTTTTTTATAGATCTTGGCATCCACTGTCATGGAGCCAAAGGCTTGTGGTTCGATATTTTGTAAATTAGCTAAGACCGCGGTGTGTTCATCAGATAATCCAGCTTTGACATCATTTAATTTTAATTTTGGCGTGAAGTTTTGATCAGGGTTTTCTGTCAATGCTAGACCGAGCACTAAAGAATATTTATTTTTCACCGTCAGCATTTGCCCTTCACTAGATGACGAATCGGCGGTATCATCAGAAAGTTTTTCCGCGTAAAAACCACCCATGATCGTCCCACTGAAGGCTTCCTTTGGTGCTGTTAGAGTAAATTTGACATCCTTCGTTTCATTGGCTGCCAGATCCACTTCTTGCGGACTAGAAACAAGCTGTGTCACATCATATTTAGCAGTATCATCCCGCTTTACCGTTTGATCACTATAATCGATCTGACCATTATTATTAGTAAACGCAGGATTGGGCGAAATTTTGATTTTGATCGCTTGATTCTCTAAATTCTTTACCTTTAAAGTCAGTTCTTGGCTTTGATCAGGGGTCACTTTCAGATTAAAATAGCTAGCATCACCAATTTGATTTTCGGGCTGGACCGCATCGATAGTAAAGCCTGCACCAGCTGCTTCAGCAGAAACCGTGGTCATAAAACTGATCATCATCAAAAAAACAGTGGCTAACACTAATCCTATTTTTTTCATATTGTTCTCCCCTTTATCGATTCTCTCTCTTTTCATCTTAGTCAAAAATAATCTGTTTTACAAAAAATCGAACGCACAAAGCGTTCGATTAACGAAAATTTAGCGAGCTTGATCCACTTATTTTGCTGGAGCTGCAGTTGGTGTATTGGCTAATGTCCAGTTCACATCAGCTTGGTAAGTCCCAGCAACGATATTTTTATTTGCGTTGGCAGCAACGGTCAAATCGCCAGAAGCTACATCGAAGTTGTTGGCAAATGTTCCTTCGTTAACAGCCGCATTGATCAAAGTCGCTGCTTGATCATTCACAATTGTTTTAACTGGTGCTTTGGTTGCGATTCCGTCAGTCGCATCAGCTGAAGGAGATACTGTCATAGTTACACCATCGATTTTTTTACTACTGTCGGCAAGATTCGTAAAATCACTTCTTGATACGGAGAGTTTCCAACCAGCGTTCGTTCCGCGGTAGTCAGAAACAGTGATTTTTTGATTGCTATTTCCATCTTTAGACGCGTTCGAAAGTTTTCCATCAAACAAATTCAAATGAACTTCTTTTGAAAAATCAGCGACCTTTGGATTTGTACCGTTATCGTTAGCAAAATGCAAGTCAGGTACTTGATCTAACCGTAGTTGACCGGGATCAATGGCGAATTCAGCTTTAGAATTTGCAGCTACTGAATCGTTGGTCGCATCATATCCGGCCCCTAGTGTCCCTGCGTTGATAGTTTCAGCCGCAAAAACATTCGTACTTGCTAAGCCTAGTGAAGCTAGGACGATCGTTGAAGTCATAAGTGTGGCTAACATTTTTTTCATAAAAATTCCTCCTTAACATCTCATGCAACGAATTATTATTTTCATGAAACGTTTATGTAAATAATCCTTAATACACATCTGATTATAAGTTTTCTAACGCCAATAGCAATGTAATAGCTCGCTGCTTTTATCCTTCAAAATGCCTATCGCCTTGCGGTATCAAGCTTGTTTCACATTTACAAAATGGATTTATCTAAATATGAAAATAAAATTATCTTTTCACTTTGATAAAATCCTTTGTTATACTCAAAACAGCAGATATATCCGTCACGGAGGAGTCACTAGTGAAAAAAATATTTTCTTTAGTACTTAGTTTCATTCTTTTATTTATTTACATACCGACCACTCAAGCCACGACCTTTGGGTTTGGTGCATCGCCGATTTTTCCTGAGAACCAAATCGACGGCGCTTCTTACTTTGATTTGCAAGTAAAAAAAGACCAACAGCAACCCCTCTATATAATAGTAGAAAACTTTGACGATCAGCCAAAAACTTTAGAGATCACTCCTACCACTGCCTTCACGAATACGATCGGGCAAATCGAATACAGCTTGAACGATCATAAGCCTACTAGTGGTCCAAACTTTAAAGAACTACTCTCTGGACCTCAGACGGTTCACTTAGAAGCCCAGGAGCAAAAGCAAGTTGCCTTCCAACTGACGATTCCTGAAAAAGGTTTTTCCGGCAGTTTATTAGGAGGCTTTCAAATTCTTGATCAGAATGCCCCCACTAACGGTGGCATCCAACAAGAATTGTCTTACGTAATCGGAGTGATGTTAAGAGAGGATAAAGCCTTACCCGCTCCCCAACTAACTTTAGAAAACTTCACGACAGCTAAAGAAAATGTAGCTGCGAAACTAGCCAACACCTCTGGTCGATTAATTAGTCACTACCAATTAACAGGCGAACTTCGCTCTATTACAGGAAAAAAAATCAACCTAACAGATCAGACCATCAGCGTCGCGCCCCATGATTCCTTTACGTTGCAGTTGCCAACCGAAAAACCGCCAACGAGCGGACTTTATACCATCAAGCTAACAGTCAAAGGCGAAAAGAATTTTTCTTTTGACCGTTGGGTCTTTCTGCATCAGCAGAATGATCAGCTACAAATCTACGAGCTTGCTCTTTGGCCATTTATCCTGGCCTTGGCTTTGATCCTCGGATCATTAATTCTTTTTATTTGGAAAAAAAGAAAGGAGAAGCAACATGTTTGAAGAAATAGTCTTTGATTCGGTCACTCAAATGAAATTCCGGATCTTTAAGAATCTCGCGGGACAAACGACTGGGATCTATCCTTATCGTGACCTCGCCGCCCAGACTCAGCTTTCTTATCAACAGTATTACAAGCTATTGCAAGAACTGGATCACGATTTGTTAGAGTCGGGACTGATCAAAACTTCCTTAATCGTACCAAACACCGGAATCTCCACTGAAAAACTGGCGCTTTCGATTGATGAGTACCGCCTTCATCTATTAAAATCAAGTCTTTCTTTCCAATTTATGCAGGCATTACTTTTAAAACCAACACTTGGTTTGGAAAATTTCTTGCAGCAAAATTATATCAGTCGCGCCACCATCAGCCGTAAAATGCAGCCGATGATCAAATATTTAGCCAAGTACCAGCTCAAAATCAACTTTCAAAAATTCCGACTAGAAGGGAATGAGATCGCCATCCGTCTGGCTTTCTTCTATCTTTTTTGGTTAGGCTACCGTAATTTGTTTTGGCCTTTCGATGTCGCCAAAGAAAAAGCGTCGACTTATGGTGAGCTCTTTTTACAGGATTCACCTTTAAGTCGTGACTTTGTCAGCCGCTTGGAAACATCAATTTATTCTGGCGTGGCTCTCACTCGCATGCTCCAACAGCGATTCGCTGAGTACGAACCAGCCTTGGATTTTATGTTGGAAGATAATCCCGAATGTGATCTGTGTGCGTTTGAAAAGACCTTTGACCTTTCACCGGAACATTCTAAGGGAGAATTGGCTTCGATCTATTTTCTGATGAATTTTATTCCGATTTACGAAGACCCTGCCGATCCCGCGCTAGAAAAAAGTATTCATACCTTTACTAGAAAAGCAAATCCAGTCTGGGATTTAGTAGAAAGTTTCCGCTGTTTTGTCATCGACGAATTGCACGTGCATATGGAAACGGGGACAAAAAAAATGATGATGGCCAATCTAGCCAACATCATTCTCGCCTTCTACGTTTTTCGCGGTCCCTTTCCAAATCTACCCGCTTTAGTCAAGTATCCTGAAGTAAAATCAGCCGAGACCTTACAGTTTGAAGAGAAGATCAAGCAATTCTTAAATGCACTTTTAAAACGAGAGAAATTTTCAGCATTTCGTCCCTCTGAAAAATATTTAGTCCAAATCTTGCGTTCTGGTATCTCACCTTTCTACTATCAAATGACCAAGGAACACCCTTTAAAAATCGGCGTTATGATGGAGTCTAATCAATTACTCGTCAAACGGCTGTGGGACTTTTTAGCGGATATCAGTTTTGTGGAAACAGAGTTTTATCACAGTGAGACTACCTACGATTTTCTGATTACGACCTTTTCCCAAACAGCCACGGAAATTCCTGTCTATTATTGGGACTTTAACGTCGGCTATCAAAATCTTTCTTCATTATATGTAGCTTTACGTAAGACTTATATCGAAAAAAATCGGTAACTTAACTATAGTAATAAAAAAACAAACAGTCACCATCTTCGATTCCTGAAGGTAGTACTTGTTTGTTTTTATGTGTTGATTTCTCCTACTAAGCAAGACTTTGCTTTTCTAAATCTAAATAAATTAAAATCTTAGACATCTCTTTAGAAGTCATGCGTCTGACTTCACGAGGAATAAATTGATGAATTTCATCTTGATTGTACCCCACCTGTAAATGACGCTCGTCTAAAATAATTGGTCTGCGTAACAAGGTTGGGTGCTTTTCAATCAACTCAATCAGTTCATTGAAAGATAATTCATCAAAATCAACATCAAGTTTTTCATAGACCTTGGAACGAGTCGAAATAATCTCTTCTGTTCCCGTTTCCGTCAAGCAAAGAATTTCTTTGATTTCTTCTTTATTCAAAGGACTAGAAAAAATATTTCTTTCCTCAAATGGAAGTCCTTGTTCAGTTAACCATGCTTTTGCTTTACGGCAAGAAGTACAACTTGGAGAAGTATACAATTTAATCATCTGCTAAACACCTTTCTTAAACTTTTTTATTATTCTCAGTTATCTTATATATCAACCATACAATATTCTTCCCTTTTTGTTAAATGCGTTCTGATCAAAATAACGAAAAATAATCCTTTTATGTGACAATCATATTTTTTTATATAACTTTAAAAAAGAATCATTTTAAACAAAGAGTTAGATGAAATCTGATGTAAATATACTTATTAAAGCACTTTTCGCGCTTTGGTCTACACCAATTAGATAACAATCTACATCTGAAAGGTTGCTTTTTAATCAATAAGTTCTTCAAAAATGTAAAAAATGATTGAATGATTTCTTTTACTATTTTTAAGTTTTTTCCGTAAAGAATTCTCTGAAAGATTGATAAAGAAATGTACTTTCAAAAGGAAAGACAGTACTTAAAAAAATATCCATAACTATTTGATGAGTTAAAACTGAACATAAAAAACGCTCAATCACTTTTGATGATTGAGCGCAAAGTTTGCTTTCTTGATTATGTCAAAAATTCGTAACTTCATTTTTCTATTTGAATATCGAAACCTGTGATAACACTTGGAGTTGTGATCAGAAGAAGTGCTCACAACTCTTCTAATCCTGTTGTATCTAATAGCGTTACATTGCGTCTTTCACGCTTAATCAGCTGTTGCTGTTCTAGTAATTTGAATTTTCTTGATAAAGTTTCCGGTGTCGTCCCTAAAAAATAGGCTAGCTCTTTCATTTTCATAGGTAAAACGAATTTCTTTGTATTGACTACTTTAGCCAAATCAAGCAAATAGGTGGCTAAACGCTCCTCCACTTTCTCCATCATTAAAAATTGTGTCTGCTTTTCTACTTTCAGCATTTTTTGAGCATTGATCTCTAGTAATTTCAAGCTTAGTTGCGGATAACTTAAGAGCAATTCTGAAAAATCTTGCTGTCTAAGAATACAAACTTCAGTTGTTTCTAGTGCTTCACCAAATAAAACTTCATTGCGAACACCAAATAATTGGTTTTCACCTTCGTACCCACCAGGTTCCACTACACGTAGGACTTGTTCCTTACCATTTGAAGATAGTTGATAGACTTTCATATTTCCATGAGCAACAATCACTAATTGCGCGGTTCCCGCGGGTGTAAAAATTTGTTCACCTTTTTCAATGACCCGGTGCTTAACCAACGCATGTATTCTTTGCTGATCCGTGATATCCAAATGATTGAATAGTGGAACTAAAGATACACATAAATGTTCATGGTTCATGAAAATTCTCCTTTACTCGTCTTCTTCAAGTTGGGAGATTCCATCTTCTCCCAAATACCTCTGCCAAATCAATTCCTGCTCCTTGATCCAGCCGTATAGTTCTTTCAAAAAATTAGCTAAACCAAATTTAGCCTCTTTTTCTGCTAAGGCGATCCCGCGGGTAACAAATAAATTTTGCGTTGCTAGATCCGTGATAAACTCCCTAAGAATCACTGTGTCGCTTTCATACTTTAATTTACCACTTTCTTTGATCATCGCATAGTCGCTGAATTCTTTCAAAGTTGTCGGGACCAGTTCTCCTTCTGCAAGGACCTTTTGACTTAATGTATCAAAGAAATGATCTTCATCAGCAATCATCCCTACCAACTTATCCTCAGAAAAGCTTCGCACGTGACCTTTTAAATAATAATTTGCTTGTCTTAGCTTCGTTCGATGGATAAATAGATTGGCCAAAATATGGCTGATCATCGCTGCAGCAGTCGGCGTATGATGGTCCCGATCACTTTTGATTTGTTCTGCTTGGAATTTTTCATCTGGATTCACTTTAGGATAACTCCTTTACTTTGACCGTTTCCACTTCATAACCTAAGTCTTCGATCACTTTTTGTAATACTTCCGGACTAGTCTGCTCTGCTTGGAAATCGGCTTTGACTTTGCTGGCGTTGAAAAGAACTTTTACATTTTCGACACCTTTTTGTTGGCTGACCGCATTTTCAATTTTTTGCATACACGACGGACAAGTCAGTGTTCCTAATTGGATAATCATTTTTTTCATCATTGAAGCCTCCTCTAAATTGATACCTTTATTCTATAGATTCTTTGATTTTCGCGAATTGATTTCTATCAAGTTTTGTCTTTTTTGTTTGAAAAGAAAGCAGCCGCATACCATTGATTACAACAATCAAGATACTTAATTCATGAAAGAACATGCCACTAGCCATATAAACATAGCCAAAAACTAACCCCACTAACAAAAAGAGGACAGTCCCAATCGCAATCGTAATATTTTCTTTCATATTGGTCACCGTCTTTTTAGTAAGTTGATAAGCATGAAGTAAGCTTTGAAATGTTGACTGAATTAAAACAATATCCGATGTCTCAACGGCTACGTCAGTTCCACTCCCCATCGCTATCCCAATATCCGCTAGCGCGATTGAAGGACTATCATTGATTCCATCCCCCACAAAGGCCACAACTTCGCCTGCTTGTTGCAGCTGTTGAATGACATCCGCTTTCTCTTCAGGTAGTAAATCACCCTGAATTTCAGTGAATCCAAGCTCTTTTCCAATAATTTCTGCAGTCCGTTGATTGTCCCCTGTCAACATAATCAGACGTTTTATGCCGCTTTTTTTCAGCGCACTCATAGTCTCTGATGCACCTTGACGAAGCTGATCCTTTACACCAATCAATGCCACGACTTCTTGATCCGTTGCAACCAATACTACCGAGTGACCTTGCTCGTGTAAAAATTGTTCGTCTACTTGAAGCGCAGTTGTCAGTGGAATTTTTTGTTCTTTCATGAGTTGCTTATTGCCGATGATTAGGCGCTGACCTGCTACAGATGCAACAATCCCTCGGCCTGCTTTGATTGCAGTATCAGTGACACTGACTTTGCTAAAATCTTCTTGGCTATTTTCTTTTACGTAGTCAACGATGGCTTGTCCTAAAGGATGATCCGATTCGGCTTCTACCGCCGCAGTCAACGCAAGATAGTCAGTAGCTGATTTGCCGTACAGCTGCACTGTTGCGACGGTTGGTTTGCCATTTGTCAACGTTCCAGTTTTGTCAAAGACTAGCGTATTGACCCGACTAAAAGTATTCATTACATCACTACCTTTGATCAATATCCCATTTTTCGCTCCGTTTCCGATCCCTGCAACATTGGATACCGGCACACCAATGATCAACGCCCCCGGACAGCCAAGTACGAGAATGGTAATTGCTAAACGAACGTCTCGACTAATCAAGCCAGTCAGTATAGCTATAATTAAAATGAGCGGCGTATAATATTTAGCAAAATGATCTATAAACCGTTCTGCAGTTGACTTACTGTCTTGTGCTTCTTCTACAAGTTCAATGATTTTTCCAAAAGTCGTATCTTCACCGATTCTTTCAGCCCGCATTTTTAGGGTGCCATTCTCCAAGATCGTTCCGGCAAACACCTGATCGGCTGTTTTCTTATGGACTTGCTTTGATTCCCCGGTCACATTTGCTTCATTTAGATAGCCTGATCCTTCTAATACTATGCCATCAACGGGAATCTGGGCACCTGTTTTGACCAATAATTGATCGCCCACTCCCACCTCGTCTATCTCCACTTCACTAAAAGCCTCACCCGTGAATTTCCAAGCTTTTGCAGGAGCCATTTGGACTAATTTTTGAATAGCAGAACGGGTGTGTTCCAATGTTTTTTGCTCAAGCAAATGACCCAATAGAAAGAGAAAAGTGACGATCGCCGATTCATTGTATTCCCCAATCATAAATGCCCCTATTACCGCGATCGTAACTAGTAAATCGATACTGATCACCTTAACCTTTAATGCTTGATAAGCTTGGATCATGATTGGCAGACCCCCTAATACAGAGGCAACGATCATTCCTACGTCATAAATCCACTCCTGTTGGAAAAAGAACTTAGCCCCAATCGAGCCCATGATAAAAATCGCATTGAGCAACGTGAGCTCCTTTTTACGAGCGAGTATTTTCTTTTGCACCTTCACTATTAACACTCCTTGTCTGTTTTCTAACAGTTTACAAGTGCTCTTCAGAAAATGAATTGATTACTATCAAGAAAAAAAGAGTATTCGTAAAAATACGAATACTCTTTAAAATGGCATTTTAATTTTTTCCATCCAATAAACGATTTTGACCTTCAATTGATTGGATTTCTGTAATATCTTGAGTAACCTCTAAGCAGCCTAAATATTCGTCGGATTCATCTTTTAGAGCAAAATAACGAATATAGATTTTTTTGCCTCGAATATCGATCCAAAAATCTGCTTCTGAACGGGCGCCTGAACGAAAATCATCAAGGATTTGCTGAACAATGTGCATACTCTTCGGTGGATGGCAATTCACAACCTCACGCCCGATTACTGACTTCGTACGGGGAAACACTCGGCTTTTCCCTTCTGAGAAAAAGCGTACACGATCCTCTTTATCAACAAACGTCAAGTCCACTGGTAAAACTTGGAACATAGCGATCATTTCTGCCATCTTTAATGTTCCGGTAGGTAAAACGACCGTCTCAGCCGCTGCTTTGTTCTCCCAATCATCATGTTCTACCGGGTTCGTCTCTGTTTGATCAGTCAGACTAGCTGCGATCCCCTCTGTTGTTTCCTTGGCTTGCTGGATCGCTAATTGACGAGCTGGTTCTCGTTCTTGTTCCTTTTCTAGTGAAGCTTGGCTGGCCTTCCACGGTAAAGGCTCAGGTATGAAAGCAAAGCCGATATCAAAACTATCTTCGGCGATTTTTTCCCAGTCTTTCAAACTGAAAACATCTAAAGTCATCGGCGCCATGATCTCTTCTTCTTTAAAAATCATCTCTTCAATTTCATTTTTTGCCGATTCCCACTGCTCAGCAATTGGGTTATAAGCCGCTTTGTCAGAACTTACTAATTGAATCAAAGCTTTGATTTGATCCCGAATATCGTCATCGACGCCCCACATTACTTTTGGAGGGGCAGTGATACCGTATTTTTCCATATAAGAAAAAATCAACGTTTCTTTACGAGCATAATGCTTGTCAATCTGCATTAAATCAGTCAGTGCATGCAGCAACCGTTCCTTTTGTGACCAATCACCTGCTTTTATTTTAACTAGAAGACCATCGATTTCATCCGTCAACAACGATTGCAACACCTGATTTTCTAGCTTCAGCGTATGGACCGGATGCCCCGGCTGTTCATGCTCTAGATTAGATCGATGGATCTCGTTGATCGAACCTTTAAATACCGCCGCATGAATATTACATAACTTTTGGATCTCTTGGGGATTTAACCCGCCTTGGATCAAGGCTTTTTCTGCCGCCGTAATCTCGGTCACATCTACGCCGTCAAACTCTTGATTAAATAAATCTTTCGCTTCCTCAAAAGAACCGCCTTTGTGGAGTAATGATAGGATCTCGACAATCCTCGCTTGTCGTTGTTCTCTCGTACCTTCCATTAAACTGCTCCTTTCACAGTAAAGCCATTCGCTTCAAACAACTCAATGACTTGATTTAGCGGAATGTGTTTCATTTTCGCGCCTTTGGGGATCGTTACATAACGGCCTGCCGTTTGCAGCATGCCCGGTTTTGCGATCGCTTCAAAACCTAATCTATACATTAAATCCTTTACTTCAGGATAAAGAGTGACTAATTCCAACAAAGATTTAGATAAGTCTAATTCCTTCATACACAGTTCTCCCTTAATTTATTTGCTCACTCATTATACGCCCAAAACAACTATTTTTCAGCGCTTCTTAAAAATTTTTGAAGAGGATCTAATCGAACTAGCTTAAAGCAAAATACAATGGAGCTAATTCTTTGATCGTTTGAACAACCATTTCATCAACCGTTGTGATACTTTTTGTTTTAAATAATAGTTTTCCCACTTGAAAACTTCGTCCCTCTAATTTAGCTTCCAGCTTCTCTGATTGAAGTGGATCTGCTAAGAATTCCGAAAGCAGGAGATGGTCAGCTAATTCATGTTCCACTTGCGGCCAAATATAGTAATCCGTAATGTCTACCGTCTCGCTCCACTTTTTCAGCGTCGGCAACAGCGCATTGTAATCCGCCAAACTTCCCGAACGTTCACCACTTTTATAATGCTGAAACATCAAATAAACTTGAAATTGCTTTTTATTCAATAAGGTCGCCAAACACGCATTTTGATTACGATGCTGCGGATCACGATACGCGCACCAAAAATGATTCCGCAAATTCCACCCGTTGGTCCAGCTTTCGATCTTCGGCTTGTCTAAGTGATATTCTGCTGGTAATGATTTTGCCACCGCTTGCTGCAGTGCCTTCCATTTTTGCCAATGTTCCTGATAGTTTTTCTTGATCTGCTCAATTTCTGCTATAGTATAACTTGCCTTTAATTGCTTAAAAGCAAAATAATCTCGTTCAAATAATTGAAAATCTTCACTCGTTAACTCCATCAAAATGCCTCTTTTCATTAGATCTTTTCTATTGTAAACAGCAGCCAAAATTTATTCAACTGTTAGCCATTTAGTAAATCCTCGTTAAAATTCAGCACAAAAAAACAGGATGAGTCTCCCCATCCTGTTTAAAAAATTAACTTCTACTATTCTGCTGCGTGTTGCACTTTGCGGTAGCGGAAATATGCTACTGACATTAGGCTTAGACCTACTAGTAAGAATGCTACGATACCCATACCACCAGTAGATGGTAGGAAGCCGCCTTCAGTTACGTTGGCTACATCATATCTCAATGCAGTAGTTGTGTAAGAACCCGCCTTGACCTCAAATTCTTTATCCTCTGTCAACAATTGGAAGCCATGTGGTGCTTTTGTTTCTCTTAAATAGTATGTGCCTTTAGCAAGTCCTTCTACTTTGAAACTACCGTCTTCGGCAGATACAAATTTGTCCGCTTGACTGATTGGATTTGATGCATCAATTTTTGTCCAAGCTGGTTTTTTATCAGCATCTTGAGTCAAGTAGTATTCGTCTGAGCCATCTTTCTTAAGGATAGCAAATTCTGCACCTTGCAGTCCTTGAGCTTTATCTCCTTCTTCGTGTTTCAAGAATTTCATACCACCAGTTGAAATCCCTGGTACTGTTTGATCGTTTTCGCGGTTGTCTGCTTGACCTCCATCATGTTCCATGTTTACTAAGAAATCATTCTCTACTTTCACATCAACGGCTGTTTCATTAGTAAATGATACCCCGTAAACCAATTCGATCTTTTGACCTGCATATTTTTTTAAGAATTCTGCGGTTGCTACTGATTCACCGAATTTAGCTGCATCGCCATCACTCTTTTCATTGTTCAATTTTGCCGCCATAGTGAATCCCGCTTTTTTGCCAGTATAAGGACCTGTTGGACCTGCATTGACTGGTGTGATTGGCATTTTAGCTTCAAGTGCTGCTCTAGCCGCAGTGTCTAATTTCACTCCGCCGATCCAAATTTCAGAAATACCTTCAAATTTCATTCCTTCAACTGACACTTCATCTTTTAATTCAAATTTTGAATAACGTGTTTGGTCTACCCCTGCTGTGCCAACATCATGAAGGATTTCACCGATTTGACTTGGGAATGTGAATGATGCTTTGTAGCTGACGACTTTACCGATATCATAAACATAGTAGCCATCTGCTGGTACTGTTAAAGGATTTCCTTCATCATCTAACAATTCTTTTTTAGGATTTTCTTCATTTTTAAGTTTGTTCTTCGGATACAAATGAATATCTTCAATTGGAGTTGTTCCGTCTGCTTTCATCGCTGGTAAAACTAACAATGTTGGATAGCCTTCATACTCTTCATAATCTGCAGGAACATCTTCTTTAAAGAAGTATACTTTGTAGATTCCGCCTGCCGTGCGTTTTGCTAAGTCTTTAAATTCCACTTTACCATCTGAGTCAGTTGCTTTGCCTGTTGCCGCTGGTATCGCACTTGGATCCAATGCAAAATCTTTAACGACTAGTTTAACCGCGTCATCATAGTCGGTACCTTTTGCTAATTCTTCATCTAATGCTGCATAGAAAGCTGTAGTGACATCATACGGTGTGAATGTAACGCCTTCTAATGGTTGAAAATGATCGAAAGCATCTGTAACTTCACCAGGATTTTTCATCGCCGTCGGAAATTGGTCCATCTTCTTCTTGTGCAATGTAACATTGACTGTGTCACCCGCTGCTGAAGCTTCATTACCAAAACCCGCTAATCCAGCGATCAGTGGTACCATGCATAACAGCGCCATGATAAAACTTATTACCTTCCCTCTACTCTTCATTTTTCTTTTCCCCCTATTTTCTTTTTTTTATTTGTTTTAAACCAATAAAACCAATCATTACTAAAACTAAGCCAATCCTAGAAAAATCTCTCACCAAGTCGTTGGTGGATGGATATCGTTTCCCTAAAGTCGGAAAATCTTTTGCTGCGCTAGGCTCCTCTGGCTCCAATGGTGGTGCCGGATCTTCCGGTGGTGCCGGTACTTTGATATCTTGATATTTCCCATAAATCAGTAATCGTTGTGCTTCCTCCCCTGTTTCCGGATGTTGCTGCGGGAAATATAGAATGATCGGCAACATGTGGTATTCTCCCTCTTCACCACTGGCTAAGATCAAATACGCCGCGTCTTTTCCATCTTGGTAACGGGGAACATCGAATGAGACGTTCCCGCTACCATCAACTAAGTAGGAGGCTTCGTTCAGTTTCGTCAATTGTTCCTGTTCTACAAATGACTTTAGTTCCTCTTTACTTGAGTAAGTGTTCATTAAATATTCTTTGTCCTGCTTCTCATCCCCTTTACGTTCCTCTCGCCATTGCGTCAGATCATAAACATCAAATGCTAACTTCTCCGTCCCCTCTACTTTTTTTCCCTTTTCTGACCATGTGTGAATCCACAGATCAACTTGCTCCTCTGCTCCAACTGCTGTTCCACCCAAAAAGCATATTCCCAGAAGCAGGCTTAGAATAAATGAAAGTCCTTTTCTCATTTATTAGCCCTCCCTTCTGCTGCGGATCACGAAGACTCCGCCAGTAATCATCCCAGCGACAGCCAAACTCGCTGCCACTAACATAAAGGCTTTGATACCTGTATCGCCGGTTGCCGGCAGTGCACCTTCACGATCTTTCTTATTAGTCACCGTCAAGGTAATGTCATTTCCATACTCATCGACCCCACCATACCAAGTGGCATTCGGATGTGTGGGAATCGTGACAGTCCCATCGAGACCGATCGTGATGCTGATCGGAGTCGTGATTTTACTGTAATCTTGAGGAGCTTGAGTTTCTTCTAAGGTATACTGTCCAGGCCTCAAATTATTGAAAAACATAAACTCAGAACTTTCCGTTTGCTCGTATCCATCCGGTCCACTCAATTTGAAAGTTGCTCCCCCAAGTGGTGTTGACCCATCTTCATCGACCTTTAGAACCGTCATTGAGAAATCCTTTAATTTATTTTTTGCTTTATAAGAATCGGTACTGTTATTGACCTTGACTACTAAAGCTGTACCTGCTCCGTTTTCTGTCACAACGATGTCAAAATTACTCATTTTTTGGAACCCTTGTGGCACATGTGTTTCTTCTACTTCAAAGGTTCCGAAAGTCAAGTTCTCGATTTTGACCTCACCAGAAGCATTTGGCGTAAGATTTTCTGCTAAAACAGTTCCATTTGATTTGCGTTTGACACTAAACTTCGGTAAATCACTGCCGCTAAACGGTGTCGCTCCATCATCAAAGACCTTCACGAATTGATAATTGGTTTTTATTAAGGTATTCGTGATCTTTACTGTTCCCTCTACAAAAGCCAGCTCTGGCTTAGTAAAAGCGGCGATATTCATTGTTGGCGCTTTGTATCCTGGTGTACGGTTTAACTCTTGAACACGATAGACGATCGAGTCATCGCCATCGACTGCTGAAAAGTTGTCTTTCCAATTATTTCCCGCATCCAATACCTTCTCCTCAACATTCTCCCACCCAGTGCCGCCCAATCGCTGAAGTTGCGCCGTTACACTCGTCGGTCGAGTCCCGAATTGGTTATTTTCATCCTCCCAGACCTTTTCGACTGGGATGACGAAATCAGCTGCTGAAATTGTATTGGTAATTTTGATTCCGCCAGCGGGCATTGGATTCCAATCTGAGTTAAACCACTCCTGATTATACTGAGGCGCCTCATAACCAGTCACTTGCCCTACTTCAACTATTCTATAACTGATCGCTTCATAATTTTCCACTGTGAAACTATCTTTCCATTGTTTACTTGCTACTAAATCTTTAGTGGCAATATCATCCCAGTCGACCCCATTTGAGCGTTGCAACTTGACTGTAATCTTTGGTGGTCGTTTGTTGGTTTGATTATTGTCATTCCAGATTTTTTCTACTGGAATCTCAAAAGCAGCACCTTTAATTTTATTAGTGACCTGCACTTCTCCTGTAAATGGAGTCGCTGAGTTGATCGTCGCTGGACTGACCGTAGCCGGTAAATAGCCTGTTGTTTGGGTCGGTTCAGTGACGCGATATTGGATTCCAGCACCTTTTTCAAGGCCGGTAAAGGTTTGTGTCCAAGAATTCGAGTTGCTTAACTGTTTAGTCCCTACATCTGTCCAGCTGCCGCCGTTCGTTGACCGTTGCAATTTGACTGTGATACTTGATGGTCGTTTGCTAGTATCATTATTATCATCCCAAATTTTTCTTACTGGAATACTGAGTTCATCAATCGTCTGTTGTTTACGAACGGATGGTACACCGAAATCCAATAAATCCGTAGTTCGTTCAGGTGTTGGATTTAAAGTGGTTCTCCCATTCGTCGGATACCAACGATTAGATACCGCGTTTGATTTTAGACGAACAGTGTATTCAACTTCGATCTCTTGATTCCCAGTTAAGTTGATATTACAAACTTCGATTTGACGATTGCCATTTGTGGGATAAGCACTTGGTTGATCCTCATATGCAATCGGAGCTCCACCCACTTGAGTCCATGTCGGCCCTCTAACTAATTCCACCATATCTCCCAATGGATCGCAGATTATCCCTTTATCCACTGTTCGAATAACGGTTTGATACCAGGCTTTGATATCTTCCGTCAGGGAGGATGCATTTACTGAATGATGGAAGAAATGATCGTTTTGTCCATAGCCGCCAGCATTTGCCTTCCGGCTCGCCATCATATACAATCCTTCCAATAACTCATTTACATTGTGATCACTACCATCGCTAGGCGAAGTAATCTGTACCGCCACTGCATGAATTTCAATCCCGTTATTCTTCAAGCGAAAAGCGGTCGAATTTGTCGTCGTAATATGGCTATTTATTGGAGAACCATTCACATACAATGATCCGCTCGTAAATTTTGTCTTATTATACCCACCGTTCAACGTACTACCATTCTTGTAATTAGGTTTCGAACCTGAGTCGAAATTAGTTACAAGTGTCTTATCATAAAACATAGTGTTATTCGGTTCCGCACTTAATGGCACCCAACTCGTAGTCGGTGCTCCGTCTGTCAAAACAAACAAGAGCTTATGACGGTTTTCACCTAAGCTAGTCGATGGATCATCAAAGATATCCTCTGCTTCTTGCAACCCGCGTTGTGTGAAAGTATCCCCTACAGGTGTTAGATCAGCATAATCAGTTTTGATTTTTTCCCAATCAGTAGGATTCGCTGACAATTTATGCCGTGTTTTGGATCGAGTCCAGTTCCAATCATCTTCAATCACTTTTTCATAACTAGCAAAAATATGAGCTCCAACTCTAATTCCATTAGATGAAGGATTTGCGTCTTCCTTAAGCTTGTCAATAATTTTGTTCAAAGCGGTGACTGCTTGGCTTTTTTTTGGTGACCCGCCAGCTTTCATTGATCCCGTATTATCTAATAAGAAGACGATATCTACACCCGGCTTATGAGTGGTGTTCCCTTTTACATTTAACTTGATCTTGAACTCATCTTCTTCATTAGTTTTTTGCGCATATTTTCTTAATGATAAGTTCGGATCAGAAGGGTCCTCACCGTATTTCATGTAGGATTTCGTGTGATTGTCACCCGCTACATTCCAACTTGTTTCACCATCCCAATTGTTTGAACCAGCTGGACTCCCTTGATGGTTCTTGATATTCGGTTGCCCTTGCGGTGACCAAGCTGAAATCGGATAGACGTCATTTCCTGTTGTATATTGCGGTACTTTGGTTTGATAGATTGGCTCAAACATTCGACTAGTCGAATTCATCGGTGCATTTGCCGGTCCGTTGCTTTGTGTCGCTTTTTCTTTTTTAGGACCAATCAATCCTTGAGAACTCTCGGTCGTTTTTTCTTTTTTCGTCTCTGCTTTTTTGCTTGAACTGTTCGTCGCTTGCTTTTCATCTTTTAGTTTCAAAACATAAGGCTTTTCTTGATTCAAGACATTTTCTTCGATCTTTCCATCTGATTCGTCGGAAATACTTTTCTGATCCATTTGAACATATAAGTTAAGTTCCTTGATTGACTTAGAAAGCTTCACTGTTATTTGCTTTTCTTGCTCTGCTGAAAATTCTTTTTCTATCAACCATCCGCCGTCTTCTTTTAGACTGGCCGATTCTGGATATTCGATTGATTCATTCTTTCCATCGGTTAGTTTCATTTTGAGTCGCTGTTGTACTTTTTTATCTTCTGCTCGCCGTTTGAACTTCAATAACAATTGACTATCTTCAGCTTTTTCTTCAAATTCATAAGACATATTCAAATAATCTTCATCAATAATGGTCTTTTTGATCGTTTCTGATTGAACTTGTGTAGTTGGAAGAAACACCCCCGCTAAGAAAGAAAACATTAGTGTTACTACGACGAATAGTTTTATTTTAGGCATTTTTTACCTCCCCCCCTTCGCTTATTTATATTTCCAAGATTATAGTAACTGATATTAATTTCTTCTGCATTTCACCTTTTCGTTTTTTATTCGTTATTATATTTTAGTTATACGCTATTAATAAGGTGATGCAAACGAATTAATAAGTTATTTTATCCGATAAAAGAATTTCTCTTAGCGTTTATTGACATTCATATGTTTAATAAAAAAAGCACCCTTTCGAGTAATCAAAGGAAGATTAACTCATGAACGAATAACCTGTTTTCTCATTAAATCCTTGTTATTCCACGCATTTTCAACAAATTTTTTTCATTTCTTGACTGAACAGAATTTGATAAAGAATGATAGGATTCAACATAGACTTTTATTGACAAAAAAAGATTTAAAAGGGTTTTCAGGGCGTTTATTATTTATTTTCTATTTATTTCAAACGTAAATTGGTATTTTGAAAGTAGAACAGTCACTAATATCCTCCTAAAAGTAAATAATCGATTAATTTCCCTCCATTTTCTTTTTAAAATTTTGACATTATGAAATAAATCATCTTCTTTTTATAACAAAAGGAGCTAGTTCAACTTTTCAGCAAATAAAATTAAAAATTTTTCTATCACAAAAAAGTGAGTGCATTGAATAAATTCTTCAATACACTCACTTCAAAACTATTATGCCACTCACGGACGGAATTTTTTCTTCTATATAAATCCGTAAATATTTTGGCTTAATGAGTTTTATCATTTGTCTGTTGTTGTTAGAAAAGTCTACGCAAAAAAACATCCAAGAAAACTGATTCTGCTGACCAGTTTTCTTGGATGTATCACTTTTTTAGTATACACGCACTCCGAAATCTGGTGCGTAATATTGAGTTGAACCGTATTTCACACTTTCACCTGGTTGCGGCGCATGAATATAGCTATCGCCACCGGCTGAAATCGCTACGTGATAGGTATCGCCTTGCTGGCCCCAGAATAACAAATCTCCTTGTTGTGCTTGACTTACAGAAATTTGTTGACCTGAAGATTCTTGCGCGACTGTCCAAACACCAATATCTTTTCCTGTTACTTGCTTGTAAACATATTGTGTCAAACCTGAACAGTCAAAGCCGCTTGGATCTTTTCCGCCCCATACATATTGAGTCCCGATGTATTTCTCAGCTTCATCTACAATCTGTTGCCCTTGAGAGGTCTGCTGTGATTGTTCCGGTGCTGGTGTTGCTTCCGGCGTTGTCGCTGGTTGTTCTGGCGTTGGTGTTGCTTCCGGCGTTGTTGCTGGTTGTTCTGGTGCTGGTGTTGCTTCCGGCGTTGTTGCTGGTTGTTCTGGTGCTGGTGTTGCTTCCGGCGTTGTTGCTGGTTGTTCTGGTGCTGGTGTTGCTTCCGGCGTTGTTGCTGGTTGTTCTGGCACCGGTGTCGGTGTTGGTGTTACTATTGGTTCTTGATTGACCGTTGGCTGAACTTCCGGCTGAATCGCATCTGGTGTCGCAATTTGATCTGCTGCTAAATCAGTTGATACTGCAGGAATTTCCGGCGTTGGTGTGTTTGCCACTGGTGTAGCTGCCGTTTCTGTTTTGCTGACAACTTGGTCTTCAACAACTGGCTTCGCAACTACCTTGCCATTGCCTACGACTACCTTTTGACCTGGATAAATCGTGTTACCTTCAATACTGTTCCATGATAAGAACTCTTCTAGTCCAATTCCAAATTGATTCGTGATAGAATAAACCGAATCGCCTGATTGAACAGTGTATTCTTGTGCGTCAGCAGGCGTGTTCGCCGCAGGTTGTGCAACTGGCGGTGTTACGTCTTTTGTAGCATCGTAAGTAGCCAAATCATGATCCTGAATCACTGAAACTAATTTTTGAACATAGCCTTCATCGTCATTAAAGCGTCCTTTTAGGGCTTCAGCTGCAGCTTGATAGCTGTCTGATTTACTACGCCATGAACCACTGAAATAGTTTTCATTGCCATCGCGAGAAGTTGTTTTCATGATCTCGATGTAATCTTCAATCGCTTCTTTATATGAAGCATACTTTTTCATTTCTTTCTTTTCTGCTTTGCCAGTATTTGAATCGGTTTTCTCTAAAATTGCGGAATTTCCTTGATACTGACCTTCTAAGCCGAAAAGATTATAATATGGCGCCTGGGAAAAATCTTTTTGTCCCCAATTACTTTCAACAATTGCTTGAGCGATCATTACCGATGCATACAGATCATGTTTTTCCGCTAACGGACGAATTTCTTTTGAAATTTTGTTGATAAACGCTTTTTCGTCAACAGATTTTGTTGACTCCGACGTGTTCGTGGCTTTAGCTTCAACTTCATTTGGACTAAGTAAAGGTGCGACTACTGAACAAGTGACTAACGCTGTCCCCAACACAGCAGAGCTCTTTTTCAAATAGTGGTAGTTATTGCTTTTCTGTCGTTTTTGCTGACGCAACTCGCGTCGGGTTAAAACTTTAGTTGCCATTCGACCTCTCTCCATTCTCTCTCAGTATTCTTTAAAACTTTTAACAGAATTAATTATAACACATGAGAAACAATTGGTCATGGACTGCGAACTACAAATCTTAATATTATATATTATTTTTTAAGAGAAACGACTAAAATGTGCTAATTTTCACTTACTTTTTAATTTATAAAAAAATCGGGTTTGATTAGAGACTCTCAGGAGTCTTTTAAAAAATTCATAATAAAAAAAATGATCGAGGTGTTTTTATATGTTAAAAGAAAAAGTAAGAAATCTGCCTAAAACGCCTGGAATCTATCGTATGAAAAACATGAATGAAGAAATTATTTACATTGGAAAAGCAAAAAATTTAAAACAGCGCGTTAGCAGCTATTTTATCAATAATAAGCAGCATTCCCGAAAAGTGCAGGAGCTAGTCAAGTGGATCGCAGATTTTGATTATCAATTGGTTGATACCGAGTTTGATGCCCTCCTATTAGAATGCCAGCTAATCCATCAAATGCGTCCTCGATACAATCGCATGATGAATTACTATGAAGGTTACGGCTACTTTCAATTTTTAGAAAAAGCTCCCTACTTGAAAGTTCTAAAAGAATGGTCTAGCGTTGGACTCGTCATCGGCCCCTTCTTCAAGCAAGGCAAGCTAGAAGAATTAAAAGCAATTATTAACAGTGTTTATCGCCTAGAAGGACCACTAAAATTTGTCGGAGGGATTGTGGCAGATTACCGTGATATTGACCCTGAAAAAGAATTTTTATTGCGAATTCAGGAGATCAAAGAAACGTTACTAGGAAACTCTACTGCGTTACTCACTCGGATTGATCAGCGTGTTCAAAGTGCCAACGAGCGCCATGATTATGAAGCTGCCGCTCAATGGTGGGAAAACTACCTGACCGTTCAACGATTCTTACGCCGTAACAAGCAACTAATTCAAAGCATGCAGAATCAAACATTTGTCGGTATTTTGCTTGAGGAAGGAAAATACTATTGCTACTTGTATGCGAAAGGCGAGTTATTAAATCGAGTAGTTTATCAGCGTAAGCCTAGCTTTTCTCAGGCCCAAAAGCGTCTGGAAAAAGCTGTGTCAGTTAAAACTTGGCAGCGTTTAGAAGCTAAGCCTGCCTTAGACAAACAAGACGTCGATCTGTTCCCGATCTTTTTTAATTACTTGAATCGCCATGGGGAAGTTAAAGCTATGCCCCGCTCAAATTGAGGTTACTATTTGTATTCGATTTCATTCCTTGATACAATCGGCGTATGAGTTTATGAAATGAGGGATGACTATGCAAATTGAAAAGATTACCAAACCGGCGCAAATCATTGTTTCAATGTCTACACAGATTTCACATGAACACATTCCCAACTATATAGGAACTGCCTTTGTAGATCTGATGGGCTACATTCAAAAAAAAGGCGCCGAGCTAGCAGGTACTCCTTTTATTTCTTATTTAAATCTAAATGAGCAAGGCCAAGCAAAGGATGAACTATTAGCGCTAGAAATTGGGTTCCCGATTAATCAGGAAATCCCTTCTACGGAGAAATTCCAAAGCTATACCTTGCCTAGCTATCAAGCTGTACGAACGCTATATATTGGGGATTACGATGATCTAGCAGATTCGTATCAGGAACTGATTGACGCCATCAAACATGAGAATGGTGTATTCACTTTCCGTAGCTACGAATACTTCTTAACCGATGCCTCTGCACCCTTAGAGGACCAAGAAACAATGATCGAATTGACTTATCGCCCTAAGCGCAAAGATCTTTTAACTAGTTAAGCCTAAAGAACGAGCCTCCTATTGCAGGAGGCTCGTTCTTTTTTTACTAACTTATTAAAAAGTAAAAAGTCGGTTGTCTTTTTCAAAATTTTCCTAGCTTAAAAGCCAACAATAAAAAAACAAAAATGCGAAAACTTATCTATAAACTTTTAAAAATCTTCTTGTAGTCTTTTATAACTTTATCAAAAGTCATTTTCATTTATTTAACATTACATTTATTCTTTTTGATTATTTTTTATAAGACACATTTTTTGTCAAAACTTATTTTTCTTAAAATGTGTAAAGTTATTTTCGGGTAAATCTTTTAAAAGACGTTATCATAAATATCATTTATCGTAACTTACCTAGCATATAATAACACTTACCGTTAGTTATTAAGCCTTATTGCAAGAAAAACTCTCTCAAAAAAAGAGAGAGTTTTGTTATATATGGCATTTATCAGGCTAAAAAGTTTTTCCCCACATTTCAAATAAACACTCATTTTTAGAATAATGCAGGACGGTCAAACTGGAGTTATCAACAATTCCGCCTTCACGAATCTTGGCTAACGGAATTCCCTTCAACGTATTCAGTAAGGCCATCAATAAGATTCCATGACTAACCACCAATACTTTTTCATTTGGATAAGCCTTAGCGGTTTCTTCAAGAACGCGTCTGCTACGCGTAATCAGTTCTGCATAAGATTCTCCGTGAAACAGCTTCGCATCAAATTGATCTGGCGCTTCACGGTATAAGCGAAATTGTTCTGGGAAGCGCTCTTTGATCTCCGTGATCCGCTTTCCATCCCAATCACCGATCCGCAATTCTCGCAAGTCTTCGACGATCCTTAATTCCGGCGGCTGCAGATTCTCCTGTAAAATAAGTTTAGTCGTAGTTTGTGCCCGCATCTGCGGCGATGAAAGAGCCACATCAAACGACACTTCTCGCAAATATTCCCCTATTTTTTTCGTGGCTTGAACCCCTTCAGGAATAAGCGGCGAATCAACACTTCCGCCATTGAATCGTCCTGCCGCGTTAATCTCTGTTTTCCCGTGTCGGACAAAATAAAATACTGTCACAACCCTCACCTCTTTCATGAGCAATTATACACTACTTCTACCGGGTATTTATCGCAATCATCGGTCAGAAATGAAAATCCCAAAAACGATTCATTTTATAAAATAGTCAGTTAGTAAGCACGTGACATCGTAACCGCATTCATTTATAATAAAAACAACAAACAAAATAATTTTGGTCGTTTATTAATTATTTTGAAATACTTACAGACCTGACATCCGCTAATATTTAATTAGAAATTAATTCAGATAGAAAAACACGATAAGGAGGGAATCATATGGAAGACGAAAAAAAGCAGCAAACCAGTACAGGTTTAGCCTTGGCAACTGCTGGTATTTTTAGTTTGATTCTTTTCAGTATCCTCCTGCTGGCACGCGTGGTGGAGCATCGGGAAATTATGGATCTCTTTTGTTTAGTAACGGGTGCCGCTGCAGCTTTTTGTTATGGAAAATTCCTCTGGGTCAAGCAAAAAACTTGGCTGGTTCTATCGATTCCCCTGTTCATCAGCTGTATTTTCTTTTTTATCCAATATTTGTTTTAACGATCGTCGGTATGCAGATACCGGCTTTTTTTGTTAGTATAGGGATAATTAATTATCGATGAGGAGGAATAGGATGTCTGATTTTGCGAAGTTGGTTGATTTTTTGACTATAGTTCCAGAGAATAATACTTTTTCATCAGAGACTTTGATTCTAGCGGGAAATAGTATTCCTGAGCTGATTCTTGCTACTGGTAGGTTTTGCCAAAAAGAATCCTCCATCAAGCGAGTAGTTTTTGTTGGCGGAATTGGTCACGGCACCCAGCGCTTATTAGCGAATTGCCAGCAGCGCTTTCCTGAGCTGTTTAAGCAAGAATGGATAAATTTTTCTGAGGCGGAGATTATGCGGGAGCTTTTTTTAACGATTTGCTCACGGAAGTTAGAGCTGCTGTTAGAAAAAAAATCGACAAATACTGGAGAAAACGCCCGTTTTTCTTTTGAATTGTTTCGATCGGATGCGCCAAAAAGTTTTTGGCTCGTGCAAGACCCTCTATTACAAATGCGGAGCCATTATACCTTCAGTAAAGAATGGTATTTACCACTTGCCGCGATTCAGCCGTTGTTTTTTGAACGACCGATTTTGATCGATTTTCAAACCCAGCCCCACTTCAAAAATGCGAAGATGGACAGCTGGTGGCAGCCGGATTATTTTTTATCACTAGTGATCGGCGAAATTCGCCGACTGAATGATGACTCCTTTGGTTACGGACCTAAAGGCGCCAATTTTATTCCTCACGTGGAAGTTCCGGAGACCGTTTTAGCTAGTTATCATCGCTGCCATAAGCAATTGGTCGATGATGTCCGGGGATAAATTGAATAGCAAAAAAGACTCTCGACATTTTTTACAAACTCACTTGTAAAGTTGACTATCGAGAGTCTTTTTTTATTCAATCACTGTACTGACAAAGCCCGACACCTTATCAAACAAATTGCCGAAAAAACCAGAGACAGACTGCCATAAACTACCAAAATCGGGGTTGGCAATGAAATTCTGCGCTTGTGAGATGAACTGATCTTTATACACATAAATAATAAATAGCAAAAACAGCACGCCGGCGAGCCGCCACAAAACTGATCCGACCTTTACGACAAAATATATCAGCAACGCGATAAACGCGATTGCAATCAACTGATCCATTTAAAATTCCTCCTCTGAATCTTGCTCATTTAACTTATAGGCTTATTATGCCTGTTTTCTTTTAATTTAGCATGGGTCGCAAGTCTGATATCCACTGCGAAAAGAAAACTTAAGAAAGCGATTCTAAGAATTTGCAAATGACTGGATTCTTGCTGCATCAGGCTTCGTTTTCACCTACAAAAAGAACAACCTTTATTTCTTTGGGTTTTAACAGAAATTTTGTCATAAACTCTAAGCGTATTTACGCTATATTAAAAAAATATCGCGTTACTATAGAATTAAAATACTGTGTAAAAGGAGTCGTATTTGTGTCCACAATTACTGAACAAGCCTTAGAAGAATTAAGTCCCTTTGAATTAAGTCTCTTTTTGGAACAAAAGATTCACGAAAATAAACAAGTTACCAATTTATTGAATGCCGGACGAGGGAATCCTAACTGGACAGCCCCTACTCCTCGGGAAGCCTTCTTTTTATTAGGACAATTCGCTACGCAAGAAACCCTCTTTGATAGTGGCGGTGAGTTAACGGCTGGCATGATCAAGTCCGATACAAATCGCAGCCAGCGTTTCGTCGAATTTTTAGCCGCTCATCCTAGTAAAGGTGCAGACTTTTTGAAAAAAATCTGGTTTTCCGATAATAATTATCTAGGAATGCCGAAAGAACAATGGTTGACAGATATGTTGGATCATATCATTGGTGACAACTACCCTAATCCAGTCCGTTGTTTATCCGCCTGCGAAGGTCCAATTAAAGCCTATTTGAATCAAGAACTGTTCTCTAGCAGCGAAGTCCCCTTCGATATTTTTGCCGTAGAAGGCGGAACTGCGGGCATCTGCTATATCTTTGATACGTTAGTTAATAATTATTTATTGAACCGCGGCGACAAGATTGCTTTGATGTTACCGACCTTTGCTCCTTATTTGGAAATTCCAGAATTACCGCAATATGCTTTTGAAATCGTCAAAGTTCAAGCGAAACAAACCATGCTTGACGGCAAAATGACCTACCAATATCCTGACGCTGAGATCAATAAACTACGAGACGACGAAATCAAAGCAGTCTTCGTCGTCAATCCAAGTAATCCGACGGCTAATGCTTTGGCACAGCCTACGATCGATCTATTAAAAGATATTGTAGCGACCGATAATCCGGAATTGATGATCTTGACCGATGATGTCTACGGTACCTTTGTTCCCGTTTTTACATCATTGTTCTCAGAAATTCCTTATAACACCGCTTGTATCTATTCGTATTCAAAATACTTTGGTGCAACCGGCTGGCGTGTTGGCACCATCGCAGTTGCCAAACATAATTTATTTGATGAATTGATCGCCAATCTGCCGACAGAACAAATTGACAAACTCAACGAGCGCTATGCATCACTGACAGCTGATCCAACAACGATTACTTTCATTGACCGGATAGTAGCCGATAGTCGTGATGTCGCCTTGAATCACGCTGCCGGACTTTCCGCCCCGCAGCAAGTCATGATGGTAATGTTTAGCTTGTACAGTTTATTAGACGAAGGCCAAGCCTATAAAGCCGAAGTCATGGACATTTGTCGTGAACGGGAGAAATTATTGTTCCACACACTTGGTTTACAAGAGCCGTTAGAAGATTTGGACACTGCTTATTACTGCGAGATCAATTACGAAGATTGGACTCGCAAACGGTATGGCAATGATTTCGCGGATTATTTGAAAAAATCATGGACTGTTACCAAGGTTCTGACGAATCTAGCAGAAAAAGAACAATTGATGTTGCTAAAAGCCAATGCTTTTGGCAGTAGCGAATGGGCTGTTCGGGTCTCACTTGCGAACTTAGCCACCAATCAATACCCAGAAGTCGGCAAACGAATCATTCATCTGTCTGACGATATCCACGAGCAATGGGTGAAAAATAAATAATTTCATAAAGAGGCCGTGACAGAAGTTACTACTGAAACGCCGGTTACTCGTAAACAGAACTTGCGACAAGATTTTTGTCACAGGTTCTGTTTTATTTTTATACTAACCATCTTATAAATTGGCTGAGTAAAAACAAATCCAATTGGCTGTTTTAAAAGACGCACTAAATGTATATAGTTGAAAAATGAGGAAACTTGAATTGGAGGAATGAATGATGAAAAAAGTAGCAACCATCGCCGGTTCAGATGCTACTGGCGGCGGCGGTTTAGAAGCCGATTTGAAAACCTTTCAAGAATTTGGCACATTTGGTTTTGCAGCGATCACCTCCATTGTGACCCTGGATCCAGAAAACGGTAATCATCAGTTAACGAGTCTTGATTTGCCGTTGATTCAATCCCAGATTGCTTCTGTTTTAGCCGGACCAATCGACGCAATCAAAACAGGCTTACTTCCTTCCCGTGAGATTATCGAACTGGTGTCGGAAAAATTGCCAAATCAAATTCCCTTGATCGTTGATCCTGTTATCGGCGGCAAAGGAACACAGGATTTTATTAAAAATGATCAAGTCCAGGCTTTACGTAAAAAGTTATTGCCGCAAGCTTTGATTACCACACCAAATTTGCGGGAAGCTGGCATTCTATCTGAGTTAGGTGACCTTACTTCAGAAAAACAAATGCAGCAAGCCGCGAAAAAAATCGCGCTACTAGGCGCAAAACATGTCGTTATCAAAGGCGGCGCCCGCTTAGATTCAAAACAAACCTTGGATCTGCATTATGATGGAAGAGCTTTTCAGAGCTACCCCCACCCTGTCATCGATACACCTTACAACCATGGGGCGGGCTGTACTTTTGCCGCGGCAATTACTGCAGCGGTTGCGAAGGGCTATCCAGTTGAAGCTGCCATCAAAATAGCGATTGATTTCGTTCAAGCCGCCATCACAATGGGCGAGCAAATAAATCCCTACGTGGGGCACGTCTGGCACGGCGCTTATACCCACGCAGAAAAAAGATTGGAGTATCCGAATGACAAACGATAAAAAAATCCAAAATTTGGTACTGATTGCGCTTTTTGCGGCGCTAACTTTGATTGGAACCATGATCAAAATACCTTTGCCAACAGGCGCGTTCATCCACTTCGGTAATGCCGTGGTTCTTTTAGCTGTACTCTTAGTCGGCTATTGGCAAGGTGCTTTAGCCGGTGGTATCGGCTTCTTCACTTTTGACATCTTGAATGGCTTTGCCGCCGAAGCGCCGTATTTTTTAGTTGAAAGCTTTGTTGTCGGAGCGGCAGCTTATGGGGCATTTTTGATTTTCAAACGGAAACCAACCCGCATTCCCCAAATCATCGTGATTGGAATCTGTGCCGGTATCGCCAAATTTGTTATGTCCGTCATCAAAACGACTGTCATGGGAATAATCGCTGGCGCCCAGTTAAAACCGGCTTTCTTCGCCGCTTTAGCAACCATGCCAGCAACAGTCATCAATATTTTCTCAACGATTTTGATTGTCAGCCTGATCTTCTTCCCGCTAAGACGGGCAATGCAGCTGATTTTCCACAATCAACCAGCTTAAATTGTGCTATAATGAGTGTCCTTGGCAGGGGCGCAAGCTTAAAACCCACGATTGAAATTGATGCTGTCAATTTCAATCGTGGGTTCTTTCTATTATTATAGAAGGAATTTTTCATACGACTTTCTTCTATTGTATAGTTCTTCTTATCGATTCCAAATAGTCATTAAAAATTGTACCGCCGCACTCAACAGACACAAAAGTCCAATACTTCGGAAAATTCTATTGAGAGTAGCACGATGTCTTCTTGATCGAGCTGCCTTCTTTTTCGTTGGGATGATGAATGAAACTAGTAAGAACAACACACCGGCAGCCAAACTAATAATCAAAAATAAAGGCGATTGAATGATTGAACCCGCTTTTTTTCCAGTTATTGGTAAATTTTTCTGGCGTTCTTTTGTCCCAGATTGCTTCTTTACGTCTTGATAGCTGATAGCTACCTTTGGTAACGTTTGCTCCACTTGTTCTAACGAAGATTTCAATACTAATTGATCGTCTTGCAGGACAAACTCTTTCTTCTGATCTTTTTTCACCACACCGTTAAAATCAGCTGACAATTGAATTTCTTTGCCATTGATTGAATGGCGACCTTTAGGTAAAATACGTTGATATTCATATTCGTTAAAAGCCTTTTCCAAGATCGCGTTTCCAAAAGTATGTCGATAATATTCGCCGTCCTGATCAGACCAGTCGCCAACACCCAGTACCACTTCGATCAAACGCGTGTCTCCTCGTTTAGCAGTAGCAATATAATTGAAGGCTGCAGTCGGTCCTGAGCCAGTTTTCAATCCATCCACACCTTCAATGCCATACTTCGTTCCTGGAAGCGAGTAATTGTAAGTCTCAAAGCTTTCTTCATAGGGTGTTCCCGCCATCGTGGTAACTTTTGGTTGGTTGGTAAACCCTAAGACCTCAGGATGCTCTTTGACTAAATGAAAGACCATCGTCGCCAAATCTCGGGCGGTCGAACGGTTGCTTCCATTTGGATCGAATCCCGCTGGTGTATACATTCCTTCAAAACTAGTCGCTGAGGCCCCACTACAATTGTAAAAAGTCGTTTGCTTCATGCCTATCTTTTGTGCTTTTTCATTCATCCGCTGAATAAAAGCTCCGGCATCATTATCAGAGACCGCATTGGCCAACATGACCGTTGCGACATTAGAGGATGGAACAGTGACCATCGTTAAGAGTTCTCTTACTGGATAGTCCACACCGGCAACAATTTTACTATTGCTGATGGCATAAAGCTGACTGATGGCTTGATCCGTTTCGGTGGCTGTGATCTTCGTATCCAAGTTCAGCTTACCTGATTGAATCGCATCAAAGACTAAGAAAACCGTCATCATTTTTGAAATGCTGGCGGGCTCTCGCAGCATATCCGGCTGATCGCCCCAAAGAATTTGGCCGTTGGTGCCATCAATAATAATTGAAGACTTTGGTTTGTTGATCTCCAACGCTTCGGTATAACCAGCTTCTTGGGTGATCGTAAAAATATCTTCCTCAGCAGAAACTGGCACCGCTGAACTTCCTAAACAAAGCAAAATCGCTGTCGCTAAAATTTTTTTAATCACAAATACACTCCGCTCATTTTGTAATTTTATTCTATTTTAGCATAGACTTATTCAACTTTTGTCATAATTTCACAATTTTCTGAAATAAACCAACGTTATTTAAAATCAATTCATCAATGAATATCGGAAATTTTGAAAAATACCATTGAACGATCTTCCCTTCCCAATCCTCACTTCTGTTTTCTATTTCAACAAGCGCTATTTTTTTCGTCTCTCATGCTAATAATAAATATTCTTCAAATACTAAATAATTAAATAAGTTAATGGGGCTTTTGGTGTTTTATTATTTTATTTTAATGTGTTATAATTTTATTTGTTGATTCGTTATTATATGAAAGGAGGAACTGCTATGACTTTTTTTGAAAAAGAATTGCCTTATCGCGTGACTTTTGATTTAGAAGAAAATATGTTTATCGTCTACTCAACTGTTACCGGACAACAAGGAATTGGAATCACCATTGAACAAGCGATCTACGATTTAAAAAAATCAGCCTAAGGAGTGCGCGTCTCAATGAATGAAGCCTATAACTAAAAGCCTCTGCTTGAAAATTGAAAGCAGGGGCTTTTTTGTGTGCTCAACTTACATAATTGTTCGTTAATCATCCGTTAAATCTATGTCTGGAACATTTACTTTCACGTTATACTAAACCCATCAAACATACGGAGGTTGAAAACATTATGAAACAACTGTTATTTCCATTCTTCGCAGCAAGTTATTTCTTAGCTCATATTACCTTACACTTATCCCTTTATCCAGTCGACTGGTTGGCGCGATTATTTACTAAGTGAGGATAGAACGATGATTGAACTTTTTAGTAATCTAATCAGCTGGGTAATAGAATTTTTCGGACAATTTATCGATCTCATCTGGGAGTTATTAGTCTATTTATTCTCCGCTCAGCTTTAAAAATCGACGAGTTCTCATTGTGAGGGCTCTTTTTTTCTTGACTATCCCCTGCTTTTATTAGATGATGGGAAATTGAGTAAGAAAGTAGGAGAAACATGAGTATCTTAGATTTAACCGGAATCGCTCAGCAATTCGGCGATAAGATTTTGTATGAAGATTTAGAATTGCACTTAAATAAAGGGGAACATCTAGGGCTGATTGGACAAAATGGCGCTGGAAAAAGTACCTTGATCAAGATTATCACTGGTGAACAATTACCGGATGAAGGTACGATCGCTTGGCAAAAAAATATCCATGTCGGCTATTTGGACCAATACGTTGAGGTTGATCCTACCCTGTCAATTCGCGACTTTTTGAAGACCGCTTATGCGGTAGATTTTGAAAAAGAAGCTCGGATCGGTGAGTTGTATATGGAATATGGCGAATCGATGGACGATAAGCTGCTGGAAAAAGCGGGTCGGCTGCAAACGGAATTAGACCAAGGGGATTTTTATCAAATTGATACGTTGATTGCTGAAATGAGCAGTGGCTTAGGACTGGATATTTTAGGAATGGATACGCCTTTAGAAGATTTAAGCGGTGGACAACGTTCGAAATTGATCTTGGCGAAACTATTGCTGGAAAAACCAGACGTGTTAATTTTAGATGAACCAACGAACCACTTGGATGATGAGCATGTGGCGTGGCTAAGTCAATTTTTACAAGACTTTGCTGGAACCTTTGTCGTGATTTCTCATGACCGAGACTTTTTAAATCAGATCACCACCCATATCGCTGACATCGAGTTCGGTAAGCTGACTAAATATACGGGGAACTTGACGAAAGCCTTGAAACAAAAGGAACAATTCCAAGAAACCTATATGAAGCAATATGCTTCCCAGAAAAAGCAAATCGAAAAAACGGAAGCCTACATTCGCAAATACAAAGCCGGTTCCCGTTCTACGATGGCGAAAAGTCGTCAAAAACAGCTGGACAAAGTGGAACGTTTAACACCGCCATCCACTAACGCGACCGCGCAATTTGATTTTCCTTATTCACCAATCGTAACGACCTTGGCTTTAGAAACGACCGATTTAGAGATTGGCTACCAGCGACCACTCTTGCCACCGATCAATATCACTTTGCGTTATGGGGAGAAAGTTGCGATTCGCGGGTTTAACGGAATTGGGAAATCAACATTATTGAAAACCTTGATTGGTGCCATCCCACAGTTGGAGGGAGAATTTCATTTTCCTGCGAATACAAAAGCGAATTATTTCGAACAAGATCTCCAATGGGAAAATCCTTTCCAGACTCCTTTACAATATTTAAGCGATCATTTTCCTAAAGAAGGCGTCAAAGAATTGAGGAAGCACTTAGCTCGTGCTGGCCTGCCAAATCAGTTAGCTCAAGAACCCTTAAGCACCTTAAGCGGTGGCGAACAAACCAAAGTTAAGCTGTGCCAGATGACGATGCAAAAAGGTAATTTGTTGATTTTGGACGAACCTACCAATCATATCGATCAAAGTACGAAGGATAGCTTACGGAAAAGCTTAGCCAATTTTGAAGGGACCGTTATCGTGGTTTCCCACGAAGAAGGCTTTTATCAAGATTGGACCGATCGGGTCATTGAGATCAGTCAATAAGAAAGGCTTTCGCGAATTCGCTCAGTTTTTCTTCTCACTTTATTGAGTTTAGAAAAATCGTATGCGTAACAACAATCAGAATCATTTTTCGTATTTTTGGAGAAATGATTCCCTAATTAGGAGTCAGCTGAGCAATAAGACAAACGATTTCGAAATTATTTTGCTTGTTGCCAATAAAGCTAGTTCATGAAGCCTGACATGGCTAGACCTGCTGTAAAGCGATTTAGTCATTTTAAAATTTTATCCTTTCTCCATAGAGTTAAAAAAGTTTGCGCCGCGTCTTTTCAGCCGTGTCGCAAACTTTTTTTCATTTCCATTGAATCGTCCGAATCTCTTCTGCTGTCAATCCAAAAACGGCGAAATGTTGAACCACTCGTTTGGTTAAATCAGGAATCACCGCTCCTTCTCTAACCAAAATATCGACTCCTGCCGGCGTGACTAGTGACGGGGCAAAGCGAATCACTAAGACATCGCCTTTGATCGTCACGACCTCCCAGCGACTTTTCAAGATTTTCAACGGTCCGTTTCCGCGCCAAAGAAAACCTTTCTCCCTTTGATAATCCACCCCTTTGATTTGCTTCGTCTTGCCTTTTTTTTCATACTCGACTAAGTCCAACAGTTTCAATGGTTCTTTTTCTAATACGCGATAAGTAATGCGAGGCGTATTCCTCTTATTAGACAGCCACAAAGGAAACGTGGTACCTTTAATTAACCAAGTACCCGATAACTGCTTTCCTAGTTGTTCCATAGCTCCTCCACCCTTTTTCTTTTACTTTAAAGAAATTGAAGTTCAAATAAAAGAAATATGCTCTTGCATTTTGAATAAAAAGTCGCACCTTTCAAAAAGTTTAGGCGCGCCGAATATTTTTCTTTTATTTTCCTAGCTTTGGGTGTATGATTGCTTCGTAGAAAAGTTTAATAGAAAGGTGGGAACCTCTTGAGTAAAGAAAAAAATCCCATTTTGAAACATACAAACGGACTTTCCTTAGAGGAAGTCAATGGTACCGTCGAAGTACCAAAAGGAAAAAGTTTTTGGCGCACACTGCTGGCCTACTCAGGTCCAGGCGCTTTAGTTGCCGTTGGTTACATGGACCCAGGCAATTGGTCCACTTCCATCACCGGCGGACAAAATTTTCAATACTTATTGATGTCGGTTATCTTACTTTCCAGTTTAGTGGCGATGCTTTTGCAATACATGGCCGCAAAATTAGGGATCGTCACTCAGATGGACTTGGCCCAAGCGATTCGGGCTCGGACGAGTAAAGCGCTTGGGATCGTCCTCTGGATCTTAACCGAGTTGGCTATCATGGCCACCGATATCGCCGAAGTTATCGGGGCGGCGATCGCCTTGTACTTACTCTTTAATATCCCCTTAGTGATCGCGGTTTTTATTACGGTCTTTGATGTTTTAGTTTTATTATTGCTGACAAAGATCGGTTTTCGCAAAATCGAGGCCATCGTTGTCTGTTTGATTTTTGTCATTTTGTTTGTTTTTATTTATCAAGTGGCTTTATCTGATCCAAACTGGGGTGAAGTGATCAAAGGCTTCGTACCAACACACGAAACGTTTGCGAAATCCCCTGCCATTGGTGGGCAAACGCCTTTAACCGGTGCGCTTGGAATCATTGGTGCAACAGTGATGCCCCACAATTTATATCTCCACTCGGCAGTCTCACAAACACGTAAAATCAATCATGCCGATGAAGAAGAAGTTGCAAGCGCCGTTCGTTTTACGACATGGGATTCTAATATCCAACTGTCAATGGCGTTTCTAGTCAACGCGTTGCTTTTGATTATGGGTGTGGCGGTTTTCAAAACCGGCACCGTCAAAGACCCGTCTTTCTTTGGGTTATACGAAGCTTTATCAAATCCAGCGACCATGAGCAACAGCCTTTTAATGGGCGTTGCCAAGACCGGCTTGTTATCCACCCTTTTCGCAGTAGCGTTGTTGGCCTCAGGTCAAAATTCCACGATCACCGGAACATTAACTGGACAAGTCATTATGGAAGGCTTCATCCACATGAAAATGCCGATTTGGCTGCGTCGTCTAGTCACTCGTTTGATTTCTGTTGTCCCCGTTATGATCTGTGTCATGCTCTTTAGCGGAAAAGGCGTCATTGAGGAACACGAGGCGTTGAATAATTTGATGAATAATTCGCAAGTCTTTTTAGCCTTTGCTTTGCCATTTTCGATGTTGCCTTTGTTAATGATGACCAATAGCACCGCAGAAATGGGTGCTCGTTTCAAAAATAAAAAAATCGTACAATTACTGGGCTGGATCGCCGTAATCGGTTTGACCTATTTGAATCTCATTGGTTTGCCAAGTCAAATCGAAGGTTTCTTCGGTGATAATCCTAGCGCCATGGAAATTACTACTGCTGACACAATTGCTTATCTTTTGATTGCGGCTGTCTTAGCACTCTTAGCTTGGACGATCATTGAACTCTATCGTGGCAATAAACGGGTCGCTGCGGCGAACGCAGAACTAGTAGAGGAAGAATTTTCCGAAGACTAAATCGCAGGAATATCAACAAAACCGATACAAGGAGCTGAGACATTAATAGAGTCTCAGCTCCTTGTATCGGTTTTTAATTTGGATACCAGTTGATATTCGCTTTTTTCGCTTGGGAAAATAATTGGCGATAATTCAGCTGATACATTTCTTCGTCCTTAATAAAATGGGTCCCACATTGACGAAACTCAAAAGGAATTCTGGCTGCAACAGCTTCTTCCCTCAGCTTTAAGATCCAATCATAGTTTAACGGTCGGGCTTTTTGGTGGTACTCACCACCGGTCATCACCAGTTCAACACCTTCAAGATAGTCAGCAAGCGTCACTTCTTCAAGCAATGGCTGACAAATGATATTTTTGTGTTTGATGGGTAGCTGTTGTAACAAACTCAAACGCTGGTCGGCTCGTGCTTGAGTTTCTACCGAGACTCCAATCGTCACATTGTCATAGCCCTTGCCCCAATCCTTTGGCGCCACTTCTGGTAACCGCTGGATGCGCTTTGTCAGGAAGATAAACTGCAAATCTGATCGTTCTCGCATCATTTGCCAGCATTCCCCTCGCCACGGGTCAGCCTCTTCGATCAAAAAATCACTGGAAAAACAAACATAGACCTTTTGCCCACTCTTCATTTTATAACCATTTTTCGTTTGCTTGATTGGCGCATCAAATTGTGCCGTCTTCTCAATCAGACTGGTGTCCACGGCTCGTTTCTTATCTCCTTCATGAATAAAACAAAATTTACAGCCTTCACTGACTCGCCGACAGCCTCGCCACGGATTCCAAAATGCCATTTCCTCACCTGCTTTTTCTTTTCATCTTAACAAACTTTCCCATTCGATCGCGAATCTTTTCTTCAGGAGAGCATAATTTCCATAAAAATGCTAAAATTAGATGAAGTCTTTTTTATTGAAAGGAGTGATTTTTTTGGAAGAATACCGTGGACTATTAGAAAAAACCATTCTATTACAAGAAAAACCTATTATGATGTCTTTACTCATCATGAGTGACGGCGAAAGTAAAACCGAAGTCTTGATTAAAGACCGTTACCTCTCGAGTTATGTTTTCCGGTTGCCGGATAATAAATATATGATCCATATCGCTGGCCGCCGCAATAAGCGCAATCAGCTAGTGGCGAAGCATTTTGAAATTATGAATCCTGATGAATACATCAAGATCATCGGGGCTCCTGAATAACACCTCAAAAAGAGTTAGAATAGAGGAAAAAATTTGACTAAAAAAACTAAACTAGTTGCGGTGATCTTACTTGCCGCAGCTAGTTTCGCTGTCTACAGCATGAAACAAACGCCAGACACGCCGACAAAGCCGGCTCCTGTTGCTCAAGTAACCGTAAAGGATCAGAAAGAGCTGGCAGCCTTGGACTATTCCGGCACACAAACGATTGAGCTCAATCAAAACAAACCTACCTTTACTAAAGACGACCTCACAATAAAAAATGGTCCGTGGGAAAGATACGGTGATTTAGATCATTTGAATCGAGCCACCTTCGCGGAAGCTCTGCTGAATAAAAAGCTGATGCCGACAGAAAAACGCGGGGAAATCGCCAGCGTTACCCCCACTGGTTGGCACAACAAAAAAATCAATGGCCAATATCTCTACAATCGTTCCCATTTGATCGGTTATCAGTTGACGGGCCAAAATGCGAATTGGAAAAATTTAATCACTGGCACGCGACAACTCAACAGCCCAGAAATGCTGCGCTTTGAGATGGATATTCGTTATTATTTAGAAAAAAGTTCAAAAAATTACGTTCGCTATTCCGTCGTACCGATTTTCCGCGACGACGAACTACTAGCGCGAGGCGTCCATATGATGGCTCAGTCGATCGACAGTGATGCGGTCCAATTTAATGTCTATATTTTCAACGTACAAAAGGGTGTAACTTTAAATTATGCGGACGGAACGAGTACAGTAACTACTACATCCAACACGGCAAACAGTTCAAGTTCAGAGAATCCAGCCAAACAATACGTGGATGAAAACGGCAAAGGCTTGATCAAAGGTTCAAACAGCGGGGTCTATCACCTGCCGGGCAGTAAATACTATGACAATACCACGAACCCGAAAGCTTGGTTCAAAACCATTGAAGAAGCAAAAAAAGCTGGCTATCGTCCAGCAAAATAAAGAAGGAACTGCCTATTTATTAGGGTAGTTTTTTTTGATATTTTTCTTAACCTCCCTCACTTAGTTAAAATAACTTTCAAGTGACAGTTTTGTTAGGTCTAGATAGGTCTTGCGGCTGATTTTATCCATTGCTAAAATTGATAATCTTTATATAGAAAGTTTGAAAGGAAAGGTAATTTAACTATGATAAAAAAACTAATCGGACTATGTGCAGGAGTATTGATTTTATTATTTGGAGCATCCATTTACTCAAAGAATTCTTCCAGCGAAGTCGCAGCAATCTTAGATCAACTTAATCCCCTCGTTCCCAAAAGTGAGCTTTACGTGAAAACAACGGCACCTCAAGCTGTTAATGGCTACGGTACCGCTAGCTATCAACAATTAGCTGCTGATGAAAATGGCAAAACGCGCACTATACAATTCAACGGACTCTCAGAATTGAAAACGGATCGCTACTTAAAATTATCCAGCAAGGGCGCTCATATCGAAACCTATGAAGAAGTCAATCGCGATCAAGTACCTGAAAGTGCGTTGAGAGAGATCGATACACAGAGATAAAGAAACGTTCGGCTGGTTAAATAAACCGCTCCAAAAAAAGAGAATCTGAGGGATTCTCTTTTTTTGTTGTCCAAATTTTTATAAATAGGTCGCAAGTCTGATAGTCACTATATACTATGTAATGTATAGTATAACGTATAAAGAGGTGTTGTTAATGGATAGTCAATTGAAAAAGGGCTTGATTGAGTATTGTGTCTTGGCGTCATTAGTCGAGTATGATTCCTATGGCTATCAAATCGTCAAGGAAATTCATCCCCATATCGAGATTACTGAATCGACTCTCTACCCAATTTTAAAACGGTTAGAGACAAATAAACAGGTCGCTACCTATTCAAAGATTCATAATGGGCGTTTACGAAAGTATTACCACCTAACTGACCTGGGGATCGCCAGTATTCAAAATTTTTTACGGGAATGGCAGGACGTTGAAGCAATACATCAATTTATCAGAAGGAGTGTTGAAGAATGAATCGAGTAGAATTTATCAAAGAATTAAGCAATTATTTAGCCTATGAGGTTCGACCCAGCGAAGTCCATCGCCTAATCGAATACTACGATGAAATGATTTTAGACTTGATGGAAGACGGCTATTCCGAAAAACAAGCGGTCGCGAAATTAGGCGATCCCAAGCAGCTTGCTTATGAAGCGGCAGGCATCCCAACCGAGGTTCGCGTTCCTCGCAGATTGAATTGGTTGTGGATCATTTTATTGATCATCGGCTTTCCACTTTGGGGCAGCTTAGCGCTAGCCGCGTTTCTGATTTTATTCAGCATCGACCTTTTGATCTGGTGTATTCCTTTTACAGGTGCCTGTTTAGCTGCCGGTACAATCATTGGCGGCGTTGCGGCCGCGTTGACCAGTCCTTTTGTCCTTTTTGATTCTGTTTTTATGGGAGTCACTCAACTTGGTGTCGGTATGCTGCTGTTTGGCGGTGGACTTTTGTGTATGTGGCTGACTTATAAATTCAGCGCAGTCTTCATCAATATGCATCGGGCCTTGATGCGTTTGATCCGTCGAAATATTTTCCAAAGAAAGGTCGTGGAAGTATGAAAAGCAAATTATTATTGCCCAAAGTCGCTACCTATTTGATTGGCGGCGGGATTTTATTGATCCTGTTAGGCTATGTACTATCGGGCTTTTCTCCTGACCGCTATATGGAATATGATAATCGTCACTGGTATAACGTCGTCAATATTTATAGCGAATAAACACATCCGAGTCCTGTTTGGGATTCGGATGTGTTTTTATTATTCATATTTAAAGAACCCGTATTTTTTCTAGAAATTTTGAAACACTTTAACGGAAATCTTCAATCAACCTTTTATACCATCGCGTTCTCTCTACTATTTTTTTGTGCTACAATAAAAAACAACTTTTAGCGTAAGGAGCGTGGCGATCAATGAGCAAGCTTACCCTGGTTTTACCTACTAAAGAACACGAAAAGCAGCTTTTGGATTATGTTAAGGAGCATCGTGAAATTGGTGAAGAGCATCTGCACGGCGCTTCGTTACTTGAGGAAAGCCCAAATTATGACGATTGGCTAGAGCGCATTGCAACTGCGTCCGATCCGACGATCATCAACCCTGACTGGGTGACCGGAACGACCTTCCTAGCGGTTCGAACAGAGGATCAGAAAATCGTCGGCATTATTAATATTCGCCATTTTCTAAACGATTTTCTGCGAAATTATGGCGGCCATATCGGCTATGGGGTTCGGCCAAGTGAACGGCAAAAGGGCTACGCCGGCGAAATGCTTCGCTTAGGGCTGCTTTTTTGCAAATCCCTTGGCTTAGAAGAAGTCATGATTGCTTGTGCTAAAGACAATGTCGCTTCCCGAAAAACAATCCTCAACGCAGGTGGTGTGTTAGAACGGGAATTTCTTCATACAGATGGCGAATGGGTTCAAGTCTACTGGATCGAGCTTGGAGAATAATGCTCATAGCATAGCGTCCCGCTTGCTATGATGCTAAAATAAAGAGAGGTGCCATCAGAAAGGATGCGGGGACGATGACGGATGGACTTAAAGATCATGATTATGCTTTTCGCAAGCTACAAAATGCCAATTTTCATCACCTGACGTTTAAGCGAGTTGATTTTTCCAATGCGGATTTGACTGGTGCCAACTTAAGCAATTGTTTGTGTATTGAATGTGATTTTTCGGACGCAATTTTAAAAAACGCCAATCTACAAGGAACCGATTTTCAGCACTGCAATCTGCGAAGTGCGGATATTTCCGGCGCGAATCTTTTTTTCGCCATGCTGGAAACTGCTGATCTAACGGACATCATCTATGATGAACAGACGCAGTATTTCGCGATGCATTGTCCTGAAGAGGGAGCATTCCTTGCCTACAAGGAATGCTTGGATTATCGTATCGTTCAGCTTTTAGTTCCAGCTGATGCCCGCCGCTCATCAGCCACTAACACCACCTGTCGCTGCGACAAAGCTAAGGTGTTATCGATCAAGGACAAATTTACAAAGGCTTCTTACAACGAGGCAATCTCCTATGTCGATGATAACTTTATTTATCGGACAGGCGAGTGGGTCGTTGCTGAAAATTACAACCCCAATCGTTGGGTCGATTCCACTGGCGGTATCCATTTTTGGATGACTTGGAAGGAAGCCTGCGGATATATGTAGTAAGAGAGGCTTTCGCGAACTCGCTCAGCTTATTGCCGATAAAGCTAGTTCGTGAAGCCGGACCTGGATGTACCTGTTGTAAAGTAATTTATTCATTTGAAAATTTTATACTTTCTTTATAATCAAAAAAACTCCTGCACTCATGTTCAATCATGAAAGCCGGAGTTTTTTCGGATTAAAAATTATTCTTTTCTCTAAAAAGATCCAAGGTCATCCCCTTCATATCGGTCAAACGCAAAAGTTCTTTTAACGAAATATATTCCGCATACAATTTTTTGTTTGCTTCATTCAATTCATAAACAGTGACTACCCCGGAAAGATAAGGCGCATCGAACATTTTGGCCGCAACTAGCCGATGAAGCCCCTGCTCTTGCAGGATGTAACAGTCATCCTCTTGATAATAGTTGAATTGAAGCTGATGAGCGGGCTCAAGATTGAAATCGCCAGAATAAAATGCTTGTTGAAATGCCAACCCATTTTTCTGTAATGAATGGAGGTACTCTTTGATTTTTTCGGTGTCACATTCTCCAGTAACACCCATAAAAAGATCGTAAACGGATTTCCCTGCTAGTTTCTCTTTTCCTTTTATCCCACTAATCTTCTGAACAGGGATCTCTTTACTTGGACCTTCGTTGTCTGCCACTGGGTCATAGTAATCCTCTAATTCAGCAGCTTTGATAAATGTTTTTTTCTGCCGTTGAATATGTTCCGCGCTGATGCCCGCCGTTAACATGACTTCAATCGCGTTGTTTTCAAATTCCGTCATCATTTGCTAAAAACCCCTTTCTCTTCCTTATGAAAAAAGGTCTCTTTTATAAAATATGCTGTTTCTCTCCTGTTGTAACAGAAATATCCCTTAAACCAAACTTTCTTTTTCCATATCCAGATAAATTAAAATCTCGGTTAACTTCTTTGAGGTCACTTTGCGTACTTCTCGTGGAATAAATTGATGGATCTCATCCTCATTGTAGCCAATCTGCAATCTTCGCTCGTCCATCAAAATCGGACGTCTTAAGATACTAGGATTCTCCTCGATCACAGCCACTAATTCACTCAGGCTTAGTTCGTCAAAATCGATGTCTAGCTTTTGATAAACTTTCGAGCGTGGAGAAATGATCTCATCCGTACCCGTTTCAGTCAATGCAAGGATTTCTTTGATTTCTGTTTTAGTTAGTGGGTCCGAAATAATATTTCGCTCCTCGAAGGTCAACCCTTGCTCTAATAGCCAAGCCTTCGCTTTTCTGCAGGATGTACAACTAGCTGAACTATACAATTTAATCAATCTTAAAACACCTTTCCTTTTTTCTTTTAATATGCGCTGTTATTCTACACTTAATACGATACAGCACTTATCATCTCTTGTTAATCTAATCTTTAAAATGTATTCAAAAATAGTATTTAAAAGCACAATATTTTATAACGTAAAAAAATCTTTTTATACGTTAAACACGTGATCTATCGTGGCTTTGTACACCTTAAAAGGAAGATCGATAACGGATAAGCAGATTGATTTATGCTTGTCTCAAATATTTCTAGCGAAAGTAAAAATATGATTACAACGTATCAAGTATTATAAAAAGTTATATTAGTATGTTGTTTTCATTTTATAGCGTTGCTTTTTTGAATGAGTCAGGTAAACTACTAGTGAGCATAAAAACACATGACGGTTGGTAGTCCGTCGCATGAAAATGTCAGTAACCTGCCCTCCCTGGGTTGTCCTTTGCTAGAAATAAATCAAAGGGAGGTGTCATAATGAAGTTGACGATTTACTTCGATGGCAGTTTTTGGTGTGGTTTGGTGGAAAACGAGACCAATGTCCATTACCAAGCAATCCGATATGTTTTTGGTCCTGAGCCAAAGGACGCAGATGTTTTGGCTTTCATTTTCGAACAATTACCTCAGTTACTTGAAAGATCCGGTTCAGTAGCAGCTGAAAAAAAGAGTAATAAGAAACAAAATCCAAAACGCCTGCAGCGTTTGATCAATCGCGAGAAGCGCAAACCGGTTGTTTCAACAAAAGCTCAGCGTACAATGAGCAAATTACGTGATCAAACGAAGTTCGAAAACAAAGCCAACAAGCGGCAGAAAAAGGCGGCGTTGCTTAACGAGCGTTTCCAAAAGCGCCAAGAGAAAAAACGCGAAAAACATAAAGGACATTAACTTTATTCCACAAAAACAGCGAAGCATTTTGTTCCATGCCTCGCTATTTTTGTTTTATTAGATTAATTTTCAAGCGGTTCGAAAAGGCTTTCCCACAAAATGAATAGCTGCTTTGTTAGATAGAAAAGAGATGTATGAAAACGCGATTTTTCTATTTACTCATCCGTCTATTTTCCAAAAGCACACCCGAAAAGGAGCTAAAGATTATGAATGAAAAAAATTTGACGATTGCTGCCCCGCTTCAAGGGGAATGGTTCGTTGAAACCAGCCCCAAAGATCGTGTTCCTAGCCACGGAACCAATCGCTTCGGTCTGCGTTACGCCTTTGATTTTATCCAGATCGCCCCCGCGAATCAAAAGCAAGTTACCCATGACAAGAAACGGCTAGATTATTATTTAGGCGGGGTTGCTTTGAATCATTTTTACTGTTTTGAACAGCCGGTCTATGCTCCTTTTTCCGGCAAAGTAGTACAGGCCAAAAATAATACCGCTGATGGAGTAAGCGCTTCATGGTTTCAAGGTCAAAAAACACTGATTCGTAATTCACTTTTCTTCGATCCCCAGCGTGACGGCTTTGAAAAAATCGCTGGAAATTATGTGATCCTTCAGCATTCTGATCGGCTCTTTGCGGCAGTTTGCCATCTGCAAAAAGATTCGATTGCCGTAAAAGTAGGCCAATTGGTGACTGCGGGAGCTTTTCTCGGAAAAGTGGGACATTCTGGCAGCTCAACCGAACCTCATTTGCACTTCCAGCTGATGGATTCTGACATCATTGAATCGGCGCAGGGACTCCCCTTTGTTTTTGAAGCTTACGAAAGATTTGAGAACCATTCGTGGATTCCAGTTACTAAAGAACTTCCAGCAAAAGGTGACCTCGTTCGATTTAAAACCGAAACAAATTTGAAAAATGATTTCTCGCACCGATTAAGTCGTAAAAACGTTGCAATAGATTTTACGATTGAATAAACGAAAACTAAATTCCAAAAAAAATTTATTCAGTTTTTCCAAGTTAACAAAAAAGCTGAGACAGAAATTTATTTTTCTGTCTCAGCTTTAATTTCACACAACTCGTCAGTTTTTACTGAAAACTAGCTATAATTATTTGCTCTCGAAATAGCTCGCAAAATAAGTTTCATTTATGACTTGAATTTAGTTTAATGCATCGTCATCCCGCCAGTCACATTAATCGCTTGTCCGGTCATATAACTCGACAGAGGACTTGCTAAAAATAATACGACATTCGCTACGTCTTGCGGTGTTCCTGTTCGTTTCAACGGCACTTGGCTGATGTCTTCTTGCCGAACAGCTTCTGCACTCATACCCCGTAACGCACCGCCTTCGACCCTTTCTCGTTGCTTCATCTCTGTTTCGATAATTCCCGGACAGACGGCATTGATTAAAATTTGATTTGGTGCTGTTTCGATTGCTGCTGTTTTGATCAAGCCTAAAACAGCGTGTTTAGACGCTACATAAGCCGACATTCCGCGATAGCCATTTTTTCCTGCTTGAGAAGCAATCACGATTATACGACCTTTCTTGTTATGGTCGATCATTGCCTTGGTAAAATACTTCATAGCGAAATAAGTTCCGCGAGTATTGACTTGAAACGTTTTTTCAAAATCACTGGTTTGGCTATTTACGAGAAAATCCATCGTTGAGATTCCTGCTACGTCCACTAAGATATCAGGTACCATCTTATTTTCGATCAATTGTTGACTTAATTTAGAGACTTCGGTTTCTCGGCTGATATCTAAATGAATTTGAAAGTATCTTTTATCAATTG